>DATKFW010000032.1:0-148724 GCA_035511075.1 Vulcanimicrobiaceae bacterium
TCGGTTGTTTGCTCCGCCAGGCTTTGACCGGCGGAATTGCTCCCGCCAGCCACCGGCTTCGCTACATGTTCAATGTTCAATTCACATGGCAATCACCTTTCATTTTGCTAGTTCATTCAGACTTTCCATGACGCACCAGAGGTCGCGGAGAAAATTCGCAACCTCCTGTTCACTCTGGATCGCTTCGGTTAAGGGTGAAATGATGTGCATCGCGTCACTGCGCCATCGCCAGAAGCGTTTTCGAAGTTGTCCAGTTCCGGGTGGTCGCTCCGATGGACAACTTTTTTTCAATGGCTGTATTGGAAAGTTTGGTGTTTCCATAGCCGTTGGGGCAATAGAGAAAAATTTCACGGCCGATGATGCGAAATCGCTCTGGTTCCACGGCCAGGGGCTGCAATTGTTCGAGGGCCGTTTTCGGCGGGGCGGCGGCTAGAAAAGTGATGTGGAGTTTGGACTGGTCAATGTTGGGGTCATTTATGAACGGGTTGCACTTGATCGCTCCCGCCATTTCGATTGGTGTCCGCAGAAAGACTGGAACTGTAAAGCCAAAATCGCGCAGAATTTTCTGCTCAATTTTCATGGACAGGCTGGCGGGAGAGCCAATTGAGGATTCAAGAATGATGTTGCCGCTTTGAACATAGGTTTTGACGTTGCTGAATCCCAACGCGGACAAGGATGCGCGAAGTTGCTCCATCTTAATGATTTTTTTTCCGCTGACATTGATCCCACGCAGCATGGCGATATACGTCATCTCAATTCAATAACACGAAAGGCGCGAAGAGCGCGAAGAAAGAATTGCTTGTATCGGGGTTTTTGGGGCGAAAAGGTTGGGAGAATCGGTGGTTTTTCCCCTGGTCGGTTTTTTTTTCCGGGCGCGGCGTGCTGAAATGATCCCGCATGAGAGCACTGACGCACTCGACGAAGAAGACCGGTGACAGACGGAGCGGACCGTCCTTCCAGCCATGAACCCGACGGGAACCTCGCAGTTCAACCAGGCGCGGATCGAATGGGCGATCCGGCTTCGATATTCGCCGATGCCGGAGTTGGATATGAAGTGGCTGGCGGCCAATCTCAACGCTTTTCGGATCGGGGAAATGCGGGTCGTTGGAAAAATCTGGGAGGTGATGATGGAGCGGGATGGGGAATTGGCGCTTAACGCGGACAAACGCGCCTCCGACCTGGCCGGGCTGGAATGGCAGGTCGTTTCCGATGGGACGCCGGACGGGGACCGCCACGCGCAGGCGCTGGATTATTTCTACAAGAACCTCCGGGCGACGCGGGCGCTGGACCAGGACGCGGTGGGGGGGATGAGCGAATTGCTCTACCAGATGGCCACGGCGCACAGTTATTACTACAGCGCCCACGAGATATTGCTGCGGATCGACAATCCGGCGGCGCGGGAGGTGACGGCGGAATTCCGCCACACGCCGATCTGGTTTTTTGAATCGCGGCGGGGGTATCTCTCGTATCTCAAACATATATTTGACGTGTATGGGCAGCCGTGCCTGCAAGGGGAATGGCTGACATGCGTGGGGCTGGGCTGGATGCGGCCGCTGTGCATGGCGTTTGCGATGAAACACTTTCAGTTGCGGGACTGGCTGCTCTTTTCGCAGCGTTACGGGAGCGGATTCATCGAGGTGATCACCGACGCGCAAAAGGGGGACACCTCGTGGGAGGAGGCGCGGGAAACGCTACGCGACATCTCGAATGACGGCGCGGTCATCCACAGCCAGGGAGTGACGCTGAAGTTCCTGGACAACGCGGCGAAGAATTCGCTGCCGTTTGAGGCGCTGGTTGAGCGTGTGGACCGGCTGTATGCCAAGTGCTACCGGGGGATCGACCTTGCCACCAGCGCGCGCGGCGCCGAACCCGGCTCGGGGCAGCACATCGTCGGGGCGAGCGTGCAGAAGGAGGAATCGGGCATTTTTCTGGCGCGAGACGCCGCGTGGGCGACTGGCTGCCTGAACGAACGGGTGGACCGCCCGATCATCCGTTATTTGTTCAACCAGGAACCGCGCGCGGCGCTGGCGATTGTGCCGCCGCTGGATGACTCCGCCGCGGCGGACTTGAAGGCCGTCAGCACGCTGGTGCCCATGGGGTTGAAGATCAGTCTGGCGGAGGCGTACCGGCGCTTTCGATGGAAGGCGCCGGGCGCGGGGGAGCCGTGTTTGGTACCGCCGGGGCAAGGACAGACTTCAGAGACGAGGAACGGATCGGGTCCCAATGGCAATTCCCACCAGGGCGCACGCAAGAACGGCGAGCGATTCACTGCCGAGACCGAGCGCCCGGAACTCGAGAAGGCGATTGGCGCGGGGGCCAATCCGAATGCGGCGGTGCAGATGGCCAGTGGCCTGATGCCGGACCCGCAGGTTGACGCGGCGTCCTTTTACTGCAACCAACCATGAACGAAATCCAAGACATCCCGTTGCTCCTGGGGAACGAGGCCGCCGCGCTGGACGAAGACGGCTGGGCGTTGATCGCGCCGTTTGGCGAGCACCCGAAAACGCGCCTCGTCAAGAAGAACGGCACGCTCGCCGAGGAGAAATTCATCCAGGTGCTGGACGATGAATCGGCGGGGCAGTTGCTGTCCCGGGAGAATTCGCTCTTTCGGCGCATCCGCCGCGCGGTTGTCGGGATCCCGGTCTATAAAGGCCATCCGGATTTGCGCGATCACGCGCCGGAAACGGCCACACCGGCAGGCCGCAAGGAAATCATTGGGACAATCCACAAGGTGAGGCGAACCGGGCGGGGCATCGAGGCGAATTTTGTCCTGACGCCCGCCGGGGCCGACGCGGTGGAGAACGAAGGCTGCAAATATCCCAGCGCGCTGTGGCTGGTGCAGCCGATTGGCAAGCGCGGGGACGCGACGCTGGCCCGGCCCTTTAAACTTTTGTCCGCCGGGCTGACGGCCCATCCGAATATTTGCGGCGTTGAATCGCTGGCGAACACCCTCACTCCCGAACGCATTCGGGAGCACGCTCTCCCGTTGAATTGGAGAGGTGAAGGAGAGGGCGAATCATACAACAAGGAACCCGAAATGAAACTCATCGCAGGATGGTTGCTGGCCCAAGGCGCGGCCCTCGCCAACGCCGAAAGCCCAACCGAAACGCAGGTTCTCGAGGCCCTCCAAAAGCTCCACACCGCCAAAGCCGGCGAGGTCACGAGCCTGGGCAACGAGAAATCCACACTCGCCGGCGAAAACGCGCATTTGAAATCGCAAATTTCAAGCCTCAACTCGAGCGCCACGGCGCTGGAAAACGAAAGGGCTGATTTAAAGGCCCAAATCGGCGCGCTCAAATCCGGCCGGGCAACGACGGTGGTCGATCTGGCCATCGCGCGGGGGAAACTCAACGTGGCCGAGCGCGGTGCCCGGATCGAAGCGTTGGGCAACGCGCAGGATTTTGACGCGGAAGCCTCGGCGCTGCTGGCCTCGGCGACGCGCTACCGGACGGCGGCCAGCGCGGAGAGCGGCAAAATCCTGTCCAACCAGGGGGCGGTGGGGGACCCGCGCGAGGAGTATTGCGCCAGCGTGGAAAGGCACATGAAGGACACGGGCGAGACCGATCCGATCAAGGCGCACCACGCGGTGATGCAGAGAAACCCCGGGCTGGCGGAAAAACTGAAAGTGCGGAGTCAATTCTAAAGATAAACCGTCAACCCAGGAACATCACCCATGCCAAAAGAGATTCCAACCCGCCCGGCGCCGGAAGCGGCGGCCGACACGTCCAGCCTGGCCTCGGTGCAGGCGGAAAACGCCGCGCTGAAGGCCCGGATCGCCGATATGGAGTCGGCCAAAACGCGGACCGCGGCCGATGAAGTGCTGATCGCCGCCAAGATGTCCAAGGGCCTGCGGCGCGAGCAGGCCAGCGCGGTGATCGCGCGGCAGCGCGACTACGACGCGCGAAAGAAGACCGGGACCGCAACAAAAACGACAACAACAAACTAGAGATCAACCCGCCCTGAAAGTTTTCGGGGCAAGCAAAATTATGAAAAAACTTAAATGCCTGTCCGGAATGCGGCGACATGTCGCCGCATTGGTAAAGCGCGGACATATCCGCGCACTCCAAAACCTGAGCCTCCGCCCGAAAGGGGCGGTCGCCCTTGCGAATGAACTGGGGGGGATGTTCGACCATGCTCGGCAAACGCTGCAGATCGATCCATCGGTGACGTTTCCCGTTTCCAGCAAGTACCTGATCTATGAGCGGGGATCGAGCCTGTATTACGCCAAGCCGACCGGGGGCGTGAACCTGCCGCTGGGAATTTCGCCGGACGCGCCGTACCAGATTGGCGACTTCCTGGACGTGGAACGGTTTGGAGCATCGGAAGGGGCGCAACTGGGCTACAGCGCCGGGGCGATCACGGTCGATCACCTGGTCGGTTCGGCGTCCGGGGGATTTGTGCAGGATGTCACCGCGGCGGCCAACGGGACGTATTGGGTCATTGGACGGGCGATAAAAACGGTGACGGTGGCGAACCAGGAAATCAGTTTTCTGACGTGCCCGCCGTACCAGGTGACAGTGACGGGCGGAGTGCTGGCCTACGCGGCACCCGCGTGACCGGGAAGAACCAACAACCTCAACACTTGAAACAAATGAAAGATCCGATAGTCCTCTCGAACGCGGCGCGCAACGCGGCGCTGGAATCACTCGGCGTGGCGCTGGGCAACGAATTTGCCCCGACAGCCATCGCCTCCAACAACGTTGGCGCACATCACGGCCAGGTCTGCCTGGCCAATGACTCGCTGTTGCGCCAATCCGAATACATCGAGGAATTGACCACCTTTGCCATCAGTTACGACGGCATGGTGGGCAATCGCCTGCGTCAACTGCGCGATTTGCTTGCGCCCCCGCGGCCCAGCAACAGCCGGATCGTGCGCCTGACCATCTACGACGAGAGCGAGCCGTGGCAGACGGTGGATTACACGTCGGTAAAACGGGGCGTGCTGGCCGACTTCATGCGGGTGCGCCAAAGGGTGGCCACGAAGGTTGATTTGCAGGTCCCCAATCGCGGATTGACGGTTCTACTGGACCGCGACCAGCTCAAGGACAAGCCGGAATGGCAGCAGGTCCACACCAAATGGCTGATCGACCTGATGATGCGGGCGACGGTTCTGGAATCGGTATCGCTTGTGCAAACGTCGGCGATACTGTCCAGCACGACCTGGGACGCCGGGAGCAATCCGGACCTTGAACTCAAGCAGGACATCATCAACCTGGCCAATACGACTGGATTCTACCCGCTGGTGGCCATCTACGGCGACCAGGCGGCGCTGAAGCGGCAGAACGCCTACGAGAGCCAGCTCACGGCCGGGGCGCTTGCGAGGGCGGGGCAATTCACGGAGGAACAAGTGGCCACGGCCATTGGAGTAGACCGCTGCCTGATCAACGCGGAGCGTTACCAGCAAACCAGCGGAACGACCAAGCAGGAAATCATCGGGAGCAATGTGCTGCTATTCACCAGCATCGACAGCGACGGGCCGATGGACGCCAGCAACCTGGTCCGGCACGTCTCCAACGCAGCGTACGGCGGCGGGGAGTACGCGGTCTATATCACGGACATCGGGGTCAAGCTCATCGCGTTGACAGTGGAGAATTACGAGTACCTGCATGTGCAACACACGACCGGGATACAGCAAATTCAAATCAATTAAAAATTAAGAATTAAGAATTATGAAAATTTTCAATTCCATCAAACGCGCGGTGACGGGGGTTCTGCTCTGGGCCGTGGCGTGCTGCGCGGTGAATTCCGCGCACGCGCAGGCCACCACCATGGTGAAGCCGCGGCTTTATACGCTGCTGAGTTCCCAACTGTTCACAAACAACGAGATGCTCAACACCAACGGGGCGCTGCCGGGCGTGACGCCGGGCTGCCAGACGGTGGGCGTGTTTACAAACACACTCATCCCGTTTTCCGGCGCGCATTCGATTGGGCTGACGCTGCAGATTGTCAACACGAACAAGTTTGTTGCGAACTCCAACCTGATAGTGACGATCTATCCCGCATACGACCTTGGCGGCGGAAACACCAATGGGCTGAACCTGGCTTATGGGACGAACTTTTCCACCACGCCGCTGCTGACGTGGACGATCAGTTACCTGACCAACAGTTTCCAAAGCACGAACCTGCAGGCAGCGCTCTGGGAACCTGCGACGTCGCTGGGCTACACGATCACCAACGCCACGGCCAGCAACCTGGTTCTCACGCTCACGCAGAGCGTGGCGCCGTAACTGACGGGCGGGGGAGCGCCGCGGCCCGCAAGACGGGATTCGCCGGCGCCCGCCCCTCCCGTGGAGATAAACATGCCCTGGAACACACTAGCCACCACGGACGTTACGGCGGAAATCCTGCCGGATGAAGTCGCCGCGCTGAACACGGTGCAGGGATCAACGAGCATTCTTGCCGGAATCCTTGCCAACGTGATCGCCGAAGTGCAGTCGAGCATCCTGGTCGGGGGCAATCAAATCGGCCAGAGCGGGACGGTGCCGGACCAAATCCGAGAGGACGTGATTGCGATGGTTCGCTGGAGGTGGTTTGCCTCGCTGCCCAAGACGGATCTCCAGAGCGACTTTCGCCGCCAGCAATATGACGAGGCGGTCAAGCGCATGGGAAGCATCCGGAAGGGCAGCGAGAAGGTGGAAATCCCGCTGGAGCCGCAGAACGTGTCGGGCCCGAGTTTTCGGGTGGAGAAGATCCGGCGCGGGCACCGGCTCGACACGCATTCATTTGACACACTCGGGGAGACATGAACCTTGCCGCGCAAATCGAATCCGTCCAGCCGGATGTCTATAACAAGCTTCTAAGCGAGGCGTATTTCGCGAACATCGCCGTATTTTCGATTCGCGAGAAGCGGCTCGATACGGAAGTCAACCGGGCGTTGTCCGGCCTGCAGGGGCGCAATGGCAAAGGGGGCGCGACGATCGAAGTGCTGATGCCGACACTCAAAACGGCGATGCCGGACACGGCGGGACCGGTGTGCATCCTGGAACAGAAATTCATAGTGAAGGAGCAACCGACGGTCAACCTCGGGGCCAACGGCACTGGATTGACCTGCGAACAAATCGCCGTGAACCTGGCGCAGACGTTCCAGTTATTTTTCCTGGGAGGACCGATGCAGGGATTTTACGCGGGGGCGGCGTTCTATAAGTACGTCGCGACGGGTTCGGACAAGCCGTTCGTGGCCATCCAGGTGGTACTGAACGCGACGTTTGTCTTGACAGCGTTGCAGCGGACCGTTGCGCCCGCCGCGGCGGCGGCCGCCGAGACGGTGACGCTGGCCGATCAACAACCCGGCGGCGGCAGCACGATTTACTACACGACCGACGGCAGTTTTCCGGGAAGCGGGAATCCGACTGCCATCCAATACACAACCCCGTTCACCGTCGCCAGCGGCACAATCGTGCGGACCGCGGCCTACAACGGAACGCTGCAAGGCAGCATGGTGGACACGTTTACCGTCACATGAACAATTTCCACGATTCCGAATTCCAGTCTTACCAGGGCAAGAGGGATTTCAATTAGGACCAGACTCATCAACCACCACCAAACACCATGTCAGTAACTCGATCACAACTTCTCGGCGGGCCGTGTTACGCGGCCTTTAACAGCCAAAACATCCAATTCGTCGGCGATGTCCCCGTCGAAGTGCCGGCGGTATGGGACGATGTTGAGACGGCGCTTTACGGGAAGATCGACAAAATTTACCGGGACCTGGTGGTCAAAGCCAAGGGGGCGCCGCGATTTTACGACACGGCGGCGCTCTCGACGATGTTTCCCTACATTGCCGGCGTTCCCGGCACTTTGTATCCCGGCTCGAGCGATGTTCCGTGCGCGTTGAACTCGAACAACGGGGACACGATTTCGCTGGCGAGCGCGATCGTGGGCAAGATGCCGGAACTGTCGCTGGGGGTCGGCGCGCCAACGCTGGGAGAAATGGAATTTTTCGGGGTGATCGGCAATAGCGCCAATCCGTCCAGTTCCACGGCTTACTTTTCCAAATCCACTGGGAACGCCTACAGCAATCCGGCCGTGCCCGGCACCGCCTACATCGGCAACCAGGAATTCACGGCGGTCTGGGGAAGCGTGGCGGGGTTCACGAGCTTTCAGGCGCAGGAAAAATGGACGGTCAGCCATGAACTGGACCTTCAGCCCGTCGTGATCCAAGGCCGCACCCGCGCGTTCCGCCTCGTGAGCTACCGCGCGATGGCGAAGTGCAAACCGCTTGGGCCGACGATGGCGCAGATCGACGCGGCGCTCTACGCGCAGGGGACGGGGGCGGCCGGCGGAAATCGGGGCAGCGCCAACGGAGCGAACCTTGTCATCACCGGGAGCAGCAACATGACGATCACCATCGGGAACGCGTTCATGGTGGGAGAGGGATTTGTTTTCGGCAGCAAACCGTTGCGCTACGGGGAAGTCGGCTGGGTCAGCAGCCTCAACATCGGGAGCGGCGGCGCGCCATCGGTCCCGGCCCTCACCCTCGCCTGAGAAAATGAATCCACACCAAGGAAACGAAATCGGGAGGGGCGAGCGCCGCGAGCCTTGGCCTGGATGCACTTGGGACTCGCGGCGCTCGCCCCTCCCGCTTCCCCGATGAAAATAACCATCACACCCACAGGCGGGCAGGCGTTTCTGCTGGCGGACGACTCGGTCGCAGTGGTGATCGGGCCGACGTTCATCGCCGGGGTGGGCGGGCAGATCAAGGAAGGATTTGTCAACAAACAGAAACGGCAGGTCCAGACCAGCCCATTGTTCCGGGCGGCCTATGCGCTGCTGATTCCGCGGTACAACCTGCAAAACCGGTTTGCATTCACGGTTCAACGAAGTTTCCAGACGGTGGAGAATTGCATCGCGTTCATCGCGTTCCATCCCGACAGCGTGCCGACGCAGGGGGAAATCACGTTGGACAACCAGAGCGCGACGGGGCGCATCCTGCGTTACCTGCCGTCGGCGGTGATCGAGACGGTGGAATGCGCGCAACACATCGGGCTGAGCTGCAACTTCACCTACACCGTCTCGGGCAACGGGGCGTGGCAAACGATGCCATGAAGAAATCCAGACACTGAAATGAGCACACTAGTTGCCCCACTTCCGATTCGTTTGTTCTGCGACATGGCGGCGCCGGGCAGCCTCTTTGACCTGACGCGCTCGCAGGCGCCGGCGTTTTATCGCGGGGACGACATCGAGATCGACATTGGGATGGGGCAGAATGGCGCGCTGCTGGCGCCGACGATCGCCAGTTCGGGAGCGGGCGGAATCGCGTCGGTCACGTGCCAGGTGTTCGAGTCTGAAAACGACACGGACTCGCCAATGATGAGCCGCACGGTGCTGGCGGCGAACATGAACCTCGTGTTGACGCAGGCCAATTGGAACGCGGGCGGCAGCGGCAACAGCCACGCGCAATTCATATTCCCCAACAGCCAGACGGCGATCAGCCTTGGCGGGGAGGCGAGTGTCAACTATTGGCTTCGCATCACGGCGCAGACCACGGACAGCCCGGCCAAAACGATCACGATCCTGGACGGACCCATCACCGTGCAGGACGGACCGATCAGCACGGGCAGCGCGCCGCCGCTGGCGGGCTGGCGGACCTTCACTGTCAACGGCCTGCCGGTGCTGCAGATTCTGGACGCGGGCACCGGGCTGTACCACACGCTGAGTTGTTACAACGATAACGGCGTGGAAACGCTGCAAATCTCGGACACCGGTTATTGATTTATGAAAACAAAAATAGACGACGAAAAAAATGTTCGCGGGAGGTGCGAGCGCCGCGAGTCCAAAATTCGTCCGGGTCAAGGCTCGCGGCGCTCGCCCCTCCCGATGATGTTCTTCGTCGTGTTAACCGTGTTATCCGTGGTCGATCCCCGCGCGCAATCGCAGAGCACGAACAAGGCGTTCATGCTGAACAATGGGCAATCGGGGACTGTCAACAATGCGTTGACGGCGAGCACGTCCAATTTTTTTGTCGTCAACAGCAATCTTCTCAATCAATCCGTCAGCCCGTCGGCCGTCGCCGGCGTCAGCTCGGTCAACGGGCAGAACGGGGCGGTCACCGGAGTGGTGACCAATAATTTCGCGGCGCCGCTGACACTGACGAGCAATCTCAATGTGGGGGCGACATTCGTGTTTGACGGGGACAGCATGACCGCCTGGACCAACGGGGATGTCGCGTCGGGGAATTACAACGATTATCCGGATCGGCTCCTTCAGTTGCCGGGTTTTTACTTTCACCATGCGGCGTATGATTTTGGGGTATCGGGGCAGACGGCGCAGGAGCGTTGGGCCAATTACGCAAACGCGGCGGGGTCGGTGACGGCGAGCAACAAAATTCTATTTTACTGGGCCGGGTATAATGACGTTTACGACACCGGCGAAACTGATAGTCAGATCGAGGGGTATTTGCAGGATTATTGGAGCGCGGCCAGAGGGAACGGGTATTTCGTGGTTGCGTTCACGTTTCATACGAATGCGTCGTGGACGCACGCGCAAATGGTCCAATGGACCAACGTGACAACATGGATTCGAGGGGCGTCGGGACAATACAACGCGCTGGTGGATGAGGCGGCGTTCATGGTTAATCCGAACACGCAGCTTATCGGCGGGATTCATCTGAACGCGTCGAACAACGCCGCGCTGGCCGTGATGATATCGACCAATCCGGCGATTCTCAATTATCTCGGGACCAATGTCGCCGATAGCACGATGCTCAACCGGGTGCTCTACGCCGACGTGATAAACGGGGACAACAGCAATGTCACCGTGCAGGTCCCGATGACGGCGTCCGGCGGGGTGTATTCACCGGGGGCGATCAGCGGAAATTTTCTCAACGGGAATACGGGGCAGATCAATGTGGCGCTTGGAATTGGAACGGCGGCATCAGGGAACCAGGGGTGGGTCAGTTTGTTTAATCCATCGGCGGATGCGGATATTTTGACTGGGAACAACGCGGGGAATGAGTGGTTGCTGGGATCGTTCAATAACCAGGCGGCGTTTGGGCTTTATAGCTATTCGTGGCCGGGAAATGTCTGGCTCGTCGATCAAACCGGCGATGTGACGTTGGGCGGATCACTGAGCGTCACGGGCACAAACAGCATCAGCAATAACATTCCCGTCGCGGGAATCAGGCCTGGGAGCCTGACCGCGGGCAATATATTGAGCAACAGCGTCAGCGGGGGGGTCGCGACGGCGGTGTGGGTGCCGTCGCCCGTTGGAGGGGGAGGGGGAGGTTTCAGTCCTTATACTCCGGGGGAATTTTTTACGAACGGCTCGGGACAAATCGCGCTTGCGCCCGGGATCAGCCTGACCAATCCCCTCATGTACAACGTGGACCTTGTGACCGGAGGCGCGCTCTCGCTCTACATCACAAACCTCAGCGTCTCCAGCAACGGCTACACCGCCAAGACCAACTTCGCCAGCTATGACGAAGTGACAAACGCGGTCATCTGGCTTTCAGACGGAATCCAGGCGCAGGATGTGGGGGGCAGTCTGTCGTTTTGGAATCCGACCAGCGGCCTGTTTGAATTCGGCTTCACCAGCGGCGCGGCGAACGGCACGGTGCAGACCGGGGAATTTGTGGGCGCCGGGTTCACCAATGTTTCGCAGACGTTCGGGGTCGATGGTTCGGGGAATGTTTCCGGGAGCAATTTCATGTCGCGCTCCAATATGTATACGGGCGACACGAACTTCGCCAAATACGTCACGGTGAGCAACCGGATCAATTTTCTCAACGACAATGAACAGATCGGCGACGCCGGGGGCAATCTGGCATTTTTCAATCCGACCAGCAGCGATTTTTATTTTGGGGCAACGACGTTTGGGGATGCGTTGGGCAATATTTTTGCGGGCACGTATACGGGATCGGGGGCGGACCTGACCTCGCTTAACGGATCGGCGGTCGCCAGCGGGATGATCGGGAGCGCGTATCTGCCGGGGGCGACCAGTTCGGCGGCCGGGATTGTGAAGCCGGACAATGCGACGATAACAGTGTCGGGCGGGGTTCTAAGCGCGGCCAAGGCGACGAGTTCGGCGGCGGGGATCGTGGAGCCGGACAACACGTCAATAACAGTGACCGGCGGCGTGATGAGCGCGATCACCGGCGCCGGGCAAACGCCGTGGGCGGAAACGATTTTGGGGGCCGGGTATGCGCTGAACGGGGCCGGGGCGGTGACGATTACGAACAACGGGGGCACCAACTGGCTCAATGGCACCAACTCGGTAATTCTGGCGCAGCCAAGCCCGAATCCCCAGATGGTGTTCGATTTTATTCGAACCAATTCGCAGTCATTGTCAAACCTGACGGCAATCGTGGAGTCCGGCCCGATCTACTCAACGTCCACCAGCGTGGGTTACATGCTGATGTCCAATGCGTGGTTTGTAACCCCGGCGCCCGGGACCAACCAGGAAATCACGCTTGATTTGATGGTCAACTTGAATCAATTGGGGGGCATCTCCGGGGCCAAATACGGGGGTGAACTTTTCGCGGTCATCACAAATAACGGTGTGAGCTATGGCGGGACGATTCAACAATCGTGGACGACGGCCAACGGTTTTACAAGCGGAGTTGAGGCCAACTCGACGGGGTTTGCCCTCAATTTTACCAACGCGGCCGCCGACGTTAATTGCATGGCGTTCGGACATTTGATTGCGCAATGAAAATGAGAACCACGGATTACACGGATTACACGGAGAAGAGGATCAAGAGGGCATTTTTTTTGGTCTTAACCGTGTTGTCCGTGGTCATGTCCGTCAGTGGCAATATAACGAACCTGGTGCAGGAGCCGTTTGCCTCGACGGCGGTGCGCACGTCCGCAAGCCCGGGCAATCTCGGCACTGTCACGGGGAACTTTTACGGCGCCGCGGTTGGGCCGTCCACGACTTTGGGCGGGACGGGGTGGTCGGCGGCGCTGGAGAGCAGCCTGGTCAACGCGGCCACCTATCATCTCATGCCGACATCCGGCGGCGCGGCCACCAACGTCATGTTCGGCGCGTGGTTTTATATTGACAGTTACAATATCGGCGCCGGCAAGGTCGCCCGGATGCTCTGGATCGATAATTCCCTCGGCGCCGGTAAAACCACTGACGCCGAACTGGACCTCAGCCCCACCGGCGCGCTCAATACGCAATACTACAACGACACCGGCGCAGCGCAGACGGGCATCATGCAATGTCCCAGCAACAATTGGTTTTGGCTGGGCATGGTTGATACCGTCAACGGCTCAAGCCACATTGCGCAGGCTTACGCCTACACCAACGGCGTTTTTGCGGCCATTGGCACGAGCGTCACATTCGCGGCCGGCAGTTCGACATTCACCTACGGGGCCGGCGGCACATATAATCCCAGCGGCAGTCCTTACTGGGTCGGACGATACGGAATGCGGACGCTTTGCGCCCTGGGGCATGCCGGCGACGCGGCCTACCTGAGCTCGATCTTCGGCTACGGGCCGGCCAACAACGTCAAAACCCAATGGTTCGTGAGCGCCGCGACCGGCAACGATTCCAATACCGGCCTGGCAGGCGCGCCATGGCAGACCTACACCAATTTTCTGACCAACCTCAACGACGGGGTCGTTTTCTGGTCGACGACCAACCGGCCCGGGCACGGAGACACCGTGACGATCGACAACACGTCGCCCCTGGTATTCGGCGACACGCAGCTTTACATCCTCGCCAACGGCGTGGATCTCGAGTTCACCAACGGGGCGGTCCAAGCCTACTCCATCATCAACGCGGACGGCTGGACCGTCGAACCCGGGTATGCGTCGGTTTATTACACGACAGACGGCGGGTCTCCGGATCTTCTGAACATCGTATGCTGGGAAAACAAGCAATGGCTCACCCATTACACCGGGGCGGGCTTTTCCGCCGTGGCGTCGGAACTCGAAGCGCAGGCGGGGTCGTTCTATTGCGACGGCACGTACCTTTACGTCCATCCATTCGGCAGCACCGATCCGGCAACGGACGGCAACGTTTACACGCGCTCACACAACTTCGGACTGGACGGCAGCTCGGCGATAATTTGCGACGCCTCCAACATAGTCATCAACGGACTGGAAGAATGGGGAACCGCCATTGCCGGCGCGGCCGACAACAGCGGCGGGACCGGATATAACCTCGAACTCCAAAACATCAATGGAACAAACATCATCAGCAATTGCAACCTCGACTACGCCTCCAAACACGCGATCGGGCGGACCTCCGTCGGGACCAACACGTGCGTCATCTACTCGAACGTCACGGCAGGCGTGTGCAGCCCCTACAACACCATCGCGGGCGCCACTTCCGATTATGTGGATTACGCCAGCGCCGGGTTTGGCAATAGCTATTATTACTACAACTGCACGAACCTGACCAACACCGGGATTATTGGCGGATACGGCGGCGTCAACACCACGATCAGTTCGAGCTGGCAATCGCACAGCGCGGGGACTTCCAACCAATTTTCCTACGGGCTATTCAGCAATTGTGTTTTCTGCGGGGCCATCGTCGAGCAAGGCGTCAACGACGGAATCGTGATTCTGACCAACTCGACATTCGACAGTGCGACACTGGCCTGCCGGACCGTTGCCAATGGCTGCAAGACACTGGACGGGCCGCTGGTGATCAATACGACAAATAGTCTGGTCTGCGCCTGCACCAACGATATTTTCCACATCAACTTCACCGGGGTGTCGGCCTCGTATTGGTATCCCTTTTCCGGGACGCAACTTCTCGTCAATTGCACCATCGATTGCCGCCCCTGGACAAGCGGCGTCGGCCAGAACCGGGCCGTCTTTGGCTGGAACGGGCCGAGCGGTCTGGTGATGGAGAACACCATTTTCCAGGAAAACTCCTCCAGCGATTTTTCAGTCCTGTATAATTTCTCCTCCAATGACCTGGTCGACTTTGGCACCAACCTCTACCAACTCGGTTCCGGCGGCGTGGTGGCCAAGAACTACTCCAACTCCGTTACGGGAGCGAACTACGGTTTCAGCGGCTGGCAAGGCATCGGGAAAGACAACAATTCCGCCTCTGACGGCAATCTGGAACTTGACACCAACGAGGTGCCCTACGCCAGTTCGCCGGCGTTGGCGGCCGCGCAGAGCCTAGGCGCGTTTGGCGATTACACCGGGCAAAGTTTTGCCAACCGGAACAGCATCGGGGCCTACCAATTCCGCACGAATTATTTCGTCACCCAAAACCCCATCGGGCGTGGCGATGGCTCCGACGCCGCCGACGCCGACGGCATCAATCAAGCTTACTTCAATGTCACCCCCAATTGGGAAGCCGGTTTCACCTGGGACCTCGTCGATACGATTACCAATTCCATTTTCGTTCTCGGCGGCGGGGCGCCCGGCAACCCGCTGACCCTTTACTTCGAGTCAAACGCCATGATGTCCGCTCCGATCTGGGACACGGCGCCGAATTATTGCGCCATTGACGGGCAGTCGCATAATGACGTGGTCATCGACGGCGGCGTCAACGGCGTCATCCAGGCGACGGAATGCGGTTCATTCCTGCCGATCTCCACTTATTCCTGCAACGGCATAAATTTAGAGACCGGCTCGCGCACCACTGTCAAAAACCTGATGATCCGGAACCTGTGGGTCCGACACCAGGGCGACACCAATCTGACGGGGGGCGGGATCGGCGTATCCTATAGTGCCTCCAACAGTGGGACAAACGTCGTGACAAACTGCGTCATCCACGATGCGCAAATCGGGGTCAGCATCGGTTATTTCCCCGGCGCAAACTCGAATTATTCAGTGGTCCACTGCACGATCACCAATTGCAATTGGGGCGTCAATTCGGGCGACGCCAATTCCACGTCGTTCCTCAACGGACTGACCATCAGCGGTTGCACGCTCGCCGACTGGCAATGCTGGGATGACAACTACGCGTATGATTCCACACACGGATACCTGTATCCATATTTTCATCACAACGGTGTTTTCGTCTGGACGCAGAACGGCGGCTTGATCACCAATGTGTCTTACATCGGGAACCACGTCGGCCCCGGTTACGGCAACAATTCCGCCGGACTATTCGCTTCCGGCGCGGTCTGCAACGCACTGGTCTATAACAACGTGCTCGATGGAAGCGATGGGACCTCGCCGGCGGATGCGTTCGTATTCCTGTGGGGCGATGGCAATCGCGGTCCCTGCATCGGACAGATTCATCAAAACACTTTCGCCGGTGCAGGGAATGGAACAGCCATCGAACTCGATGCTTCGGGCGCGACCGGCACTGTCGCCTACTATTTTACAAACAACCTGATCTCCGATATGGGGGCTGTAACTGTCAATTATTACCAACTGATGTTGGAAGAATATTTTTGGAACGATTACAATCTGTATTATGACATCCAGCCGAGCCTGAACGGCGAGCCGGCAAATACCGGATTCAGCATTTCCGCAAGTTCCTCGGCGGCCTACGTCAACTTCAGCACGCTTTACAGCGGGCAGTCCTGGCAATCGCAGGGGCATGACGTTAATGGCCAGACGATCAATCCGCAACTCAACGCCAACTTCGTCCCACAAAACCCGGCCATCGACGCCGGGGCCAACCTGACGGGCGTTCTCACGTCGCTGGGGATACCAACGGCCGATTACGCGGGCAATGGAAGGCCGGCGCTCGGACCGTGGGCGCCCGGTGCCTTCCAATTCCCGATCCCCGGCGTCAATTACGGCCTAACCTTCACCAACGCGGCGCCATGAAAAAAGACGGAACCGTAATTTCCTGACGTATGCCCATCTCCCGCGCAGCGTTTCAAATCAGAATGCCTGGCGGCATCGAAATCGGCGCCAGGCAGGTCGCTCACGCGCTCAAAGAACTGGAAAGCGCCGCGCAGCAATCCGGGGAGGCCGTCCAAAGGATCGACGATTCGACCGGGGATCGCCACGGCACTTTCACTTCCAACGTCAACGCGGAACGGGCGGAAGAGAATCCGCCGGAAATCGAATCGCAAGCTTTGCCGCAATTACCTCCCGCCGGTGCGCCATCCGCCGGAACCCAGGACGGCATCGGACCAACCCAACCCGAAACCCGCCGGAGCGTCGCGACCGGCCGCGACGCTCCTCTGGACCTGGAGGTCTCCCAGGATCGTGAAAACACCGAGCGTGACAGGGACCAAGTGCGCGGGCAAACGCGGGTGATTGATCGCCGTCTGGAGGCGCAAAGAAGCGCGAGCGCGGAGCACTTGAGCGGAATCCACACGATGTTGGAACGGCTGTTGGATTTGACGGAGGCGCATTATTCCGACGACGGTCAAAAATTGCAGTCTTTGGAGCACAGGCTCGGCCAGATGGAAATGCGATACAGCCTTAACAGGACTTCGCCATGAAAAAGAAAACTGAAGGCTGAAAGTATGAAACCGAAATGCACTTTCGCGCCGCAGCGTTGAGGCTTGTTGCCCATGACCTTCACGACGCTCACCTACGGGGGAATGGAAAAGACGCTGGCGGATTGGAACATAAGTTCCGCGCGGCGCCAGGCCAGCAACCAGGCGGGCGACAATATGGCCTTCGACATGATGCTCGCCGCCGACGCCACCGATCCGTTCCCTTACGGGGCGCAAATCACAATCCAGATCGGGCGCGAGTCCACCAGCGTCAACCCCGTCAACCCCACCCTGCCGCCGGTCGGCGCGAGTGGGTTTAGCGGGGGCCAGGTGTGGTTCGTGGGCTATCGCGTCGATACGTTTCGGAGCGGCTCGCCGACGCTGGAAAAGCTCGCGTATAAATTCGCCGGGCCGTGGGAGTTTTTCTTCGAGCGGCTCGTGTTCCAAAAGCTGTGGTGGACGTGGAACGGGACGGAAAATGTGGCGGACTGGCGCAGCCAGGTTGTTCTGGGGCAGAGCGTCAACGCCCTGATCGGCCCGGCGGACACGATCCCCGGCAGCGACGCGACCAACCTGATGTCGATCGCCCAGCAAATAAAAGAAATTACCGGCTACGTGATCGCCGAGACGACGGCGGCCTACGGGAGCCCGCAGGTCCAATTTGATCCGCTGACGGCGGACATCGACGGGACCAATTACGATTTGCTTGTCAGCCCGAGCGCGCATTGCCTGATCCCGGACTTCATCGCTGGGTTTGCGGCGAGCGGGAAAACCAGCGCCAGCGCAAACCTGATCACCGTCCTGCGCGCGCCGCTGGACAGCGTCAACGATATTACGTGCGCGGAGGCGATGCGTAAAATGCTGAGATGGATCGGGGCGGTGGGCAGCCCGGTAACCTGGTTTGATTACTCGCTGAGTCCGCCGATGCTCAACATCAGCACGAGGGATCAATTGCCCAACATCACGCTTCCTTACCCATGAGAGCTATTCACCGACCTTGGAGTGCGGCGACATATCGCCGCACTTCTAAAGCGCGCACATGTGCGCGCACTCCAAAATAATGAGCCAGACAGAAAATTTCAGAATCAAACGCCGCGATGACCTTATCCCGGCCGCCATCGCGCTCAAATTCCGGATCACGTCCAGCAACAACGGGCAATCGGTTGTACAGGTCGTCAATGACATCGCCACGACGGTTGGCGGCACTGTCATGGAGGGCCTGGGCATCACCGGGCTTTTGCAAACGCCGGCCAATTTCGTCGCCGCCAACGCGACATACATCGCCGGCGGCACGCAAGCGACGATGCAGGACAATGGGCGGACATTTGCTTCACAAACCACAACAATCGACATGGAAGGCTCACAAAGCCTCAGCGCCACAATCGGGAGCGTCCCGGTGGACGTGGGCGATCCCGCAAGCGACAGCAATGCGCTCACATTCTGGACGGCGCTGTTCCCGGAGCTGGCCAGCGTCACCAACCTGGCGCTCTACGACGCCACCGGCGCGCCGGCAACGGTGGTTGATCAATCCAACACGGCGGTCGATCTGGGCACGTATTCCTACCGGCTTATGACCGGGCAGATCGCCCCGTGGATGGTTTCCGGAGGCGGGTCGCCCGGAGTCGCCAAGAAATGCGTCGTGCGGGCCAAGTTCAAATACAGCCAAAATAGTTCCGACGGCTCAAGTTCCGTCGCAAACAGCACGATCAATTACCATGAAAAAACGGCGACGATCACACTTACCAACCTTGCTGGAGGAACTTACGGCGTTACGAGCGCGGGGGAGATCGTTCCCTACGGCCTGGCGGGATATATTTACAATATTGAAAGCATCCCGCAATACGAAGGCACGTTCACGATCCAGGAAACGGAGATTACGGACCAGTGCCCGATGGGCAACAATTTGAATTTGACAGGCGGCCTGGCCGAATGGGAGACGATGAATGCGTGCGTCCAGAGCGTCGCCTACAATCTGGTCAGCGGGCGCACGACGCTCGCGTTCGGGCCTGCGGAGCATTTGGGGGCGAGGGATTTTGTGGAGCGATTGCGGGTCAACCGCGGCCCGCGCTGGTATTATTCCATCGGGGGCAATATCACCAACGGCGCCAATAGCGGGGGCCAACTGGGCAGTTATACGCCGGACCAGGGACCCAGCCCGAACAACGCCGTGCCAAACTTGAACACGCTTCCCTCGGACCTGGCCGATTGGTTGACCAACAATAGCGATTACACGGAAGGCGCCCCGGGGGTGACGCACGACGCGATCGGCGCGGTTGATTACGGGGGGTTGGGCGCGCCGAACGTTCCCGTGGTGCATCTTGCGGACGGTTCGGGCGGGGCAATCAACAGCTTCGCGCACCTCAACGCCAGCGGGACGCTTGTGCTGGAGGACGATGACGACGAAGTCACGGCGACGATTCAATTGAAAATCAGCGACGTGCCGGACGGGTTCGATTGGTCGGCTCTGGGCGCGGTCAAGCTGCGGGAAGTGACTGATTGTGTGAGCATCGAGGGAACGCCGACCACTGTTTATCGCCAGGCATTGGTCAGCGCCTATTACACGACGGCGCTGGGGAACACATGAAAACGAACCATCATCCTTCGAGAGGGGCGAGCGCCGCGAGTCCCAATTGCGGGGATTTTCCATTCAACGCTATGGGACTCGCGGCGCTCGCCCCTCCCGACACCTAATATGTTCGGACGCCAACTCACCTCGGGCGAATGCGGCTGCGGGTGCTCCAATAACCCTGGCTGCATCCAGCAAAAATACATGCAACTGGGCGTCGGCAGCGCCTCCGGCTGCGGCGACAACGCCAATGCCGTAACATGGGTGAATGCCAATTTCAATTCCGTCTCCCCGCTCAGTCTGGCTTGGGCAACGCAGACATCCCCGTGGCAATATAACTGGTCCGGGTTCATGACCGATCCCAGTTCCACGACGCCCGCCGGCGGCGACACTTCCACAAATAATAGCGCGTTCCCATGCGGCGAGGCTGAATTCCCAAACTCTTCCATCTACGCCGTCGGAGGCGGCAGCGGCAACGTCGTCCGAAACGCGTTTTTGCTGCCCGATTCCACCGCTTACATCGTGGGCACCTGGTGTTCCAATGCCGGGTGCGCCATCTACTATCAGCAGGCGTGCAAGGCGACCGGCACGGCCGCGTTGTGCGGCTATGAGTTTGATCTTCCCATCCCGGACCCTTCCCTCTGCAACACCGAATATCCCTACGGGCCGGAATACACACTTTGGCCCGTCACCAATTACGGCAGTTGTTTCACGGACTACACCTGGGGCCAGTTCGTGACCGCTTGCGAAGGCGACCCCTCGCAATGCGCCTCCGGCTGCCTGACGCCCGGCGATTGCGCGCTGGGTGACCCGTTCTTTGGAGACCCGCCATGAGCATGTCGAATGGACCCGCCGTGAGAGATCGCTTTGTCCATGTTGGCCGGATGCAATTGGCGGCCGCCTCGCGCAAACCCGGATTCGTCGAAGCCTATATGAAAGTGGGCAAGGTCGTTCAACGCGCCGGCGCGCCGTTCATCCAACTTAGCGACGCCGATTACCAGGGCATTCGCAAGCAATTCGCGATGGCGCCGGCCGCCGCACCGGTCATTTCAACGGCAAAGACGGCCGCGCCGATTACGCCGCAAAAGCCCTTCGTCAAACAAGCCGGGCCGATTGTTCAACAGCGCAGGAAATTCGGCTTGGGCGATCTGGTCGCCAAAGTCGCCACGCCGATCGCCAAGGCGCTCAACATGGATTGCATCGACAAAGCCACCGGCCAGCTAAAGCCGGACAGTGATTGCGCCCAGCGAAAAGCGGCGCTGAACAAAATCCATCTTCCGTAGGGCGGGCGATTACGACTTGGTTTGGTTGTCCGACCCTCGTTCAACAGCCCGGGTGTAGAGGGCGACCAGCCGCGCCATCAATACGGCCACAAAAAGGACGCCGGTGATGGATTCCAGCACCAGGAGCATGCGGGCTACTTTGGACAGAGGTGTGATGTCGTTGCAGCCCAGACAGGTCAACGAGAGAAAGCTAAGGTAGAGGGCGTCAAAATGATTTAAGGCCTGATTGGCATTGAGGTGGGGCCCGGTAAAGGCGCCGGGAGTGGATTGAGAGACGGCCAGATAGGCTGTTGACCACCACTAACCAATCATGAGGTAGGCGGAGACGCCGGCGCACATCACCTCGGAGTTTACGCGGGGAGACCGGAGAATGAACCGGAGAAGTTGAACGACGACGAAGGCGACGAAAACCATGCGGGCGCAATGAGTGACCCAGAAAGGGAGCACTTGATTCAACCACGGCCCAGCCAGGGCGGGAATGACCAACAGAATCGTCAACACCCAGCTTCTGCCGCCGACAGCCATGACGGCCGAGATGAGTATGATCATCATCAGGACGTTCTCGATCAAGTCTCCGATCTTGCTCGCGGCGACGAAAGGATACACGACCAGCAGAACGATCAATGCGACGAGAAATTGCGCCATGGAAAAATGAAACAAACCCGCGTGGCATTGAGTCCTCCCTTCCGGGAACGGCCCGGAGCGGGTCTGGTTTAATGGTGATTTGTCCATAGATGGATTACCCCTGTTTGAAGCGGAGGGCAAAGGGCGATGGTCAGGGCTGGGCGAGAAAAACCGCGTTTTGCACACGGATGAGGTCCGGCAATGTGGTCCGGCCACCGCCCAGATTTACGGAGGCGTCAAGGTCTTGTTCGGCAGAGAGTGTCTTCCATGACCAGTGTTCGGCGTGGCCGTCGGCAAAGCCAAACTGGGTGCCCTTGAGATGCCGGACGGTTGGGGAGTTCTGCCAATAAGACTGCTGCGTGTCCATGGCAAAAAAACCGTCGTCGATGGTGTTGATACTCTCGTCCACGAAGTTGATCGCCAGCGAAGGGGCGGGCCAAAGGACTTGGTCCATTTTCGAGTATTGGGGATAGTCCGGCCCCAAAACGTAGTCGGTGTTGACGGAGGGGTCGTTGGCGCCGCCCATACGGCCTTCCAGGGAGTAATTGCGCACGACAATGAGCTTGGTAAGGCCATCCTGGTCGCTCCCGACGATGCAGGCGGGACATTGGTAGATGTGGTAGTTGGGACAATAGGAATAAAGCAGACCTTTTGTGATGGGGGAGGTATTGGTGGCGCCCATGGCGGTGGTGACATCGCCGTTTACGCCGTCGATCCAGGCGTTGGCGTTGTTGACCCAGTTGGGACACATCAAATTCCGGTTGTCCAAGGCGTAGGAAACCCAGGCCAGATTGAGTTGTTTAATATTGTTGAGGCAGGAGGTGGACTGGCCCTGCATTTTTGCCCTCGCCAAACCGGGTAGAAGGATCGCGGCCAGGATGGCAATGATCGCGATGACAACGAGCAATTCAATGAGGGTGAAAGCGGCCGGCGGCGGCGCGGCGCACGCCCGTTTGCGCACGGATTTGCCTTCGACACTGATCGAATTTGTCATCGGGTGTGGTTCTTCCGCGCAACTCTAAGCATAAACGGAATCAAACGCAAGGCAAACCGGTTCTGAACTTGAACTTGGGGGAGGCTCGTATAGATTCACTCTGCCGCGAGGGCGTCATGCGAACCAAACCCCTAAAAATTGGACCGGAACACCTGATCAACCGGGAATTGAGCTGGCTGGCGTTCAATGAACGGGTGTTGGAGGAATCGCTGGACGCAAGCACGCCGCTGCTGGAGCGGGTGAAGTTTTTTTGCATGTTCAGCGCCAACCTGGACGAGTTTTTCGAGACGCGCGTGGCCGGGATCAAACAACAGATCGAAAGCGCGCCGGCGCATCGAAGCCCCGACGGGTTGACGCCGACGGAAACGTTTCGGGCGATCAACCGGCGAGTGCGGGGATTGGTCGCGCGGCAGTACGCGTGCTGGCGCAACGATCTGCGCGTGGACCTGGCCAAGAGCGGGATTTGTTTTTTTCATTTCAAAGAGCTTTCCAAAGCGGACACGGAATGGGTGGATGAATTTTATCGGGCACAGGTCCGGCCAGTGCTCACGCCGCTGGGACTGGACCCGGCGCATCCGTTTCCGAAACTGCTCAACAAATCGCTCAATTCGATCGTGCAAATGGACTTGAGTGAAAGGGGTGAGCGGCGGCGGCGACTGGCGGTGGTGCAGGTGCCGCGGGTATTGCCGCGGCTGGTGAAATTGCCGCGCCGCAAATTGCATGAGCAGCATTATCTTTTTCTGGGGGATTTGATCGGGCATTACCAGGCCAACTTGTTTCCGGGGGCGGACATCCTGGGCTACTGGCATTTCCGTGTGACGCGGAACACGGAGCTTTACAGCGACCCGGAGGCGGGGGCGGACCTGCTCAAGCCGGTGGAGGGGGAATTGCGCAACCGGCGGCAGGGCGAGGCGGTGCGGCTGGAGGTCGAGCAGGGGTGCCCGCTGGAAATCCGGGTGCTTCTGCTGGAAAACCTGGGGCTTGGAGAGGACGATTTGTTTATAATTGACGGGCCGCTGAACCCAATCCGGTTGATGGCGGTGGCGGAGGGGGACCATTGGCCGGAATTGCGCGATCCGCCATTTGTGGCGCCGGTGGCGGCGGAATTGCGGGATGAGAGGGACCTCTTCGCGGCGATTCGGCGGAGCGACGCCTTGTTGCATCATCCGTATGAGAACTTCGCGAGCGTATCGGATTTTTTGCGTCAGGCGGCCGCGGATCCGAAGGTGCTGGCGATCAAACAGACGCTCTACCGGACGGGCGGGGACGGGCCGATATTCGCGGGATTGATGGAGGCGGTGCGCAATGGCAAACAGGTGACCGCGGTGGTGGAGTTAAAGGGGCGGTCGGAGGAAAGCGGGAGCGCGCTTTGGGCGCGGCGCTTGGAGGAGGCGGGAGTGCATGTGGTGTACGGATTGGTGGGGTGCAAGGTGCACGCCAAAATGTGCCTTGTGGTGCGCAAGGATGACGACGCGATCCGGCGGTATCTGCACTTAAGCACGGGAAACTACAATCCGTCCACAGCCCGATATTACACGGACGTGGGGCTGTTGACGTGCCGGCCGGAGTACGGCGAGGACGCTACGAATCTATTTAATTTATTGACGGGAATCTGCCAGTTTCCGGGGACCAAGAAGCTGGTGGTGGCGCCTTTCGAGTTGCACGCGCGGATGATGGGGCTGATCGAGCGGGAGATTGGGCAGGCCAAAGAGGGTTTGCCGGCGCGGATTATCGCCAAGATGAACGCGCTGGAGGACCCGGGAATGATCGCGGCCCTTTATCGCGCTTCGCAGGCGGGTGTGAAAATTGATTTGATCGTGCGGGGCATCTGCTGCCTGCGCCCGCGGGTCGCGGGCTTGAGCGAGAATATCACGGTGCGGAGCATCGTGGACCGGTTTGTCGAACACAGCCGGATTTTTTATTTTGAAAATGCGTGCCAACCGGAGGTCTGGCTAAGCAGCGCGGATTGGACGCCGAACCATTTTTTCCGCCGGATCGAAGTGGCTTTTCCCATCGACGACGGCAATCTGCGCGAGAGGCTGCGCGGGCAGGTGCTGGAGACGCTTCTGCAGGACAACGTCAAGGCCCGTTTCTTGCAAGCGAACGCGGCTTATACACGGCCCAAGCCGCGCCGCAACGGGCCGGCCCGGCGAAGCCAGATTGAACTCCTGGCGGCGGCCAATGCGAGGCAGGAATCGGAGACCGCCCTGTCGAAGGCCGCTCCCAAGTATCCGCGGTTCAAACTTGAGCCGGGCCCGTATTCCCAAAAACAGGAGTGACGAGTGCTTGACACCGAACTTATCGAGGCCCGCCGCGATACCGGGGCGGGATTGATGATCGTGCTGCATGGATTAGGCGACAGCATGGAGGGTTACCGGTGGCTTCCGGAGGCTTTGGAGCTGCCCTGGTTGAATTATCTGCTGGTCAACGGGCCCGACCCGTATTACGGGGGGTTTTCCTGGTACGATTTGTATGGGGATCCGGGGCCGGGCATCGAGCGGAGCCGGCGGCTGCTTTTTGAGCTGCTGGACAGCACGCGGGAAAAGAAATTTCCGACGGAGAAGACGATGGTGCTGGGGTTCTCGCAAGGGTGCCTGATGTCCCTGGAAATCGGAGCGCGCTATCCGCATCGGCTGGCCGGGATCGTGGGGATCAGCGGTTACGCGCATGAGCCGGAAAGGCTGGCGCGGGAATTCTCGCCGCAGGCCCGGCAACAGCGCTTCCTGATAACGCACGGGACGCAAGACCCCCTGATCCCGATCGATCAGGTGCGCGCGCAAATCGAATCACTGACGCGCGCGGGCCTGAAAATTCAGTGGCATGAATTCGTGAAGGCGCATACCATTGCCGGGGAACAAGAATTGGGGGTGATCCGCAATTTTGTTCAGGAATGTTATGTTTCGTAGCTGGACGAGGAGGAATTTATCCGATCTGCCCATTGCGGTGGCAATGCTGGCGCTTTTTTTCTGGCAACCGGCATGGGCTTCGTCCATAAGCAGTTTTTCGCCGTCGTTCGGGCAGCCGGGGAATGTCATCAATATTTTCGGGTCCGGTTTGAGCAGCGCGACCCTGGTTGAGTTCAACAACGACACTCCGACGCCGGCGGATTTCAACACGGTTTCGGACGGTCAATTGCAGGTGGTGGTGCCAGTGGGGGCCACGACCGGGCCTTTGGAGGTCTTCAGCGGGAGCAGCGGGGTGACCAGCGGGGAGAGCTTCGAGGTGGCGCCGCTTGTCACCAATTTTTCACCGCAAAGCGGCACATCACCGACACTGGTGGCGATCTTCGGGGCGAATTTCAGCGCCAGCGGCACGACGGTGGTATTCAGCGGGACCAACGCGACCGTCAAAGCCACGTACATTGCCTCGACGGAAGTGGAGGCGACTGTTCCCAAGGGGGCGGCGACCGGGCCGATCACGGTCATCACCAGCGCGGGAACCAACGTCAGCACGAATATTTTCACATCGGGCACGCTTCCGACCGTCACCGGGTTTTCGCCGCCGGCGGCCGCTTATGGCACGAATGTCGTCATTTCGGGCGGGAATTTCTTTTCGCCGGCGACCGTCAAGTTCAATGGCACGACCGCCAGCGCCGAGATAACGTCCACCACGGAAATCGACGCCACGGTTCCCACCGGCGCGACGACGGGGCCGATCACCGTGACAACCGACATGGGGAGCTTCACGACCAGCACTAATTTCACGACGAGCGCGGGGCCGATTATCACGAACTTTTCGCCGACGCTGGGAGAAGCCGGCACGGCGGTGACCATTGGCGGATTCAACCTGGGCGCTGTGACCGCAGTGAGCTTCAACGGCAAGGCCGGGACCATCACCGGCTACGGCGTCAACTACATCCTGGCTTATGCGCCGAGCAACTCCGGTATCGGCCCGATCAAAGTTTCCACTTCCACCAGCAGTTTTACGACGGCCAACGACTTCACCAACGCCACCGGGCCGATCATCACCGATTTTTATCCCGTGCTGGGGCCGGCGGGATCGCCGGTGACGCTTGACGGGATCAATTTCACAAGCGCGACGACCGTGAAATTTGGCGGCGCCGCCGCGTCCGCAACCCTGGTCAGCGACACGCAGATATCGGCGACGGTGCCCGCCGACGCCAGCACCGGGGCGATTTCGGTGACGGGCAATTCGACCACTTACACGACGAGCAGCAATTTTACCGTGACGAGCACCAAGCCAGTGATCACCGGCACGGACCCGCTCTACGGCGTGCGCGGGGCGACTGTGACGATCAACGGCGCCAATTTCACAAGCCTGGGCAATCCCGCGGTGGAATTTGACGGCGTCGCCGCGACCTACCAGACACCCACCTCGACGACTGAGTTAACCGCCACAGTCCCCGCCGGGGCGGTCACGGGCCATATCACTGTCAACAATGCCGCCGGGTCCGGCACAAGCGGGACGCTGTTTTATCTTCAGCCGTGGATCACCGGGCAGAACGCGACCAGCGGAATTGTCAACTCGACCCTTCTGCTGGCCGGCCGGAGCCTGACCAACGCGTCGTCCGTCAGCGTCAACGGAGTCAATTATAGTTTTACAAATTCGCCCACGCAAATCGGCGCGGTTGTTCCGACCAATGCCACGACCGGGTTGATCGAGATCACCGCGCCGGGGGGGATTTTTATCAGCACCAATGTGTTTGTCATTTTGCCCAGGATTTACAGTTTCAGCCCCGGCTATGGCCCGGCGGGGACGATCGTGACGATCAGCGGCACGAGCCTGTTCAATGTGACCAATGTGGAATTCGGCGGCGTGAGCGCAACGCCGATCAGCGTATCGACCAACGAGGTGCAAGCGGCTGTGCCTGTCAAGGCCGCGAGCGGGCCGATCACGGTGGTGACTCCTTACGGGAGCGACGCGAGTTCGAATGATTTTACGGCGACCAAATCCAGCCTGGAATTGTTGACAAAGAGCGTCAGTCCGGTGGCGGCAGCGATTGGAGACGATGTCACCTACACGCTGACGGTCACAAACGAGGGGCCGTCGATGACCACGGGGATGTCAGTGACCGATAGCGTTCCGGAGGGTTTGACGGTGGTTTCCTCCAACGCCAGCGTCGGCAGCATCACGGAGAGCGACGGCAATTTGATCTGGACCTTCCCGGTTCTGAGCAACAACGCCAGCGCTTCGATGAAGGTCGTTGCCACGGCGTCGGCGCCGGTTGTGATTACCAACCTGGCCTATCTGGGTATTGCGGAGGGAAACTTGAGTGTGGACAATAATTTCGCGTACGCGAGGGCCTATTTTTTCGATGCCGCGCAACGGACTTTGAGCGTGGCGCTGGAAACAAATTCAAGCGTGCTGTTCGTCTCCTGGCCGGTGTCAGCGGTTTCCTTTGATCTGGAATCGAGCACCAATCTGGCGGCGACCAACGGCTGGGAGTCGCTGGCGTCGTCGGTCTTTATCACAAACGGGCTTAACTGCTTCACGGATACTATAAGCGGTCCGGGAACATTTTACCGGCTGTTGTTTCCATGAGGGGGTCTAGCGCGCCGCACTGGCGGGCTGGCTTGCAAATTTGTGGATTTGCTGACATATTTGTCAGCGTGAAGACGCTCTCAAAACGAGAATTGGTACGTAATCCGTCCGCGGCCTCTCACTTAAAGCCGGGTCAATCGTTGCAATTGGAGGACGGCAAGGAACCGCTGGTGCTCTCCCGGCGCAAGCGGGGACGGCTTACGGCGGCGCAGATACATGCGGAGTTGGACCGTCTCTGTGAGGGTGCTCCCGCGCAGGATGCCCAGGCCGCTCTGCGGGACTTGCGGAAATGACGATTTATCCGGATGCGTCGTTTTTGGTTTCCTGGCTGTACAAACCTGATCCGCTCAACGCTAAAGCCCGTGTTTGGTTTGCCAAACATCAGGGCGACGATTTTCTGATATCGGATTGGTCCCGGTTTGAGACGATCAACACGTTGCGGGATTTGTGCCTGCGACCGCATCCGCCCGAGCAGGAATTGATCGAGGCCTTGAGGCGGTATTTCTCGCATTTGCTGCAAGCCGGGCCCTTCGAGTTTGCGGCGGTGGATTGGGATGAAGTGCTCCAAGATGCCCACCAGATCAGCGCCGGGTTTGCGGCGCGGCTGAAGGCCCGCAGCGCGGATGTCTTGCATGTCGCCATTCTGGAACAAATCAGTCCGAATCTCTTTGTGTCGGGCGATAAAGATCAGTTGGCGCTGGCGACAGCCCGCGGCTTCTCATCCGAGCGCTTCTATACATAGCGACAGAGCTCAATTCGCGCGGGGGGTCGCAGATGGGCTACTGTTTTTCGTATTCGCCCTTGCCCAGGCGTTTAAGGACGGTGAACCCGGCCTTTTTGGCGTCGGAAACTGAGAGCGGCTTGAGTTTGAGGGGCGAGTTGAAGGTGGAGATGATTTTGCGCACGGGCTTGCTGCAGGCCGGGCAAACCGTCAAGGGCTGCGCATCGATGGGGCGGCGCAATGTGAATTTGCCCCCGCAAACCGCGCAGTCTCCATCGCAAAGTTCGTATTCGTATAAGGGCATGTCACGTCGCTTTCTTGTCAATCAATGTACCATCCATTGGTCCGGATTCAAGGGGCAGCCTGAAGTGGCGGTTGTAAACCGAGCGTATCGTTTCGCGAATCCAGGCCACGGCGCGCGCAAATTCCGCCGAGGAGGGAAAGCCGCAGCGCACCGCCACGCGGTGATACGCCGCCGGATCGTCCGGCAGGAGGGTCTCGCCCTCGAAACTCCAACGGCGCAGGATGCTTTCGATCCGGCGCAATTGGCCGTACTCGGCCAGCAGCGGCGCGCCGTCGGCGGGGGCCAGCACCCCGGCGTCACGCGCGCGGCGCAACGCGTTCAAAGTGTTAGGCTCGTGCCATCCGCGGGCGAGGCAAATCGCCTGGGCGAGAAATTCGGCGTCGATCAGGCCGCCCACGCCAGTCTTGATGGCCAAATGTTCCTTGCCCGGCGGCGTGCGCTCGATGGCGATTCGCCCGCGCATCCGGTCGATTTGCGCCTCCCAATCCGGGGCGTAAGCGGCCACGGCGGGGGCGGTGAAATTCGCCAGCGACGAGGCCAGGCGCTCATACCGCCGGCCCACATCGAGGTCTCCCGCGACGGCGCGCGCGCGAGTCAGGGCCTGAATTTCCCAAAGTGCGGCGCGGCGACGGTAGTATTCCTCCTGGGCCTTGAGCGTGTTGACGAGCAACCCCTTTTCGCCGTCGGGACGCAGACGCGCGTCGGTCTGAAAAACGGCGCCCATTTCCGTGGGGGCGGAGAGCAATTCCATCAATTCGGAGGCCAGGCGCTGGCATTGGGGAAGATTTTTTTCGGGGGTATCGGTGACAAACAAAATGTCGAGGTCCGAACCGTAATTGATTTCCTGGCCGCCGAGTTTGCCCAGGCCGATGATGGCGAAGGGCGGGTTTTTCAATTTGTGATTTCGCATCAGGACTTCCAACGCGTATTGGAGGCAGGCGTCGGCAAGGCAGGAAAGCTCGAACAAATTCTGCTCGAATCCCGCCAGGCCCAGGATGTCGCGCAAGCCAATGCGCATGAGCTCGGCCTGATGATAACGGCGCAACCACAGGCGCTGATCGGTGTCGGCGGCGCCGTGGCGCAAATCAGCCAGTGTTTCCGAGGCGCTTCGCGCGCGATTGAGGCGGCCGCTGAGCATCAGCTCATCGACAAGGTCGGGCGTGCGAATGGCCCTCTCCGCCAGAAATTCAGAACGGTCAAAGAGCAGGAGGAGCAGTTCAAACAGGGACGGATTTTGCGTCCATAATTCGTAAAGAGTCGCGCGCGCGCCATACGCGCCAATGAAGCTGTCCAACCGCACGAGCACGCGGTCCGGGTCCGACAAAACGCGTTCCGCGGACGCCGCCGGCCCCGAGGCGCGCGGGCAAAGGGAAAAAAAGCGGCGCAACAGTTCCCGCGCCAATTCCACCGTGCGAGAGGAAACGTGGCCGTAATCGGGCCCCTCGACGAAGAGGCGAAGCATCGGCAGGGCGCGGTCGGCGTCGGCGAAGCCATGCGCTGTCAAGACTTTTGTCCATTGGGGCAGGGCATCGTCCATTCCGCCCGGAGGCAGGCCGGCATCATCCGGTTCCTCTCCCGCCAGGATGCCGTCGTAAATCCGGCGGGTCTCGCGTGTGCGCGCGCGGCGGGCGGCCTCAAAATCGGCGAGCGTCGCGAAGCCCATCAGGCGCGCCAGGCGCTCGCGGGCGTGGCGATCGGCGGGGATGGTGTGGGTCTGGCGATTGGCGTCCATCTGCAAACGGTGTTCGACGTCGCGCAGGAAGACGTAGGCGCGCTCCAAATCCAGGGCGTCGTCGGCGGCGAGGAGGGAATACTTGACAAGTTTTTGGAGGACGGGGACGGTGGCGGGGCCTTGCAGGAAAGGAACGCGGCCAGCGTTGAGCAATTGTAGGGTTTGGGCGATGAATTCGATTTCGCGAATGCCGCCGCGGCCCAGTTTGACGTTTCGCTCCATTTCGCCTTCCTTGACGACCTCGGTCTCAATTCTTTGCTTGACGGCGGCGATCTCGCGGACGACGCGGCGGCTGAGGGATTGCGGGTAGCGGAACGGCTGCACCATTTCGAGGAATTCGCCGCCCAATTGGGTGTCTCCGGCGGCGGGACGGGCCTTGATGAGCATCATTCGCTCCCAGGTCTGGCCCCATTGGGCGTAATAATTTTCGTAACTGGCCAGGGAGCGGGCCAGCGGCCCCATTTTGCCTTCCGGGCGCAGGCGCAAATCCATCCGGTAGAGAACGCCGTCAGAGGTGAGGCGGCTGATTTCTGCGATCATCATTTCGGCAAGGCGCACGAAGAAGGCGTGGTTGGACAGGCCTTTGCCGGTCTGCTCGCCGCGGCGGGGCGGCGAGGCAAAGGCGTGCCCCTCCTCGCTGTACACAAAAATAACGTCGACGTCGGAACTGTAATTGAGTTCCTGGCCGCCGAGTTTTCCCAGGGCGATCACGGAGAAGCTGGTTTCGCGCCAATCCTCGCCGGAGTCGAGGTGGAATGGGCGGCCAAGCCTTCGGATCAATTGCTGTTGGCAGAGGCGGTGGACGGCTTGCAGGCAGACATCGGCCAGGTCGGAAAGTTCGCCGGTGATCTCAAAGACGTTGCCCAAACGGGCGAGGTCGCGCGCGGCGATGCGGAGCATTTCGCGCTGCTTGAACTGGCGAAGGCGGCCCAGAGCGGCGTCGTATTCCTCACGCTTGAGCAGTTGCTCGGCCTCGCGGCGCAGCCCCTGCTCGCGGCGCGGATAAAGCAAGGAGCCCGGGTCGAGCAGCGGCGCCAGCCAATCGGGATGCGCCAACAATAATTCGAGAGCGGATTGGGAACCGCTCAAGAGCGCGGAAAGAACGCGGGCTTGCTCGGGGGATATTTTTCTCAGAGCGGCGCCGGCGGGGGTCGTTTGCAGTTGTTCGATGGCGCGCCGCGCACGCGGCGGGTCGGCGGAATTCTCCAAAGCTTCACTGAGAATGTTCTTTGGCATTCAATCGCACCGTAAATCAACCCCGGCGATTCGTCGAACGCAAAACTCCCGAAAGCCAGCGCAGACGCATCTAAATTTCGCGGCAAAAGTCTGAAAAGAAAGAAGCTTCGGCTTCATGGCAATTTATCATACCCGCATTGAAAGCCGCAATGCGGGTATGATAAATTTGGCCGGCACTGAAGATCAAGAGAAATAGTCAAAATAGTCGGACGCGGGCGACTATGAAACCACACTGCTTTCTTAGACACACTGGGTTCTTAAGCACTCTTCGCTCTCAAATACCCTTCATTTATCCTGCGGCGACGGGCGCACTGCCTCCACCGAATCGCAAATTTGGGTGGCACTGAAGATCAAGAGAAATAGTCAATATAATCGGACGCCATTGATCATAAAACCAACCTTCGTTCTCAAATTGCTCCTCACGCGACGGGCGCCCGGCCTGCCACCGAGTCCCAAGTATTCAGAGGCGTCCGCCCTGTACTAAAAAAGGGTGGCAGTTCCCGGTTCCTGCTCTTAATCTTCTTCCCCACTTGGACTCCGTGACCCTCGAACAAAAACAAGCCATTGCCGCCCAGGGCAATATTCTAGTCGTCGCCGGCGCGGGGGCGGGCAAGACCCGCACGCTGATCGAACGATGCCTGGCGTGGCTCGTCGATGAGGCAAACGGGGCAAGCGTCGATGAGATACTCATGGTCACCTTCACGCAGGCGGCCGCCACGGAAATGCGGTTGCGGCTCCGCGCGGGCCTGGAGGCCGCCCCGATGTCCGACGCCCGCCGGGCAGAGCAATTGGCCCTCCTGGAGACGGCGCATATCTCGACGTTGCATAGCTTTTGTTTTCGCCTCGTGAGCCAGCATTTCCATGACCTGGGACTGGACCCGCAGTTGACGGTTTTGTCCGGAGAAGAAGCGGAGGTGCTCGCCCGGCAAACGCTCGACGGGGTATTGGACGAGGTCTATGACTCGAAAACGTCGCAAGCACTGGCCATCCAGCAGCTTATCCAGGCCCAGGGCGGCGATTGGGACCAGCCGGTGCGCGAGGCAATTGGCCGCGTGCATCGATATTCGCGGACGCTGCGCGATCCGGCGGCCTGGCTGGCGTCGCAAACAGCCCGGTTCCAACGCGACGAGCCGGAGGAATGGCGTCTTTGGCTCCTCGAAGCGCTGGAGGACCGGCGGCGGGCATGGCTTGAGGCGCTCCAACGACAACCGCCGGCCAACGAAAACGCCGCGCAGTGCGCCGCTGCGCTCAACCGTTTGCCGCCACGGCCCTCGCCACGGGAGTTCGGGGCGGCTTTGGAAACGATCCTCCAGGCCGATAAAAGCTGGCCGCGCGGCAAGACGCTGCTGCGGGAACCTGTCAAGGAGATTTTTGCGGAGGCCGCGTTCCTGCATTCACTTTGCGCCACCGGCCAGGGGGATCCGCTGGCGGAGGATTGGGGCTGGGTGCGAACGCCGATGCTGGCCCTGCTCGACGCCACGAGGCGCTTCGAGGAAGCCTTTGCCCGGGCCAAACGGGAGGCAGGCGGGATCGACTTTCAGGACCTGGAGCAGTTTGCGTTGAGATTGCTGTGGGAGGGCGACCGCCCCAGCGCCATCGCGCGGCGATGGCAGGCCCAACTGCGCCTGGTTTTCGTCGATGAGTTTCAGGACATCAATGGCGCGCAGGAAGCGATCATCCAGGCCCTTTCCGGCGAAGGCGCCGCGGGCAACCGCTTCCTGGTCGGCGACGTCAAGCAAAGCATTTATCGTTTCCGCCTCGCCGATCCGGGGATTTTTGTCAACTACAGATCGCAGTGGGAGAAGGAGGGTGCCCCGGGGCGGGTTCTCGGTCTGTCGGAGAATTTTCGGAGCCACGAGGGCATCCTCAATTTTGTCAACGCCCTGTTCGGGGCGCTGATGCGCGAGAGCGTGGGGGGCGTGGCCTACGACCCGGCGGCGCACCTGCGCTTTGGCGCGCGCGAGCGTCGCGCCGCGCTGGCGACGGACGGGCGAATCCCGCCGCCGGTGGAACTCCACCTGCGCCGGTCCGTCCGCAAAAGCCAGGACGAAGAGGGCGAAAACGCGTCCGACGCGGAAAAGGAAGCGCGAATTGTCTGCCGGCGCCTGATGGAATTGAAGGAGCAGAACGCATCGATCCTGGACGGAGACGCGCGCCGCGCCCCGACGTGGCGGGACATGGTGATCCTGCTCCGCTCGCCACGCGGAAAGGCCGCGGCCTATGTCAAGGAGTTCAGCCGGCAGGGCGTTCCGCTGGTCGCAGTCCGCGGCGGCTTTTACGACAGCGCGGAGGCGCGCGACTTGCTGGCGCTGCTGGAATTGCTGGACAATCCGTTGCAGGACCTGCCTTTGCTGGCGGTTTTGCGATCGCCGCTGGTTGGAATGACTTCCAGCCAACTGGCGGTCGTTCGGATCGCCTGTCCTGGAGGCCGTTTTTGGACCGCGCTCGTCGATTGGCAGCGCAACGAGGAAAAAAAGCAAGGTTCACCCGCCGCCGAAATCGCCGGGCGCTTTTTGAGGCGTTTCCGCGACTGGCGCCGGCTGGCGCGGCGAGTGGCCGTTTCGCAGTGCCTGGAAAAGATCATTGACGAGACGCATTACGCGGATTGGGCGGCGGCCTGCGACCGCGGCGAACAAAGGCGAGGAAACGTGGAGCGGTTTCTTCATTTGGCCCGGCAGTTTGACGGAGGGCGCGGGGAGAGTCTGCGGCGGTTTCTGGGGTTCCTTGAAGCGCAACAGGAAAGCGAAATTGACATTGAACCGGCGGCGGCGCCGGAAAGCGACGCGGTGAGGCTGATGAGCATTCATCAGAGCAAAGGGCTGGAATTCCCGGTGGTCGCGGTGGCGGACCTTGGGAAAAGATTCAATTTCCAGGACCTCAAGCAGAGAATTCTGATTGACGACAAATACGGAATTTGCCCGCAGGTCAAACCGCCGGAGGCGGCCCAATTTTATCCCAGCCTGCCGCACTGGCTCGCAGAGGGCCGGCAACGGCGGGAAATTCTCGGCGAGGAAATGCGCCTGCTCTACGTGGCGGTCACCCGCGCGGCGCAACGCCTCATTCTGGCGGGAACGGCCTCCTCGATCAGCTTCGAGGAACGCTGGCCGGCGCGCGCAAAAAGCGGGCTGGGCGACGCGGAAATTCTCGGGGGCGCCAGTTATCTCGACTGGATCGGCCCCTGGCTCGCCTTGACGGCGGACCCCGGAAAGTCCGGTGGCAATTCGCTGCTGAGCTGGACCGTTTACGAAGAAAATCCCTCCGTGGAAAACACGGAGCCTGCGACTGCTCCCCCCCCGGAGGAGACGGACATCACCCCGGAAATCCGTGATCGCCTGGACTGGCGTTATTCATTTCGCGCGGAGACGGAGCTGCCGGCCAAGGCCTCCGTATCGCTGCTGCGCCGGCGGATTTCGGACCAGGAGGAGGAAACATCGCGCCTATTTGTATTTGACTCGCAGCCCGCGCGACGTCCCGGAGACACCGGACGGTTGACGGCGGCGGAAATTGGCTCGGCGCATCACACTTTTCTCGAATCAGTCTCGCTGGAGCGGACCCAATCCACCGACCTGCTTCGGGCCGAAGCAGAACGCCTGCGCCGCAGCGGGAAACTGAGTCCCGAGGAGGCTGCCTGCCTGGATTTGGAGGCGCTGGCCGCGTTTTGGAAATCGGCGGTTGGCCGGCAATTGCTCGGCGCGCGAGGCTCGATTCGGCGTGAATTGGCGTTCACGGCGCGGTTCGCGCCGGGGGAATTGGCGCAACTGGGTTGCAAAGACTTTGCGGCGGCGGGAGCGGAGGAATTTGTGGTGGTCCAAGGAGCGGTTGATCTGGCGGTTTTCCTGCCCGGAGAGATATGGTTGCTTGATTTCAAAACGGACCAGTTTCCGGGCGACCAATTAGACGACAAGATCGGACTTTACCGCCCGCAACTGGCTTTGTATGCCGAGGCCATTGCAAAAATAAACCAGCGCCCGGTCACCCGGCGTTGGCTGCACTTCCTGGCACGCCGGCATACCGCCGAACTCCACTGATGCCGCCCCCCGATTATGCTTGTGGCGAGGCTTGACTTAAGGGCCGGATGCGGCTTCTATAAGTAGCAAAATGCATATGAAATTTCCACGCATCCATACCGGTGTGATTTGGCTCGTCATGATCGGCGCGTGCGCGCGCCTGACCGCACAGGTCGCCACACCCGCGCCGGCCGAGGCCACCGGCGCGCCCATGATTGACTTCGACAACAAGTTATACAATTTCGGCAAAGCGGCGGCCGGGGAGTTGGTCAAACATGTTTACATCGTGACCAACACCGGAACCAGCACGCTGGAGATTACCAATGTCAAACCTTCCTGCGGCTGCACGACGGCGGGTCAATATACGCGCCGAATCGAGCCCGGCCAGACAGGCACAATTCCCATCCAGTTCAACAGCGCGCATTATTCCGGCAATGTCGCCAAGACGATTGATGTCTTTTCCAACGCAAAAAATCAGTCCAGGGCAACGTTGTCGCTGCGCGGGTCAATATGGAAACCGCTGGATGTCAGGCCGGCATCGGCTATCATTACTGTCCAGCCCGATGCCACCAACGCCGCCTCGGCGTCGGTGCGGATTGTCAATCAGACCGAGTCGGACGTGACCGTTTCTGACCCGATCAGCAGCAACAAATCCTTCACCAGCGAATTAAAGACAGTTACGCCGGGCAAGGAATATGAATTGGTCGTCACTGTTGAGCCTCCGTTTCATAGCGGAAACGCGCCGGCGACCATTACGCTCAAGACGTCGCTGGCGAGCGTCCCGTTGTTGAGCGTCACGGCCATCGCCGCGGTGCAACCTGCGGTGCAGTTTTCGCCGGCGCAAATCACGTTGATACATACGGCCGGACGCTGGACAACCAATCGGGTCTTCATTCGAGGAAACGGCAATGCGGCCCTGGTCCTTGAGGAGCCTCAATGCAGCGACAGCCGCATTGATGTGAAGATTGTACCCGGGCCGATGCGCAACATGTTCAACATGCTGGTGGCGGTGCCGCCGGATTTTGAGATTCCGGCGGGCCAGCACGTGCAGGTCACCGTCAAGTCCAACCACCCGCGCTACCCGCTGATCACGATTCCGATTTTGCAGCAGCCGCACCCTCGCGGATTGGCCGGCCAGTATGCGGTTCCGCCGATGGTCAAGCGAACGTCCACCAACGGCGCCGCGCCGCCAAATCCCTGACGGTGTGCCGAGGCGTCCTTCCACCGTTGCCAGGGTCGTGCTGGAAGCTGTGGTTGTCGTTTTGGCGGCAGCGGCTTTTGCTTTCGCCGCCAATGACATTTCGCCGCGCGGGTTGAAACTGGAGCGCAATTATTTTCCCGGCGGAACCAACCAAGCCGTCGCGCCGGCGCCGATTTCCCATCCCTCAACCGCGGCGGCGAACACCAACCAGGAACCGCCGGTGGACGAAGTTGACCAGCGATTGAAGGACAAAGGGCTGCAACCGGTCAGCCGGGCCAGGGCGATGGAACTCTTTCACGATCCCCGTCTCCAGGAAGGGATGATCGTGTTTGTCGATGCGCGCGATCCGGGGCACTACAACGACGGCCACATTCCGGGCGCATACCAATTGGACCCGTATCACCCGGAACAGCAACTGGCCGGGGCACTGACGGCTTGCCAGGCGGCAGAACAGGTGGTGGTTTATTGCACTGGCGGCGAATGCGAAGATGCCGATACGACGGCGATCCTGCTTCGAGACGACGGCGTCCCGAACCAGAAATTGTTCGTGTACGGCGGCGGTTATACCGATTGGACGGAGAACCATCTGCCGGTCGAGCAGGGCGCGCGCAACAGCGGCAACGTCGCAGGCCAGGCAAAATGACCGGCGTCCGATCAAACACGCAAGGCGCGATCATCGATTTGGCCGCCATCGGCGCACGATGGCTGCTGGGAGCGCTGTTCGTGTATACGGGGCTGGAGAAAGTATTGGACCCGGTCGCGTTCCTGAAATTGGTGCGGCAGTATGATTTGGTGCATGCTCCGTTTCTGCTGAACTCGATCGCCGCCACCTTGCCGTGGTTCGAGGCGTGTTGCGGGGTGCTGTTGCTTTTGGGTATTGGCGTGCGCGGAACAGCGCTGACGCTTGTGGCCGTGCTTGTTCCATTTACCGCGGTGGTGTGGCATCGCGCCCTGATTTTGGAAGCGGCCAGGCTGATTCCTTTTTGCGCGGTAAAATTCGATTGCGGCTGCGGGACTGGGGAAGTGTTCATCTGCGCCAAGCTTTTTGAGAACTTCTGCCTGATTTTGCTCTCGTGCTGGCTGCTAACCGGGCGGGGACGCGGCTGGGCGTTGCGCTACTCGCTTGCGGGGCTTTGAACGAACCCGCTGGACGACCGAGACAGGGGCGCTGAATTCTGATATTTAAAGGTTTGACTCCCCCCAGGACATCGTCATACTGTCCTATGACAGAATGATATTTCAGATCGATTTCAACGCCGCCACCGCGGTCTATCGCCAATTGGTGGATCAGGTTCGTTACGCAGCCGCTGCGGGAACCCTTAAGCCGCGGGACGCATTACCCACCATACGGCCTCTTGCCAGGCAGCTACACTTGAATCGCAATACCGTCGCCAAGGCGTACACGGAATTGGAAAGCCTCGGCGTCATAAGGACCGTTCCCGGGAAGGGCTGTTTTCTCGAGGCGGTCAACACCCCCTTCACGCCGAAGGCTCGCCGTGAATTCCTCGTCGCCAAAATCGACGCCGCCCTCGTCACCGCGCACCAGTTACAGGTGGATACCGCGACGTTCTCGGCCCTGGTCGCGGAACGAATCAGGTTCTTGGAACGCAAGAACGCCAGAACACAACAAACCCCAATCAAGGAAGCAACACGGGTACCGGCGGTTCCGCCATCGATAACCACGCCGACGGTCGCGACCGGCGAAGTGGAAGGCTGGACGCCGTTAACGGATTGAGCGCGCAGACGAGGGCGCGGTCAAAGTTCGCTCTCTCCGCCGGGGTTGCGCATGACTGTCGCCGGCGACACGGTCAATTCGCAGTCAGGGAATATTTTCTTGAGGAATTCCGGCAGAGATCGCTCGATTCGGTCCAGGACCCTCTTTTTTTGTGATTCGCCCGGTGATGTTGCGTCCGCCGTGCCCTGGCAGTTGGCCAGACGTAGAAGACTATTGGGCAAAAATCCTTCGATTTCGACATGGCCGGAGGCGCGGCCTTTGCTCCAGATGCGCAGATGCGGCTTGAGAGTAAGACGGCGGGCCTGCGGTTTGAAAAGACCCTCGATGCAGAGGGCCTCAAAATCCTCGAGCGCCAACACCAGGTCTTCCACGGGTTGGATGGCAGCCTCCTGGAGGCCGTAAATGGAGGCGTTCAAGGGCGAAATGGATGGTCGCATCATCGGGAAGAAAATAACGTCGTCGATATTTTCCTGGCCGGTGAAAATCATCGCCATGCGCTCGATGCCTGGGCCAATGCCAGTGGTCGGCGGCATGCCGTATTCGAGGGCCTCAATGAAGTCGAAGTCCAGCGCGTGGAATTTTCCGGCGTCGCGTTCCTCGGGGCGGTAAGCCTTGCGCCAGGCCTCCAGCAAATGGACCGGGTCGTTTTGCTCGGACCAATTGTCCCCGCACTCCATGCCGGCGATGAAAATCTCGAAGCGCTCGACAAATCGCGGATCGGCGGCCATCGGCTTGGCCAGCGGGGAAATCTCGATGGGATGACCGAAGACGAGCGTGGGCTGAACCAAATCCTTTTCGACGGTCGCCTCGAAAGCACTGACCAACGCTTCACCGATGGTCGGCTGCGATTGGCCGACGCCCAGTTTTGCCAGACCGGCATTGGCTTCCTCGACGGATTTCAATGCGGCGAAGTCGATCCCGGTTTTCTCGCGCACGGCCTCCACCATGCTGACGCGCCGCCACGGTTTGCCAAAATCGATGACGTGGCCGCGGACGGTGAACTCGGTTTTGGCGAAGACATTGACGGCGATGTGCCGGAACATCTCCTCGATGAGGTTCATGTTGTATTCATAGTTTTCGTAGGCCGCCATGGTTTCGACCATCGAAAACTCCGGGTGATGACTGCGGTCGATTCCTTCGTTGCGAAAATAACGCCCGATGGTGTAGACCTTGTCGTAACCGGCGACAATGAGGCGCTTGAGATACAACTCGTGGGAAATGGCCAGATACATATCGCAACCGAGGGCGTTGACGTGGGTCTTGAAGGGCTTGGCCGTGCCGCCACCGTATTGGGGCTGGATGACCGGCGTGTTAAACTCCAGGAAACCGCGTTCGTTGAGGAAGGCGCGAATGGCGGCAACGATTTTGGTCGTCGCGCTGAAACGCTCGAAGGAAGCCGGTTCCAGCATCGTGTCGAGATAGCGTTTGCGCAAGACCTGTTCGCGGTCTTTAAGGCCGGACCATTGACCGGGGAGCGGGCGGAGGGCCTTGGTCAGCACACGCACGGTTTCCACCAGAATGGAAATTTCACCGCGCTCGGTGCGTATAACCTTGCCCGAGGCCTCGATGATGTCGCCGATGTCCAGCATGTGGGTTTCGGCATAACCGAGAGAGCCGGTGGATTGATCGGTGGGTTGAACGAGATTGCGTCGCAGGAACAATTGCAACTTGCCCGTCTGGTCCTGGACGTGCGCGAAGGCCAGGGCGCCCTGTTTGCGCCAGGACATGAGACGCCCGGCCACAGTGGCTTGCTGGCCTTCGAGGCGGGCGAAGTCCTCGAGGATGGTTTTGGTGTAGTGGGTCCGTTTGCTTTTTGACGGGTAAGGATCAAGGCCGATGGCCCGAAGCGAAGAGGCCTTGGCCATGCGCCCGTTACGAATATCGATCAATGGATTAGTCGCCACTGGATTTTCTTTTACGGTGAGAGCGTCGTAATGGCGAGCTAAATTCCCGGGCGCAGGTTCCATTCCTCCAACAGATCGCGGGGCAATTCGTCCAGAAACCGGGAAGGGCGTTGCATGACGTCAGCGCCTGATCCCATCGCGCGAATCAAGGGGTAGGTTAGATGCAATTCATCGCGCGCACGAGTGATGGCCACGTAAAACAGGCGGCGTTCCTCCTCTTCGCTTTCCGGGTTTTCCAGCGAGCGAGCCGAAGGAAAAAGACCATCGCAGAGCATGATAATGAAAACCACGTCAAATTCCAGCCCCTTGGCCTGGTGAATGGTGGAAAGACGGATTTCCTCGTCGTCACGCCGGCCGGGCACGGTGTCAACGGCCTCGACGGAGGTTTGAAGCGCAAGCTGGGTCAGGAATTCCTCGACCGACTCAAATTGGCGGGAAAAGCCGGCCAATTGCTCGATGTCCTCGCGGCGCGAGCGGTAGTTGGCATAGCGTTCCTGCAAATAGTCCTGGTAGCCCGCTTCCAAGACGAGTTGGATGACACGCGCCGGGCTGCGCCGGATTTCCGGGTCCTCCAATTGCGCGATGGTCGCGGTGAATTGCGCCCAGTCCACGGCGGTTTTTTTTGGAACGACGGAGATTTTTTGAAGGGCCGCCGCCAGGGGCGGTCCGGGGGCCTCCTTAAATGCGTTCCAGATTCTATCGGCTGTTTTGGCGCCCACGCCATCCAGGAGGCGGACCATTCGTTTGAGGGCCAGTTCGTCGCGCGGATTGGTGATGAACTTGACGTAGGCGGCGACATCCTTGATGTGCGCCTGTTCAAAGAAGCGGATGCCGCTGGTGATGCTGAAAGGGATGTTGCGGCGGGTCAGTTCGAGTTGCAGTTCCAACGCGTGGAAATGCGAGCGATAGAGCACGGCCATTTTGTTCAGGTCGCGCCCCTCCTCGCGCAATTCCAAGATGCGCTGGGCCACAAACGCGGCCTGCTCGCCGCTGGTGACGCACGGAACCAGGACGGGCTTGGACCCGGGCCGGCGCGCGGCGGTAAGGTGCTTGGCGAATTGGTTGACGTTGGCGGCGATGGCAGCATTGGCCAGGCTGAGAATTTGCGGCGTGCTGCGGTAGTTGATTTCAATCCGGTAAACGACGGCTTTTTCGTAGCGCTCGGGGAATTTGATGATGTTCTGGAAATGAGCGCCGCGCCACGAGTAAATGCTTTGAGAATCGTCTCCGACGACCATGACGTTGTGATGGCGGGCGGCGAGAAGATCGATCAGCTCGCCCTGGATACGATTGGTGTCCTGATATTCGTCCACCAGGATAAACTGGAAGCGGCGCTGCTGTTCCTCGCGGACGGCGGCGTTTTCCCGCAGGAGTTTAAGCCACAGGACGAGGAGGTCGTCGAAATCCATCGCGTTGGCGGCCCTTTTGCGCGCCCCGTAACGTTCTTGGGCCTGGGCGATTTTCGGAGCGAGCGGTGAAAAATAATCGAATTGCTTTTTGACGACGGCCTCGACCGGCTCGTCCCTGTTGGCGGCAAGCGAAAAAATGTCCCCCAAAACGTCGGCCTTTGGAAATCGGGTTTCTTTTGGGTCGATCTCCATTTCGCCCAGGCAGGCCTGGAGGATTTCCTTGGCGTCCTCGCGGTCCAAAATGGAAAAATCCGGCTCGTAACCCAGCGACGCGGCGTTGCGGCGCAGCACGCGTGCGCCGATGGAATGAAACGTTCCGCCCCACAGGGCTGACAATTCCCCGCCGATCAGGTCGGTGACGCGGCGCATCATTTCCTTGGCGGCCTTGTTTGTAAAAGTCAATAGGAGGATGCGTTCGGGCGGGATGCCCTGTTCCAGGAGAAAGGCGGCGCGGTAGGTCAGGGCTCGCGTTTTGCCCGAACCGGCGCCCGCGATGACCAGGGCGGGTCCTGGTGGAGCGGTCACGGCGGCGAGTTGCTGTTCGTTCAGTTCCGCGGCGTAATCAAGCCGCGGTTCGATCGGCGGGCTGAAGGGCTGCAAGATATACTCACGCGACATGCGAAAAACCGGCCAGGTGTTAACCTTAACACAGTTTTCCGATGCCGTGGCCGAATAGCAAGTGAAAGCATCCGTTGCCGTGAGAAAACGGTGGACTATCATTGAAAATTATGAAATCGAGTAAACTTCCGCCGATTCACCCGGGAGAAATTCTCCGTGAGGAATTTATGAAGCCGCGCGGCCTGTCTCAAAACGCCCTTGCGCGGGCATTGAATGTGCCTCCGCGCCGGATCAATGAAATTGTTTTGGAAAAGCGCGGCATCACGGCGGATACGGCGTTGCGACTGGGGCGCTATTTTGGCACAAGCGCCGAAATGTGGGCGGGCTTGCAGGCCGATTACGATTTGCGCCGGGTTCGTTATCAGAAGACGCAGACCATTGAGCGGGAAGTTCAACCGCTGGGTGTGTTCCAGCCGGCGATCGTATGAAATTGTGCCGGCTTCGACCCTGGGGAACCTCGGAATTCTCTCGCACCGTTCAGATCTGGGTTCGCGCGGCCATCTCGCGGCGAAGGCGGGCCATGTTGGCTTCGACGCGCTCGACGTAGGGATTGGGGCCGTCGGGATACGGATCGTTGAGAACGCGGTAGAGGCCGAGAAATTCGCGGTTGATTTTGGTTTTGACGTAGTTTTCCCAGAAGATCGGCGTCTTCTGGACCAAGTCCTCGGCGCTGGTGAAAAATCCGCCGGCCTTCATCTTTCCATCCGCGCTATACCGTGCCGCTTCGGCGAACTCCATGTAGAGAACCGGCAGTTTCTCCACGTAATCAGACGCGGCCATCTGCCCGAGCAAATCGGCCGTGCCGAGGGCGTAGCCGGCGATGCGTTCGACCTCGTTTTGGAAGCGAATGCTCTCCAGCTTGACGTTGACGCCGGTGCATCGAATCATGTTTTGGACGGACACGATCTCTTCGTCGGGAAAGTTCTGGCTGCGCATGAATTCGCCGGCGAATTCGATGCTGCGATCAACGTGAATCAAGGTGTATTTGGCCCCGGTCCCGCCGACGTCGCCTCTCTTTTTCAGATAGCCGGTGTCGTGCATTAGTATGGCCAGGATGCCGAGCTCAAAAATTCGTTGAGTGATGGAAGGTTGAAGTTGATGGGCGGCCCGGCAACGCAAAAGCCTGGCCATGCACAAGACGCCCTGCAAGGTGTGTTCCAAGTCGTGATAATGGGCGTCAATGGACTGGTAGTCGCGATAATCGCCGGAAAACCAGGAAATCGCCCAACGAAAAATGCCCGGAATGTACTGTTGGTTTCCCTGCGGAAACAATTCGACATACGCCCCCTGGACCTCTGCCTCGACTGCTGACGCGTCCCGGGTGTCGATTGGATCCTGCATCAAATCAGGATGATTCTGTCTTGGATGAATTGCACGCTTTTTTTGAGGGCGTGGCCGTCGAGATGGACCTTAGAATCCCTTCAGCGGCCGCGAGCGGATCACTGGCGGCGTAGATGGGGCGCCCGATGACCAGCCACGCTGCGCCAGCATCGAGAGCTTCGCGGGGAGAGAGCGTCCGCCTTTGATCGTCCGATGGTTCCGCGCCAGTCCGTATGCCGGGGGTGACCAATTGAATCCCGGACGGCACCGTTTGGCGCAAGGCGGCTATTTCCAAAGGGGAACAAACCAGCCCTCGCAAGCCCGCTTCGATGGCAACGCGGGCCAGAAGTTCCACTTGACAGCCGACATGGGCTGTCACCCCAACCGCGTTCAAATCATTGTCATCCATGCTGGTGAGTACCGTCACGCCCAGAACCAACGGCGGGGCCTGACCGAGCGTCCGCGCCGTTTCCTGGGCGGCGGCCTCGGCAGCCCGCAACATCGCCGGGCCGCCGGCGGTGTGTACGGTCAGCATTTGGACGTCCAGCCGCACCGCGGCCGCGACGGCCTTGGCGACGGTGTTGGGGATGTCGTGAAATTTCAAATCCAGGAAAACCGCGTTGCCGCGGGCGCGAATCTTTCTGACGATGTCGGGACCGGCGGCAGTGAAGAGTTCGGTGCCTATTTTGAACGCGCCCACAGCCGGCGCAATTATTTCCGCAAGACGAAGGGCGGCCTCCGTCGAAGGCACGTCGAGCGCGGCGATGATGGGATTGCGCATAAAAAAACCGGGGCGCGATCAGTATTTTTTGGTAAACTTCTTTTTCGACTCCGGTTCCGCCGCCACTTCAGGCGCGGCGGTTTCGCCGGGCAAAGTCGGCTCGACAATGGGCATTTCCTGCTCATCGGTCGCCGGGCCCGCCTGCGGGCTGTCCGCGGGAGGGGCTTTCTGGCCGGTGGCGGGAGGAGGTTGCGGATGCTCGACGGCCTCGACAAACGCAAGACGGAGATTGGTGAGGCTCTGTTTCAAAATGGTTTCCTCCTGTTTGTTGAGGTTGCCCCTGGTCCTGGCCTCGATTATCTCCAATTGGTCGATGAAATATCTTGCGTTTTCGAGGTCCTGGGCGGTTTCCCCAGTTTGGGGATTGGGCGCCTGACCGAGAAAAATCAAGGCCATGTTGGCGTTTTGAATGACCATGCTGGCGAACATCGCCGACATCAATCTGTCGCGATCCCCGCCGTCACTGGAATCAGGAATTGGATTGCTCATGTGATTTTGCTTTTCCGTTGCTGGCTGATTTCCGCCATTAAAAAATGAATCAGGTGCCGGAGACGCGGTTCGACCTCGATTGTCTCCAAAATGGTTTGCCGTTCCTCGGCCCCTCGCAAAAGCGACCAGGTGACCATGTCGGCGACGCGATCAGGGTCGTTGAGCCGTTCCAGGCTGGCGATGACTTCTTCGATCGACACCTTTTTGGAAACGGTCTTCATGGTGGGCAATTCCTGCCGGATGCGTTCGCTGACCAGATCGCGGACCTTTGCCATCAAGGCGTCGATGGCCACGCTATCGCGGCTGGGGGTCTGAAGGGTGCGGAAGCGGCTGACGCGGAATGGCCTGTGACGGACCGTTTGGACCAATTGCACACGGCTCACTCCCTCAAGAATCAAGTGCGAGGTGCCGTCGGCGTTCTGGACGCAGGCGCGGAGGATGCCCAGTCCAGCGATGCCGCAGGGGATTTCGCGCGAGACGCCGGCCTTGCGCATGGCGACAATCATCATGCGATGGGAATGGAGCGATTCCTGGAGCATCCGCCGGTAGCGCGGCTCAAAAATGTAAAGGGGCAGAAGTGCGCGCGGAAAGAGAGTCGCATTGGGCAACGTCATAACCGGGGCCTCATTCGGAATTTCCATGAACATAATGTAGGCGCGAGCGTCTATGGTATCAAGGAGACATGCGTGCTTGCTAAATTTGACCAAACGAGCATTCTCCCAAGTATGAAAGACAAGGCACCAATTGTTGTATTAATCATCGTCGCGGCCGGGCTGGGCATCGGCCTTGTTGTCGTCAATAACAAGGCACACCGGGAAAAACAAGAGCTTTATGACGCGCTGACCGTCCAATCCAACACCGTCACGACGATCAAAACCAGCCTGACAGAACAGCAGGCGGTCAATCAAGCGCTGGAAACCAACCTGGCCACGCTGCGGGTGGATTATTCCAACAAACTCACGCTCAGCGACGCCAACCTGCACAGCACCGAGGAGAGTCTCGAAAAGGCCAAAGCGGAGGCGGCGGCCGACACCGCCGAAATTGCCGCGCGTGACAAGAAGATCGCCGACTTGGAGAGCCAGAACCAGGATCTGGACACGCAAGCCACCGATTTGCGCGACCACATTTCCAGCCTCCAGAACCAAATTGACGCGACGAAGGACAAATTGGCGAGGTCCGAGGGGGACCGCGGAGTTCTCTTGAAGGAGTTGAACCGATTGCAGACGGAAAAGACGGTGTGGGAAAATCGATTTAACGACCTGGCCGTCCTGCAAACGCAGGTGCATAAGCTAAAAGATGAACTGTCCGAGGCGCGAAATCTGGATTGGATTCGCCGCGGCATATATGCCTCGATCCACGAAAAAGGCGCCGAACGCCTGATTAATCCGCCCATCAGTCTTCCGCCGGACACAAACACCGCCTTGAACGTCGAACTGCATCGGGCCGACGACCCCGCCATTCCCGCTCCGGGCGACATTCCGGGAAAATAAACTTGAGTCGCGACACGGGACTCAGCGTGACTGATCGGTGCGATTTTCGCCGTCTCTATTGCTTGCCGGAAACGGAGGAAGCCGCCAGCCGGAACGGACGATGAGCTGCATTGGCGGTTGAGCCCCGAACGCCGGCCAAGCCGGGGAAATATAGGAAAAGGAGCACCGCCAGACAAGCCGCCACGGACCACTGAATTTTTCGTTCCGACGTCATTTCTGTCCGGTTGGGGCGCGCCATTACTGCAAAAAGTAACCGCGCTGCTTGTCGCTGACCGGCATCTCCAGCTTTTCGAGAACTTGCAGCATGTCTTCCCACACCTTGCGCTTTTCGCCCAAGGCCTGGTTTCGCAGCAGGTAAGCCGGATGGAAGGTCGGCATCAGCGGGATGTTTCGGAACACTTGAAACTTTCCACGAACCCTTCCGATGCCCTCGCCTTTTCCCAGCAGCCCCTCGATGGCTGTCGATCCCAATGCCACCATTACTTTGGGGCGAATCAACTCGATCTGCGCGATCAAATACGGGAGGCAGGTTTTCATTTCGTCCGAAGTCGGCTTGCGATTGCCGGAAAGTTGGCCGGGGGTGTCGGGACGGCACTTGAGGATGTTGGCGATGTAAACGGTCTGGCGGCTCAATCCCATCGTCTTGATGATGCGCGTGAGCAATTGGCCCGCTGCACCCACGAACGGCTCGCCTTGCGCGTCTTCGTCGGCCCCGGGCGCTTCGCCGACGAACATCAACTGGGCGTGGACATCGCCGACGCCAAAAACGACGTTTTTGCGACTTTTGACCAAATGAGGGCATTTCAAGCAGGCCATGGCGCGCCGGCGCAACTCCTCCATGCCTTCCGCTGCATCCACACTGTCATATGACAGTATGACCGATCGATCCTGGTCTGTGGGCGACGGCTCCGCGTTCGTGAACGTCGGCGGCGGTTCGGTCAAAGCGGTCAGGGTATTTGATTCGACGCTGAGGAAGCGGACGCCGGATGCTTTCAGGTGCTGCAGATGTTGTTCGGCACTGTCAAGAACGCGAAGGTAATCACTCATTGACCGCCGATTTTAGCGTCAAGCGTCCGGCTTACACGACAATGTTGTTATTTCTTGTTCACCGACTACCAACAGGAAGACATCAACTCAGACGCATGGGCATGACGACGTAGAGGAACGGGCCGTTGATCTTGAAAACGCCGGGGCTTAGTTCATCGATCAATTCCAGAAAAACCTCGTCCTCAGTCAGGGCGTTCAGCGGTTCAACCAGGTAAGCGGGATTGAAGGCGATCGCCATGTCCTTGCCCTTGTAGTTGATCGCCAGGGTTTCGCGGGCCTCACCGACATCCGGCGAATTGGCGGTAATGGCAAGATTGTTGCGCGAAATGGCCAGCTTTATGGAATTGGCCTTGTCGCTGGTCATGATTTGGGCGCGACGCACCGCGGCAAGCAATTCCTCACGCGGAAGGGCAATCCGTTCCTTGGTCTCGCTAGGAATGACCTGGCGATAATTAGGATAATTGCCTTCGACAAGTTTTGAATTAATGAGAATCGTAAAGCCCTTTTCGTCGCTCAGGGTAAAGGCGGCCTGGTTTTCGCCGAATCGAATTTCCAACTGGCCTTTTTCACCCAAAAGCCGCGTCAATTCGTTGACGGCCTTTGTAGGAATGATGAATTCGCCCTGGCTATTTTCCGGAATATCGACTTCCTCATCAACCAGCGCCAAGCGCCGGCCGTCGGTGGCCACCATGGTTATTTTGTGTTCCTTCAAACTTAGAAAGATGCCGTTGAGGACGTAGCGCGATTCGTCGGTGGAGATGGCGAAGGAGGTCTTGCGGAGCATTCCCCTGAATTTCTCCTGTGAAATGGAGATTTTCTTATCGTCTTTCAACGTCTGGATTGGAGGAAACTCATCGGCGCTCAGGCCGTTGATTTTATAAAAAGAAGCGCCGGCGGTCACGCTGCAGGCGCTCTTTTCATCGACTTCCAACTCGATCTCGACGCTGGTCAATTCACGAACGATGCCGAAGAACCTCTTGACCGGGATCGTGCCGGCTCCCTTTTTCTTGACGTTTGCCTCCACCGAGCACGCTATGGTGACATCAAGGTCTGTGGCGGTGAATTCGAGCTTGTTGTCAGCGGCCCTCAACAGGACATTGGAAAGAATGGGGAGCGTGGTTCGCGTCGTCACGATGTTCTGGACGGACTGCAATCCGTGAATCAATTGCTCTTTTTCCACAGTAAGGTTCATTCGGGCCTTTTAATACTAATCTTCCTGGTACAAAGAAACACTATTAATAAGGGGTGTGAATAATTCAAACAGATGGCGGTGTCAAGAGGGACTCAGTGACTTACGAAAGAAATTTAGTGTTAATAACCACGGGCGGAAAAAAACAAAAGGCTGGAAACACAGAGTTGTTGGAACTCTTAACAACTCATTTACAATGAATTCAACGGCGACGAGCCCGGTTGATAACATTTTCAAAGGCCGATTCAGCCAGGAGCAGTTCCTCGAGAGTTGAATTCCGGCCGAGAGAAAAGCGGACGAGCGAATTAGCAAGGTCTTTTTTCACGCCCATAGCGAGCATAACGTGGGAAGGTTCCAGCGAACCGGCGGAACAAGCGGAACCGCTTGACGCGCAGACGCCTTCCAAATCCAACCCGGCCAGAAGCGCAATGCTGTCGGCCCCTGAAACGGTGCAAGCGACAGTGTTGGGGAGCCTGGCGGACCGGGATCCGCGGAATTGGACGCCATCGAGAGTATCGAGGAAAGCGATCAAGCGATTGGTGAGGGAAAACAATAGGTCGCGGGGAAAAACCGGCGGCCGGATAAAACGTTCGACCGATTCCACAAGGCCGATTATGGCGGCGATGTTTTCGGTTCCGGCGCGACGTTCGTTTTCATGCGAACCGCCAAAAATAAGTGGGGATGGCTGAAGGGGCGATTTAACGTAGAGGGCGCCCGAGCCTTTTGGTCCATGAAGTTTGTGAGAACAGAAGGAAACGAGGTCGGCATTGAATTGAGCGATACTTTCAAAAGGTTCCTTTCCAAACGATTGAACCGCGTCGGTGTGAAATACAACGCCGTGAGAGCGGGAGATTTTGCCAAAGGTGGCAACGGGTTGAACGGCGCCGGTTTCGTTGTTGGCGGCCATGATGGAGACCAAAGTCGTATCTGGACGGATGGCCTTTTCCAAATCATCGGGAGAAACCAGGCCCTCGGCGTTGGCGGGAAGGAAGGTCACTTCAAATCCTTCGTTTTTTTTCAAATATTGGAAGCAGTGAAGGACGGCGTGATGTTCGATGGTTGAGGTTATCAGATGGCGGCCTTTGTCGCGCAAAGCGCGCGCCGCGCCGAATACGGCCAGATTGCTGCTCTCGGTGCCGCCGCTTGTGAAAACGATCTCGCTGGGCTTGCATAGCCAGGCGGCGGCCACCCGCTCGCGAGCATCATCGAGAATGGACCGCGCGCGGCGTCCGACGTGATGAACGCTGGATGGATTTCCATAAATTTCATCGAAAAATGGCAGCATGGCGGCGCGAACGCCGGCGTCCAGCGGCGTGGTGGCGTTGTAATCAAAATAAATGGTTTTCACGGCTGGCCGGCGTGGGTAAAGGCAAGATCATGATCGGGATCGATGCCCCACCTTTTGCCAACCGCCTCCAAGTCCTGGGAAATGGCCCATCGATCCGCCTCAGGCGCGGTCGTGTGGCTGCGATTGGCACCCTTCAAGGCCATGCAACCGCGATTATCGCCAACGCGGCCGATGGTTTGGAGATCTTCCTCGGTCAAAGAGACGTCCGGCAGAGAAGACAACTCGTCAAGTTTCGACTCGATCGATTTTTCGCCACCGTCCTCCTGAATGAGCGTGGGAACGACGGATTTAACCGGCGGCTGGGAGAGATTCCACGCACATGCCAATTGCAGGAGGGTGAGGTTATGTTTTTCGGCAATAGCGCGCATTTGATCGAGGCTGGCGTTTCCGGCCTCGACCCAGCCGGCGGGGCGAAACGTTCGATGGTCATGGGGGCCGAACTTGTGCCCGGTTTTCACATCGCCGTGAAAAAGGCCGCCATAATCGACAACGCGCGTGATCAACTTAATATCCTGCTTGACAGCAGCGGGAAGGACCAATTGGCCCGGCCACGGTTCCAGGGGATTGAGAATGATCATGCCCCAATCCAGGAGCGGGCCGAAACGTTCAAGGCAAAGAATGAGGTCGAGCGTGAAGCCGTTGGCGGGGCCGGGGGCGACACCAATGCGGTCGGTCAATTTGGCGTCGATGAGACTGTCCATACCCGACCAGACGCGGTCGCTTGAATAACCGGTGAAATCGGGGTTGTGAAGGAGCAGGAGGTCGAATTTCGCGGCGCGGCATCGGGCGAGAGATTTCTCGGTGGCCATGCGGAGATAATCGGCATAATCGCGGGGCTGGCGAAGAGCGGGATCGGTGAAACGGGGAAACCCGCGGGGCCCCTGGCGCTGGCCCTTGTAGAAATCGTGGCCGACGGCGCCGACCAGGCAATAGTCGTTGCGGGGGAGGCCGGCGAGAGACATGGCGAGCAATTCGTCGGCGGCGCCGCTTCCATAGACATCGGCTGTGACAAAAGTGCGAACGCCTTGATCAAAGGCGCGGCGCGCCAGGGCGATCCAGCGTTCGTCGGACAGAGGCTGGCCGAAATTCATAAACCGACCGCCGTTCCAGGCGCCAAAGGCCGTTCGAGTCACATCCATGTTTAAATCCTAATTTAAGTAAGATTAAGAGCGGGCGGCGGGAACTGCCACTTAAAAACCGGCCCGATAATCCGAGGCGACAGAGGGCCGCGGTTGTGTTTAACTGCAAGGGTGCAAATTGGATCGCTCCAGTTAAAGTCGAATTTATTTTTATCGCCGCTGGCCGGTTATACCAACCTGCCGTTCCGATTGACGCTGCGAGAAATCGGCGGGCTGGACCTGGCGACTACCGATCTGGTGAACGCCCGCTCACTGCTGGAAAAGAATCCCAAGGCCCTCAAACTAATCGAGACCTGCCCGGCGGATCGTCCTTTGGCGGTGCAACTTTTTGGTTCGGTCCCGGAAGAAATGAGGGACGCGGCGGTTTATCTGGAATGCATCGGCGTCTCATCGGTCGATATCAACATGGGCTGCCCGGTGCGCAAGGTTTGCCGCGTTGGCGGCGGGTCGGCCATGATGACCGAGATGGGTAAGACGGCGGAGTTGGTTCGGGGAATGGTCGAAGCGGTGAAAATCCCGGTGACGGCCAAGATGCGGCTGGGATGGGACGAACAGAATCTCACGGCGCCGGACCTGGCGCGAGTGCTGGAGGAGGCGGGTGTGGCGGCGATATTCGTGCATGGACGGACCCGCGAGCAGGGGTTCGGCGGAACGGTCAATCTGGCGGCCATCCGGGCGGTCGCGCAGGCGGTCAAGCATATTCCTGTGATCGGCAACGGCGACGTGACGACGCCGCAGGCCGCAAAAATCATGTTCGAGGAAACCGGGTGCGCCGGCGTGAGCATCGGGCGCGGGGCGTTTTATAATCCGTGGATTTTCCGGCACACGGCGCATTTCCTGGAGACGGGAGAGTTGTTGGCGGAGCCGGATTTTGAGGAGCGCGCGAGTGTGATGCGCCGGCATCTGGATTTAATGGGAGAGGTCTTTGGCGAGATCCACGGCTGCCGGATGTTTCGCAAGATTGGGCCGTGGTATTCGAAGCGATTCGGGCCGGCAAATGACTTCAACAAACGCATCGTCAAGTTGTCAAGCATAGCGGAGTTTCACCAGATTCTTGACAGTTACCGGCTGTGGCGCGCGCAGTTCCTGGAGGAGGACGGGCAGTTGAAGCCGAATTATCGGCCGCCGCCGATGGTGGCCTCCTTCATGCGAGAGCCGGCAGTGGCGTCGCGAACGGAAATCCCGGTGCCGCAGGGGCCGATTGAGGTTTGGTAGCCGGGCGCACAAGTTTCTCGGAATGAACAGTTTCGCCTATGAAGAATTCAAATCAGTCATCGAAGAAGGGGGTATCAACGAATCGTGAAAGTGGATGGCTGATTAAGGGGCCGCTTTGCGTGTTTGACTTGCCGGGGGCGGAAACTTAGATTGAAGCACATGTTGGCTGCTGAATCCAGTCGGGTTGCTGTTCCCACCAGGTCATCGACACCGCAGGTTTCCAGATGGAAACAGATTGCGGAAGCGGTGGACCCATTCTTGCAGAGCGTTGCGCGGCAGTTGGCGGCGCAGACCGAGGAGTTCGAGCCGCAAATCGCGGCGTTCGCGCGCTATGCCCTGACGGCCCAGGGCAAACAGCTTCGACCCCTGCTAGTTTCCCTGAGTGGGGAGGCTGCCGGAACACTCAATGATTCTCACCAGACGGCGGCGGTGATCATCGAAATGATTCACCTGGCAACGCTGGTGCATGACGATGTGATCGATGACGCGCAATTGCGCCGGGGACGGCTGACGCTTGCGGCCAACTGGGGCAATGAAATTTCGGTGCTGCTGGGGGACTGCCTATTCGCGCATGCGCTGACGCTGGCGGCCAGTTTTCCGACGCCGGTGATTTGCCGGGCGGTCTCGGCGGCGACGAACACGGTCTGCGCTGGAGAGATCCTGCAGTCGCGGTCGCGCGGAGATTTTGAGGTGACGCGCGAGCATTATTTGAAAATGCTGGCGATGAAAACCGGGGAGTTGTTCGCGTTGTCGTGTGATTTGGGCGGATTTTTGAGCGGCGCGACCTCGACGCGGCGGGGTTCGCTGCGCGAATACGGGCTGAACCTCGGGACGGCGTACCAGCTTTACGACGATTGCCTGGATGTGCTGGGTTCGGAAGCCGCGGCGGGCAAGACGTTGGGCGGCGACCTGGCCAACGGCAAGATGACTCTGCCGGTATTGGTGGTGCGGGAACGTGCAACGAGTGTGGATCAACAACGATTGCGCCATTGGCTGGCAAATTGGGAACCGGTATTTCTGGCTGGGGTGGTGGAGATGATGGTCAGGTACGATGCTTTTGGCGAATGCCGCGCGACGGTTCAACAATTCCTTGACGCGGGGCGCCTGGCATTGATGAAGCTGCCGCCTTCGGCCGGGCGGTCGGGGCTGGCCGCATTGACGGAGTTTCTTGCGGAACAAACGGAGGCTTTGGGGGTTATTTATTAAAGTGGTGGTTGTTGGGGAAGGACACTCATTGCAAACGAACACAGAAGTCGAAAAACCGATTACTCGCCCTCTAGCCGCGGATCGCCAAGACCGTGCCGAGAACGGGGAGATCGACGATCTGACGCTGGTTCGTCGCGCGCAACAGGAAGATATTGAGGCGTATGACCAGTTGGTGCGGCGTTATCAGGAACGGGTCTACGCGACGGTTTATCACATGACCTCCAATCACGAGGACGCCCATGACCTGGTGCAGGAGACATTTATTAAGGCGTTCCGGGCGCTCAAGTCGTTCAAGGGTGATTCCAGTTTTTATACGTGGGTATACCGCATAGCGGTGAACAAAACGATCAATTTCCTCAAACAAAGGAAGAACCGGGTCCAGATCAGCCTGAATGACGTGGATTTTAACGCGGAGAATGATCCGGACCTGGTGGCGCTGGTTTCGGAGAAGACGCCGCGGCGCGACTTGAACCTGTTGGAATTGCAGGAGAAATTGAACGGCGCAATGCAGAAGCTGTCAGAACACCACAGAATGGTTGTGACGTTGCATGACATTCAGGGGCTCTCCCACGAGGAGATTGGCAAGATCATGGACTGCAACGTCGGCACTGTTCGTTCGCGCCTATTCTATGCGCGGCAGCAGTTGCAGGCCTATTTGTCGGATTATTTGAAATAGCATAGTGTCGTTTGAAATGAATAAAGATCCGGAGAGCTTTGAGGTATTGCGAAAATTGATGGCCTTCAAACGGCATGAGGCGCCACCCCCCGGTTACTTCCATCGGCTATCGGATACGATCATCACGCGAATCGAGCGCGGCGAGGGACAATTGGGTTTTTGGGAGCGAATTTCGACGGGCTTTACGTTGCGGCCGGCCTTTGCATACGCGTTTGCTTTGGCGGCTTGCGGCGCACTGGCGACCAGCGTGTACTCCGTAAGGACGCAGTCCGGGCAAGCCGGCCAACAGCCGGCCCTTGCCGCAGGCTGGCATACTGGGAGTTCTGGGGAAGCCTTTGCCAGCGGGTATAATCCGGCGGAACCATTGCATGTTGCCAATTGGCTCGGCAATACCAACCCCAGCGCCCAGGCGCCCGAATTGCCCTCCCTTTTCGCCCCGGTTAGCAAGACCGTTCCTGTCTCCTTCGAAACCCGCAATTGATTCCGGCGTTCCGCTCGAACGCGCGTCGCCCAGATTCCTGGCGCCGTCTTTGAGATGATTCTTGGAACCCGCTGATTTTTCTCATCTTTTGCGGTCGTGCCTGTACGCAGCGACAGAACTCAATTCGCGGGCCCGGGGTCCGGGGAGGCACGGCCTGCAGCGAGGGAAGTGCAGGCAGCGTGCCCCTGGTGGGGGGGATGGGCGAGATGAAGAAGGATTCAAGCCGTCCCAGGACTCCTGAATCTCGACCACTCTTAATCACACCCGCGGTTTGGAGGGGAGCGGCACATTTGGAATGGCTGCGGGACCGTTCGATTGACAACGCCAATAACCACACTGTGGGGGAATACTCGAGTGGCGCGGCGGTCATGATCTAATTGACAGCAATTCCGGAGTTGGCTTTGGCTTGAATTGAGTTTAAATTACGGTACGTCTTGAATTGGCTCGACCAGACTGAGCTGCGTGGGACTCTCGATTAATTTAAGTGGGACCATGAGGCGCTATGTCTATAACGATAAAGATTTATGGATGTGATGAATGTGTGTTTTAGAACGGCGTTTCTCGACAATTGCCTGGGATCGGCGACGTTAACGTCACAGTTGACTCCTAAGTCGCAGACTATGGCGTTAATTCGGAGTTTTGAATCGGGTGCCTGTTTTGGTTCTATGGACGTTAACGTTAACGTAGATAATGGAGCTTTGTAAATGTTTGTTTACCCAAAGAAATACGACGTTATTGTTGTTGGCGCGGGTCATGCGGGAGTAGAAGCGGCGCTGGCGGCGGCGCGCATGGGGGCTTCGACGTTGTTGTTGACTATCAATGCGGACACGATTGGCCAGATGTCGTGCAATCCGGCGATTGGAGGGTTGGCGAAAGGGCATCTGGCGCGTGAAATCGATGCTCTGGGCGGGGAAATGGGAAAGGCGACTGACATGACGGGATTGCAGTTTCGGATGCTCAATACCAAGAAAGGTCCGTCGGTTTGGGCACCACGAGCGCAGTGTGACAAGAAGGCGTATCAGTTCCGGCTCAAATGGATTTGCGAGCGGGAACCAAACCTGGACGTGAGGCAGGGGCAAGTGGCGAGAATCCTCCACGAGAACTCGATTGTTACCGGGATCGAAACCACCCTTGAGGTTCAATTTCAAGGGACGACGGTGGTAATCACGACAGGCACGTTCCTGCGGGGTCTGATGCATATTGGCGCCAATCAGCAAGCTGGTGGGCGCGCGGGGGAGGCGGCGGCAATGGGATTATCCGGGTCGCTCAAGGAATTGGGACTGGACCTCGGACGATTGAAGACGGGCACGCCACCGCGGTTGTTGCGTCGGTCGATCGATTTTTCAAAGACTGAGATTCAGCCTGGCGACGAGCCTGTTCCGTATTTTTCGTATTGGACGGACGATTTGTTCCACGTGGAACAATCCGGTCGATATCCGCCTGGGTCTGTGTTGGCTCAAATAAATGGCCAGTTGCCCTGCTACGTGACTTATACAACGGACGCCACGGCAACGATCATACGCGATAACCTTCACAAATCTCCGATGTACTCGGGCGTCATCGAGGGCGTCGGGCCACGGTATTGCCCGTCGATCGAGGATAAGATCGTCAAGTTTCCGGAAAAGGAGCACCAGCAGATTTTTCTGGAACCGGAGGGGATTGCCACGGATGAGATATATGTGAACGGATTTTCGACGTGCCTGCCGTTTGAGATCCAGATTCAGATGGTGAGGACCATCATCGGATGCGAGCAGGCGGAGATCATGCGGCCGGCTTATGCGGTGGAGTATGATTTTGCCTTCCCGGCGCAACTCCATTCTTCACTCGAAACAAAGGTTTGCCGCAACCTTTTCCTGGCGGGCCAAATAAACGGAACGTCTGGTTATGAGGAGGCGGGTGCGCAAGGGCTTATTGCTGGAATAAATGCGGCTCGCCGGGTGCAAGGCCGCGAGGCGATTGTTCTGCGCCGCAATGAGGCCTACATAGGTGTGTTAATCGATGACCTAGTTACGAAGGGCACTGTGGAGCCGTATCGGATGTTCACTTCTCGTGCCGAATACCGTCTTCTCCTGCGACAGGACAATGCCGATCTGAGACTGTCACAGCTTGGGTATGACATCGGCTTGCTTCCGGCGCGGAACTTTAGGAAATTCGAAGGGAAGAGGGCTGCGATCGACGCTGAACTCCTCCGGCTGGAGAGGGTGCGAGTCGGGGGCGAGACCTTGGCTCAAATGTTGCGAAGACCGGAAATGACCTATTCGCAGTTGCCGGACCGGGATGCCAGCTTGCCTCCGGGGGTTAGCCAGCAAGTCGAGATCGCCCTAAAGTACGAGGGTTACATTGCCCGGCAGGAACTTGAGGTCGCCAAGCTCAAAGGGCTGGAGGACAAACAAATCCCACCCTGGATCGATTATGCAAAAGTGCCGAGCCTTCGGATCGAGGCGCGCCAGAAGCTAACCAAAATTCAGCCAGCGACGTTAGGCCAAGCTTCACGAATATCGGGCGTATCGCCGTCCGACGTTGGAATCTTGATGGTCTGGATGAAGCAAGGGCGGGTGGAAGTTCGCGATCCAGTGCAGGATTGAGTGTGCCATTTTGGTGGGCTAGTGTGACACGCCTGGTGTTATATGCGCCATTCTGTCGCACTGTGGCATAGGCAGCAAATGCGCAACATCCTGTTTATAAACATGATACGTTTTTCCAAATGATTGGCATTCTCATTGCTGAGAAGGAAGTTGAATTCTATGGCTAAAGTTATCGGTATTGATTTGGGAACCACCAACTCGTGTATGGCCGTCATGGAAGGCGGCGAGCCGGTGGTTTTGGAAAACTCTGAAGGTAAACGCACCACCCCTTCCGTCGTTGCCTTCTCAAAAAATGGGGAACGACTGGTCGGCGACGCCGCAAAGCGTCAAGCTGTCACCAATTCCCGAAATACGGTTTACTCGATAAAGCGATTCATGGGCCGCAAATTTAGCGAAGTCCAGGAAGAGCTCAAGCGGGTGCCGTACAAGGTCGTTGCCGGGCCCAATGGCGACGCCGCCGTTGAAGTGGAGGTGGACGGCAAGCCGAAACAATTCAGCCCGCCGGAAATTTCGGCGATGATTTTGGGCAAGTTAAAGACGGACGCCGAAATGCGGCTTGGAGAGAAGATCAACCAGGTCGTCATCACCGTGCCGGCTTATTTCAATGACTCTCAACGGCAGGCGACCAAGGACGCCGGACGCATCGCCGGCCTGGAAGTGCTGCGAATTATCAATGAGCCGACCGCGGCTTCGCTGGCCTACGGGCTTGACAAGAAGAAGAACGAGGAGATTGCCGTGTATGACCTGGGCGGGGGGACCTTCGATATATCCGTGCTGGAAATCGGCGAGGGCGTCTTTGAAGTCAAGGCCACCAACGGCGACACGCATCTGGGCGGCGACGATTGGGACAACCGAATCATTGATTGGATCCTGGATGAATTCAAACGCGAGCATGGGATGGATCTCCGCAAGCAGCCCGACGCCCTTCAGCGGATCAAAGAGGAATCGGAGAAGGCCAAAATCGCCCTTTCCAGCGCGCAAGTTTATGAAATCAATCTGCCGTTCATCACGGCCGACGCCAGCGGACCCAAACACGTGAGCAGCAAATTGACGCGCGCCAAGATGGAGCAGCTCACGGACGATCTTTTCGAGCGCACCATCAGCCCTGTCAAGAACTGCCTCAAGGATGCGGGATTAACGGGGGACAAAATAGACGAATTGGTCCTTGTGGGGGGAATGACCCGGATGCCGCGTGTTGTGGAAACGGCGCGCACCCTTGTCAACAAGCCGCCGCACCAGGGCGTCAATCCCGACGAAGTCGTTGCCGTGGGAGCGGCCATTCAGGCCGGGGTGCTCAAGGGCGAAGTCAAGGATGTCCTGCTGCTGGACGTGACACCGCTCTCGCTGGGCATAGAGACCCTGGGCGGTGTGTTCACCAAGTTGATCGAGCGCAACACGACGATTCCGACGCGCAAATCGGAAATCTTTTCGACGGCGTCGGACAATCAGCCGGGCGTCGAGATACATGTCTTACAGGGCGAGCGGCAATTTTCGCGCGACAACAAGACCATCGGGAAATTTAATTTGACGGACATCCCACCGGCGCCGCGCGGCATGCCGCAGATCGAGGTGACATTCGACATCGACGCCAACGGCATCCTGCATGTCAGCGCCAAGGATTTGGGGACGGGCAAGGAACAGAAAATCACGATCACCGCCAGCAGCGGGCTGTCCAAGGAGGAGATCGAAAAAATGCGCGAGGACGCCGAATCCCACGCTGAGGACGACAAGGTGCAGCGCGAACAGGTCGAAGCCCGCAACGAGGCGGACAACGCGGTTTATCGCAGCGAAAAGATGCTTAAAGACAACGCCGCCAAGATTTCCTCCGAGCAGAAGGAAAAGATCGATGAAGCCGCCAAAGCGGTTCGCGAAGCGTTGAAAGGCACAGACGTCACGGTGCTCCGGTCCGCTACAGAAAAGCTCAACGAAGCCTGGCAAGCGGCGTCGGCCGACATGTATCGCGCCGCATCCGAAGCCACGAAGGGGCCAGGAGCCGCGGGGGCGAGACCGCAGTCGGAAAGCCAGCAGGAAAGCGGGGGCACGGGCGCCAAGGAAGAAGGCCCCATTATCGACGCTGAAGTGGTGGATGAGAAGAAGTAATCTCTGGGAGGCGGCGGTCGAGACATCAGACTTCGCAGCCGCAATCGCGGATGGGACGCATGATCGACGAAGGCCCAACAGCCGGAGAACACATTTTGAAGATTGAACCTTCGTCGGGGTGGGTTTGTCCCACCGAAAGCGCAAGAGAAGCTTTCCCGCTTGTGAGTGCGGCGGGATTTTGATTCGTAAAGAATAAAAACAGAACAAAAAGGAAAAACATAGTATGGCCATTAACGTCAAACCTCTCGGCGACCGGATTCTTGTCGAACCCGCCGAAGAAAAAGAGATAAAAAAGGGCGGCATCATCATTCCCGATTCCGCCAAGGAGAAGCCCACCGAAGGCATCGTCGTCGCCCTCGGCACCGGCAAGACTGATGACAGCGGGAAGAAAGTTCCGTTTGAAGTCAAAAAAGGCGACCGCGTGCTTGTCAGCAAGTATGGCGGCACGGAAATCAAACTCAATGACAAGGATTACAAGATCCTTAGCGCGGACGATATACTGGCCATCATTGAGTAATCGGACACTTTGAAACCTTAACCTGATCCAACGAAAGGAATAGAAAATTATGGCAGCAAAACAACTCGTATTTGACGAGGCCGCCCGGCAGGCGCTCTTGAAGGGCGTCAACAAGCTGGCTCGCGCCGTCGTCGCCACACTGGGCCCCAAGGGCCGCAACGTGGTTCTCGACAAGAAATTTGGCTCCCCGACCATCACCAAGGACGGCGTCACCGTGGCCAAGGAAATTGAACTGGAAGACCCCTACGAAAACATGGGGGCGCAGATGGTTCGCGAAGTCGCAAGCAAGACAAGCGATGCGGCCGGGGACGGCACCACCACCGCCACAGTGCTGGCCGAAGCGATATATTCGCAGGGCTTGAAGTTTGTCACCGCGGGGGCCAACCCCATTTCCATCCAGCGCGGCATCACCAAGGCGGTCGAAGCGGCCGTCGAGCACCTGGCCAAGATCTCCAAGCGAGTCAAGGATAAGGAAGAGATCAAGCAGGTCGCCACCGTCTCCGCCAACTGGGACAACACGATCGGCGAAATCATTGCCGACGCGATGGACAAGGTCGGCAAGGACGGGACCATCACGGTTGAGGAAGCCAAATCGATCGAAACGACACTCGACGTAGTGGAAGGCATGCAGTTTGACAAGGGCTATCTCTCGCCGTATTTCGTCACCAATGCGGAAACGATGGAAGCCAAGCTTGAGGACGCCTACATCCTGATTTTCGAGAAGAAGATCAGCAGCCTCAAGGACCTGCTCCCGTTGCTGGAGAGGGTGGCCAAGATCAGCAAGCCGTTGTTGATTATTTCGGAGGAAGTCGAAGGCGAAGCGCTCGCGACCCTCGTTGTCAACAAACTTCGCGGCACAATCAACGTTTGCGCGGTCAAAGCGCCGGGCTTTGGCGATCGTCGCAAGGCGATGTGCGAGGACATTGGCATTCTCACGGGCGCCAAGTTCATTAGCGAGGACCTCGGAATCAAGCTGGAGAACGTCCAGTTGGAAGACCTGGGCCGGGCCAAAAACATTGTTATTGGCAAGGAAAACACCACGATCGTCGAAGGCGGCGGCAAGTCCTCGGACATCCAGGGACGCGTCAATCAGATTCGCCGCCAGATCGAGGAGACCACTTCTGATTACGACCGCGAGAAATTGCAGGAACGGCTTGCCAAACTGGCCGGCGGCGTGGCCGTCATCAACGTCGGCGCCGCGACCGAGACCGAAATGAAGGAAAAGAAAGCCCGTGTCGAGGACGCGCTCCATGCGACCCGCGCGGCGGTCGAGGAAGGCATCGTTGCCGGCGGCGGTGTGGCGCTCTTGCGCTGCCTGCCTGCGCTGGAAGCGATGAAGCTCCATGGCGACGAGCAGATCGGCGTCGATATCGTCAAGCGGGCCATTGAAGAGCCGTTGCGCGCCCTGGCTTCAAACGCGGGAGTCGAAGGTTCGATTGTCGTGCAGGAAGTCAAGCGCCGCAAAGGCAACGACGGCTACAACGTCAGCACCGGCGACTATGAAGACCTGGTCAAAGCCGGCGTGGTGGACCCCAAGAAAGTCACGCGCACGGCGCTCCAGAACGCGGCGTCAATTGCCGGACTGCTTCTGACGACTGAATGCCTGATCACCGAGATTCCGGAGAAGGATAAACCGGCTCCGGCCCCGGGCGGTCACGGCGGCGGCATGGGCGGAATGGATTACTAAGCCGTCAATAATAATTCAGATTGACTGAATGAATTCACGCGGGGCCGGCCAATGCCGGCCCCGTTTTTTTGTACCCGACGTTCCAGGTTATCGCCCGCTTCCTGGCAAAGGATTCCAATTCCCGCTTTTGGAGTTCGTGGGATTGCGCTTCGACAAACGACCCGGTTTCCGGCAAATTTGGAGGGTGGAAAAAAAAGTCGGCCGAATTCTACGAAGAATCCGCAACGAACCCGGCCTGAGCACAGACGAGAAATATCTGTTCGCGCGCAGTCTGGCGGCCAGCCCGGACGAACGGTGGCGCATGCACGAGAACTTTCTCCGCTCGCACGACTTATTCACGCGCTCCAGCAGAGAAAAATACGGTTTTAAGTACCTCGTCAGCTTGCCCCTGCTGGAGCAGACGATTCAGTAAAGGAAGCGCAGTCGCACCCGGAGCTGAGAGTTGAATTGAAACACTACAACACAGAGAAATGAGTTTGCAGGACTTAAAGAATGCAGTTGTCGAACTGACGCCCGAGGAGCGATTTGATCTTGAGGCATTTCTTCAACATCTGGCGCACAAAGATGACGAAGCTTACCTTCGCGAGCTTGATGAAGCCAGTGAGCGGATTGCCGCGGGAAAGGGTGTTTCGCTCGACGAACTCCGCAAAATGGTCGCGGTTCTGGACCAAAAACGCTGAATTTTGATCGGCAATTACACAGTCGTCATCGACACTGTATGCTTGGAGGTGCTATTTGGCTCGTCGCGACGCGGGGTCGCCAATTTCTTCTTCGACTATTTGATTCGTTTGCTTCCGACCCGTATCAAAAGGGAGAATACATCGAAACGTCGCCCGTAGGTCGAGAATACCAGATCAGGGTTGCTGCGCCGTTTATCGTTACGTATTGGGCCGACCACGCCGTTCGGCAAGTTCAGATCGTCAAGATCATTTTGATCCCCGGGCAGCGTCAATAATAAGGCGGCGAAGCCGAAGGCAATCACGAAGCTTCCTGGCGCGCCCAGGCGTCGGCCTCCAGGATTTGCTCCAGGCGCGGCCGGGCCACCACGGCATGGCGATCCATGACGCGCGCGACGGTCCCGCTGATTTCCGGAAAACTAATGCGGCCCTCCACAAACGCGTTTACGGCGGTCTCGTTGGCGGCGTTGAGGACGGCTGGCAATGTGCCTCCGGCCTCGCCGGCCTTTTGCGCCAAGTCGAGCGCCGGGAAGCGTTCCCGATCCGGTTCCTCGAAGGTCAACTGCCCGAGTTTGGCCAGGTTGGTCTGGACGCGCTCGCTGGACACGCGCGCGGGATAGGTCAGCGCATATTGGATCGGCAGGCACATGTCCGGCGTCGAAAGCTGTGCCAGCATGGAGCCATCAACAAACTCGACAAGCGAATGCACGATGCTTTGCGGGTGGATCACGACGCGGACCCGCCCGATTTCAATGTCGAAGAGCCAGCGGGCTTCGATCATTTCCAGTCCCTTGTTGAAAAGAGTCGCCGAGTCGATGGTGATTTTCCGTCCCATTACCCAGGACGGATGCCGCAGGGCGCGTTCGACAGTGATGGCCGGAAATTCCTCCTTGGGAGTCGAACGAAAAGGTCCGCCCGATGCTGTCAACCATAACGCGCGAACCGTTTCCGGCGCTTTGCCATCCAGACATTGGAAGATGGCGGAGTGTTCGCTATCGACGGCCAGGACGCGGACCCCGTTTTTTTGCGCCTCTCGCATGACGATTTCCCCGGCCATTACGAGAATTTCCTTGGAGGCGACGGCGATGTCCTTGCCCGCGCGAATAGCCGCCAACGCGGGTTGCAACCCGGCGGTGCCGACGATGGCAATGAGCACGATGTCGGCGGCGGGCAGCGTGGCCAGGGCCAGCAGACCTTCCTTGCCGGCGTGAACGCGTGTGGATGTCCCCAGGGTGTTCTCCAATTCGCGGGCCTTTTCGGGATCGGCGATGGAAATGGCGGTCGGCCGGTGTTTAAGAGTCTGCTTGAGCAGCAATTCGGCATTGTTGCCGGCCGCAAGACCAACCAATTGGATATGCCCGGGCAGGTCTTCCGCGACTTTGATCGTGCTGGTGCCGATGGAGCCGGTGCATCCGAGAAGAACGACACGTTTCATATCATTTGCACACGCCCCTCTGGCTCGCGCGGACGAATTCCACCAAATGCAGCACTTCCGGGACGGGGGGCACCTCTGATTCGATTCTTGACAGGGCGTTCGAAACGGTGAGGCTGTCGCGGAAGAGGATTTTGTAGGCTTGTTTGAGCGCCGATTGCGCTTCCTCCGCAACGCCGTTGCGTTCCAGCCCGACTTTATTGATGGTCCGGGTCCTTGCGGGATTACCGTCGGCCATCATATAGGGCGGCACGTCCTGCACGACCTTTGAACACCCGCCGATGATTGACATGGTCCCGATCCGGCAAAATTGATGCACCGCCGCCAGGCCGCCGATCACCGCCCGGTCTTCCACCTGGATGTGGCCGGCCAGCGTCGCGACGTTGGACATGATGATGTGGTTGCCGAGGGTGACGTTATGCGCGATGTGGCTGTAGGCCAGGATGTGATTGTGCGAGCCAATCGTCGTGACCTCGCCGTCGCCCGTGGCGCTGTGGATGGTGACATATTCGCGGAAAGTGTTGTTGGCGCCGATTTTCGTCCACGTCACCCCGCCTTTCCATTTCAAATCCTGCGTTTTCAATCCAATGCTGGCGAAGGGAAAAATTTCGTTGTTTTCGCCCAGCGTGGTATGCCCATCGATGACCACGTGGGAGTGCAGGCGGCAACCGGCGCCCAGCGTCACATTTTCGCCAATGACGCAGTACGGCCCAATGACGCAGCCGGCGCCAATCTGGGCCCTGGGATGAATTACCGCGGTGGGAGCGATCATAAGGGAGTCAAAGTCTAACGATCAATCAGCATGAATGTCACTTCCGCCTCGCTTACGGTTTCGCCGTTGACCAGGCATGTCCCTTTTGCCTTGCCGATTTTTCCGCGCGATTTGGTCAATTCGACGTCGATGACGAGTGTGTCGCCCGGTCGCACCGGCTTGCGCCAGCGCACGCTTTCGGCGGACATGAAGTAGGCCAGCTTGCCGAAGTTCTCGGCCTGGCGCAGCATCAGCACGCCGGCCACCTGTGCGATGGCTTCCAGTTGGAGCACGCCGGGCATGATCGGCCGGCCCGGGAAATGACCCTGGAAAAACGGCTCGTTGGCGGTCACATTCTTGATGCCGACGATCTTGCTGCCGTCGATCTTGATGATTTTGTCCACCATCAAGAACGGGTAGCGATGCGGCAGAATCTTCATCAACCGTTCGGTATCCAGTTCGTCGCCGTCGCGAATCGCAACGGCATCGCCCTCGGATTTTCCTGCCTGCGCCGGCGGGGTGAAACTACCGGCCGCTTCGATTGGTTTGCGCAATTGCTGCCAAAGTTGGCGGGCCACTTCGCAGTTGGCATTGTGGCTCGGCTTGACAGCGATCACGTGTCCGGCAATCGGCCGGCCCACCAGCGACAAATCGCCGATGATATCCAATATTTTGTGCCGGACAAATTCCTCGCGGTACCGCAACGGCTCGGTCGTCAGGATGGCGTCATCGCGGATGACGACGGCATTTTCGAGGCTGCCGCCTTTAATCAACCCATTCTTGATGAGGAACTCGATCTCCTCAAAAAAGCAAAACGTCCGCGCGTCGGCCAGGTCCCGTTCCCAGGTATCCGGCGTCACGTCGACGCTGAAGAACTGTGTGAAACGCCCCTTGGCATCGGCGCTGGTGCAAGAGATTTTAAACCCCTCATGAGGGAAAACCGAAATGCTCGTCTCCTCCTTCTGATAGGAGACGGGCGATTGCACGTAGAACACTTCCCGCGGCTCGTCCTGGGGGGCCGCGCCGGCGCTTTTGATCATTTTGACGTACTGGCGCGCGCTGCCGTCGGCGATCGGCGGTTCGTTGGCGTCCAGTTCAATGACCGCGTTATCGATCCCGCTTCCGGCCAGGGCCGCCAGCACGTGCTCGACGGTATGGATTTTGGCATTGCCTTTGGAGAGGGAGGTGGACCGATTGGTCGTGCTGACGTACTCGACGCGAGCCTCGATTTCAGGGCTGCCTTCCAAGTCCACGCGCCGGAAGCGGACGCCGGAACCGGGCGGCGCGGGCAGGAACGTCATGTTCACCCGGTTGCCGCTATGTAGCCCGACCCCGGAGAAACTGGCCGCTTGCCGCAGAGTCTGTTGATGAAGCACGCTGGGCATTAAAGCTATCGCGCCGGGACTTGGCAAGCTCATGGTCGCCGTCGGCTTTCCGTCTGTGCTTGAAAAGATTGGAATCACTGCGAAAATGCCTGTCACAAAATTCGTTTTCAGTGAAGCCCGACGACATACTAACCGCCCTTCAAGACCTGACCGCGCGCGAGCGGATCGAGTTTCTCGCGCCCGGTTCCGTTCCCCTTTCGCTTTCGTCGTATCCCCCGATTGCAAAATATCTGCTGGACCTCAAGAACGGATCAAAACCCGAGACAGCCGCGGAAGACCTTTTTTCCGCCCTTTGCAAAGACCTGCTGGGATTTCTGCCAACGCGGCAGGTGGGGTTGACGGAAGGGTATGTCGATTTCATGCTGCCCGACCCGACCGGCCAGCCTGTCCCGCTCGAACTCAAGCTCTTGTTCCAACGCGACGGACCTGACGCCCTTTGGCGCGGCACCACCAATCCCAGGAACCACTTTGCCCAGGTCAAAAAATATCTTCGCGATCACGAATACGTGGTGCTCACTGACCTCCGCACCGCCTGGGTTTTTGGCGCGCGCGATTTTTATTTTGAGAACAAGGCGTTTGCGGAACTGCCGTTTGCCGACTTTTTCGCGCGCTGCCGTGAAACGCGGGGCGTGCTGGACACGCTGCGCCGAGTTGAAGACACAGCGGAAAAACCTGAATTGGAACAGCAATTTTTCGAAGACCTCAAAATCTGGTTCAATGAATTCGACAGGGTTAAATGGACGCCGCCGGAGTTGGCCACCGAATCCATCATCCTTCTCATCAACAAGCTCATTTTCGCGCGGACCATCGAGGATTTTGGCCTGGTGCCCTACCGCTTTACGCAGGACGAATACGCCCGGCAAACCAAGCATTGGGAAGCCAAAGGGCCCCATCGGATCGTTCCCAAATTTCTGGAGGATTTTGAGGACTTTTTCGACGAATATTACGATACGGAAATCTTCTCCGCCCGCATTTGGGAGCGCCTCAATAAAGACCCGGGCAACCTGAAGCGATTTTGTGAGAAATTGAATTTTGTCCTCGGCGTCAATGTTTGGGACCAGGCCTTCACACGCGGCATCGTTCATTACAACTACCGGAGGATTGATGAGGATATCTTCGGCAAAAGCTACGAAATGTTCCTGGCATCCAATCGCAAAGACGAAGGCATATACTACACGCCCGCCTCCATCACCGGCCCGATGGCCGATTCCCTGGTTGATTCGCTGGCCGGGCAAACGGTGGACGGCATTTGCGCCGCCGTCGGCAGCCAGACTTGCGATTTCGTCCGCGCCGGCCAGCTTATGGCGCAGTTGGCCGAAATCCGCGTGGCCGACACCGCTTGCGGAAGCGGCGGATTTCTCATCAAGGTGCTTCGCGCTTTTTGGCGGCAGTATCGGCGAATCGACGAGGCGAGCGCATGGGTCAGCAAGATTTTGAAACCGGAGAACGGGGAACTGTACCTCGCTGAACTTCCGCCCAACGTCGAGGCTGCGCTGGCCTTTCGTCGCAACCAGCATATCGACGACCGCCGCGTTCTCATCGCGCGAATTCTTCTGCGCCATGTTTTCGGTGTGGACAAGGACCCCGGCGCGATTGAAGTCGCCAAGACCAACATCTGGAAGGAAGCCGTCAAACTTTCCCCGGCGGACTACAACTATCGCCTGCTCAAGACCGACGTGGTCCGAATCCTGCCTAATCTCGAACTCAATTTCGCGGCCGCCGATTCGCTGGTCGATGTGGAATTGGAAAGGCAAGCCGCCTGGCTGGCCGAATACCACCAGGCCGAGTTGAAAAAGCTCTCCGACCTGCGCGCCCGCTACATCGAAAGCCCGACAGACCACGCGCCGCTGGACGAAGCGCTGGCCTTGCGCGCCAAAATCCGGACCAACTTCATCGAGCACTTTCAAAACGAAAATCTGCCATGCGACCCTGCTGGTTTCGCGCTTCACTTCTGGCCCTGCTGGTTCAGCGCCGACGGCAAACCCGCGAAAACCCCCGGCTTTGACGGCATCATCGGCAACCCGCCTTGGGAGGGCTTCAAGCCAATCCGCAAGGAGTTCGCAGCGAATTTATACCGTGACAAACCGCAATTCAGCAAAATGGGAATGGACGGGCCGGCGTTCGAGCAATGGTTTGAGGCTGAATTGAAAGACAGTGCCGAGTTCGCCGCCCTTTGGCGCAAGCACGAGGAATACTATGAGCGGCACAGGGCCTTTTTCGGCGCGCGATACATACGCCAAGGCACGGGCGACTGGAACTTGTTCAAGCTGTTCATCGAAGGCGACCTGCTGCTGGTTCGTCAGGGCGGTCAATTTTCGCTGCTTGTTCCCAGCGGATTTCAGACGGATGAGGGTTGCGCCGCTCTTCGCCGCTGGTTCACCACCGAGCATCGACTGGACGAGCTGACCTCCTTCGAAAATCGCGGCTATACTGTGGTGGAGAACGGACGTGAAAAGACGAAGCACATCTTCCCCGATGTGGACGGTCGCTTCAAGTTCGGCTTTTTTAAAGTCGTGAAAGGTGCGCCGACGCCGGAAAACCACATCGTTAATGCGCGATTTTATCTTCATGACCCGACGGACGCGTTCTCCGCGCCAATTGGCTACAGTCTTGAAATGGTGTCCGCATTCTCTCCGGAAAACTTGGCGTTCATGGAGTTTCGCTCAACGAAGGATTATGATCTTGCCAGAAAAATTCGGGGTAGCCATCCCCTCCTCAAAACCCTTGGCCTCCGATTCCGGCGCGAGCTTCATTTGACGGGCGACGCGAAATTCCTGCACAAGATTGGAACCAAGAAACTGGGACCTGATCTGATGCCACTCTTGGAAGGGAAATCCATCTTCCAGTACGATTCTAAATATTCCCCGCCGTCCTGGTTTGTGGAAGAGAGCGAAGTCCGGGTCGAACTGATGCGCAAAGAGGTTTTCCGCATTGGGGACTTCGTCCGCGATGCCGGGACCAACGTCTTTGAAGGAAATCCGCAACCGAAGACGCGCGAAGAACTTGAGACAGCCATTCAAACTGTCTTCACGAGGCGAGGGTTCAAACTTCATTACGAATTCGAGCGGCTGGCATATCGCGAGGTCGGAAGTTCGACGAACGAGCGCACGCTGATCGCCTCCATTCTGCCTTCGCGGGCGTGCTTCAGTCACAAACTCATGTATTTGACTCCATGCCGCTACTCTTTGGGAACAAATGGCAAATTGGAGCAAGTCGAAACACCCCTGCCAGATGCCCTTGCGCTACTGACGCTTATGAATTCGCTGACATTGAATTTCTATGTCCGCAGTAAGGTGTCAACTGGCGTCAGTATCCATCACCTCTACGAGCTTCCGATTCCTGAGATCAAGGCCGCCGCCCGAAAGCAACTCGTGTCTTGGGCGAACAGGCTCTTAAAAAATCCGCGCGACGTAAACGAGCGCGCCGCGTTGGAGGTCTTCATAGCCCGCGAGCTATACGGACTGTCGCTGGACGACTGGAAACACCTCACTGGCACATTCACTTTCGGCAGCGGCGAAACCAAAGCCGAGTTGGATGAAATTATCCGCTTATCCCTGGCACTCTGGATTGGTGCGTAACCGCCAAGGGGGCTCCGCCTTATCCGCCAGCTTCAGCGGCCACCGAAAAAAGATGCGATAAAATCGCCGTTCGGCTCATCCTCGCGCCCCAACGCTCTTGGGGGTTGAAATCCTGTAACGAACAGGTCATTTTTCTTCCACGTCATGCTCCGAACTCTCATTGTCGCCGCGTTTGTTTTTTTCACCGTTGCCCCTGGGCACGCGGACCCGGTCGGGCCCGTCGAGCAACCGCTGGTGATTGTTTCCAACGGGCCGCCCATCAAGATGTTGATCCCCGGTTTCACGGCGCGCGAATTGCCGCTCCATTTGAATAACATCAACAGCCTGGTCTGCTCTCCCGACGGGCGCATTTTCGCCCTGGCGTACGATGGCAATGTATTTCAACTCAAGGCCAGCACCGGCGGCGGATTGGAAGACACGGCGTCCTACTTTTTCAAGAACGATCGCGACCAGATTCCGGCCAGCGTCGGCATGGCCTGGGGACCGGGCGGCCTTTATATCGCCAGCCGTGGCCGCGTCCTCCGCCTGCGCGACAAGGGCGACGGCACCGGGGAAGTGGAAACAATCGCCAGCGGATGGGTCGGTCCGGCCATCGCCGCGGGCGCCTCGCTCGATGCCGTTGGCGCAGCCGTAGATCGCGATGGCAATGTCTATTTCGGCCTCGGCGCAGACGCATGGTCGAATCCCTACCGCATCGACACAAACGGCCACAGCAGTTACAATGTTCACAGCGAGCGCGGCACGATCCAAAAGCTCTCTCCAGACTGGAAAAAGCGCGAAACCATCTGCACCGGCGTTCGGTTTACCGTGTCGCTTGCGATCAACGCCGCCGGGGACCTCTTTGCCACCGATCAGGAAGGAGCGACCTGGCTGGCCAACGGCAACCCGTTCGATGAATTGCTACAAATCGAACCGGGCCGACACTATGGATTCCCGCCGCGGCATCCGGTCTATCTCCCTGGCGTGATCGATGAACCGAGCGTATTCGATTACGGCCCGCAACATCAATCCACGTGCGGCCTTCACTTCGATGAACCGGTTGGCGGCGGCACGAACATTTTTGGTCCGAAATGGTGGCGCGGCGACGCTTTGGTCTCGGGGGAATCCCGCGGCAAGCTTTGGCGGACCAAGCTTGTCAAGACGCCGTCGGGCTACGTCGGGCAAACGGAACTTTTCGCCTGTTTGCGGATGCTGACACTCGACGCGATGCCGACGCCGCAAGGGGACTTGCTGATCACGTGCCACAGTGGCGAGCCTGATTGGGGCACGGGACCGGAAGGTAAAGGCAAACTCTTCCAGATCTCCTACACCGATACGTCCGCGCCGCAACCTGTGTTTGCATATGCGGCCAGCCCGACGGAATTTCGCGTTGTTTTTGACCGGGCGCTGGACCCATTGCAATTCACCAATCTGGTCGGCTTGGCGGCCATTGACATGGGGAAATATGTCACCGCAGGCAACCGCTTCGAGCCCTTTCATCCCGGCTACCCGGCAGTGCAACGGCAACTGGCTGTCCCGCGATACAAGTTGCCGATCCTGTCCGCCGGCATTTCCGCCAACGGCAGCGCCATTGGGTTGCGCACAACGCCGTGCGTGGAGGCGGTCAATTACGGCATCACAGTCGGCGGAGCCCTTGGGGACATCGATGTTCTCAGCGATCTGACTGGGTTTGAAGCGCAATGGCACGATGCCAGCGGAATGGTGGCGTGGTCCGGCTGGCTGCCGCATCCGGATTTGACCGTGGCGAGAGCTTTCACGGCTGCCAGCCAGGAGCACCGCGAGCTTTTCGAGTTGCTTGCAACGCCCGGAACGCTGACGTTGCGAGGGCAGCTTGATCTTTGGTCCATGTTGCATCCGGCCATTCAACCTGGGGAGAAACTCTCGTTCGAGTATCCGCCGGAAACGGTCACGGTCATTTTCAAGGCCGGCGGCAAAATGAAGTTGAAGACCAGCGTTGGCCAGGAGCGCATCGGGCCGGATGCGATTCAAATCACCACAATCTCCAAAGAAGCCCAATGGATTCCGGTGGAAATTACCCTGGCGACGGGGCGGGGCGGTACGGCGTTGGACGTGAGCTGGTTTACCGACGAAGACCCGCGCCCGCGGGCGTTGCCGTTGAGACGGGTGTTGCTGCCGTGGGCCACGCCGGCCACGGATGAACCGCCGGCGCCGGCGGTGCGACAGATTCCGGAGATTGCAGGCGGTGATTGGCAGAGGGGGAAAAGGATTTTTTACAGCGAGCAGCCGGGCTGTTTCAAATGCCATGAGGTCGCGGGTCAGGGCGGCAGGATCGGGCCGGACCTATCTAATCTAGTTTATCGCGATTACGCTTCCGTTCTCAAGGACATTGTTGAGCCGAGCGCGGCGATCAACCCCGACCACCTGGCCTACAACGTGGAGCTGGCCGACGGCACGGTGGAGACCGGTGTCATTGTCTCCGACACGCCGGAAAAGCTTGTCATTGGCCAAGTTACGGGGCAAAGCATAGAGATTCCCAGGAACAAGATCGTGCGCGCAAAGCCCTCTGCCGTTTCGCTCATGCCGGAAGGCCTTCTGAAGGGCCTGAGCGCCGGGCAACAACGCGATCTGCTAACCTTTCTCCTTACCAGCCCGCCATGAAGGTCCGGCCCCAAGGCTTTGTATAAAGTGCAAGACAAATCCCCAACTAATAGTGGTTTTTGGGCGAAAAAACCTCAATTTAAACGTTGTTTTTAGGCCCGTTTTTTCGTACATTTTTAGTGTCGCACGCGGCAGGCAGAAATCCTCCGTCGCGCGCCCGATTTCAAGGTCAAAATGGACGAACAAAACAGTCATCCTATGAGCACGGCGCCAGAGCCGTCTGGCAAATACGACGCCTCAAAAATCGATAAATTGGAGGGGCTGGAAGCCGTCCGAAAACGGCCTGGCATGTACATAGGCGACCCTGATGAGCGAGGGCTTCATCATTGCGTTTTTGAGGTGCTCGATAATTCGATAGACGAACATCTGGCCGGCTTTTGCAAGTTCATCAACGTGACTATTCATGTCGATGGCTCCGTTTCCATTCGCGACGACGGTCGCGGCATTCCGGTTGATATTCATCCGAAATGGAAAATCCCGGCGGTGGAGCTGGTTCTGACAAATCTTCACGCGGGTGGAAAATTCGGCCAGGGGGCTTACAAGTACTCCGGCGGACTGCACGGGGTGGGCGCCAAGTGTGTCAACGCGCTGTCCGAATGGTTCAAGGTGGAGGTCTCGCGGGACGAGCAGGTTTATTACATGGCGTTCGAGCGCGGGGCGACCAAACAGAAACTGCAAATCATCGGCAAATCGCAGAACACGGGCACGCTCATCACATTCAAGCCCGATGCGACGATATTTACCATCACCACCGAATTCAAATTTGACTTGCTGGCCAATCGGCTGCGGGAGCTGGCGTTTCTCAATCCGGGGGTGGAAATCACCCTCAAGGACGAGCGGGTCGAGAACAAGTTCGAGCGGTTCTTGTATCGCGAGGGCATCGGGGAATTTGTGCGGCAGTTGGGGCGCAACAAGGACGTTCTGCACCCCAAACCCATCGTGCTTGCCCGGCAGAAGGATGAGGTGCTGGTGGATTGCGTGCTGCAATACAACGACAGTTACACCGATCAGATCCTCTGTTTTGCGAATTCCATTCCCAATCCCGATGGGGGCACGCACCTGACCGGTTTCCGGTCCGCCCTGACGCGCGCCATCAACCAATACAGCCGGGCCAATAATTTGATCAAGGAGAAGGACCCGGCCATCTCCGGCGACGACGTTCGGGAAGGGCTGGTTTGCGTGCTGAGCGTCAAGCTGCCCAATCCGCGGTTTGAATCGCAGACCAAGGTCAAACTAGTCAATACGGAGATTGACGGGATTGTGTCCTCGATCGTGTACGAGGGGCTGATGTCGTTCCTTGACGCCAATCCATCCATCGCCCGGAAGGTGATTGACAAGAGTTTGATGGCCGCCCGCGCGCGCGAAGCGGCCCGCAAGGCGCGCGAGACGGTGCGCAAGAGCGCGCTGACCGGCGGCGGTTTGCCCGGCAAGCTGGCCGATTGCTCGGACCGCGACCCGGCCAACACGGAGCTTTACATTGTGGAGGGCGATTCCGCCGGAGGCTCGGCCAAACAGGGGCGGGACCGGAAATTCCAGGCGATCCTGCCGATCCGGGGCAAGCTCATCAACGTAGAGAAGGCGCGCCTGGACAAGGTGCTGCAAAACACGGAAATCCGGACGATGATCACGGCCATCGGCACGGGCATCGGCGACGGGGAGGGGGAAGGGGCATTCGATCTTGAAAAGCTCCGTTACCACAAGATCATCATCATGACGGACGCGGACGTGGACGGCTCGCACATCCGGACGTTGTTATTGACATTTTTCTACCGGCAGATGACGCAACTGGTCAAGCAGGGCTATGTGTATATCGCCCAGCCGCCTCTCTACCAGATCGCGCGCAAGAAGCGGGTTGAATACGTGGATGACGACGCGCAGATGAACAAGATTCTCATCCAACTGGGAGCCGAGGACGTGCGGTTGCGGGACCTGGCCGGGGGGCGGGAGATGTCGGAAAAGCAATTGGCGGAAATCCTGGAGTTGCTCGAATCGCTGGACAAGTACGTCCAGGCGCTGCGCCGGCACGGAGGCGATTTCGGGGTTTACCTCGAGCGCCGCCACGCCACGACGCATGAATTGCCGCGGCACCTGGTTAAAGTGCGCGATGGCAACGAGGAAACGGTCCATTACTTTCATACCGAGGAGGAGTTGCGGGAGTTTGGCGCGGCCAATCCGGATTTGAAACTGTTCGGAGAGGAATCCGACACGTCCCTGATCGAAAAAGGCGAGAAGCCGCGCAACGGCAACATCCGCCGGGCCAAGCATGTCCAGTTGCACGAGAGCAAATCGATCATGGAACTGCTGTCGCAACTGGGGAGCAAGGGCTTGAACGTCGAGCATTATTCGGCGCAGGACCATCCGCTGTATGAATTGATCGAAGGCGAGGGCGATAGGGCGACGGTCAAGCCGCTTTTTTCCATTGCCGAGATACTGGCGGGAGTCAAGGAGGCGGGGAAACGAGGCATCCAGATCAAGCGGTTCAAGGGCCTGGGCGAAATGAATGCCAAGGAATTGTTCGAGACGACAATGAACCCCGAAAACCGCAAACTGCTGCGCATCGACATGACTGACATGGTCGAAGCGGAGGAGATGTTCACCAAATTGATGGGCGACGAGGTCGAGCCGCGCCGGCAATTTATCGAGGACAACGCCCTCAATGTTCGCAATCTGGATGTGTAAATACGTTGTGCCGACGCTTCATATCATTGCAGGGCCAAATGGCGTTGGAAAAACGACCTTTGCGGACCGCTTTTTGCCGCAGACCATCAGGCAATTGGAATTTGTGAACGCGGATTTGATTGCGCGCGGTTTGTCGCCTTACGATCCGGACTCGGTCGCAATGGAAGCGGGACGCGTGGCGTTGGAGCGGATTCGGCGTTTGATAAATGATCGGCAATCGTTTACCTGGGAATCCACGATGAGCGGAAGGACGGCCGTTGGCTGGCTTCAAGCCGCAAAGAAGTTCGGCTATCGAATCAAGTGTTATTTTCTTTGGGTGAGAGAAGTTGAGACAACGCTCAGACGGATCCGACAGCGTGTCCAAGAAGGCGGTCACAACATTGACCTCAAGATTTCCCAACGCCGATTCTTTAAGACGATTCAGAATTTCTTTTCCATCTATCGGCCGCTTTGCGACACTTGGAAACTGATTGCCAACGATGGGGAGGCGCCCCGGTTGGTGGCGGTGGAAAAGGAGGGCAGATTGGTTACCCGGGACCGTAAGGCAGCCGCCGAGATACTCCGGGAAGCTGGAGTGGTTTTATGAAACTTGATTTTATAGAAATTGACGAATCAGAGATGGACATTGAAGACCTGCAAGTGGAGCGCGATTTGCAAATGGCGGCGGTCGATGCGATCCGGCGCGCCCGGCGTTGCGGCACGTATTACGTGATTTCCGAAGACGACCAAATCAAAGAGATTCCTGGTGATAAAACCGGCCCTTACGAAGAAAGATTGCTTGCGCGCGCGGCGCGGTTGGACGGGAGAATCGCGGAACTGCAATCACGTCAAGCGGAAGAGCCGGCCGCCGTTTTGAACGATCGTCCGGCGCCGCACAACACGCGACCGTAGAATTTGCATCCCATGGCTGATTCAGAAGACTCCAAACCTCCGCAAAAACCGGGAGAGAACCCGCCACCGGGCGGCGGTGCCACGCCGCTTTTTGCCGCCAATGAGACCATCCAGAAGATCAACGTCGCCGACGAGATCAAGAATTCGTTCCTGGATTATTCGATGTCGGTCATCATTTCCCGAGCGTTGCCCGACGCCCGTGACGGGTTGAAACCTTCGCAGCGGCGCATCCTCTTCGCGATGCACCGGCTTAATCTCTATCCGGGCCGCAAGCATTACAAGTGCGCCAAAATCTGCGGCGACACCAGCGGCGATTTTCATCCGCACGGCGAGGCCGTCATTTATCCGACGCTGGTCCACATGGTGCAGCCATGGGCGATGCGCGAGCCGCTCATCGATGGGCAGGGAAATTTTGGGTCCGTCGAGGGCGATCCTCCCGCCGCCATGCGTTATACGGAGGCGCGCATGACGCATCTGGGTGGCGCGCTCATGGAGGACATGGAAAAGGACACCGTCGATTTCGTGCCCAATTATGATGAACGGCTGACCGAACCGAAGGTGTTTCCGGCGGCGTTTCCGAATTTGTTGATTAACGGCGGCACGGGCATCGCGGTGGGCATGGCCACCAACATGGCCCCGCACAATCTAGGCGAGGTCATCGACGGCATCTGCGCGCAGATCGACAACCCGGAAATCACCGTTGACCAATTGATGCAGCACATCAAAGGCCCGGACTTTCCCACCGGCTGCACCATTTGCGGGCTGGGCGGCATCAAGGAATATTTCACGACGGGCCGGGGCGCGGTCAAAATCCGCGGCAAGATGGGCCTGGAAGAACTCAAGGGCGGGCGCGAACAGATCGTCGTCACCGCCATCCCCTACAACGTCAACCGCGCGCTGCTGGTCGAGCGGATCGCGGAGCTTGTCAACGAGAAAGTCATCACCGATATCACCGCCGTACGCGATGAGTCCGATGAAAACACGCGGGTGGTCATCGAACTCAAGCGGGACGCGCTGCCGAAGGTCGTCATCAACAACCTCTACGAGCACACGGCGCTGGAAAGCAGTTTCGCGGTCAATTCGCTGGCCATTGACCACGGGCGGCCCAAAACCCTCGGGCTCAAGGCGCTGATCAACTGTTATATCGACCATCGGCGGGAAGTCGTCATCCGGCGCACGCGTTTCGAGTTGCGCAAGGCGGAAGAGCGCGCCGAAACGCTGGAGGGCTACCTCATCGCCCTGGCCAATCTTGATGAATTTATCCGCATCATCCGCCAATCCAATACGCGGGAGGAGGCGAGAATCAAGTTGCTGGCCTTCGATTTCACCCGGCAGCAGATCGAGAGTATTGGCATCATTATTCGCAACGAGGACCGCCTGACCAGCGGGCGTTATTCCTTCAGCGAAGCGCAGGCCAACTCCATTCTGGAATTGCGTCTGTATCAATTGACCGGGCTGGAAGTCGATAAGATCCGGGAGGAATACGGCCAACTGCTCGATCGGATCAAGGATTTGCTCGACATTCTGGCCAAAGAGACGCGCGTTTTCGCCATCATCAAAGAAGAGCTGCGCGTGATCAAGGAGAAGTACGCGACGCCGCGCCTGACGGACCTGGTGCCGGAGGAGGGAGAGATCGCAATTGAGGATTTGATCGCCAACGAAGGGGTCATCATCACCATCAGCCACGCCGGCTTGATCAAGCGCACCAACGTCAGTTCGTATCGCGCCCAGCGACGGGGCGGCAAAGGCGTCATCGGCATGGCCACCCGCGAAAGCTCGGCCGCGCCGGGAGAGGTGGAGGACTTTATCGAGCATCTTTTCACCGCCAGCACGCACGATTATTTGATGTTCTTCACCAACAGCGGGCGCGCATACGTCGAACGGGTCCACGAAGTTCCCGACATGGGGCGGGCGGCCAAGGGGCGCAGCATTGCTAATTTGCTCGAACTCAAGGCGGATGAAAAAATCGCCGCCTTGATCCGGGTCATTTCCAAGACCGGGGCGAACAAGGAGGACATCACCTGGGCGCAGGCGGGCGAAATCTTTTTCGCGACCCAAAAAGGAACAGTCAAGAAGACTTCCTTGAATGAATTCGCCAATGTTCGCAAAGGCGGCATCATCGCCATCAGTGTCGAGCAGGGTGACGCCTTGATCGAAGCCAAGCTGACACGCGGGAGCATCGTAGAAAACGACGACGTAAAAGATCCCGGCGACGAAGTGGTGCTGATCACGCGGGAAGGAATGAGCATTCGGTTTCCGGAGTCGGACGTGCGTTCCATGGGCAGGGCGGCAACCGGGGTGCGGGGCATCAATTTAAGCGATACGGATGCGGTGGTGGCACTGGCAATTGTCGTGCCGGACGCGACGCTCCTGGTTGCGGGCCAAAACGGCATCGGCAAGCGGACCGATTTTGGCGAATACCGACAGCAATCGCGCGGCGGCAAAGGAATCATCACGATGAAGACCACGGACCGCACGGGCACGGTGGTCGGCGCGTTGACGGTCAAGGATGCCGACGAAATCATGCTGATCACTGTTGCCGGGCAGATGGTGCGGACGCGGGTGAGCGACATCCGCGAAGCGGGGCGCAATACGCAAGGCGTCAAATTGATCGACTTGGGAGCGACGGACAAACTTCAAGCCATCGCCCCCGTCATCAGCGAGGAAAAGGAAGAAGTCAACGGAGCAGAACCGCCGGCCGCAAGTTCTTGAGTTGTAGTCGTGATTCGGTTCGGCCGTCAGGCCCCAGCGGTGGCGGATATTTCGCTCGATCAGCCCGAATTGGGTTGCAGCCGTGCTACGTAGAACACCCCCTTGGTGTTGCAATGGGTACGCGTATACTGTCGAAGAATGAATACAAATATCGTTTCCCAATACCGTTTAGCCTCTGTCCGCGCGATGAGGCAACTTACACCGGTTTTCGCATGTTGCGGCGCCATCGTTCTCTTAGCCGGTTGCGCTTCAGACCCTGAGTCGCACATGGTTTCTGCTCCACCGCCACTTGTGCCTGACCGCCAAGTGGTGACGACGACCACCACAACGACCCCGACCCCGGCCGCAGTTGCCGTTCCGACAGTGATCGACGGAAACCCCGCCACAGTGACAATCGCGACTGCGACGCCCGTCGTAAGCACCACCGTCGTGACCGAAGCCCCGCCACCGGTGCAGTCGGATGTCGCGCTGGCCCGGCCCGGCCCCAAGGATGTGTGGCTCGCAGGCCACTGGACGTGGCGCGACTCACGGTATCAATGGATGACGGCTCATTGGGAATTGCCGCCCAGCTCGGGCGCCGTCTGGGTTGCGCCGCGCTGCGAGCAGCAAGGGAATGTCTATAAGTTTACCGAGGGCTATTGGAATTGAACCGGGCGCGATCGGCTTTTGGTGTGCTGATCGAAAATCCTTGGGCTAATGTTCGAGGTCCCGTTCGGCGGTCAGGCCCCAGCGGTGGCGGATTTTGCGCTCGATCACCCCGAAAATAAATTGGTCAAGCAGCAGGCCGAAAAGGATTGTCAATAACATGATGCCGATGACCTGCGCGACGTCGTTCAACTCGCGGCCCATGTAAAGTAAAAATCCCAGGCCGACACTGGATTTTATCAGCTCCGCCGAAACGGCGCCGTGCCAGCCCAGCGTCCAGCCGAGTTTCAGTCCGGTGACGATTCCGGGCAGGGCGGCCGGCATGATCACCTTGTGGTACATTGCCCAGGGCCGGGTGCCCAACGTCCGCGCGGCGCGCAGGTAAATGGGGGGAATGTTGAGAATCCCATCCGCAGTGGCAATCGCCACGGCTGACATCGAACTCATGATGACGACGAAATAAATCCCGCGATCACTCAAGCCGAAGATCAGCAGCGAGACGGGGACCCACGCCGCCGTCGGGAGTGTTTGCAGTCCGAGAAACAAGGATTTCAACGCCTTGTTGATCACCCAGGAAGTGCCCATCGCCGCGCCGATACACAGACCGATCGCGGCCGAGATGACAAAGCCGATGCTCATCCGTTTGAGCGTCGCGACGATGCTGGGCAGGAGCAGATGGTCGCGCGCCAATTCGACCATGCGCCGGGCCACTTGGAGTGGCGAGGGAAAAAGGTAGTCGTGGGTCTTGGGCAACGAAGCCAGGCACTGCCACGCCGCAAGGAGCAAAAGATAGAAAAGGGGGACCAGCAAAACCCCCGATTTCCTGGCCGGTGGTTTCATTGGGCGGGGGCGTGGTTGGTTTGTTTGAGTTTGTCCATCAACTCGGTGGCGAAACTGATCACCTTCGGGTCCTGGAAATCACGCGGACGCGGAAGATCGATGCGCACTTCGTGCATGAGGCGGCCCGGACTGCCGGAAAAAACAAAAATCCGGTCGCCCAGGCAGGCCGCCTCCTGCATTTCGTGCGTGACAAAAATGATCGTCTTGCGCGTTTCCTGGTGGATGCGCTGCAACTCCGTGTAGAGCTCCATTTTCACCATCGCGTCCAATCCGGAGAATGGTTCGTCGATCAAGAGCACACTCGGGTTGGGAGCCAGCGCCCTGGCCAGCGCCACGCGTTGTTTCATGCCGCCGGAAAGTTCGTGGATGAGGGATCGTTCAACCTTCTCCAGGTGAACCATGCGCAAAAACGCCCGCGCCTTTTCCTTGCGGGCCGCCCGGCGCAGCCAGTGGCGCGGCAGCCCATAGCTGACGTTGTCAATTACATTGAGCCACGGGAAAAGCGCCGGTTCCTGGAACATCATCAAGCGGTCGCGGCCGGGACGATCGACCTCATTTCCGTCCAGGAGTATCCGGCCGCTGCTGGGCCGGGCAAACCCGGCAATGAGATTGAGCAGGGTCGTTTTTCCGCAACCCGACGGCCCGACGAAGACGACAAACTCGCCTTCGTTGATTTCGATGTTGACCGGCTCCAGCGCCGGCGCATTTTGCTGCGAGACGGTTTCGTAGGATTTGGAGACGTTGTCGATGACGAGTTTCAATCGGTTGGCTGATTGGTGACCGGGGGCAGATGATCCTCGGCCAGCACCTGGTTCAATAATGTCAAATCATAGATCCCTGTCAAATCAGGCTGCTGGCGCAGGAAATGGATTTGATAGGCGGCGCGAGCGTCCTTGTCAAGCGACGACGCGATAGGGTCCCAGGTCAGTTGCACGCGTTGGAGCGCCCTGCTGATCGTCTCGGGGTTCAGGGCGTGGGTGGTTTCCTTGCGGATTTGTTCGTTCAAAATCGTTAATGCGGCGGCGGGATTGGTTTGGATCAGTTGCGTCACTTTGATATGCGCGCGCAAGAGGTTTCGGACTTCGTCGGCGTGGCTGGCCAAGAAAGCGCGGCTGACGATGAGTTGGGTTGTGACATATTTTCCGCCGGGCCAAAGGTCCTTCTCGTCCAGGAACATTCTGCCGCCCGCCTCGAGAATCAGGCGCGATACCCACGGTTCAATGGTCCAAGCGCCGTCGATCTGTTTTTCCTGGAACATGGTCATTTGATCCGGGTTGGACAGGGCGATCAAATTGACCGTCCCGCCGGAAGCGGTGTCGCGATACCCTTGATCGCGGAACCAGATTCGGGCCGAAATGTCCTGCGTATTGGCGAGTTGCGGGGTGGCGATGGTTTTGCCCCCGAAATCGCGGTCGGTGAGGATTCCGGAATCACCGCGCACGACCAGCGCGGCCCCGCCGGAGGCCGCGCCGGCGATGATGACGAACTTTTCGCCGTGGGACCTGACGTATCCGTTAATCGTTGGGCCGGGGCCGATGAAGGTGGCGTCGATTTCGTCGGCAAAAAGGGCCTCGATGGCGGTGGGGCCGCCGTCAAAGGCTGTCCACCGGATGGGGAAATTTTTCTCGAAGAGCCCGGTGGCGCGGGCGTAAAGGGCCTGGGCGTGAGTGATATTGGGAAAAAAGCCGAGCCGCAACGTGACAGGCTTGTCATCGCCGCCGCGAACTGAAACCGAAAAGAAGAGCAGGCATACCAGTAACGGTATGCGCCATCGAAACCGCCTGCGAGGTTTGGAACGCAAAGAGAAACCTTCTCTGGCGGGGGGCGCCGAGGGAATTTATACCAGGATGAGCCGTTGGCAATTTTATTTTGGCATTCCGGGCGGGTATCGGGTTTGATTCCTGGGCGCTGATCATGACACAAACAAGACGTAAAATCTCCGGGTGGCCATTGGGATTGCTGCTGGCGCTGATACTTCTGCTGGCGCATTTCCTGCGGCATATTCTGGTTCCGTTTGCACTGGCGGCGGGAGCGGCGTACATCCTGACTCCGTTTATCAAGGTCCTTCACAGGCGGGCGAGGCTACCGAGGGTCATGGCGGCGATATTGGTTTACGTGGTGGTGGTCGGCGCCGGGGCCGGGGCGTCATGGAAGACAGGGGCCCGAGTCTATGCCAGCGCGCTGCAGTTTTCGAGCGATGTGCCGGCGAACACGCATGCGCTGATTGCCCGTTTGCTGGGAGGCGAACAGGCGAACGTATTTGGCATTCAACTTGACGCGAGGCAGATTTCGGAAAAGATCGTGGGCCTGTTGCAGGGTGGGATTGCCAAGCCGCAGGCGATGAGGATTGGCGGGCTGGTGGTGGGCGCCACTATCGCAGCCGTGCTGTTTTTGGTTTTGCTTTTTTATTTTCTTGTCCAGGGGCCGGAACTGGCCCGCGGCCTTCTGAGCCTGGCGCCGCCGGAATATCGTTCGGCCGTCGCGGCGTTTGCCGGGCAGGCGCATCCGATTCTGCTGCGCTACATTCGGGGGCTGCTGATCATTGTGGTTTTTACAGCGTTGGTTGTCTCGATAGGATTGGGAACCATTTTTCACGTCAGGCACGCGGTCCTTTTGGGAATGGCCGCAGGCGTTATGGAATTGCTTCCCATCCTGGGACCGACGACGGCGGCGTTTCTGCTGTTCGGGTCTGTTACGACGCACGGCGGAACGGTATGGACGCTGGCGGGGATGGGCGCATTCTGGTTTGGGCTTCGGCAAACGATCGATCAGGTGGTCGGCCCGATTGTGCTGGGGCGCGCCGTCCGGCTGCCGCCCGTGGCGGTGATATTTGCGTTTCTGGCCGGCGGGGAATTGTTCGGCCTGCTGGGTTTGCTATTGGCCATCCCGGGGGCGGCGCTTTTCAAACTGTTGCTGGACACGTATTACGCCCTGCCGATCGAGTGACAGCCGCCGAGGCGGTTCACATCCCCATGATTTGATAACCACAATCGACGTAGAGGACCTGTCCGGTGATGGCGGCGGCGCCGTCGCTGGCCAGAAATGTTCCGGTGGCACCCAATTCATCGGGAAGGACGTTTCGCTTCAAAGGAGTGTGGGCCTCGTATTTTTTGAGCATGTCTGAAAAGCCGGAGATGCCGCGAGCGGCCAGGGTGTTGACGGGCCCGGCGCTGATGCAGTTGACGCGAATTCTTTTCGGGCCCAGATCGAAGGCCAGATAGCGCGCGCTGGCCTCCAATGCGGCCTTGGCCACACCCATGACATTGTAATGCGGCACGACTTTTTGCGAGCCGTAATACGTCATGGCGACAATGCTGCCGCCTTCGCTCATGAGCGGCGCGGCCTCGCGGGCCAGCGCGACCAGCGAATAGGCGCTGACGTCGTGCGCGACGCGGAAAGCCTCGCGTGTGGTGTTGAGGAAGATGCCTTCGAGCGACTCCTTCGGAGCGAAGGCAACGGAATGAAGGAGCAAGTGGAGTTTGCCGAATTTATCGCGAACCTGGGCAAACACGCGGGCGATTTCCTCGTCCCGGGTTACGTCGCACGGCAGAATCAATGTGTCAGGGCCAAAGGACCCCGCCAATTCCGCGACATTTTCCTTAAGGCGTTCGCCCTGATAAGTGAAGGCCAGCGTGGCGCCCGCGTTGTGCCAGGCCTGGGCGATGGCCCAGGCGATGGAACGCTTGTTGGCGACGCCGGCGACCAATCCGATTTTTCCAGCCAGCAATGACATAGCCCTTTAGTATAGTGTCTCACTTCCGTAATTTCATCAGCAAATCCTTGCTTTCCACCGTGTCTCCGACTTGCGCCAAAATGGCGTCCACCGTGCCGTCCCCGGAGGCATAGAGGGTGCTTTGCATTTTCATGGCCTCCAGTGTGAGCAATTTGTCGCCTTTGCTTACCTTGGTGCCGACGCTGACGGCCAGCGATGTAATCAGCCCCGGAATGGGCGCGCCCACCTGGAGCGGATCGGCCAGGTCGGCCTTGGGGCGCGTTTTGGCCTTGGCTTGTACGGAGCGGTCGACGATGGATGCTTCGCGCGTCATGCCGTTTAACTCGAAAGTCACGGTGCGGCGGCCGTCCTTGTCCACGTCGCCGACGTGGATCAACTTGATGAAAAGGGTCTTTCCTTCCTCGATGTCCACTGAGATTTCCTCGCCCGGCTTGAGACCGTAGAAAAACGCCGGCGTGGGAAGCACGGCGACATTGCTGTAATCGCGGGTGAAGCGGACAAATTCCGCGAAGACTTCCGGATACATCAAATGGCGGTACAAATCGTCATCGGTCGCCTCGCGTTTGACTTTGGGGGAAAGCTCCTCCTTGATTTTTTTGAGGTTTAACGGCTTGAGTCCGGCGCCGGGGCGGCCGCGAATGGGTTTGCGGTCGCCCAGCACGATTTTTTGGAGTTTCTTGGGCCAGCCGCCGGTGGGTTGGCCCAGGTTGCCCAAGAGCATGTCAATGACGGAGGCGGGAAACGGAGTGGCACCCGGTTCGAGGTTTAGGACATCGGCTGGGCGGATGCCGCGCGAAATCAGGAACATCGTCATGTCGCCAACGACTTTGCTGCTTGGGGTGACTTTGACGATGTCGCCAAACAAGGCGTTGACCTCGGCGTAAGTGCGGGCGATGTCATGCCAGCGATGGGACAGGCCCATGCCGGCGGCCTGCTCTTTGAGATTGGTGTATTGGCCGCCGGGCATTTCGTGCCAATAGACCTCGGCGGTGCCGCTGCGGGGCGCGGTGTCGAAGGGCGCGTAATAGGCGGCGACATTTTCCCAATATTCGGAAAACTCATTGAGGACCGGCAAATCCAGACCCGTCTGGCGCGGAGTGTGGTCAAGGGCCGCGACAATCGAGTTGAGATTGGGCTGGCTTGTGGAACCGCTCATGGAGGCGATGGCCAGATCGACGACATCGACTCCGGCGTCACTGGCTTGGAGGACGGAGGCAGAATTGATGCCGCTTGTGTCGTGCGTGTGGAAATGGATCGGCAGGCCCAATTGCTCTTTGAGGGCCTTTACGAGCGCCCGGGCGGCGAAAGGCCGGCACAATCCCGCCATGTCCTTGATGCAGAGAAAATGAGCTCCCATCCTTTCCAATTCCTTGCCCAGCTTGATGTAATATTTCAGCGAATATTTCGTGCGCGCCGGGTCCAGAATATCGCCGGTGTAGCAAATGGCCGCTTCGCAAACGGCGTGCGTTTCCCGCACGGCCTCCATCGCCACCCGGAGGTTGGGCGTGTAATTGAGGGAGTCGAAGATGCGAAAAATGTCGATCCCGGAGGCGGCGGCGTGTTTGACAAATCCGGCCACGACGTTGTCGGGATAATTGGAATAACCGACGGCGTTGGCGCCGCGAAAGAGCATTTGGAAGCAGATGTTGGGAATGCGTTCCCGCAAGTCCCGCAACCGCGCCCACGGGTCCTCGTGCAGGAAGCGCATGGCGGTGTCGAATGTCGCCCCGCCCCACATCTCGAGGCTGAAAAACTGCGGCGTCCGGCGCGCCACGGCCGGGGCGATGGCCAGCATGTCGAAGGAACGGACCCGGGTGGCCAGCAACGATTGATGAGCGTCGCGAAAAGTCGTGTCGGTGATAAGGAGCCGTTTTTGAGCGAGCGTCCATTGGGCAAATTTCTCGGCGCCCATTTCCAGCAGCAATTGGCGCGTGCCTGGCGGGGGCGCCGCCTTGCGGTCGTGTTGGGGAGGACTGACGGGCACGAAGGGGGCCTTGAGGCGGTGGCCCTTGGCTTGGGGATTGCCATTGACAATGACATCGCCGAGAAAGGCCAGGAGTTTGGTGGCGCGGTCGCGCCGCGACTTGAATTGAAAGAGCTCCGGGGTGGTGTCGATGAGCGTCGTGGTGGCCTGGCCGGAACGGAAAATGGGATTGGCGATGACGTTTTCGAGAAAGGGGATGTTGGTTTTGACGCCGCGGATGCGAAATTCCCGCAGGGCGCGGTCCACCCGTTGCAGGGCCAGATCGAACGTGCGCCCGTAGCCGGTGATCTTGACCAGCAGAGAGTCGTAAAACGGTGTGATCACCGCCCCGGCATAACCCATGCCGCCGTCCAGCCGCACGCCGTAGCCGCCTGTGGAACGATAGGTCAAAATCTTTCCGTAATCCGGGGTGAATTTATTTTCCGGGTCTTCAGTCGTCACCCGCGCCTGAACCGCGTAACCGATGCGCGGGATTTCGTTCTGGGGAGGGAGATTGACTTCCTCGCCATGCAAATCGTGGCCCTGGGCGATCAGGATTTGCGACCGAACCAGGTCGATGCCGGTAATGACCTCGGTGACCGTATGCTCGACCTGGATGCGCGGGTTGACCTCGATGAAAAACCAATCGTGTTTGTCCAAGTCGTAAAGGAACTCGACGGTGCCCGCATTATCATACTTGACGGCCCGGGCCATGCTGACGGCCGCATCGCATAAATCCTTCCGAACGGCCGGGTCCAAGCCGCAGGAGGGGGCGATCTCGATGACTTTTTGATGCCGCCGCTGGACCGAACAATCGCGCTCGTGCAAATGGACGGCGTTTCCGTGGCGGTCCCCGAGGATCTGGACTTCGATGTGTTTTGCGCGCGGTATATACTTTTCCAGGAAAACAGACGGATTGCCGAAGGCGCGCCCCGCCTCGCTTTGGGCTTCGTCAAGCAAATTAGCCAGATCCGAGGCTCGATGCGCCACGCGCATGCCGCGTCCGCCGCCGCCGTAAGCCGCCTTGATGATGAGGGGATATCCGATGTCCTGGGCGATTTTGAGCGCGGCGGTGCGGTCTCCGACCGGCTCCTGGGTGCCCGGGAGGGTGGGGACATTGACTTTTTTGGCCAGCGCGCGTGCCGCGACCTTGTTGCCCATCAATTCGATTATTTCCGGGCTGGGCCCGACAAACGTGATTCCCGCGGCTGCGCACGCGCGGGCGAAATCGGCGTTTTCCGCCAGGAAACCGTAGCCCGGATGGATCAGATCGACTCCCTTCTCCCTGGCCAGCGCGACAATGCCGGGAATATCCAGATAGGCGCTGACCGGCCCCATGCCCTGGCCGATCAAATAGGCTTCGTCGGCCTTGAAGCGATGAATGCTCAAGCGGTCTTCCTGCGCGTAAATGGCAACGGTACGCAAGCCCAGTTCTGAGGCGGCGCGAAAGACGCGAATCGCAATTTCGTTGCGATTGGCGGCCATCAACTTCTTGGCGGGTCGCGGTCGGGCGCCATCAGCGGCGGGGAGATCAGTGGTGGGCGGGGCGCTCATAACAATGCGGGGTGGTTATACTGGCGTGCGGGCCGACTTCAAAGACTAAAATTGGCGCAACCTTGATTTAGCGTTGGTGTTAATCCCAAGGGCGATTATAATTGAATACGATGAAATACAAAGCAACGGCGGGGTTGCTTGGGTGCCTTATAGTTCTGGCCGGAGGATGGCCTATGGCCGGTGCCGAGCCCGATGTCGAATCCAATCCGTATGCAGTCATCAGCGAGCGGAACGTGTTCCATTTGAACCCGCCCCCGCCGCCTCCGGCGCCGGACGCGCCGAAGGTGGAGTTGCCTGAGATCAAGCTTTCCGGCTTTCTTAGAATCGGAAACACGGCACACGCCCTGTTTTCCTACAGCCCAAAGGACAAGAAGGAGGCGCCGATCTATTACGATCTGGCCAATGGGGAGAAGGAGGGAATACTCGAGGTGGTCAAGATTCACGAGGACAGGGGCGAGGTGGAGATTATTGACAGCGGCACGCCTCTCACGCTGTCCCTGAAAAACGACACGCTTGAACCCAAGGAAACGGTTGCCAACAAAGGCACGCCGGGCGAAGCCGAAGCCCCACGGGGCGGCAAGTTTCCGGGCGGCCGGGATCATGTGCCCGGCCGGGCCGCGTACCGATTCCCGACTCCCGGCGAGGGTCACGGGGGCGGCGGCGCGCTTGGTTTTCCCCTGCCCGCGCGGCGAACACGAGTTCCGGAATGACTGCTATTTAAGACGCAACGGAGCATCGGGCGGGCCTGACACGGGTTATTGCATGGGGGCGCTTCCCCCGAAAGCGGAGGTTGTTACCCCATTCCCCCCGAAGTTCGCCGCCGCGTAGCATCACGACGAACGCTCATAATTCGATATTAATGAAAAAGCACTCGCAGTGAAAAAGGAAATCCGCATTCTGATGGTGGAGGACGAAGCGGCGGACGCCGAATTGTCGCGGCTGGCGTTGCGCAAGGGGGGATTTCATTTTTCCCTGGTCCGCGTGCAGACGGAGGCAGATTACGCGCGCGAGCTTGACCAACGCCGGCCGGATGTGATTTTGTCGGACTATTCGCTGCCGAGTTTCAACGGGCACGCCGCGTTGCGAATCGCGCAGGAGAAATGCCCGGAGGTGCCGTTTATTTTCGTGACCGGCACGATGGGGGAGGAAGTGGCCATCGAAACCTTGAAAAACGGCGCGACCGATTATGTGTTGAAAACGCGGCTGACGCGGCTGGTGCCGGCGCTCCAGCGCGCATTGCGCGAGGCGCAGGAACGGGTGGACCGCCAACGGGCGGAGGTCCAATTGCGCGAGTCGCACAAGCAACTTCGCGCCCTTTCGGTCTATCTCCAGCACGTTCGCGAGGAGGAGCGCACGCGCATCGCGCGGGAAGTCCACGACGAATTGGGCCAGGCGCTGACCAGTTGCAAGCTGGATGTTTCATGGATGGCGCACCACTTGGCGCGCGGCCAAAAGGAACTGCGCCTGAAAGCCAAAGGGCTGTCCGCCCATATTGATTCGACGATCCAAACGGTGCGCCGGATTTCCACAGAATTACGACCGGGCATACTGGATCACTTGGGATTGGCGGCGGCGTTGGAATGGCAGGCCAATGAATTTGAATTGCGCACGGGAATCCGTTGCGACGTTTCGGCTAGTCTCCAGGAGTCCGGGCTGGATCCGGAGCTCACGACGGCCTTTTTTCGGATCTTCCAGGAAACGCTCACGAATGTGATCCGGCACGCCGCCGCCACATGGGTCAAAGTCCGGTTGAAGGAGGAGGCGTCGCGGGTTATTCTGGAGGTCAGGGACAATGGCCGCGGGATTGCCCGCGATGAAATCAGCGATCCCAGGTCGATGGGTTTGCTGGGAATGCGGGAACGGGCTGCGTTGCTGGGAGGAGATTTCAGCATCCGGCCCATGCGCGCCGGCAAGGGAACCAGGGCTTGCGTCGCCATTCCGCGGCGCCAGCAAACGATTCAGAGATCATCAAACGATGAAGATACTCTTGGCAGACGATCACGCCGTGGTGAGGCACGGATTAAAACAAATTCTCACCGATGAATTCAAGCGGGCGAGCTTCGGGGAGGCCCGCAATGCCGCGGAGGCGCTGGACCTGGTCTGGAAACAGGATTGGGACGTCGTGGTCCTGGACATCACGATGCCGGGGCGAAGCGGATTGGACGCATTGCGGGAGATCAGGAAATCGAAGCCGCGCCTGCCGGTGCTGGTGTTGAGCATGCATCCGGAAAATCAATTCGCGGTGCGCGTGCTCAAGGCGGGCGCTTCCGGCTACATGACCAAGGAGAGCGCGCCGGAGCAGTTGGTTGACGCTGTCAAGAAGGTGCTTGGCGGGGGCCGATATGTCAGCGCCGCGCTGGGAGAAACGCTGGCGGCCTCCCTTTCCAACAGCCACCGGGCGCCGCAGGAGAAACTTTCCGATCGGGAGTTTCAAGTCCTCCGCCTGATTGCCTCGGGGAAGATGGCCACGGAGATCGCCAAGGAATTGTCTCTGAGCGTCAAGACGATCAGCACGTATCGCGCTCGCATCCTGGAAAAAATGGGGATGAAGAACAATGCCGAATTGATGCACTACGCCATCCAGCACCGGCTGGTCGAGTAGTGACCGGCAAGGGTTGGACCTCGCGGCGTACTAGGACTCCTTAAATCCTGAATCGTCATTTGTTTTCGGTTCGGCGAGATTAGGCAGGAACCCGGCCAACAGGCCTATGAGCGGGAGGAACGCGCACACTTTGTAAACAAATTCGATGCTGGTCATGTCGGCCAGGCGCCCCAGAACGGCTGACCCCAGGCCACCCATTCCAAATGCCAGGCCGAAGAACAAGCCGGCGATCATACCGACTTTGCCGGGCACCAGTTCCTGGGCGTAAACCAAAATGGCTGTGAAGGCCGAAGACAAAATAAGTCCGATCACGACTGACAGAATCGCCGTCCAGAACAACCCAACGTGCGGCAGCAGCAACGTAAAGGGCGCCACTCCGAGAATCGACGCCCAGATGACGTACTTGCGTCCAATCCGGTCTCCGATCGGTCCGCCAATGAACGTTCCGGCGGCGACGGAGAAGAGGAACAGGAAAAGGTAAAGCTGGGCGCTTCGGATCGAGACGTGGAATTTGGCGATCAGATAGAAGGTGTAGTAGCTGCTGAGACTGGACAAATAAAAGTATTTGGAAAAAATCAGGATGACCAAAATCGCAATCGACAGGGCCACCTTGCGCCGCGACAACGAGATCTGGCCGTGTCGCGCCACTTTGCGCGGCCGCGGTTTCAGGCGGAAGGTGTTTTTCTTGTACCAATGTCCAATGTTCCACAAAACCACGATGGCCAGGACGGCAGCGGCCGAAAACCACAATACGCGGGCCTGGGCGTGTTCACCCACGACGATTAGCGCGGCCATCAGCGGCCCCAACGAACTGCCGGTGTTGCCCCCGACCTGAAAAACCGCCTGGGCAAAACCGTGCCGGACGCCCGCCGCCATATACGCCATACGCGACGCCTCGGGATGGAAGATCGACGAGCCCATTCCGACCAGCGCCACCGACACCAGCAGCATGGGAAAACTGCCGGCCATCGAGAGGAGCACCAATCCGCATAACGTAAAGCACATGCCGATTGCCAGGGAATACGGATGCGGCCGGCGGTCGGTGTAGAATCCGACGACGGGTTGCAGCAGCGACGCGGTCATTTGGAAAGTCAAGGTGATGAGTCCGACCTGCGTGTAATCGAGGTGGAATGTTTGTTTTACAACCGGATAGATTGCGGAAATGAGCGACTGAATCGTGTCGTTGAGCAAATGACAAAAGCTGATGGCCAGGAGAACGGACATGACTGTCCGCTCCGCGATCTCCCTGGCGGCGGCTTCGGGCGCCGCGGTTGGTTCCGCACGCATTCGGTCATTGTAAGATAAAATCAGCGCCGACGCAAAAATGTTGCGCCGCCAAGTGCCGGCGGTATGTTGCCGCGATGCCGGCTTTGCCCGTTCATACGAACCGTTTGGCGCGCGAGAAATCGCCCTACTTGTTGCAGCATCAACATAACCCGGTGGATTGGTTTGCCTGGGGGCAGGAGGCCTTCGCCAAGGCGCGCCAGGAGAACAAGCCGATCTTTCTGAGCATCGGCTACTCCACCTGCCATTGGTGCCACGTCATGGAGCGGGAATCGTTCGAGGACCCGAAGATCGCCGATTTCCTCAACGCCCATTTTATCAGCATCAAGGTGGACCGGGAGGAGCGGCCGGACGTGGACAAAATATATATGACGGCAGTGCAGGCACTGGCCAGGCAGGGCGGCTGGCCGCTGAACTGCTTTCTGACGCCGGAGCTGAAGCCCTTTTACGGGGGGACGTATTTCCCGCCGGAGAACAAACATGGCATGGCCAGTTTCATCGAGGTGCTGCGGCGAATCGCGCAGCTTTGGGAGGATCGGCGCGACAAGATACTGGAGACCGCAAGCGATTTTCATCGTCAGCTTGCGATGGTCGCCGCGCGGGAGGTCGGCAATCCGATACTGTCGCCGGCATTGCTCGAAAATGCCGCCGGCGTTTTCAAGCAGGAATACGATCCGGAGTTCGGCGGGTTTGGCGGCGCGCCAAAATTTCCGCGGCCGAGCCAACCCATGTTCCTGTTGGGCCAGGCTGCGCGCTGGAAAGACGGCGAAGGACTCAAAATGGTGCTCCACACGTGCGAGCGGATGGCGTCGGGCGGGATTTACGACCATCTCGGGGGCGGATTTGCGCGGTATTCGGTGGACGCGCAATGGCTGGTGCCGCATTTCGAGAAGATGCTCTACGATAACGCGCAACTGCTGAATCTTTACCTGGACGCCTGGCTGGTGAGCGGCAATCCGCGCCACGCCGAAACCGCGCGCGGCATTATTCAATATGTCCTTCGCGATATGACGCATCCCGGAGGCGGGTTTTATTCCGCCGAGGACGCGGACAGCGAAGGCAAGGAAGGAAAGTTCTATTGCTGGACGGCGGCGGAGCTTTCCCGGCTATTGACGCCGGCGGAGGCCAAGATCGCTGTGCGTTATTTCGGCGTGACGGAGCAGGGCAATTTCATCGATCACAGCGACCCCGATCCGCTGCCAAACCAGAATGTCCTGAGCATCGCCGACCCGAATTTGACGCCGGATGAGGAAAAAATTCTGGAATCGGCGAGGTCTAAAATGTTTGAAGCGCGCGGCAAACGCGTGCGTCCCCATTTGGACGATAAGGTGCTGGCCTCGTGGAACGGGATGATGCTGGGGGCGCTGGCCCGGGCCTATTCGGTGCTTGGCGACCCGGCATACCGGGTTGCCGCGGAGAGGAACGCGGCATTTTTGCGCGAGCAACTTTGGGACGAAAAAAGCCACACATTATATCACCGGTGGAGGGAGGGCCAACGGGATTCGGTGCAGTTGCTGTCCGCCTATGCCAATCTCTGCGCGGGAAGCATCGATCTCTACGAGGCCACGCTGGAGTCCGCGCATCTGGATTTCGCCATCGCCCTGGCCGAGGCGATGCTGGCGAAGTTTTACGACGGGGCCAATGGCGGTTTTTACGACAGCGCCGCCGGCGAGGGCGAGTTGATTCTGCGCTTAAAGGATGATTATGACGGCGCGGAGCCGGCGGGCAATTCAGTCGCGGTGTTGGCGTTGCTTCGTCTGGCGGAGATTTCCGGCCGCGAGGAATTTGCGGTGGCGGCGAAAAAGACGTTGCAACTCCTGGCGCCGCGTTTGCACGACCTGCCGCAGGCGGCGCCGCACCTGTTGATCGGGCTGGCATTTTTCCTGGGCGGCACGAAACGGGCCGTTGTCGCCGGCGATCCGAAGCGCTCCGAAACCAGGGCGCTGCTGCGGGCGATTCATGCGGTCTACCAGCCGAACAAGGTTGTGCTGGGCAATAGGGGAGCCGTTGAACCGTTCGCAAGGACGCTGGCGGCCGGGAACGGGCCCGTTGTTTTTCTATGCACTGAAAACGCCTGTCAGGCGCCGGCGTCCGACCCGGAGTCTGTCAAGAATCTTATTGCCGAAGTTGCAGGAGGACAATGGTAGATCTTCTTTCCGGCTTCGTGACCTTTGCGACCTTTGTGCGTAACCGAATCATCTCCGAAGAAAATTGAATGCACTGGGCTACGGCGGACCCGGAAAGGCAGCCAGTCGGTAACTTTGATTGATCGTCGGCCAATCTATGGTAGAACTGGAGCCGAACCATGAATTGGACAGGAGACACTGCATCCACACCGGAGGAGGCCAGGTCCGGCGCATTTGCTACTACACATTGGAGCCAGGTGATGAGGGCGGGGCAGGATGATCCTGCCGCAGCGGACGCGGCCATGGGGCAACTCTATCAGGTTTACAGGCTCCCGATTTACAATTTCATTTGCCGGCAGTACCGCTGCACTCGTCAAGACGCGGAGGATTTGACGCAGGGTTTTTTTGAGCATTTGATCGAAAAGGCGACCGTGAAGCGAGCGGATCGCGAGATCGGAAAGTTTCGCAATTTTCTGCTGGGGGCGTTGAAGCATTTTCGGGCCAACGAGCGAGACCGAATTCTGGCCGAAAAACGGGGCGGCAAGTGCAAGATCGTCTCCCTTGATGGGACCGGTGCGCCGGAGATGAGCGGGCAAGAGGCTCCCGTTCCCGTTGCGGCGGATAAGGAATTCAACCGGGATTGGGCCTTCGCGCTCGTAAAGCAGGCGCGCGAACAACTCAAAGACAAGTACACCAATGAAGGCAAGGCGCTTCTATTCGCCACGATGGAACCGGCCATTCTCCGTGAGGATACTAGAGACCTGTATGCGAACTGGGCGGACATCCTGAAGGTGAGCGAGGAAGCCACTGCGGTGGCCTTCCACCGTTTGCGGAGGCGATTTGGCGAGGCTCTGCGCCAGGAAGTTGCGCGTACGGTGAACGATTCAGGGGACGTCAAAGAGGAACTCCGGTATCTTCTTGCGGCCATGGGGGATTAGGGGCGTCAGACGCGTTGCTTGTAATTGTTCCATTGGTTTGCCGGAGAACAGTCTGTGGGACTGTCGTGAACGATGTCTGAATTACGGAAATGTGCGCGTTGCGGTGCGGAGATTTGGCCCTCGGCACCCGGTGGTCATTGCCTTCGCTGCGTCCTGGAATTAGCGCTGGCCGAGGACTATGATCCCTCTTCGTCGAACGATCCATCCAAACATGCCGCACCCGGCGACCGCATCGGCCGCTATCGCCTGATTGAAAGAATTGGAAAGGGTGGCTTCGGCATCGTCTTCAAGGCTGAGCAAGAGGAGCCAATACGCCGATTCGTCGCCCTCAAAATAATCAAGCTGGGCATGGACACTGAGCATGTGATTGCTCGCTTTGAGGCCGAACGTCAGGCCTTGGCGCTCATGGATCATCCGAACATCGCAAAAGTCCTGGACGCCGGAGCCGACGCAGCCGGCCGGCCGTATTTCGTCATGGAACTTGTGCCCGGCTCGAAAATCACCGACTACTGCGACGCGCATAAGCTATCACTCCAACAGCGCCTCGCTTTGTTCATTCAAGTTTGCCAGGCCGTGCAGCACGCGCATCAGAAAGGCGTCATTCATCGGGACATCAAACCGACCAATATCCTAGTTAGCGAGGCCAATGGGGTTCCCGTGCCCAAAGTGATTGATTTCGGCATTGCCAGGGCAACACAGAATCAGCGGTTGACGGATGAGAGCTTTTCGACTGCCTTCACGCAGTTTCTCGGGACTCCCGCTTACATGAGTCCCGAGCAGGCCGGGCTAGGCGGGCAGGATATAGATTCGCGCAGCGACATTTACTCTCTCGGCATGTTGCTCTACGAATTGTTGACTTCACAACCTGCTTTTGCCGCGGATACCCTCCATGAAGCTGCCATGGATGAAATTCTGCGCTTCATCCGCGAGGAGGAGCCTCCGCGCCCGTCAGTCCGCCTCACGAGGCTGCCCCCGGCGGAACTGGACACGGTGGCCCAGAGTCGCCAAGCCCAACCAGCCAGCCTTCCAAAACTGCTGCGTGGCGACTTGGACTGGATCGTTATGCGGGCGGTGGAGAAGGATCGCAATCGCCGCTACGAGACGGCCAACGGATTGGCATCGGACATTCAGCGGTTCCTGGACCACGAGCCGGTTTTGGCGCGTCCTCCAAGCCAGCTTTACCGTTTTCAGAAAGTGGTTCGCCGGAACCGGCTCGCGTTCGCCGCCGCCGCCATGGTGTTGGCCGCGCTCATTTTCGGGCTTGGTGTTTCCACGTGGCTTTTCTTGCGCGAAAAAGCGGCCCGTCAACGCGCTGACGCCGCCGAAGCGACCGCCAAAACGGAAGCCTCCAAGAGCCTTCAAGTGGCGCAGTTCCTCAAAGACATGCTTCTTGGAGTCAGACCCGCTGTGGCGCAAGGCCAGGACACCAAACTGCTCCGAGGTATTCTTGACAAAACCGGTGATCGGATCAGCCAGGAGTTGAAAAGCCAGCCGGAGTTGGCATCCGATTTAAACGGCACCCTGGGCAACGTTTATGAGGCGATCGGAGAGTACGACAAGGCGGAAACTGAGTTGCGAGCAGCCCTGGCGTTGAGAAATGGGAGGGAAGGCGAAGACGCAAAAATGGCGGCGTTGCTGGACAGCCTGGGTGCCGTGCTGGCGCGCAAGGGCAAATGGACAGAGGCGGAAACGCTGGACCGCGAGGCACTGCTGATTCAGCGGAAGATGGGAGATTCCAACAGCCCGGCGATTGCCAAAATCCTGGGGAACCTCGGCAACGCCCTTTGGTACCAACACAAGCTGACCGAGGCCGAACCAATATACCGGCAGGCGCTGGCTCTCTCAAAGCAGGTTGGCGGCGGGGAGACCGAGCAGATGGCGACCGCGGTCGGCAACATGGGTGTTTTGCTGGCAGAGCAAGGCAAGCCCGCCGAAGCGGAGCCGCTATTTCGCCAGGCCCTTGGTCTTCAGGAAAAGCTTCTCGGCACGAACCATCCGCAGGTCGCCAAATCGTTGAGTAACCTTGGCAACTCCCTGGTGGATCAGGGCAAGCTGGCGGAGGCGGAACCGATGTATCGGGAGTCAGTGGATCTGCGACGGCGGATCCTTGGCAATGAGCATCCTGACCTGGCGTATTCGCTCAATAATCTCGGCGGCTTGCTATTCAAAGAGGGAAAGTTCGCTGAGGCCGAAGCCGCGCATCGCGAGGCATTCGAGATACGCAAGAAGCGCTTCGGCGACAGCCACACGGATGTGGCCTTCTCATTAACCAAACTGGCCGACGCAGTCGAAGCTCAGGGCAAGTTCGCCGAGGCCGAGACGCTCTACCGCCAGGACCTGGTCATGTGCAGGAAGCTTTTTGGAGAGGAGAATCCATCTGTGGCCTATGTACTCAACAACCTTGGCGCAACGCTAAAGGAACTCGGAAAACTTCCCGATGCGGAAACCACGCTGCGCGACGCACTGGCCATGCGCAAGAAGGTCTTGGGTGAAGAGAATCCAGACGTGGCGGAATCCCTCAGCGATCTCGCCGATGTCCTCGAACGCGAAGGCAAACTGGCTGAGGCTGAGTCGGCTTGCCGGGATGCCCTGGCATTGCGCGGAAAGACTTTTCCGGACGACTGGGTCACGTTCGATGTGCGCAGCCAACTGGGCGGTATTCTGGCCGCCAGAACGAACTACGCGGCCGCCGAACCGCTCCTCCTCTCGGGTTACGATGGAATGAAGCTGCATGAGGCGATGATTCCCGTTCCAAACAGGTCCCGCCTAAGGAAGGCCCTCCAACGCCTCGTTCGCCTCTACGAGGCCACCGGGAATTCCGCAAAGGCTGCCCAGCGGCGAACGGAGCTGGAAATCAAACCGTAGATCGTCGGCGCTTTGGGTTCCTTGATGACAGTGCTACCCGCAACGGATGGGCTGGGAGCGAAAGCTCAAGAATAATCAACTGCAAGCCATTGATAATCGACGGGTAGTGATTATTCTTAAAATTCCCTGTAATTCTGGCGGAACTTTGCCTGAAGGCTATGCGACGGGCGGTGTGTCGCCTGCCGAAAAGGTATGTCAAATATACAAAGTGACGCCGAAATCAATGAAAGAATGGAAACCGCGCGCACGGCCGGTCGGCTCCGCCTTGGTCCGGCGGCCGCCGAAAGCGGCCCCCCGTTCCCGCGGACAGCATCAATTGTTTGTCAGATTTCAAAACTTCGTCCGTATTTCGGCCCAAGGGCAACCGATAATCACATGCGCCAATCTAAACAATGAGCAAACACATAACTATGAAAACACAACTACAATTATTCCCGTTGAATCTGAGATCAAACTTTCGATTCCTAATTCTTAGCCTGGTCACCGTCTGTTTGTCCGTTCCAGGCGTAGCGCGCGCGCAAACCGTCGTCTGGTCGGAAACCTTTGCCGATGGAAATGGCAATAGCCGATGGTATGCTGACGAGGGTGTCTGGCAAATAGGGTCCCCTACCATAGGGCCTGAAACAAATTCCGCCGGAGACCGCACCTACCCCGCCTACGCGGATGCCACCTTGTGCCCATACTGCGCCACTACCGGGTTAACCGGAAACTATCCATCCGGCATGGATTCGAGGTTAATACGCATCCAGACATTTACTGTTCCTCCTGCCAATCTATTTCCGCGCCTGCGATTCTGGCATTGGTATAGTTTTGCCTGCGCATTTTACGGCTGCGATTATGGCGTAGTGGAGATTCAGGTCGGAAATAGTGGCTGGCAGGCGGTGTCTCCGAACTACACGGAATACTGCGGGGACTGGACTTATGCTTCAATTGACTTGAGCGCTTTTGCCGGAGAGACGGTGCAATTGGCCTTTCATGCCGTGTACATAAACGGTCAGAACGCCACGAATCCAGGCTGGTATGTGGATGACATTGCCCTTGAAGAAGGAACGCCAGTGTTCAATAATCCTGAAGGCTGGACAAACGGGATTGGGGATTGGTATGCGGAACAGGGAACCTGGCAGGTGGGATCGCCTACAAAGAGTTCCGGTCCTGCAACAAATTCACTTGGCGCTCAGGCTTATGAAGGAACCAACTGCGCGGTGACTTTATTGAATTCCGACTACCAAGCTGGCATGAATTCCCGCCTTATTTCTCCCTATTTTGTACTTCCGCCTCCTTCTTCCAGCCCGTACCTTCGTTTTTGGCACTGGTATAGTTTCGCTTGCGCCTTTTACGGCTGCGATTACGGTTTAGTGGAGATCCAAGTTGGAACAAATGACTGGCAGGCGGTATCTCCTCAATACACAGAGTATAGTGGGAGCTGGACCGAGCCATTTGTTGATCTCACGAGTTTCGGAGGACAGACAGTGCGACTGGCCTTCGAGGCCGTGTATGTGAACGGTCAGGGTGCCGTTAATTCAGGCTGGTATGTGGATAACATTCAGGTCTATCCTTACGCAGCCTCCGCCTCCAATCCATACATAAACATAAGTATGGATTCAACCGGAACAAACGTTGTTATGAATTGGACTTCGCTGGCCAATTACGCTGACTACACTCTGCAATCCATCACCAATCCTGTTTCACAGACGACTTGGAATACCCAGACAAATTGGAATACCGTTTCGACGGCGCCGGTCGTCGTCAACGGACAAAACGTAGTGACCAATCCGGTCTCCGGAGCGTCACAGTTTTACCGGCTGGTACTCCCTCAGTAAGGACTCGATCGAATACAAGACTCCCATAAGTATGAAGTGAGAATGGCTCGTCCTGTTAAGATTAGAATTAAGGGGACGCATCCCCTTCCGGCAGGAAAATGGAGGCGAATGCGGCCAGGACGAACAGGCCGCCGATGGCCATCAGGGCGTTGCGGAAATCCCCGATCTGGAGGTAAAGGCCGAAAATGACGGTGCCAATGGCGGCGGCGACGCGTCCGATGTTGAAGCAGAAGCCGGCCCCTGTCGTGCGCAGCAGGGTCGGAAACAACGGCGGCAGATACATCGTGAACAGACCAAATATGCCCGAACAAAATCCAATCGTCGGCAGCCAAAACATCAACGCCTCATAGCCGCGCGGGATATGGTAGGTCAGGTAAAACGTAGCGGCGAAAGCCAGGGAACCGCCAAGGATGACGCGGCGGTAACCGAGGAAGGTCGCCAGCCACGAAACGAAAAAGTTGCCAGCCATCGAAACAAAAATGATGAGGAAAAACGCCTTGGTCACCAGTTGCCGTTTTGCCGACGCGGTCCAGGAGGCAAGCTCCGGGAGGCTTTGCAAATGTTGGGGGTTCCAAAACAGAAACGCCCACCAACCGGTCAGCGTCAGCGAACAAACCGCGGTGGTCAGGAGCGTGGTGCGGGCCAGTTTGCCCCGAAAGAGTTCTTTGACGGACGGCTTCGGTGCGGAAGCGGTCTGGGCGGCGCGCCATTCCTCCGGTTCGGGAACGCGCCGGCGAATCCAAAAGACTATCAGCGCGGGAATGACCCCGATTAGAAAGAGGTATCGGGGCGGGTATGGAGCCAGAACGTAGGCAAACAGGCATGCGCAAAGGATTCCGACGTTGACGCCGCATTGCAGGACGGCGGCGATCCAGGGCCCCCAGCGCCTGGGCCAGGTTTCCGAAAGCAGGCACGCGCCGACGGCCCATTCTCCGCCGATGCCCAGCGCGGAGACAAAGCGGAAAATGAGCAATTGCCACCAGGTCCGGGCGAAGAAAGAAAGGCCGGTAAAGGCCGCGTAAGTGAGAATTGTCAGGCTCAGGGCGCGGCTGCGTCCGAGGCGGTCGCCAAGGCGCCCAAAGAAGCCGCCGCCCAGCGCCCATCCGATCAGAAAGGAGGCTTGAATCCAGGAACTGTATTTCTTGACCAGGGGATCGCCGGCGTCGGCAACGTTGAGGAGGTGGGCGACGAAAGGAGCGGCCACCAGTGTGTAAAGATGAATGTCCAGGCCATCGAAAAACCACCCCATCCACGCCGCAATTCCGGTCTTCCATTGCAACGGCGAAAGATCGCGCAGCCGGTATCGTGGGGCATCGGATGGCGGCATGGAATGCGCGACTATTTCCCCTGTCCCTGCGCCTGGAGCCAGCGTTGGAAGGCTTCGGGACCGAGGAGTTGCTCCAGGGATTGTTGTTGCTGGACTTGTGTCTGGGCGAGGGCCTCGACTTTTTCGTCGTTGCTTAAAGTGTCATCGTTTCGGATGCGGTTGAGTTCGGCCTGGGTGGCGCGGTTGATGTCATAGAGCGGTGTGATGGCGGTTGCCGGGACGCCCAGTTGCTCGATGGTTGTCTTGGAGGAACGGTAAAGCGGGTCCTGATTAAGTTGGTAGGCTGAATAGACCTGCTGGCCCAGGACCGTCTTCATCAGAGCCTGGCTCTGGGCTTGAAGTTGCTGTTGCTGCCGGAGCAATTGCGGGTCGTCACCCGAATAAAAATAGACCGGCTGGCCGATGATTGAGCCGACGGCGTTGAATAGATCGTGGAATTGATCCTGGGACAAATCCATGCCGCGCATCTCCTCGCGCAATTGCTGGGCCGCGGGCGAATAGCGGAGCACGAATTCGTCGTATTGCGGCGGCGCCAGGATGGTGACCAATTGGACGAACGGATCTTCGCGAAGCCGGACCATTTGCATCGGGTCGACGGGCTTGCCCAGGCGGGCCTGCTCTTCCTGGTAGGCCTCGATTTTTTCCTGGGCGTCGGCGATAATGATGAACGCGCCCTCCTTGACGTCGGGGGGCAGATCGCCGAGAACCGGTCCGGTCAACGTGATGCCCGCGCGCGCGGCGACGAGCGCCTTGCTCTCGGTGTTCCAACCGGGTCCCAACAGCGACGAGAGCAGTTCGCGCCGTTCGGCGTCGAGGCTTTGAATTTTAGCGTTCGCGGCCTCGACCAGGGCCGGGTCGGGGTCCGAGCGCCACCATTGGTAATTTGGATAGTCGACTTCGGTCACGCGGCGGCGAGCGTAGAGGCGATTGATTTCGGCGGAGACGATGTCGGATATGGTCCGGTCGGGGCAACCGACGGCGCGGAGGTTTTTGATGAATTCGACGTAGTTGGTTGATGAGATCTGGTCCCAGGTGAAATTCTCGTGGCGCACCACGACGTTGGTCTTGAGCACAGGGCCATTGAAGTCGGGGGAAGCTGGCGGAGGCGGCTCACGGAACGGTTCGGTGGCGACATAAAGGCAGACTGCCGCGAACACGTTGAAGGCAATCGAGAGAACCAGCCAAAGCCGCACGCGCATGACGGTATATTCCCCAAATGCAATCCCGATGCAACCGTTTTATGGCCGGGCGCGCATCACTTGTGCAGGACCCAATCAAATATAATTTTGACGTCGGGACCGGTTTTCATCAGCCCCAGGCCAAAGCTCGGCGCGGGAGGCGTGATGCCGAAATCGGTCATCTTGACCGGGACCGTGCCGCTGACCTTGATGTGGCTGTCATCCATGCATTCGATGACGATGGGGAAGGTGGCGTTGTTGGTCACGCCGGAGATGGCGAGGTCGCCAGTGACGTCGAAGTCAAAGGGTTTGCCCGCGTCGTGCGGACCCTTGAAGGTCATCTCCTTCAAAGTGAATTGGATCCTGGGAAATTGAGACTCTTTGAGCGCGTCCTGCATAAGATGATCCATGACGTCGGGCATATGCTCGGCCTTGCTGTGAACGCCGCGGACGGGGATGATGACGCGGGCCGTGGCAGGCACCTTGTCGCCTTGAATTCCGGCGATGCTGGTTTGCGCCGGGTCCAACTGGACGCCGGCGCCAAAGTCGATGAAACCGCCAACCAAGGTTCCTTCCATCTCCCAATCATGGAGGCTCGAAGTGCCTTCGACCTTGACTGAGCTGCCATTGGGCTGGCTGGTGTAATGGGTTTGGGCGGTTGCCGGGATCGCGGGAGCAAGGAAAAGCGTCCCAACAACCAGCGTGAAGGCGGCGGCCGATTGAAGGTTTTTGGGAATAAGCGGTGTGGGAAAATTCATATCTCGAACCATTCGTCCTTAAACGTGATTTTTTGTTTCTTGACAGCGGCCTCGTTGCCTATGATTGCCATGACAGTCGCGTCCAAACCATCCTGCCAGGAGGCGGCGGGCTGGATGTTCAAGGCCTTGATCTTGTCAATCAAGTCCTTGAAGTCGCCGTCGCCGTAGAGATCGGTGAAATCCTTGGTCGTCTGGCTGACTTGGCCGACGTTTCTGGCGAACGCGTCGAGAGCGTAATAGAGGGGTGTATGTTCATAGGGCTTGGTCGAAGCGGCGTTTCCCACCAGAGCCGATTGGTGGCTGCCATTGGCAATGAGCATGATGCCGGACTCCTTGTAAAAGGTGTCTTTGCGCGCGTAAACTTCCCATCCGCCCAGAGGCGCGCCGGCTTCCTTGAATTGCCAGGCCTTGGAGTCGCGCACCATGATCGTGGACTCGGTGCCGTAATACATCTCGTAGGCGTCATCGAAGGAGTTGCACAGGGTGGCGTCGTACATGCCATTGACGCCGCCGGGAAATTCAAAAACAGCCTGCACGGTGTCGGCAACATCGCGTCCGTCCTTCCATAGTATCAAGGAGCTGAAACCGGTCACCGCAACCGGGCGGTTTTTCAAGAACCACGAAACGACGTCGATCTGGTGAACCCCGACTTCTCCGATGAGGCCGATGCTGGATTTCTGGTCGAGCCGCCAATTCAAGGCCAAGGCTCGTTGGTCATTGGGCGATTCGCGGCGCCAACTGTCGTACTGGTGCCACTGGGCGCGGGCCATGACGTCCCTGCCCAGCGCGCCGCTGCGAATGAATGGGACCAGAAATTGCCGCTGAGGATGCGAGCGCTCCTGCAAACCGGCCTGGAAAACAATTTTGACCGCGTCGCGCGCCGCCGTGGCGATGGCTTTGGCGTCTTCGATGGTATTGGCCAGCGGAGCTTCGCAATACACGTGCTTGTTTGCGGCGATCGCGGCCAGCGCGATCTCGCGGTGCGTCCCGGTCGGCGTGGCGATGACGACGGCCTGAACATTGGGGTCGGCCAGGAGTTCCTTGTAATCGGCGTAGGTCTTGGAATTTGCCGCTTCCTGGCCGGCTTTGTGAAGGGCATGCGGGTAATTATCGCACACGGCGACCACCGGCGCATACGGCATGAGGGAAAGCTGGTGAAGAATTTCGCGGCCCCAGTCGTTGACGCCGATGACGCCGAAGTTGACTGTCGGCGGGGGCGGGATTTTGGTCAGTGGGGCTTCGCCGGCTGGGGCGGCTTTAGAGGTGTCCTGGGCGCGCAATTCCACGCCGCCCATAAGGGTCATCAAGGTGGCCAGCGATGTGTTTTTCAGAAACTCCCGACGATTGGACTCCGACAGTGGATCTTTGTCATTCATGAATAATATCGCTAAAGGAAGCCATGAAGAGACAGAAAATGGCAAGCAGTAATTCAGTGAACCGAATTGAAGAAATCCTTGACGATTTTTGCCGGGGAAAAGATGATCAATTTCCCGAGATCACAGTGTTCCAAAAGTTCGCCCAATGCCGATTGATTTATATCCTTCATGTGGCCGTCGCTGCTCAGAAGCAAAGTGACGTTTGCCAGGGCGGATTCGGCAATAATGAAAGAATCATGGACCTCCTCGTCTGGAATAAGGCCGGTTGCGCGAATTTTTCGCAACGCATTCAAGGCCGATTGCTTTTCTGATTCAGAATCCCCGTCAGTTGCAATATCCGTAAGTTCCACCAGAACTGTAGGAGTGACGATGATGGGCGCCTTTGGAAACTTACGGCGGATCGTGGAAAGACAGTCAACAGCGGTTTCGTTCTCGTCGGCCAGATCAATTAGAACATTTGTGTCAACTGCGATTAACGGAGGATTTGGCATGGTCAAGCCCGCCATAAATAATCGCCATTCCCTTTTCCAAGAGAGCGCTCCGCTTCTGATCGGTATATTTGTTGGCCTTTGCCCTCGCCTTTTCGGCAATGACGGTTCCGCGTGTCTTAACAACTCGGCTGGACGTTTTCATTCCTGGAGAAACAATCCCATGCGAGAGATCAAAAATCAATCGTCAAATTAGCCCCCACCGACGATCGCGATGAACTCTTCGGCGAGGGCAGAATCGAATGTCCGTGTGTGATTCCGATTCAAGGATCCACACGACCCTGAAAAAGGCTCGCGGTGACGACGGCGCGGGTGTGTTTTGACCGGAGCGGGCCGCGTCGGCTGTCCAGATGGCGCGAATGGCTTCTTCGTCGCCAAGCCCGGCGCCGAATCACTCGCGTTCCGGAGGGGGACATGTTAATTTTAACGCGATGTCGCAAGCTCGCATAAGCAGTGCCGGGCAACGTTTTCGGCAGGCGCTTGAGCAGGAGAGGCCGTTGCAAATCGCCGGGGTCATCAACGCGTACACGGCGATTCTGGCCGGGAAAAGCGGCTTCCGCGCGCTTTACCTTTCCGGCGCGGGAGTGGCCAATGCCTCGTACGGGTTGCCCGATTTGGGCATGACTTCCCTGAGCGATGTCCTCCAGGACGTTTGCCGGATCACCGCGGCAACCAATCTCCCGTTGCTGGTCGATGCGGACACGGGGTGGGGCGAAGCGTTGGGCATTCAACGAACGACGCGGGAAATGATTCGGGCGGGCGCGGCGGCGATTCATCTGGAAGACCAGGTGGCTGCCAAACGTTGCGGGCACCGCCCCGGCAAGGAGCTGGTTGCCACAACGGAAATGTGCGACCGGATTGCGGCGGCGGTCGATGCACGAACTGACCCGGCATTCGTCGTGATGGCGCGCACGGACGCGGCATCGGTGGAAGGCATTGCGATGGCTGTTGAGCGGGCGCGGGCGTATTGCGAGGCAGGTGCGGACATGATTTTTGCCGAGGCGCTGACGAGCCTGAAGGAATACAAGGCGTTCTGCCAGGCGGTGGAAGCCCCGGTGCTGGCCAATATGACGGAGTTCGGCATGACGCCGTTGTTCACGGTGTCGGAACTGGCGTCCTGCGGTGTGGCGCTGGCGCTCTACCCGCTTTCGGCGTTTCGGGCGATGAGCGCGGCGGCGTTGGAGGTGTTTGGCGCGATTCGCAAGGAAGGAACACAGAAAGGCGTCCTCGGCAAAATGCAAACGCGGGCCGAGCTGTACGAATTTCTGGATTATCACGCTTACGAAGCAAAATTGGACAATCTGTTTGCGGCGAAGAGGAAAATATGAGCGACCCGCGCAAAACGGACGGCCTGGCCGGAGTCGTCGCCGGCCAAACCGCAATTTCCACCGTGGGCAAGGACGGCGTGGGACTCACTTACCGGGGTTACAGCATCGAGGACCTCGCGGCGGGCGCAACTTTCGAGGAAGTCGCCTATCTGTTGATTTATGGCGTGTTGCCGACGAAAGAGGAACTCTCCGGCTACCGGCAAAAATTGATTTCGCAGCGCGGATTGCCCGCGGCATTGAGAAAGTTGCTGGAGGAATTGCCGGGAAACGCAAACCCCATGGATGTCCTGCGCACCGGTTGCTCGGCGCTGGGCGTTTTTGAGCCGGAAACTGCCGCGCATGGACAGTATGAAGTCGCCGACCGCCTTCTGGCGTTGTTTCCGTCGATGCTCCTGTACTGGCGTCACTTTCACACGAGCGGCAAGGGGATTGAAACGGCATCGAGCGCGCCGGGCACGGCGTCGCATTTCCTGGGAATGCTGCGCGGCGAGGCGCCGGGGGAATTGGAGGAGCGCGCGCTGGATGTGTCGCTGATCCTCTATGCCGAGCATGAGTTCAATGCGTCAACATTTGCCTGCCGGACCGTGGCCTCGACCCTGCCGGATTTTTATTCGGCGGTGACGGCGGGAATCGGCGCATTGCGCGGGCCATTGCATGGGGGCGCAAACGAATCGGCGATGAAACTCATGGAAAAGTTCCGGGACCCGGAGGAGGCGGAGAAAACGTTGTTGGAGATGCTTGGGCGCAAGGAATTAATCATGGGCTTTGGGCATCGGGTCTATAAATCAGCCGATCCGCGTTCGGACATCATCAAGGTCTGGTGCGGAAGGCTCGCCGAAGCCCGGGGCGATCAGTCGTTGTTCGCCGTGGCCGAACGCGTGGAAGCGGTGATGCGTCGGGAAAGGAAGATGTTTCCGAATCTGGATTTTTACAGTGCGCCCGTTTATCGTTTTTTGGGTATTCCGACCGAAATGTTCACGCCGCTTTTTGTGATCGCGCGCATTTCCGGGTGGTCGGCGCATATTTTTGAGCAGCGCGCCCACAACCGTTTGATCCGGCCCACCGCCGAATACATTGGTCCGGCGCCGCGCGCCTTTGTGCCGCTGGAGAAGAGGTGATCGCGCATGAGCCACGAAATTGAGAATGTCCGACCGACCCCGGACCGGCTGCTCTCGGAGATTGCCGATTACGTTTGCGCGGGGCCGGAATTGAGCGCGCTGGCGTTCGAGACGGCGCGCTATTGTTTGCTGGACACGCTGGGGTGCGGGATTCTCGCGTTGAATTTTCCCGCCTGCGCAAGGCTTCTCGGTCCGATTGCGCCGGGGACGGTCGTGCCCCATGGCGCGCGGGTGCCTGGGACGAATTACGAATTGGACCCGGTGACGGCGGCATTCAACATCGGATGCGCCATTCGCTGGCTGGATTTCAACGACGCGTGGCTCGCCGCGGAGTGGGGGCATCCGTCGGACAATCTGGGGGCAATCCTGGCCGTGGGAGATTACCTTGGCCGCACGCGTCCTGAAATGGGACTGACGATGCGCGATCTCCTCACGGCGATGATTCAGGCGCACGAGATTCAAGGGGTGCTGGCGCTGGGCAACAGCTTCAACCGCGCCGGACTCGATCACGTGTTGCTGGTGCGGGTGGCATCGACAGCGGTGGCGACGCAACTGATGGGGGGGACGCGCGCAGAGGTCATCAACGCTGTCTCCAACGCGTGGGTGGATGGCGGCGCGCTGCGGGTCTATCGTCACGCGCCCAATACGGGACCGAGGAAATCGTGGGCGGCCGGGGATGCGACGGCCCGCGCGGTGTGGCACGCGTTGCTGGCGTTAAAGGGTGAAATGGGCTATCTCTCGGCGCTCTCGGTCGAAGGCTGGGGATTCTGCGACGCGCTGTTTCGGTCCAGGCCGATTGAATTGGCGCGGCCATTTGGTTGTTACGTGATGGAGAACATTTTGTTCAAGATTCGCTTTCCCGCGGAATTTCACGCGCAGACGGCGGTCGAGGCGGCAATCCAGCTTCATCCTCACGTCGCGGACCGGCTTGCGGAAATTGAACGGGTTGAGTTGAAAACGCACGAGTCGGCCATTCGCATCATAGACAAGAGAGGCCCGCTGCACAATCCGGCCGACCGCGATCATTGCCTGCAATACATGACGGCCGTCGGGCTGATATTTGGCGCGCTGAAAGCGGAGGATTACGAGGACAAGACGGCGGCGGACCCGCGCATCGACGCGTTGCGCGAAAAAATGAGGGTGACGGAGGAGCCGCGGTACAGCTACGAGTATTTGGAGCCTGACAAGCGCGCCATTGCCAACGCCGTGCAGGTTTTTTTCAAGGACGGATCGAGCACAGCAAAAGTGGAAGTGGAATATCCGATAGGTCATCGGCGCCGGCGCGCCGAGGGGTTGCCGTTGCTGCTGCGCAAGGCGCGCGAGAACCTGTCGACACGATTTCCCCCCAGCCAGGTGGAGCGCATTGTCCAATTGTGCCACGATGCCGGACGTTTGGAGGCGATGAGGGTGTGCGAATTCATGGAATGCTTTCTCCCGGCTGGAGCGTTTTAAGAAATACTGTAGCCGTTTGGAGCGAGGATTTTTGGGTTTTGGCGAGGCTTCGGCGAAGGAGCAGAGCATCCGCTTTGCGGTGCATCTTTTGTATTGTGCTGTCTCCTGCGGCACGTGACTGAGCCGAAACGAAGCCAAAACCCAAAAAGACCGCTTCTTAATTCCATTCAGCCAAACGGCTACAGTATTTCTTAAACCGCTCTCCCAAAGGCGTGACGCCTCAAACGCAGACAGGGCGCAATTGACTTTTTGGGCGTCAATCAACCGATCGAAAAGGGAAAAGTGTCAGCGGTAGTTTGGATTGTTTTCGGCTTCGGTTTCCGACAGGTTTCACGCGTCCCGTCCTTCGCCGTGAACGGGGAAGTGCGGTTTCACCGTTCATTTCCGGGGGTTCAATTTTTGTTGATTCGGGTCCAATGGTCGCGGCGAGCGCCGTGGCGGTGAGAGCTTGTATTGTCGTCATATTGACTTCGTAGTTTGCGACCGTTCCACATCCATAGACACCGAGGGATCCGTAATTGTTTCCAAAAAATGCAAACGATTGAAAATTCGGTTTCCGGCAAATTGCCAATGCCATCTGGAACACCCCGGCTCGGGCACTGATCGGTTCGCGGAATACCGGTGGGAACGACACCGGTCCTGGTCGCCCAAAAACACGCCCGGGATTGGGGTTTTTCGCCAGGAACCGCCTATTTCTGTGCTTGCCATTTGGGATGGATACGCCTAGCGTCTGATAAAGAGGGCGCGGTTAGCTCAGTGGTAGAGCATCACCTTGACACGGTGGGGGTCACAGGTTCAATCCCTGTATCGCGCACCATTTGGACTCTTCTTGACTCTTCGCGACAGAAGCCGACAAACCATGACAATCCCCTTTGTTTTCAAGGCTTTTGGCAATTTGCGTTACCGCAAAATCCGCGACAGACCGCGACACCGCGGGACTGCTCTGGACTATAGTTTGTGAGTCCAGTTGTGAGTCAGGTTTTGCGGCCTTCTCACCGTCGATAAAAGCCAGCTTTTGCACCGCTTCAAATGTGCCAAGCTGCTCTTCGTCAGTGTAGTCCATGTCCGTAAGCTTGCGCGTCCCGTGTCGCATCAATTGCATCGCCTGACGCCCTGACACGTTTGCCCGGTGCAGGTTCGTGCAAAACGTGTGACGCAAGGCGTGAAAATCCGCCCGCAATCCCCGCTCATCAACGAACAGGATTTGCGCTTTATCCATGTCCGACTTGAACGTTTCCATTTTCGGTAACAATCCGGCAAACACCCTGTCTGAATCACCCGCCCGCGCAGATCGAAGGGCTTTTAATTCAACGGCCAGGCTCAAATGCAGCGGAATAAACGCCTGCTTGCCATTCTTCGTTGTACCCGCGCGGAGCACCAATCGCGGTTGCGGACAGTCCAAATGAACGTCTCCCCATAAAAGTTCCCGCAATTCGCCCCGCCGAACTCCCGTCAGCATCGCCATCAAATAGACTATCCGCCGCCGACCAGCCACCGCCAGCAACCGCGACGCCTCATTGTCGGTCAGAGCGCGACGTGCATACCGTGGTTTGATCGCCCGCGTGGTACGCCATCCTTCAACAATTTTGAGCGGATTCGCCTGGAGGCGCTCCCGCCGTTCCATCCAGTTCAGCAATGCCTTGAACGAGATCAAGTATTCATTGAGGGTTTTGTCCGATTGCTTTTGCTCCGCCCGCCATGCGCGGAACGAGTCCGGCGAAATGTCCCGCGCAAATTCCCAACCACAGTCGCCGGCGACTTTCAATACGCGGTTCTTCAATTCGTAAAGATAACGCTCGTCGCGTCCACCCTCCCGACGCTCCGCCACAAAATCGGCCAGGTGTTCCGCAATCGTCTTTTGCGCACCCTCACGGATGTTTTTCGGGGTGATCACCCCTTCAGCCTCCTGTTGCCTCTCACGAGCGATTTTCTTCAACCTCTCAAGCGCCACTTGCTTGTCGAAAGTGTGCAACGGAATGTCGGTTGTCTTTGTGGCCCCATCCAATCGCAAACGACCGCGATACATTCGGGCGGTTTTCGACCGACCCTTTTTGCTCCGTTTGGGTTTGAACACATATAAAATCACGCTGGCAATCCTCTCTGACGTTGTTTCAGTTTGCTCAAGTACGCTTGGACATCCGACAGATACAGCATCGGTTTTTTCGTCGGCCTGACGGGCGTCGGAAGCTCGCCTTTCGCGATCAATCTTTCCACTGACCGGGCACAAATCCCACCCAGGAACCTGCCAGCCTCTCTCAAATCAATTAAACGTTCCTCGTTCATGTGTTTTTCTCTACTGAGGGATTCCACCAACTGCCATTCACCGTCGCTCCTCCTCGTCCATAGCATCACGATACGCCGCCTCCTGCTCTTCTTGGAAGGACAAGCGCTTGGTGTATTCACGATAAACCGAATTATGGTCGCACTCGATGCCCCGTTCTTGCAACCATTCCGCGATTTCGCGAAACGTGAACCGTTTGTCGTCCCGCAGGAGCCTGATTGAATCGCCGTACTCTGCCACAAGCGTTCGATCTGGTTCTTCCATTGCCTCTCGCAACACAAATTCCGGCAGAGGATTTCCACGCTCCGTTACAGCCAAAGCAGGCTGTGTTTCGGTTTTGACCTCCTGAGAGGGAAGCGACAACGGTTCCTTAACCTTGACTTTCTTGACACGCATCTTTGTTTTCACGGGAACAAAGTAAACGAACATCCCGAACAGCGCAAGGGAAAACAACAAAGTATCTCGCCTATGCATCTCATGTATAATCCACACTGATATACTGAAACCTGTCATTCCCTGCTGCGCGTTCCTGTGTTGGCATCCGGCTTGCGGCAAACAGGAACGCCAAGCCAAATGCCAACACGCGAACGCTCCGCCCCCACAAGTGCCTGGTCGTGAAGTCGCTGGATTCCAGCTTGCGCCCTGTTTGCCCTTCGCAAGATGGAATCCACCGCCATCACCGCCAGGAAGCTGACGCCACGGGGAAGGCCGCTTTTAGGGTGTCATTTATGGCTGTCCGCTGTCGCGGGGGGTGGAAAATCAGACCGTGCTTTTACTCGCTCTCCGCCGCCGCGAGCGGCGGCAATCCGGTGTAAATGCGACGCACGAGCCGCGGTGTTCTTTGTTTCACGATTGTTTCAATTTAAAACTTGCTATCAGGATGCCCGTCGCTCAATGCTCCGAGTGGTTCTTTAACAGTTCAGATTTTGCGTAGCGTTGACCGCTACTCAAAGCCGCAGGAAAGACCCGCCAAGTTTCAAGGGCACGAACAAGAAACTCTCTTGCAGGTGCCGTAGCGTGTCGCCTCCTGACCGGAGCGCCGGTGTGCGCCCCTCAGGTTTTCTCTGGAGCGAACGGTCAAATTTAAAGGAGTCCCAAATATGAATCGTCAATCAGCCCTTTTGCATGGAGTCTTTATCGCCGCGATTGGTCTTTGGCTTGCAGTCAACGCCTCAGCACAACTGCAATTTACGTCAATCTCAAACACCCCTGAAGGGACCATTCAATTGAAATGGGCGAGCATAAGCAAGGAAACCTATGAAATTGACGAAGCCGATACACTGGAAACGAACGCCCAGGGATCCCTCACTTGGAACGAACTTTACAAAGAATATCCATCTCAAGGCTCAAGTACGTTCTGGCTGGACACCGGGAACTATATTTCTGTGCCCCCCATCCTCAATCCTAAGTACACGACTAACCGGTTTTATCGCGTCGTCGATCTTGGGCCTGACACCACATCCGACGAGCCGACCGTCTCGATCACGTCCCCTGCCAGTGGCTCCACGGTATCTGGGAGTTTGACGATAACGGTTGCCGCCAGCACCGATCAGACCAGCCTTTCGACGTTGCTTTACGTTGACGGCCAGGAGATGCCGGTTAGCGCTGGTGGCTCCAATTACGTCATCAACACCTGCGAATGGCTGAATGGTCAGCATATCCTGTTTGCAACTGCCCGATGCACCTCGGCACCCGAAGGTGGGGACAATAGCCCGGCAGTCCTGGTCGGACATGCGGTATCCGCATTCGTGCCTGTAACATTTAACAACCTCGTTACCGGTATTACCTTTTCGCAGCCGTTCTTTGATCCCACACTTGGCCAAACCCAGTTGGTCACTGCCGTTTTTGCCTCGAATTCAGATTGGACGCTGACAATTATCAACGCAGCGAGCAACACCGTGAGAACGGCAACTGGAAGCGGAACCACGATGGCTTTTAACTGGGATGGAACAGGAACTGGAGAAATAAGCTTACCGGCAGGCGTCTATAATTACCTGATTTCAGCATACACAAACGGACTGGGTTCAGGGGGTAGTGGCACCAATGGAGGAGGAAACGGGGAACCGCCGCCGCCTGGTGGCGACGAGGTCTCGCCTGGGTCACCGGCATCGGTCAGTGGGACCGGAATGGAAACAGTTCAACTTCCCCCTGCCCCTGTTCCATTCTTTTATGGAAGGAACGCTGACGGAACCGAAATTACGACGATGGAGGTTCCTGTGCCTGACAATACAATCGACGAAAGCGCGCTACTTGCAGGCGGGATACATCCTGATGGCGCTCCATCGGCCCCCAGTTCGCAATCGGCTCCTGCTGCTCCGGTGCGCCCGCCGACCGCACCGGTCAGAGGCACGGTCGGAACATTTGGGGTGGCATATCAATCCTATATAGAAAACGGCGCGGCGGGCTATACGCTAGGCGACCCTCTGAACTGCGAGATTGGCGGCGTCATCAAAATAGAGGGTTTCCCGACCGATGAAAACAACAACTTTCCGCCGCTGCCGTCATACGGTCCGCAAGCGAGAAACTTCATCGCCGCAATGAAACAGGGAGGCTGGAACGCCAGCTTTGTGACTGCTGATAATCAGGTAAGGTCTACTACGATTACAGGCAGCGCAAGCCCTTTCAATCAAGTCAATTTAGGATTGCTCATGCTTCACGGCGTTTACGGCGCTACAGCCGACTATTGCTACAACGGCTGCAAACAAATGTACTTTCCGCTCGGAAACCTCTACGGCAGCGCCAGTTGGATTAATATGGGCGACATGAATTTTGGCGGCACGCCCACAAACGGGCTTGAGTGGATGGCAATCGAAGCCTGCTTTAGCCTTTACCAGCCCAACTGGACGAGTATGCAAAGCGCAAATATAAAGCCTTATAATAGTAACCTCCATTTGCTTTTGGGGGTAAATACAACCAGCTTCACCGATCGAAACCGAGAGGCGCTTTGGGCCCAATACATGCAGTTCGGAAAGACTCCCGGCAGTCCGATGACAATCCAGGCAGCTTGGTATCAGGCTGCCAGAGATGGGTTTCAATTGAGCAAATTCAGCTACGACGGTACGATAAGCTACGCCGTTGCGGGGGATGCCAACTGCTCAGGTGATTACTTGTTAACTAATTCGCCTCCGACGGGAACGCAGTTTTATTTCAGCCAGCAAATTTATCCCTAGGCGGCATGAAAGCGGCGGGAGTCTGCATTTTGCTTCAGGTTCTTTGCGCCGCAGGTTATTCCGAGAATCTGCGGTTTAAGCAGTTCGGAACACCTATTCCAGCACGCGCTGATCTGGACGTGCGCTGGAATGGGCCTTCCAATGCGTTTCCGGCGAAGCTGTGGATTTATCACCTGCTGCCAGCAAAGTTTTCCGCTGAGACCATCGGCACTTTGACAGAGCTAGGTTCATTCACGGACAAAGATAGAACTGATTCAGGGGCAACCGAAATGCGCTTTCGCAGCGCTGACAAGGCTCGCAGTTTATACATATCCTTTCCCCTTGGAGTGATCGATTACGAAGGCGTACCTAAGTACAACCCGACTAATCTGGTCGAAGACATTCCAAGTAAGGAAACGGCGGTCGATCTGACGCGGCAACTTCTGCCTAAGCTTGGAGTCAGGCTTTCCGACATAGACAAAGAGGAAAACAGCCCGGAACCCGCATTCCATGTGGGCGATTCTGCGATTACGTTTTTTGTTAATGGCACATTCGTCAGCAACATTGTCGAACGCCGGGTCGGTTTCCGGCGCGCCGTGGACGGCGCGTCATTTCTCAGCGCAGGCTCAGGCGGCGACGGAGACGTGAAATTCGGGGACCACGGCAAAATAGTCCAGATTTACATTTCGTGGCGTGGGTTGGACCGGGACAAGTCCTGTCCGACTGTTACACTCGACAAGATCGTCGAGTCGATTCGTAAAGGCCAAGCCGTGCAAGGATTGCTTCCATCCGACGCTCCTGGGATCGACTGGCCGAAGGTGAAAAGCATCACCATCAAGAAGGCGTGGCCTTGTTATTACGCCGGGAACCCTCTTGCTCCTTCCGATTGGCTTTATCCGTTTGCGGCGCTCTCAACAACCGTCGATACTGGCCGCCGGAATGTTGATGTCGAAATCGATTGCCCTATCATCGAAGAAGCTGGGGAATGAAAGCTTTTGTGCTCATCGCAATGATTTCGGGGATGGCTTTACCCTCTATTTGCGGTCCATATGCGTCGATGGAGAAATTCTCTCCCCATTTCTCCACAAATACACCGATTCTCTGGAAAGCAACGAATCAATTGCCCGGGGATTTTTGGATTTATAGGAGGGTTCTTCCGCATATCTTTTCCGCATCGGTGATTTCCAACGCAATCCTTCTGGCCTCGTTGGAGAAAGGCGGCTTTCCCAAGCCTTCCGCCAATGACTTTTACGTGCATGAAGATAAGGAACCAAACTACCCTGGCGCGATCTCCTGTTATTTTGGCATTATCCCTGGTGACGCGCATCTGTATTATGGCGCGCCCCACCCGGATACCAATTCAACGGAAATTCCAGATGACGAAATTCTCATAAAACGCGCGCGGGACTGTGCATCCCGACTCGGGGTTGATCTCGCACAGGTCGTTGCGGAGAAGCCAAGTTCCATTTTTAATCGGGATAAGGATTGGCACACGTTGACGAATCAGATTTGTGGCCGCCGCGTCTTTTTGTCGCGTCAGCTTGACGGAATTACATTTTACGACCACAACGACAACGGATGGAGTGAAGGCTTGAGTTTTGCCCTCAGCAATGGCGGAACAATCAGGTCCTTTTATCTGGACTGGCCAGAGGTTAAGCGGGCTGACCGGGGTCAAACGGCCAGCGTTCAGCAAATCATCGCCCTCATACGGGCACATAGAGTCATTGTGCTTCCCAATGTCGGTGAAGAAACGTATTTTCAGAGGGTCAAAGCGCTGGCAAACGCCAAAACGTTCAGCATCACGAATGTTACTCCGTACTATCTCGACGGTGAGTTGGGGGACACGAATCAAAATTACGCGCCGCCTAAATACGCAACCCCGATTGCTGAACTGGACGCTGTTGCCGACTTCGGGAACAGTAATGCCGCCGTTCGGATGTTTTCTTTCATCCTGTCCTCTGACGCGACGAGAGCGCTTACCAAATAGATTACCCGCAAATTCACTCTCCACCAGCGGCGTGAAACCATCGCTCGTGGCATAAGGCGGGCCGGTTTTTGCCGGTCATTCTGGCTGTCTCTTAAAATTACTTTCCCGACTACGCCGTGCGGCCTTTCTGATGAGCACGCTAAAGTCCCCGCCGTGACACGCAAGCCGAAAAGCGGTTCTCCCCGTAACACCGTTGGTCCCGGTCATCCGCGCGAAAGTGTTAAATCTCCCGCATACGCCGGATGACGCGGGCCCAAAAGTTTCACGTTCCACCATGAACCTTCTTTCGTGACGTATTTGGCGCAGTAATCGGCGACGTCATCTCGATTATTGACTGGCTCGATCCGGTTGCGACCATAACGCTCAAACCAAGTTCGCCAGGTTTCGCGCCGCGATTTACTTTTACAATCACACCACAACGCGTGGACATGGTATCCATCCCTTCCTGGATTTTGTTCCAACGCGTAGAAATACGACACGCCCCACATTTCCCGTTTCATGAACTTTTCGTAACACCGTTGCGCCGACCAAATGGACGCTTCCCATGCAAATGTCATGTGTGAAATGACCTGCCACGGAGCCAGCGAATGCACCCAATCGCCCATCTCCACGTTCAACTGCGCGACTTTCAACCGCATCGCCGGTTCAAGATTCCTCGCGTTGTTCATATTTACCCGTGGGCTGATTATTTCTGTACACACCTTTCGGACAAGGATGGGGCAGTGGCCGGGCGCACCCGCTAAAGCGGGTGCATCCCGGCCACTTGCCCTTCTCCCACGAGGCCGCCATGTGTGGCCGCGTTACCACTACTCCAAGGGCAGCGTTGAAACCGCCCGAATCATGACGCCGTTCTTGGCGTCAAACGTGTTCGGTTCCATCAGGTCGAATTCGATCACCAGCTTTTGCCCGTCTTTGAAGATGCACGGGCATTGCGAAGTGGCTTGTTCGACTGTCTGGACGCTCCGAGGGCACCAGGTTTGAACCGTCGGTGCCTTCCCGTCGGCACATTGAACTTCGTAAAGGTTCACGATGCCGACGACCTTTTGTGCCTTGTTCTGAACTTCTTTGTAGCGATGCGCCACAAACTTGGCGATGGCCACACGGCGGCCCGCCAAGAACTGATTAACTGCTTCTGCTTGTTTCATGTTTTTCCATTTGGCTTAACTGCGCAACAGGCGACGCCACGGCCTTCGCCGTTGAGGTTCACAACGATCAGTCCTTCGATTTTTCCATCCACGCCGGCCGAGCGAGCAGAATGGCCGGTTAGTTGCGCGACAGGCAGGCCACGCCTATTGCGAAAGGGAGCATTGACAGTGCGCCGCTTCATTGGTAAAGTTTCGTTGAAGTGGAACCCATTTCAGCCAGTGCCAGGATTGCAGCTTTGACAGCGGGAAGGAGCGTCGGCCAAGCGTTGATGACCGAAGCCAACTCGGCGGGAACAGGTGCCACTTGGTGTCCGACTGCGGTTTGTGAGTCTATTTGTGAGGCTCTTGGCGTAACGGCTTGATTTGCATCAGGCTTTGACAGGTTCAATCCCTGTATCGCGCACCATCTAATCGGAAACGACCGCCCTGATGCTCTTGGCCGCGTCCGCCCCATCCGCGCTCTTTCTCCGGCCAGCGTCCAAAGACGCGCCGTGGAGTTGCTGACGACGCTGACGGACGCGAATTCGCTGATGGCCGAAAAGTGACTACGAATGTCCCATAATCGGGTAGATGAGTTTTGTGGGGTCTGGTATTTTTATTATGAAAGCGTAGTTAGAAGACTAAAAAAAAAGACCAAAAATTATGAAGAGTAGCATCGTTAAATTCTGCTTAGTGGGTATGACAATCGCGAGCGGACTCGCGTTGGCTGGCGAGGCTCAGGCCACGATTATTACCACGGCAACGCAAACCCCCACTTTTGACCCCACCGATTTTAACAATCCGGGCGGCGGCTATAGTTTTAACAATCTCTCACTGCCCGCCGGCACCTCTATTGGAACCACGGTGCTGCAAATTGACATTCCATTGTCAAGCAGTATCACCTTGACCAGCGTGGGCATGGGGTACAACTACGGCTTTGGCATGGGTGGCCTCGACCCTGAAATCCAGCCTGGCGGCGAAGCGTTCAGCTTTTACATTCAGTTGCTCAACAATGGTTCGGCCATTACCCCGAGTTATGCTTATCTCATGGCAAATCCCTATACTTTCGGGTTCACAGAGCCTAATCCGTTTGGTGTTCCCGAGAACAATTTGTATGTCACCACCGGCACCGGGTCGCTTGCCTCAAGCCTGACCTTTAATGAAATCGACATTCAGGTTTTTAACTATAGCCAGACCGAAGCTGCAGACAGTTTCGGTGTTTCGTTGGGGGTCAATGAGCCTCTTAACGCCGTTCCCGAGCCGACAACGCTGATCTCCGGCGCGATGCTGCTGCTGCCGTTTGGATCGAGTGCCCTGCGGCAGTTGCGCAAGAAATTACAGACGGCTTAATAAGCGATTCGATTTTTCCGATCTCCGAGAGGCGTTGGCTCTGGCCAGCGCCTTTTTGTTTCCTTCGATTTTTCCATCCACGCCGGACGAGCAGGCAGAATGGCCGGTTAGTTGCGCAACAGGCTGGCCAAGCCTATTACAAAAGGGAGCATTGACAGTGCGCCGCCTCATTGGTAAACTTCCTCTGAAGTGGAACCCGTGCCAGCCGCGCCAGGATTGCAGCTTTGACATCGGGAATGAGCGTCGGCCAAGCGTTGATGACCGAAGCCAACTCGGCTGAAACAGGTGCCACTCGGTGCTCGGCTGCGGTTTGATTTGCATCAGGCTTTGACAGGTTCGATCCCTGTATCGCGCACCATTTAAGGAGGGAATTTTTTTGACTTTAGAGTCTTAACGATTAAAATAAGGTAAAGCTATGTTGAAGAGATCGTATCTCACTCCAAACCGCCCTGAACAGGCGTTCACGCTGATCGAGCTTCTTGTCGTCATCGCCATCATCGCAATCCTGGCCGGGATGTTGTTGCCCGCGCTGGGGCAGGCCAAGATCAACGCCCAACGGAAAGTGACCCAGGCTGAGGAGAACAACCTGGTCGGCGCCATCAACCAGTACTATGCAACCTATAGCCGGCTCCCCGCCTCTTCCAACGCTGTCAACGCGGCCACAGGCGCAACCCTCAACTCGAACGATTTCACATTTGGCACCTACGATTTGAAGATACCTGCCCTGGCCGATCCGATCCTGACTCGCGGCGTCGGCTCCAAGAACGGAGGGGACTACCAGACCAACAATGCCGAAGTGATGGCCATTCTTCGGGATGACAACTGGTACCCGGAATTCAATGGCAACTTCGGTCACATTTACAATCCGCAGCAAACGGTGTTTTACTCGCCGAAGGCGGCAGCGGGCACCAACACGCCGGGCGTCGGTTTCGGCAATCCCGGCCTGGGTTCGGACGAGGTGCTGCGCGATATTTGGGGCATGCCCTATATAATTACCCTGGACCTGAACTATAACAATCGAGTTTACGATGATACGCTGGAGCAGATGTATAAGGTAAATCATGCTGGCGCCCCTGCGTTGATAACACCGGGGGAAGCCGTGGTGTGGTCTTTTGGCCCTGCAAAAACGATTAACACAGGCGTGGGACTGGGCGTAAGCTCAAACAAGTACGCCGTCCTGAGTTTCCAATAAAGGCTGGCTGCGGGACGTGAGTTCAAGTCAAGGATTTCTGGAGCCAGAGGGCTTGCGCGTGACGGTGGATCGCGTCATCTACAATCCGGAGGCGAGAACACCGCCGGACCGGCCGCATTGTTTCATTTACGTTATCACCATTCATAACGGCAGCGATCACGCCGTGACGATCAAGGGGCGCAAGTGGGTGGTGACCAATGATCACGGAGAAGTGACCGCGCTGGAGGGCGACGGCGTGGTAGGCCAGACCCCCACGATTAATCCCGGCCAAAAATTCACCTACAATTCTTTCCACTTGCTGGATTCAAAATCCGCAAAGGCCGAGGGGAGCTATGTCGGCAAGGATGACCTCGGCCGCAAGGTGTTGGCGCGGATCCCGGCTTTTCAGATGGCGGTGCCGGGAAGTTAGGAGCGTGTCTCAAACACACGCTTTAACTGTGGCGGAATGTGATCCGGGCCTTGCCCAGATCGTACGGGGACATCTGGACGTTGACCTTGTCTCCCACGCTGATACGGATGAAATTCTTGCGCATCTTGCCGGAGATATGGGCGAGGACCTCGTGGCCGTTGGGCAGGGCGACGCGAAACATTGTGCCCGGCAACACTTGCGTCACCGTTCCCAGTAGTTCAATTGGTTCTTCTTTTGCCAAGCATTGAATTGGGCTACGCGAACCCCTTATTCCATCGCGGTCGCGAACCTTGGCTCGCTCCCGGGCGAAAATCAAGGAAAGTTTTCATCGCCGGTCACTGGTCGAGGTTTCTTTGGGCTTGGGCGGCGTCGGAAACAGCCGCAAGGGGGGTCAACAATAATACGATTGCCGATATGCGGCTCACGCAGGCTTGAAAGGAACGATCGAGTCGATCCGGTAGCGTTTCTTGCCGCCTTCGACCGGCACTTCGACTTCCTCCGGCGGCTTGCGGTTAAGGAGCGCCTGGGCGACGGGTGTCAAATAACTGATGATGCCCTTTTCGGGATCGGAGTCCCACGCGCCAAGGACGATGAACTGTTCGCTGTGCTGCTGGTCCAGATCGGTGACACCGACCTGGGTTCCGATGCTGACGACGTCGATTCGGGGATTGGCAAAATCGGAGCCGCGCGCGCGGACCAATTGCGATTCCAGTTCGCCCTTGCGGCGCATCAGGATTTTCTGCATTTCCTTGGCGGCCTTGTATTCGTGGTTTTCGCGCAAATCGCCGTAACTGCGCGCCACGGCGATCTCTTTTGAATTGGCCGGGATGGATTTCTGCACCAGTTCGGCGTATTCGTTTTTGCGGCGTTCCAGGCTTTCCCAGGAAACGATGAACGAGGTGTCCTGCCGGGTCTGTTCGCCGGAAATCATGGTCTGCACCGCCGCATAGCTCTTGACGATGCGCGCCAGCAGCGAGCGTTTATCCATGTCGTCAAAACAAGGCGAAAGCTGCAACGCGCGCGTCAAGTCCTTGATCACCTCCAAATCGGCCGAGCCGATCAGTTCAACCAGCAGCGTTTGATCGTCCAGAATGTAATCGCGGAGCTTGTTGGACCGCTTTTCATTGAATTGGTCCCGCTCCATGGCCGTGAGCATGGCGCGGAAGACTTCCGGACCCAGGATGTCGGCAAAACTGTCCGACCGTTCGCGGGCCAGCCACAGAAGCAAATCGCTGCTGGCCTGATGCTGGCTGATGAGGCGCGCCAAAAGCTCCTTCAAACCGTCGAGTTTGCCGCCGGAAATCAGCGCGTGGGCGACTTCGGAAGCGACCTTGGCGGAAACGTGGTTCAACGATGCCAGGAGAGCGTCCGGCCAACGGTCGGGATTGCTGGCCTTGAAGGATTCCAGCGCCCGGCGATGTTTGGCCGCGGGCATCTGCTCCAAAATCGCGCCAATCCGCCCCGCCTCCTGTTGCCAGATGGAATTGGCGGCCAGTTCGCCTTCAGTGGGGGGCGCGCCCGTGGCCTGGCGGATGTCATCGCGCACAAAAATGGCCTCAAGGGCGATGGTCGGCTGCGTGCGTTGATGGGTGGCGATTTCCGAATTAAGGGTGGGTATGATTTCCGAGGCCGCTGCAGCCTTGTCATCCAGGTCGGACAGGCTCTTGAGAATTTCGTGCGTGACAACCCCGCGAGCCTTGAGACCTTTGGCGGCGCGGAATTCCTCCATCAGCCGTTTTTGCAACGAGACTTCCTTGGCTTGATAAATAATGGGTTCGGACTTCTTTGAAGACACCTGAAAATGTCCGTCCCGTTTCAACTCGCGCTTGGCCCCTTCCCACCATTTTTTCCAATCATCCTTGATCACATCAGGCACCAGGACCTGCTGGATTTGATCGATGGTGGCGCGATTGCCGAAACTTTGCAGAACAAGTTTGATCAGGTCCAGATGATGGAGCGCCGCCATCTGGCGGAGGTTGTCCAGATCGGAGACTTTGCGGGCGTAAATGTGGTCGCTGGGGATGGGCTTGAGGGATTCGGCGGCGAAGTCCATGTCCATGGTGTGGCCGGGTTTGTTTTGAAAATCGATGGTGAAACGGCCAAACACCGTGTCCACGCTGGCTATTTTTCCGAACCCCCAGCTTCGATGATAGCAATAACCGCTCTCGGTCAAAGCCACCAGCGCATCCACGTGTTGGCGTGTCAATTTCCCGGCGGCGGCAAGTTTTTCAAATTCTTCTTTCATCGCTAAATTCTCGCGTCCCATTCAAGTCTCAGCATTATTAGGACGTGAGTGAAGAAAGTCCACGAGAAATTGCCGTCCGCGTTCTGGGCCGGCGGGCCAAGACGGGCCATTTTGTGGAACAACTGCTTGATCGCGAACTGGCCCGCCAGGCGCTTTCCGCCCAGGACCGGGGTTTGTGCCAGGAATTGGTGTTCGGAATGGTGCGCTGGCGGAGCACGCTGGATTGGCTGGTGGCGCGCAAAACGGAAGGACGAACTCAAAACGCAACAGTCCGCCTGCTGCTGGAACTGGGCCTTTATCAGCTATTTTGGCTGGAACGAATCCCGGACCACGCCGCCGTCCACGAAACGGTCGAGTTGGGCAAACGCCTTGGTTTCGGGGCGCGGGCCGGATTTCTCAATGCCATCCTGCGCGGATATATCCGCCAACGCGACCAAACCAGAGCGGCCCTGGAGGAATTAAAGCAATCCGATCCGGCCCTTGGCTATTCCCATCCGCCATGGCTGGTCCAACGGTGGCAGGAACGTTGGGGTTGCGAGCCGACATTGCGATTGCTCCAATGGAACAACAGCCCACCTCCTGTTTTTGCGCGGCTTAACCGGTTGAAAACCGATTTTCCGGGTTTGGCGGATCGATGGCGCAAGGAGGGGATCGAATTCGACCAACGGACCTGTGATTGGACGGAGCCGAATCTCGTCTTTGAATTGCGTTCGCACCCGCCGCTTGCCGATTGCGAGAGTTTTCAGGACGGATTTTTTTACGTCCAGGACCCGAGCACGCTGCTGGCCGTCCAACAATTGGCGCCGCAACCGGGTGAGACGATCCTTGACCTCTGCGCCGCCCCGGGGGGCAAAACCAGTTTCATTGCCCAAAAGATGGGCAATCGCGGGCGGATTGTCGCCCATGACACGCAACCCGGCCGTCTCAAGTTGCTTGAGGAAAACTGCCATCGTCTCGGCGTCGCCTGCGTTGAGGCGACTGGGACGCAGGACCCCTCCATCCAGTTTGATCGCATTTTGATTGATGCTCCCTGCTCAAATACCGGCGTTTTGCGACGGCGCGTGGATTTGCGATGGCGGGTGCAATCCGCGGAAATCGACCGATTGCGCAAGGGGCAGGCTGCGTTGCTGGCCCAGGCGGCGCCGCGCTTGAAACCCGGCGGCCTGCTCGTTTACAGCACGTGCAGCCTGGAGCCGGAGGAAAATGAGGAAGTTGTGAAGGAGTTTCTTGGCGCGCATCCTCAATTCCAATTGGAGGGCCAACGCCAACTGCTTCCCTTCACCGATCAAGTGGACGGCGCCTACGTCGCGAAGTTGCGAAAACGCTGATTGACAGGGGCGCGCAAATTACACAGTGATCACGGGATTGCGGAGGATGCCGATTCCGCTGATTTCGATTTCGACGATGTCCCCCGCCAGCAATCTGAAATTGTCGAAAGGAACGATGCCGGTGCCTGTCAACAGGACGGCCCCGTGAGGAAACCGCTGGCAGCGCAGGAGAAAGCCGGCCAGTTCCGCGAAACTGCGTTTGATTTGGGCGGCGGAGGTTTCGCCGGCGAAGACGGTCTGGCCGTTTCGCTGAATCGTCAGGCGGATTTGCCAGGCGCGGGCCTCGATTTCGGTTACGCCCAGTTGAATCCACGGGCCAAGCGCGCACGAGCGGTCATAAACCTTGGCCTGCGGAAGATACAACAGGTTCTCCCCCTCGATATCGCGCGAACTCATGTCGTTGCCAATGGTGTGGCCGACAATGTCACCACCCGAATTGAGGACCAACGCCAGTTCAGGCTCCGGCACGCTCCAGGTCGCGTCGCGGCGAATGCCAACAGGCTCGCCGTGGGCGGCGACTTTCTCCCCCAGCGATTTGAAGAAGAGTTCGGGTCGTTCCGCCGCGTAAACCCGGTCGTACGCCGTCGCGCTGAACTGGGATTCCTCCATGCGCGCCGCCTTGCTGCGCAGATACGTGACTCCGGCGGCCCAGATTTCCTGGCGCTCCACGGGCGCGCACCAGAGCGCCTGGGAAATCGGGAAACGCGGCAGGCCCTCCGACGCAAGCCGCGTCAGCCGCTCCAACACGTCCTGGCTTTCCAGCAACGGCTCCAGTTGCGTGATTCCGGCGGGCGTCAAATCGAATAATTCGGAGCCGTCCGCCGCCAATCCCACGCGAACGATGTCGCCGGCGTCGCGCCTAAATCGGCAGATTTTCATAAACTCTCGCTTGTAAATGATCCTTTTACACCATAAAGCTGGCGCGGAAAATGAAAATTGACCAACAAATCCAGCCGGCCAATTTGACCCGCAAAATCAACCGGCTTTGGGAGTTGTCCGGTCAGAAAATTCGTTCGATCGAGCGCGCCTTCGATCCCGCCAAAGGTTCCCCGGTTTTCACTGTTCGCGGGCGTTACACCGCGCGCGGGTGGACGGAGTGGACGCAGGGCTTCAAGGTCGGCGCGGCCCTCTTGCAGTTTGACGCGACGGGCGAGGCTGATTTTCTCGAATTGGGAAGGACTCAAACGGTGAAGTCGATGGCGCCGCACGCGAGCCATTTCGGCGTTCACGATCACGGTTTCAACAACGTCAGCACGTACGGGAATTTGTTGCGCCTGATGGCCGAGGGCCGCATTGCCGAAAACCCGTGGGAGCGCGCTTTTTACGAATTGGCGCTCAAACTCAGCGGCGCGACGCAAGCCCGGCGATGGACGGCGCTCAAGGACGGCGGCGGCTTCATTTATTCCTTCAACGGTCCGCATTCGCTTTTCGTGGACTCCATCCGCACGTTGCGCGTCCTGGCCCTCTCCCATCAATTGGGCCACGTCCTGATGGAGGAGAACGACCGCCGCGTTTCGTTGCTCGACCGTATCAAAGCTCACGCCGCCGCAACGGCGAAGTATTCCGTTTATTATGGGGAAGGCCGCGACGCCTACGACATCCGCGGACGCACCGCGCACGAATCCATCTTCAACACCAACGACGGAAGTTTCCGTTGCGCCAATTCGCAGCAGGGATACTCGCCGTTGAGCACGTGGACGCGCGGGCTGGCCTGGGCCATGTGCGGATTTGCCGAACAACTGGAATTCATGCGGGCCATCGGCGACAATTCCATCACGGCCCAATTGCGCAAGGCGGCCGAGGCGACCTGCGATTTCTATATACGACAAGCCACCGCCGCCGACGGCATTCCGTATTGGGACACCGGCGCGCCGCAATTGCATTTCCTGGGAGATTGGCGCTCGCGCCCGGCGGACCCGTTCAATCCGCACGAACCGGTGGACAGCTCCGCCGCCGCCATCGCCGCGCAAGGTCTGCTGCGCCTGGGCCGGCACCTGAAAAACAAACGCTATTGGCAGGCGGGCCTTACTGTTTTGAACGCGCTGTTCGATGAACCCTACATCAGCGCCGACCCGAAACACCAGGGCCTCATCCTGCATAGCATCTATCATCGCCCCAACGGCTGGGACCACATTCCGCGCGGGCGCACTGTTCCTTGCGGGGAGTCCAGCATGTGGGGGGATTATCACGCGCGCGAGGCCGCGCTCTACGTCCAGCGCGCCGCCACCGGCGCCCGATACCTGACTTTTTTTCTATGACCCCAAAGAAACCTGTGGCCCTGGTGACCGGCGGATCTCGAGGCATTGGCCTGGGCATCGCGCAGGCGCTGGCGCGCGAAAATTTTGATTTGGCCCTTTGCGGTGTTCGCGATGAAACCGCCGTTGCGCCGTCGCTGGCCGGCTTGCGAAGGCTTGGCGCGAAGACCCTGTATATTCGGGCGGACGTCAGCGATCCCGCAGCGCGGGACAAGCTGGTCCAGGCGGTGCAAAGAAAATTCGGCCGCCTTCACGTGCTGGTCAACAACGCCGGCATCGCTCCCAAAGTCCGGGCCGACTTGCTGGAAGCGACGGAAGAAAGTTTCGAATCGGTGCTGAAGGTAAACCTCCAAGGCCCCTATTTCCTGACGCAACTTTGCGCGCGATGGATGATCGCGCAAAAAAAGGCGGACCCAGACTGGCGGGGATGCGTGATCAACGTCTCGTCGGTTTCCGCGACTCTCGCGTCGATCAATCGCGGCGAGTATTGCATTTCCAAAGCCGGGGTGGCGATGGCCACGCAACTCTGGGCGGCGCGCCTTGGGGAGTTTGGAATTCCCGTTTATGAGATACGCCCCGGCATTGTCAAAACCGACATGACCGCCGGCGTGCAAGGCAAATACGACAAACTCATTGAGGAAGGTTTGCTGCTGCAGTCCCGATGGGGCGAGCCACACGACGTTGGCAGAGCCGCGTCAATGCTGGCGCGCGGCGATCTCCCCTACTCCACCGGCCAGGTCATTACCGTCGACGGCGGTCTGACTGTAAACCGGTTATGACGCTTGTGTACGGCGCTCACTCGTTTACGGCGGGATCGGGCGGCGGCGCCGATTCATCCAGTTCGAGGCGGAGGTAATCGTAGGCGATGCCGCTGGTCAAACTGCCGGCGGGAATGGTCAGCGTCATCAGGTTTTGGCCCGCCTTCATCTTGGCGGCGTCGAATGCCAGGTCGCGCTCCGACCAGTTGCCGGCAACGCCGTCCCGATTGATCGTTGCGTTGTAAACCAGGCCGGTTACAGCGCCCAGGGACTGGTCATTGACGCCGACGGCAATGCTGCGCGCGCCAACGCCACAGAGCGCCAGGCGCAAGGTCGCCTTCCCATGCGGCGCCTGCGGCAGGTCGAAGGCCACCGTCCACGTTGTGCTTCGCCCGCGGCCGCGGCCGGTGGTGTCGGCCGGGTCCTCGTTGTGCGGCACTTGCTCGAAAAACCAGTCTTTGCGGAAATCGCTCCTGCCGATGACGTAATGCACGTCGTCCGGGAAAAGTTTCGGATACTCCACGTACCAGCCCCAGTGATAATACTCGTCGCCCTTGAAAAATTCCGATGCCGAACGATTCGGGATGCCGATGTCCCAAAGCTGTCTTCCATAACGGACCGGCTCCCAGGTCAACGCCGGAAGGCGGAGCGTTTCTCCGGACTCGACGACGATGTTTGTCAAGGTGAATTCGCAGAGAACGCCGTCCGCGATGGCGTGAAGTGTGTAAGAGCCGGGGCGCACATTCGGAATCGAGAAACTCCCGTCGGAGTCGCCGCGGACCCAGAACTCATAGTGCTTGGCGTCATTTTGCCAGTCCACCCGGCGCGGGCCCGATCCGCTGAAGCCGCCGCCATTGCCGCGCGGCGCCGCGTAATCCGGCGCGGAAAGGCCGACCAGCCACCGACCCAGCCGGGTCTCCGGCGCTCCGGGATCGTTCAGGTTGATCTGCCCGCTTACCGTTCCGCGCTCGTTCTTGTGCGGATAATCCACACCGGAAACCCAGTCGTAAGGCCACGCGTTCGATTCCGACGACGCCCGGGCCAGCGCGTCCTTCCACATCACGTCGTGACTTTGTCCTGAGTTGCAGTAAATCAGAAATGGCCCGATGACCTTGGTCCATGCGTCGGTCTCGGCGATGGCGCAGAGGCTGCCGCCGTAATGACTGCCGCGCCAGTAATTGAGCAGCGTCGGGGGAGCGGGAGCCGTGAGGGCATTGGTGTCGAAGGTCGCGTCGCGGTGCGCGGAAAGTTCCATTTTGGTGGGGCCGCCGCTGAGATATTCCACGGAAGGATTGATAAACCAAATGCCGACGTGTCGGGCCGTGCTCGACCATCCCCAGGCGCGAACGTCAAATTGGTTGGCGGAATAATCGTACTTGTGCTCGACCTGCCCGCGATAGATGCCGCTGTTCATCCGACGGGCCTCCTTCATATTCATTTGCGTGCCGTGGTTCCAATCGTAGGCCGTGATCATTTCCATGTTGCGATTCGCATCGACCGTCATCCAGTCAAATATATTGTCATTGAGCTTCGCGCAAAAACGGGCTTCGCCGACGGAGGTGGCGGGGTAATTGGTCGGATGACTGAAAACGCAATAGGTGTAGAGGCCGGAATCGCCGCGGCCCAGCGCGTAGCGGATTTCGATGTCGGCTATGACACTGCCGCCGGGGCCGCTGCCCATCGGGCCGCCGCCTGAAATGCCCTGGATGGAAACCTCGCCGCGCGCGCCGCCATTGGCCGCGGGATCGATCGTCACACGAGCGCTCCGTCGGCCGCGCGAGACGTCGTGCGACCAATATGCGGACCCGCGGGCCGATTTTCCGTCCAGCATTTCCAGGTCTTCGTATCTCAGCGAGGTGAGGTCGCCGGTCCGTTTGGACACGCGCGCGGCGACCATGCCGTTGGTCAGCGTGAAACTGTCTTGATCCTCGGAGATACCGACCGCCGTTTCGGACTCCGCCCGGATTCCCGGCGCGAGCAGGACCAAAGACGCGATGACAAGGAGACTCAAGCGTTTCATGGGCGTTGCCTCGTAATGTCGGCCAGTGTAATGGCTGCCACGGGCGGTTCCAATCGGCAAATGGCTTGTCAAACCCGTTGCGCGGGCACAGGATTTGGCCGGTAAGAGAACCGTCGTCGTGAAAGTCCAAAGCGCTTGCCGGTTGCTGTTGCTGTTGCCCGCGTTGGCGGGAGGCGGTTGCGCCACACACGCGCTGTGGACCCGGGCGGATCTCGAGGATTGCAACCTGCCCGCGCAGAATGCCAACTTGCGCCTCTTTACCGACGGTTCGCGCGGCGAATTGGTGGTCGTCTATGACGAATACTCGGAACGCCACGATTCGACCCGCACACGAGCGTACCTGCTGCGCGAAAACCAAACCAGAATCGAACAACAACGTTCTCCGTTGTTTGCCAGGACCAATTCCTTTTCAGCACTGCGGCCGGTGCCGGTGTTTCTGACAACCAACGCCATTTCGCCGGTGGCGCCGCCGTTTTACGCGGTGCTTTCAACCAACGACCAGTCCTTTACCCTGTGCTCCAATGGCCGCGTGACCGGCCCATACGCGTTGCCCGTGTACGATGATGGAAAAGCAAAGATGGAACGAATCACCCTGACACCTCTGGCGGCGACGGCGGACCTGACCATTGTCGGCGGCATTCTCGGTTATTATTACGTGATATCCTGCTGGCCGGACGGCGCTTCATTCAAGGTCCCGTAACGTTTCGTTACTTCAACAATCCAATTGCGGAAAGACCCGGCTTCCCCGATATTCGCAGCAGAGCGATGGTCGTGAGGCGGGGAAAAAAATTCGGAACTCATGAAATCAGGAAACCGATGCGAGGCACAGGTTCGGCGCCTTTGCCGGGCCCCTGATTTCCAGACCGGCTCCCTGTATCACTAATATGGCAGACACCAAGAAAAACGTCTACGACGAGAGCAAAATCAAAACGCTTTCGTCCCTCGAACACATCCGCCTTCGCACGGGCATGTACATCGGCCGCATTGGCGATGGCTCGAATTTCGACGACGGCTGCTATATCCTTCTCAAGGAAGTCATCGACAACGCCATCGACGAATACATCATGGGCCACGGCAAGGAGATCCAAATCAACGTCGATGGCACCGCGGTCAGCGTGCGCGACTTTGGACGCGGCATCCCTTTGGGAAAGGTCGTTGATTGCGTTTCCAAGATCAACACCGGCGCAAAATACAACGATGATGTGTTCCAATTCAGCGTCGGCCTCAATGGCGTTGGCACCAAGGCCGTCAACGCGCTGTCGAAGGACTTTTTGGTGCGCAGCCACCGCGACGGCCAGTATGTGGAGGCGGCTTTCAAGGCGGGCAAACTCAAGAACGAGAAAAGCGGCAAGGATTCCAACGAGGCGGACGGGACGTTCATTCGCTTCATTCCCGACCCGGAGATTTTCAAGGACAGCGTTTTGCGGCCGGAATTTGTCGAGCGTCGATTGCGGCATTACAGCTACCTCAACACGGGGCTGAAACTGATTTACAACGGGCAGACCTTTGTCTCGCGCAACGGGCTGCTGGACCTGGTGCTGGAGGACATGCGCGCGGACAATTCCGAAGCGATCTACCCGCCGCTCCACTATTCGAGCAAGACCCTGGAGTTTTGTTTTACGCACAGCAACAGCCGCTATGGCGAGACGTTTTTCTCGTTCGTCAACGGGCAGTTCACGGGCGACGGCGGCACGCATTTGAGCGCCTTTCGCGAGGGGCTTCTCAAGGCCGTCAACGAATATTCCAAGGGGAAATTCGAGGGCGACGACGTCCGGGAGTGCATGGTGGGAGCGGTGGCCATCCGGCTGAAGGACCCCGTGTTCGAATCCCAAACCAAGAACAAGCTCGGCAACACGGAAATCCGCTCCGATCTGGTCAACACGGTGCGCGAGGAGTTGCTCCATTTTTTCAACCGCAACAAGGACGTGGCCGAAAAAATCATGGCCAAGGTCCAGGACACCCAGCAGTTGCGCAAGGAATTGCAGGAAGTCAAGAAACTGGCGCGCGAACGGGCCAAGGCCATCACCATCCGCATCCCGCAGCTCAAGGACTGCAAAATTCACTTTGACAAGTCGAAGGGGAAGGGCAAAGGGTCGATGATTTTCGTCACCGAAGGCCAGTCCGCCGCCGGTTCGATCGTCAGTTGCCGCGATGTCAACACGCAGGCGATCTTCGTCCTCAAGGGCAAACCGCTCAACGTCTGGGACCTCAAGCGCGACGTCGTCTATAAAAACGACGAGATGTACAACCTGATGCGCAGCCTGGACATCGAGGACAACATCGAAAACCTGCGTTACGAAAGGGTGATTCTGGCCACCGACGCCGATGTTGACGGCCTGCACATCCGCAATTTGCTCATCACTTATTTTTTCCGGTTCTTCGACCACCTGGTGCATGACGGGCATCTGCACGTCTTGGAGACGCCGCTCTTTCGCGTGCGGAGCAAGGAGCGGACCCTTTATTGTTACAGCGAGGCGGAACGGGACGAGGCCGCGCGCACTCTGGGAAAATCCTGCGAGATCACGCGCTTCAAAGGGCTGGGAGAGATTTCCCCCGGCGAATTCAAACAATTCATCGGCCAGAACATGAAGTTGAGCCAGGTCGAATACGCGACGAAGCCCGAGTCCGCCGGGATTTTCGGATTTTACATGGGCAAAAACACCCCTGAGCGGAAGGATTACATCATGGAAAAATTGGTTGTGCCAGTGGAGGAGTAAATCCGATAACCGATTTTTATGGCAGCCAGACGCAAAATCCCCCCTCAACAGCCGGAATTGCCCATCGCGGGCGCCGAAGCCCCAACGCCCGCCGTCGAAAAACAGGCCGACGGCCAAATGCACGTCCAGGCCGAACAGGTCGAGACCCCCGTCCATCCCCCTTTTTCGCCGGGCAGGATCGACCTGCCGCTGCACCGCCGCGTCGATCGCAGTTTTTTGGAGTATGCCTCCTACGTCATCCGGGACCGCGCCCTTCCCAACCTAAGCGACGGCCTCAAACCGGTTCACCGCCGCATATTGTGGACCTTGCATGAGAAGGACGACGGGCGCTTCATCAAGGTTGCAACGGTGGCGGGCGCCGCGATGCAGTATCACCCGCACGGGGACGCCTCGATCAACGACGCTTTGGTGGTGCTGGCCAACAAACGCTATTTGATCGAGGGCCAGGGCAACTACGGCAATATTTTCACCGGCGACGTCGCCGCCGCGGGCCGATACATCGAATGCCGGCTGACGGAACTGGCCCGGTCTGAAATTTTCAACAACGAAATCACCGATTTCGTGCCCAGTTACGATGGCCGCGCCAGGGAGCCGGTCACCCTCCCCAGCAAACTGCCGCTGCTGCTCATGCTTGGCACCGAAGGCATCGCCGTCGGCATGTCCGCCCGCATCCTGCCGCATAATTTTGGCGAGTTGATCGAGGCGCAGATCGCCATTCTCAAGAAGCAGCCGTTTAAAGTGCTGCCCGATTTTCAAACCGGCGGATTGATGGACGCCCGCGAATACCGCGACGGCGCCGGCCAGATCAAGGTCCGCGCCAAAATCAAGATCAAGGACGACTCGACCGTCCTGATAACAGAAATTGCGCCGACGACCACCACCGATTCGCTCACGGCGTCGATCGAAGACGCCTCGCGCAAGGGGAAAATCAAAGTCAAAAGCATCAACGATTTTACTTCCGAGGAGGCTGAGATCGAGGTGCGGGCGCCCGCCGGCATCAGCGCCGCGCAAATGGTCGATGCCCTCTACGCCTTTACCGATTGCGAAGTGACCGTCGCCAGCCGCATTGTCGTCATCCGGGACAATCGCCCCGTCGAATTGACTGTTTCCGAAGTGCTGCGCCACAACACAGCGCAGCTTGTGGCGACGCTCAAGCGCGAACTGGAGTTGAAGGAAAAGCAACTGGAGCAGGAACTCCATTTCAAAACGCTGGTGCGGCTGTTTGTGGAAAATCGTATCTACAAAAGAATCGAACAGGCGCGCACCAACGAAGCCGTCATTGAAGAAATCCACGAAGGCTTGAAGCCCTTTCGCCGCCAGATTCGCCGCGACCCGACGGCCGAAGACGTTGAAATGCTGCTGGCCATCCGCATCCGCCGCATTTCTCTATTTGATATCAGTAAGCACCGCGAGGAGATGGACAAGGTCAAGGCCGATCTGGACCAGACGCGCGAGCATTTGAAGAACGTCACCCGGTACGCCATCGCCCACTTGGAAGCGCTTTTGGAGAAATACGGGCCGCTCTATCCGCGCCGGACAAAGTCCAGCCGCTACGACGAAGTGGATGCCCGCGAAGTGGCCTTCAAAAGTTTCAAGGTGGCCTATGACCGGGAGTCCGGTTACATCGGCTACAAAGTTTCGGGGGAGGAATACAAATGCGATTGCACCAAGTTCGACAAACTGCTGCTGGTGTTTAAAGACGGCCATTACAAGGCTGTCGAGTTGCAGGAAAAAATGTTCGTCGGGCCCGACCTGGTCTATGCCTCGGTGCCGGAGCGGGAAAAAGTCATCACCCTGGCCTACACCAACCGCGACGCGACCTATCTAAAGCGGTTCACCTTCGGCGGCACGATTTTGAACAAGGAATATTTTTGCATCCCGCCCAAATCGAAAATCCTATTCTTCGAGCTGGATACGCCCGCGCAGTTATTCATACGTTACAAGGCGGCGCCCTACCAGAAGGTCAGTCAACAAACGTGCAACCCGGCCGACGTGGAAATCAAGGGGCCCAAGACGCGGGGACGGCAGATTTCAATCAAAGAAGTCGCCGCCATCGCCAGCAAGCCCCCGCGCGGCTGGGACCCGGAGGCAGCGACGACCAAGCTGGAATTTGTTTAGAGCAATCTCTCTTCCCGGTAGGGACGGCGCTGCCGCGCCGCCCATTCTTGCCACTCCACTTCCATCAGACGGCGAGATTCAACGCATCCAAAGAACGTGCGTCATCTCTGTGATCGTGCCACCAACAGTTGGGAACTGCCGATTCACTTCCGCTTGAATTTCCCTCTCGATGCGTCTCCGTTCCGATTTCGTCGCCGTCGCCAATTCATCAGCCCTGGCCTTGTGCAATTGTTCAGTGAGCCGTTTTCGCCACATCGCAATCGAATAACCTCGCGGCAGGATGGCTCGCATAATCTCCTGGAAAACATAGCAGCCATCTTTTCAATAGCAACCCGGATTGGCGATGAAATCAGCCGCCCGGCACAGATCAGACTTGCCCAATCCCCTCGATGCCAGTGGAGGAGATCGGAAGAGAGCGCTTGCGCGTCCCACTGTTATGTGGGATATTGTGGGTTGGCAGTGTCGTTCTTTGAAAATCTGGAAGCGACGGTTATCGGCGGACCGGCCGGCAAGCGACGCAAGACAAATGCTTCGGTCTTGACGAAGGCGCGGCCGGAATCGCGTCAATCAAGGCTTGCCACGCAAAACCTGGTGAAGCTCTTATCGACGCCGTAGTGCGATTGGACCTGGAAAATTACGCAAAGCACTTACAATCAGCCAGTAACATCGTTTTTATATGATTTCCGGCTCAACCCCAGTTAAGCCTAATCAAGGTTGATCAAGGTTCGCCGAATTCTTTCAACGAACCCCAAACTTGAACGGTCGGCACACTGGGCTGAAGTCCGTTAAACCTTGACGATGGCGCCGTTGGCCCCGATTGTTCCGCCGGTCGATTCATTGATGAATGCAATTCTCGCACTCGAAGACGGTTCGGTATTTCACGGACAAGCCTTTGGCGCGCCGGCTCAGGCCTGCGGCGAAGTCTGTTTCAACACCTCGATGACCGGGTATCAGGAGATCCTTACCGACCCTTCTTACAAGGGCCAGATCGTCACCATGACTTATCCCTTGATCGGCAATTATGGGGTCAATGACGCGGACGTCGAATCATGGCAACCACACGTGGCCGGTTTCGCGATTCGCGAACTTTCGACGGTGGTCAGCAATTGGCGCGCGCAGCATTCGCTGGCCGAATACCTGGAGAAATATGGCATTCCGGGCATTCAGGGAATCGACACCCGCGCCTTGACCAAAAAATTGCGCGTCCGCGGCGCCCTTAACGGCTTCATTTCGACGCTCGATATTTCCGAAGCGGAGGCCGTGGCGCGCGCGAAGAACTGGCCCGGCCTGGCCGGAGTGGATTACGTCAAAACCGTCACGCATCCCAAGGCGTTCCTTTGGGACCAAGGCGATGGTCAAAGCGGGAAGTTCGAATTGACGCGCGGCCCGGACAACGCGGTGGAACCGGCGCGGCTGCCGCCGGCGGACATCCCCATCGTGGCGTTCGACTACGGAATGAAATACAATATACTGCGGCGTTTGCGCCAGCACGGTTTCAAGGTGCAAGTGGTTCCCGCCACAGCCACCGCCGCCGAAGCCCTGGCCTTCAAACCGGCCGGAATTTTTCTCTCCAACGGACCGGGGGATCCGGCGGCGCTGGATTACGCGGTTCGGACAGTGGGCGATTTAATCCGGAGCGGCCCGCCGATTTTTGGCATTTGCCTGGGACACCAGATTTTGGGGCAGGCCTTTGGCGGTAAGACCTTCAAACTTAAATTCGGCCATCGCGGCGGCAATCAACCGGTCAAGGACCTGGCCAGCGGGAAGGTGGAAATTACCTCCCAAAACCACGGCTTCGCGGTGGACCCGGCCAGCTTGCCGCCAGAAGTGACGGTGGACCGGATCAACCTCAACGATCAAACGGTCGAAGGAATGCGCCACAAGAGCAAACCGATTTTCTGCGTGCAATATCATCCCGAGGCGTCACCCGGCCCGCATGATTCGACCCCTCTGTTCGCCGAATTTCGAGAATTGATAAAAAGGTCGTAGGCACACGTGTAGGGATTTCCCCCACAACGAAAACCGTTTGACTTGCGCCGTGCGCCGGACATAATTCAAACAGTCGCTATGGCACGACTGGTAATTCTCAGCGAAGGGCTCACAGGCAAGGCTCACGAACTGGCGGTGGACAAGACCACCATCGGGCGCGTCGATGATAACGCATTTCCCATCCCGGAAGGATCCGTTTCAAGCCATCACTGCGAGATACTCCTGCGCGGCGGCGAGGTCATCGTCCACGATCTCAATTCCACCAACGGCACCTTTGTCAACGGCCATCAAGTCACCGGCGAGGCCCCGCTCAAAGGCGGACAAATTCTCCGGCTCGGCCAGGTGGAATTGCGGCTGGAGGACAGTAGCGCCCAAAAAGCCGCCCCGAAGAAATTACCCGATCAAACCATGGTCATCCCTCAGGGCGTCAAACTCGGGCAGGAACCGTCCACCAAGTCGGTGCCCTTTGACAAGAACACCTTTGCCAAGAAGAGCAATACAGGAACAAAGATATTCATCGCTGTGGTCATCGTCCTGGCCATCGCGGTCACTGTCCTGCTGATCATGGTTTGGCGGCACTGAGAAATCACCCTTCCTGGAGCCAGCGCGACGCTTCCGCGGCCGAGTAAGTGACGATGAAGTCGGCTCCCGCCCGCCGCATCGCGTGCAAAGTTTCCAGCGTGACCTGGCGTTCGTCGATCCAGCCCTTGGCGGCGGCGGCTTTAATCATGGAAAATTCCCCGCTGACCGAATACACCGCGGTTGGATAGCCAAATTCCGCCTTCACACGATGCAAAATATCCAGGCAAGGCAGGGCCGGTTTGACCATCACGATGTCGGCCCCCTCGCCAATGTCCATCGCCACTTCCCGCAATGCTTCCAAAGCGTTGCCGGCGTCCATTTGATACGCGCGCCGGTCGCCGAATTGCGGCGCGGACTCCGCCGCCTCCCGGAACGGGCCGTAATAGGCGGAAGCGAATTTGGCCGCATACGACAGTATCGGAGTGTCCTCGAGCCCTCCGGCATCCAACGCCTGCCGGATCGCTGCGACGCGGCCATCCATCATGTCGCTCGGCGCCACGAGGTCCGCGCCGGCCTCGGCGTGGCTCACAGCCGTGCGCGCCAGCAGCTTGAGCGTGCGATCATTGGCAATGCGCCCGCCTTTATTCTTCTCGACTATCCCGCAATGGCCGTGGCTCATGTATTCGCAAAGGCAGACGTCGGTGAAGACCAGGAGGCCGGGAATTTCCTTTTTTAACTGCCGCACTGTTTGCTGGACGATGCCGTTGCGCGCGTAAGCGCCCGAAGCAACGTCGTCCTTGGCCTCGGGAATTCCGAAAAGCAAAACCGCCGGCACTCCCAACTCGTGCGCCGCTTCCGCGGCGCGAAGGATTTCGTCGGGCGACAACTGAAAAACTCCCGGCATGGAAGCGACTGGCCGCCGAACCTTGCGCCCGGCGCGGGCAAACAGGGGGAGAACCAGACGGTCCGCCGAGAGCGAACTTTCCCGCACCAGGCGCCGCAACGCCGCCGATTGCCGAAGCCGCCGCGGCCGGTAGCCTGGATATTCTCCCAAAGCGGTGAAACTCATCCCGCCAGCGTAGTGAAGAGCACCACGGGGCGCAAAGAATTTCAGGCTTTGAACTTTGCGCTTTGAACTTAAATTACAGGAATGTTTAAGAAAATGGCCGTGGCTATCGGCCTCGTTGCGATCATTTTCATGGCGGGCCTCTTTTTCGGGGTTTTCTCGTATCGCTGGCTGGCGTCGAAGCCCGGCGGCATTTTCAGCACCGCAACTCTGCTTAAAAAGGTGCAGACCCTTTCGCAGTTCGTCACCGTCAAATATAACCTGGAAAAAGTGGTGGTGCTCGACGACGTCAAATGGTACGGCGACAGCCACGTCGTGCTGGTGGCGCACGGCGTCGTCAAAGCCGCGATCGACCTCGATCAACTTGGCCCCAATGACATCCAGATTTCCGGCAAGAGGATCAGCGTCAGGCTGCCACGCTCGCATATCGTGGACGCCTACCTGGACGATCAGCGCACTCAAATTGTGGAAAGATACACCGGCGTGCTGCGCGTCTTCGACAAGGACCTGGAGGAAAATGCCCGCCGCGAGGCCGTGGAGGAATTGCGTCTCGCCGCCTTGCAGAACGGGATTTTGAACGACGCCTCGGAACGCGCCCGCGCGCAATTGACAATATTGCTCTACCAGGTCGGCTTCGCGGACGTGGATCTGAGCACCAAGTAGTTCCCACCATCCAGGGTGAGGTATGACAATTCTCGGGAGGGCGGAGCGCCGCGACGCCCTGATTATATTAGGGACTCGCGGCGCTTCCCTCCCGGAAACCATCGGTCGTATATATATACTCATATACTTCCAAGGCGCAATCCGGTCCAATGGAAGAACTCTGTCCCACACCCATGTCGTGCGACGGATGAAGTTTTGTGTCGCCAGACAAACTTTGCCGCGTTAAGCAATCCCGATGCACGGCGACGCCACCAGGATCAAAGACCGAAGCCGCAATTATCCGTTGCTGCTGGCGAGCCAGTTCTTGAGCGCGTTTGGCGACAACCTGATTCTGATGATTATTCTCGGGCCGTTCCTCACGGAACGCAGACTCGGCAAAACGATTGCCACCCAGAACGGCTTGGAAAACCTCGCCATGCTCGGCGGCGCATTGATCGCCTTCCTGGACATCAAAATCGGCTTCAATCCTTCCGAACTTCTTCTTGCCATGGCGGCCTTTGTTGCTGTCGTTGTCATCTGGCTGAAAATTCCCGGCAAGAACCCCGCGCCGGCAATATGAAATCAATCCTGCGCTTTTTCCTGCGGGTCTTGTTCCGGTTTCGCGCCGAGAACACCGGGGCGCTCAACACTCCCGGGCCGGTCATGCTGCTGCCCAATCACACGTCCTGGATCGATTGGCTGTTCATCGCGGCTTGCGTCGATACGAGTTGGCGCTTTGTAACCTCCAAGGACGGCGCGCAAGTCAGTTGGGTGCATCGATTGGTAATGATCAATCGTTTTACCTTCCCGGTCGAAGTCGATTCGCCCTACGCCGTCAAACGCATCGCCGAATACCTTAAGAGCGGGGGCAAATTGGTGCTCTTTCCCGAAGGGCGCCTTTCGCGCACGGGGTCGCTGATGAAACTTTTTGACGGCACAGGCTTTTTGCTTTTCAAGACCGACGCCAGGATCATTACCTGCTACCTGCGCGGCGCGGAAAGGCTCCCCTTCTCACCCAATCCCAACCGCAAATCGCCGTTGCCAACCGTCTCGGCCCACTTCAGCGACATTTTGACTCCACCCAAGTTGGAAGGGATGAGCACCATGCGCGCGCGCCAGAAATTGACCCGCTGGCTCTATGACGTCATGGTGCTCCAGCAATTTGAACTTGAGATGGCCGCCGCTCCGCAGACGATCCTGGGCCAGATCGTGCAAGCGGCGCGGTGTTTTCCCTCGGCGACGGTCCTCCAGGATGTCACGCGGAAAAAACTCACTTTGCGCCGGTTGCTGGCGAGCGCCGCGGCCATCGCGGAACAATGGCGCCAGTTATTGCCGGCTGGCTCCGACGAACGCATCGGCGTGCTGCTTCCCAATTCCAACGCCGTTCCCGCAACTCTTCTCAGCCTCTGGTCGGTCTCCAGGGTTCCCGCCATTTTCAACTACTCCACCGGCATTCCGACGATGCTCGCCTGCGCCCAATTGGCCGGAGTCAAAGATATTATTACGTCACGGACGTTCCTGGAACGGGCCAGGCTGAACCTTCAACCGATGGCGGACGCGGGCATCCGCATCATCTATCTGGAGGACGTGCGCGCCCGCATTTCCCGCCCACGGCAATGGCGCGCCCTGGCCCGCGCCGCGTTTTGGCCCCAATCCCTTGTCGGAACGCAACAACGCGACTCGACGGCCGTCATTCTCTTTACCAGCGGGTCCGAGGGTCCGCCCAAAGGCGTCGAATTGACTCACGGCAACCTGGTCTCCAATATCGGCCAGATGCTTGCGGTGCTGGATTTGATGGATTGCGATCGCATGTTCAACGCGCTGCCGCTGTTCCATAGTTTTGGATTGCTGGGGTTGCTCCTTGGCCTGGCGCGCGGGATTTTCGTTTTTCTTTATCCCTCGCCGTTGCACTACCGCATCATCCCGTCGCTCTTTTACGATTTGGATTGCACGATTTTTTTCGGCACCGGCACCTTTCTCAACGGCTACGCGCGCAAGGCCAATGCATACGATTTCCGCACCGTGCGACTACTCGTTGCCGGCGCGGAAAAATTGCAGGAAACCACCGCCAACACGTGGGCGCGGCAATTTGGCGTGCGCGTGCTGGAAGGATACGGCGCCACCGAATGCAGCCCGGCAATTACAGTCAACACGCTGCTAAATCCGCGTTTCGGGTCCGCCGGCAGGTTGCTGCCGGGAATCCAGCATCGCCTCGAACCGGTCGAAGGCGTCACGGAAGGCGGACGCCTTTGGGTGCGCGGGCCCAACATCATGCGCGGCTACCTCAACCCGGAGGCCAACGCCCGGTTCATTGAACAAGGCGGATGGTACGACACCGGTGATATTGCCCGAATTGACGACGATGGGTTTCTTTACATATTGGGACGCCTTAAGAGGTTTGCAAAGGTGAGCGGCGAAATGGTCAGCCTGACCGCCGCCGAGGAAGTCCTGGCCGGCGCGTTTCCGAAATACGGAGTGCGGTTTCAAATTGCCGTGCTTGCCCGACCCGACCCGGAGCGCGGCGAGGCATTGATCGCCGTGTCGAACGAACCGAAGTTGAATTTGGACGAGGTTCGCGCCGCCATTCGGGCCGGCGGCTTGAGCAACCTTTACGTGCCGCGTGAGGTCAAATATCTACACGACATCCCCAAGCTGGGCACCGGCAAGGTCGATCATCGAGAGCTCCAGCGGTTGACTGCGCAAGAAAAATGACGGAAGTCTGCCCATCGCCACCGCGGTCGGCGGAGAGTTGCTGGCTGACACGGTTTGTCATTCTTCGTTTGCTGGGTTGTGTGTACGCGGTGGCATTTTTGGCCGCGGCGAAGCAAATCCTTCCACTGATCGGCTCTCACGGACTCCTGCCGCTGGATTTATTTTTCACACGCGTGGAGAACGCTTTGGGATCGTCTGCCGCCGGTTTTGCGCGATTGCCCTCCGTGTTCTGGTTCGCGCATTCGGACGCAGTCCTGCAACTGACGGCGTGGGGCGGTTTCGTCCTCTCATGCGTCGTGGTGGCCGGCTACGCCAACGCCATCGTCATGACGGTGCTATGGATCCTCTACATGTCATTCGTCCACGTCGGACAGGACTGGTATGGCTACGGGTGGGAAATCCAACTGCTGGAGACCGGATTCCTGGCGATCTTTCTTTGCCCGTTGCTGGATGGCCGTCCGTTTCCAAAACGGGACCCGCCGCTGGTGGTGCTCTGGCTGTTTCGCTGGCTTATCTTTCGTATCATGTTCGGCGCAGCGATCATCAAACTGCGCGGCGACCCGGCCTGGCGCGATCTGACGGCGCTCTACTACCATTTCGAGACCCAGCCGATCCCCAATCCGTTGAGCCGCTTTATTCACTTCCTGCCGCGCTGGATGCTCGAAGCCGGCGTCCTGTTCAATTTCCTGGCGGAACTGATCGCGCCGTGGTTTGCTTTTTATCCACGCATCTCCCGGCACATTGCGGGAGTGATAATGGTCGTATTTCAATTCACGCTCATTCTGGGCGGCAACCTTTCCTTCCTGAACTGGCTGACCATCGTGCCGGCGCTGGCGTGTTTCGACGATGGCTTCTGGGCGAAGTTGTTCCCCCGCGCGCTGGCAAATCGCGCAATCACGGCCGCCGCCGCGGCGCAACCCAGCCGTCCGATGCGCGGCGCGGCGTGGACGGTGGCTGCGATTGTCGGCGTCTTGAGCGTTCTGCCCGTGGCCAACATGCTTTCGCCGGGGCAGATCATGAATACGTCGTTCGATCCGCTGGACCTGGTCAACACCTACGGCGCCTTCGGCAGCGTGGGCCGCGAGCGGTTGAACGTCGTTTTTGAAGGCACGGACGCCGAGGCGCCCGACGCCCGTGCTGTGTGGAAGGCGTATCCTTACGAGGCGTTGCCGGTGGCGTTGAACCGGATGCCCCGGCAGATTGCGCCCTACCAGCCGCGACTGGACTGGCAGATGTGGTTCGCCGCAATGAGCACTGCCGACGAATATCCCTGGACGCTGCATCTGGTTTGGAAACTTCTGCACAACGATCCGGGCGCGCTGAGTCTCTTTGGCGGAAATCCGTTTCCCAAAAAACCGCCCCGCTACATTCGCGCCGTGCTGTATCGTTACGAATTTGCGCGGCCGGGAAATCCCGAAGGCAACTGGTGGAATCGCCAGGAGTTGGGCCTCTGGCTGCCGCCGTTGTCCGCGAACGATCCGCGTCTGCTCACTCTGTTGAAAGACGCCGGCTGGCTTGAACACACAAACCGGGTCAGTCCATGAACCGTCATTTGAAGGCTTCCAGCAGGCCGGATTGGAAATAGGCGCTCATGTCCATTGCCGCCACGGCGCGGGCTTCCTCCGGTGTGAGGCCGCCCCGGCGCACGGTATCCGTGTCCGGCGAGCCAAGCTGGACCCAACTGCCCACGCGGATGTCATTCAAGACCTGCAGGAGCCACTCCAATTGTTCGCCACTGAGATTCAAATAAAGCTCGTCCCCGGCTTCCTGGAACACAGGGGCGTCGGCGCGAAGAAATTCGGTTAATCTGGCCTTGTGTTCCGCGGTCTGCCGCGCCATCGCCTCTTCGAGCAGGCATTGCTCGGCGGGCACGGCATTCTTTGGATCCTTGGTGAGCCGATGGTAGGAGGGGTCAAGCACAGGAAAGATTTGGACCGTCGCCAGCAACAATGCCTTTTCCAGCTTGCTGATTTGAAAGCGGAGAACCTGCGGGGCGGTGGCGGTTGGGGCTGGGTCAAATCTCATTCTTCGCGTTCCATCGTGGCCTGGAGCCCGTAACCGTGCAGTTGATGGACATAATGTTCGGCTTTTTCAAAAGTCTCGCGCACCAGGAGGCTCTTGCCGGCATTATGCACCTCCAGCATGTGCTTTTCCGCCTTGGCCCTGGCCCAGCCAAAAACCACCTGGAACACATGGCTCACATAATCCATTAAATTCACCGGGTCGTTCCAGCAAATGACCAGATAGCCGCGGTCGAGGTCTTCCTTGGACCTGGTTTGCTCATCCTGTTCTTCATCTGGAACCGTGATTGGCGTTGTTGTTTCCGGCATGGAGCAATGATACTCAATTCTTGGAAAAATCCCTATGAAATTATCACGCGCAAAATCCCGCCGTCGCATCTTCTCCGTGTCATCCGGGCCGATCCGTGGTAAATGCTGGGGCCAATGCGCGGCCCCGGCGATCCACAACCTGGTTTTGACGGCTGGTTTTCACCCGGTCGGTTTTTGTTCCTGCTGGGTATTTTAACCGTCATTACCTATCCGGGAATCGTTTTTGGGACGCGCGTCTTCACTTATCGCGATGCGGGATTGTTTACCTATCCCGTCGCCTATTATTTTCGCGATTGTTTTTGGCACGGACAGTGGCCGCTCTGGAACCCTTACAACAACTGCGGCATACCGTTCCTGGCCCAATGGAACACGCTGACGCTCTATCCGCCGTCCCTCATTTATCTTCTCCTGCCATTGCCGTGGTCGTTAAACGTATTTTTGCTCGCCCATCTCTTTCTGGCCGCACTCGGAATGTATCGCCTCTGTCATCTTTGGTTTGGAAGCCGCCTCGGCGCCAGCGTGGCGGCCCTGGCCTTCGCATGGAATGGATTGACCTTTCAATTCCTTGCATGGTCGAGTCACGTCGCCGCGCTGGCGTGGATGCCGTGGGTGATTTTGAATTGCGCGCGCGCCACACGCGAGGGAGGACGCCGTTGGGTTTGGGCCGCTTTGGCAGGCGCATGCCAAATGCTGACCGGCGCGCCCGAGACCGTTCTCTTCACCTGGCTGATAGTCGTCGCGGTCCTGGTTCTCGACGTCGTGCACTCGAAGCAGGCTTTTTGGACTGCGGCAATGCGCCTGGCGTGGGTTGTGGCGCTGGTTTGCGCGTTAAGCGCCGCCCAGTTGTTGCCGTGGCTGGATTTGTTGGCGCACGGGGATCGTTCCAGCGGGAGCGGGGGCAATGCCTGGGCGTTGCCTCCGTGGGGCCTGGCGAACTTTCTTGTCCCGCTTTTCCACTCCGCCGGCTCCGTCACCGGCGTTTTCATGCAGGCGGAACAACAATGGACCTCCTCCTATTATCTGGGGATTCTACCGCTGCTGCTGGCCCTGGTCGCGGTCTGGCGGCAGCGGGGGGCGCGATGCGTCCTGCTGGCAGTTCTGGCCCTGGCGGCGATCCTGCTCGCATTCGGCGACGCCGGATATCTTCTCGCGTTGCTCCGTCGTTGCATCCCGCTTTTGGGCTTCACCCGGTATCCGATCAAGTTTATTGTCATGGCGATTTTTTGTTTGTCGCTGCTGGCCGGGGCGGGCGCGGCATGGCTGCAAACGCAGACGTTTGAGGAAATTGCGGCGACACTGCGGCCGATGGCGGGGCTGTTGGCCCTTGGGGTGCTCGTGGTGCTGGCCGTCGGATTCTGGTTTCCATTTCCTTCCGATTCATGGAGGGCCACCTGGCTTAACGGTCTTGGCCGCCTGATTGTCCTGGGCATCGGACTCGGTTTGCTGCTGTTCATTTTTGCGGCCGGGCGCGAGCGGACCCGCGCGCTCCTTGCGTTTGGATTTCTTTTATTGGCAGGTCTGGACGTTTCCGTTCACGAACCGCGGCAAAATCCCGACGTGGCCGCCGAAGCTTACGGCGAGCGGATGCCGGCGATGTCCGGCGCGCCGCGATTGGGTGAATCGCGCGCCATGCTCAGCCCGCCCGCGGACCGGACGATGGGCGTGCTGGCCAACTCGGATTTGCTGCAATTGTATCTAGGCGAGCGCGCCGAGCTGTACGAGAATTGCAACCTGCTGAACCGGATTCCCAAAGTGGACGGTTTCTTTGGCATTCATCTGGCGTGGCAGCAAGAAGTCGCCGGCCTCCTCAACAGCAGCGAGCCGCCGCCGGGCCTGCTTGAATTTCTCGGCGTCTCGCAGATCGCCTCGCCGCGAGATCTCTTCGTCTGGGTCGCGCAAACCAATTTCATGCCGCTGGCCACAATCGGCCAGAAGCCGGAATTCCTTGACGATGACGCCGCGTTTTCGGCGTTGGGATCGCCGGAATTTCTGCCGCGACAAATTGTCTATCTGCCGTCCAACGCGCGGCAGTCCCTGCAAGCCGTCGCCGACCCCGGCGCGCGTGTCCTTTCCAGCGATGTGCATTCGGGAGAATGCATTTTTGAGACCAGCGCCGAGTCGCGCGCGATTCTGGTGATCGCGCAGTCCTATTACCACTGTTGGAAAGCGACCGTGGATGGAAAAGCCGCCGAGTTGTATCGGGCCAATTACGCGTATCAGGCCGTCGAAGTTCCAGCCGGCCGGCATGAGGTGCGTCTGGTTTATCGAGACCGGCTTTTCTGGCTTGGGCTGGGCATCTCGCTGGCGGCGCTGATTTGTTGCTTTGGCGGGTTGGTGAAAACCGGGCGGAATACGGGAAAAGTGCGCGGTCTGGACGGAAGCGAGGGCAATGCCAGCGACGCCTGACATCCGGCGGCGACGGAGCGGTTGCGCAAACTTCTCCGCGCCCGGAAATGAATCCGGGAGATTTGCCTGAAACGTATGGCCGGCCAAGAGTCGCTCGCTTAAATGATTGATGAGGCGGAGCGAATTCAGAAACGGCGTTAGGCATCTTCGATTTTCTTGCTGGTCATTTGTCTGTTTGATAGGCTCCACCTCATGCCGGTGACGTTTGAGGAATCATTTGCAGTAGTTCAATCGCTTGGGAAGGAACGCGGGTCGCTTGGCCGCCAGATTGACGCCCTCGTTTACGACCTTTACAGCCTGACAGATAATGATTTCAAGATTGTGGAGGGAGGCTCTAAATGAACCTTGAAAGGTGGTCGTGGATTGCGGGGATTGCTGCAATACCATTGGGTGTTTTCGTTTGGTTATTCGACCGCAAACAAGTTATCAAGTTTTGCAAACGGCGATGGGGAACTGTTTTGGTTGCATTTGCAATAGTTGGGTCAACCGTTCTCTGGATACGTGGATGTTTCAATTGGCTCTTTCATCCTGTCACTTTACCTCTTTGGATTTTAGTAGAGATTTCCCGAACCGTCAAAAGCCAGGGAAGTGATCTGGCCGTCCACCCCCGAGCCGAGCGCGCTCCAACTGTTGCCGTCCCATTTTGCAATGTTGGCGGCAAAGATCGTGCCGATTGTGCCGAAACTTCCTCCCACATAAAGATTGCCGTTCGTATCGACCGCCGTCGCGTAAATCACGCCGCCGGCCCCGGCAATTCCGCCCAGGCTGACCCAGTTGGCATCGCTGAAGGTCGCTTGCGCACGGGCGGTGGCAACAATCATGGCGGCAGGCGGGAGGAATAGCAGCAGTGACAGCCATTGGATGATGCGATGATTCTTTTTCATAGTTTTCCATTCTCAATGAATTGTTGCCGTTACGGGAAGCTGACGCCGTAGAAGCGATTGGGATAATTGGTCCACTGCGGATCGCTGAAATAGGACGCGCCTCCGGTCAAAGTATTGGTGGCCACCGGCACCCAGACGGGATTCGACAGATTCGTGCAGGCTTCCACCACGACGACCAAATTGTTCGGGCCCGTGATGTTAAACCCGAACTGATTTGACACCACGCCGAAACTGGCATCACCAGTCTGTACATGTGGATTCCACAATACTGCTGGAGCCAAACCACTCTCTTCATTAAAGGCGCCCCAGCCCGTGGTCCCGGGCAGATAGTAAGCAGAGGGGGCGCCGCCGATTTCGTCAAAAGGCTCGGAATTAGTTATAGTGGGGGCATTGCCTTGGAAATAAACAGCCCTCAGGCTGATGCAGTCACCGAACGCCTGACCGCCAATGCTAGTGACGCCACCGCCAATGGTGACACTCGTCAGGTAGCGGCACGAATCGAACGCATAGGCTGAGATACTGGTGACGGTGTTGGGAACCGTGTAACTTCCGCTGATGCCGACCGGAGCTTCAACAAGCGCTGTTTGGTTTTTGTCGAACAACACGCCAGCCGCGCTGCTATAAAATAGATTGCTTGGATCCACCGTTATGTTGGTAAGATTGAAGCAGAAATAGAATACCTCGGCTCCGATGTTGGTGACGCTCTCAGGAATCGTGACGGTTGTCAGTCCTTCGCACGAAGAGAACGCCTCATATCCGATGGTAGTGACGCTGTCCGGGATCGTCACACTGGTCAGTGAGCAGCCGGAGAACGCGCCATCTCCGATGGTGGTGAGGCTGTCGGGAATAGTGACGTTCGTCAGAGGGCAACCGGCGAAGGCGTTTCCGAGGGTGGTGAGGCTGGTGGGAATGACAAGGCTCGTCAGTGGGCACCCCAGGAACGCGCCATCTTCGATGGTGGCAACGCTGTTGGGGATCTTGATAGCGGCCAAGTCAAAACATTCATAGAATTCGTACGGTCCGATGCTGGTGGCGCCGCTGCCCATGGTGACATGGGTCAGGAGGTAACATTGACTAAACACTGAGTCTCCGAAGTTGGTGACACCGCTGCCGATGGTGGCGCTGTTCAGAAACTCGCATTCCTGGAAAGCGCTGTCCCCGATGGTGGTGACGCTGTCGGGAATCGCGACGTTGGTCAGGGCGCAGTTACAGAACGCATCGTCCCCGATGCTGGTGAGACTGCCGGGAATCTTTACACTCGTCAGGGAGCAGAAATAGAACGCAAAGTCTCCTATGTTGGTGACGTTGTTGGGGATCGTGTAAGAACTGGCAGCATTGCCTCCCGGGTAATGGATGAGCGCGGTCTGGGTTTTGTTGAACAAGACTCCGTCTAAACTGGAATAGTCCGCATTTTGCGCATTCACGACGAACTCCGTCACGCTGGAAATACTGAAAGCTCCGGTTTGGATGTTTGTCACACTGTCGGGTATGGTGATCGTGGTCACGTAACCGTTTTCGGCGAAGGCATTCGATCCGATGGTGGTGACGAAGTTCGAGATTGTCACCGCGCCACCCGATCCGGTGTAGAGGGCGAGGGTGATGTCACTGCCGTTGGTTTCGTACGAGAATTGCGCTTGCGCCATTACTGGGCCGACCAAAAGCGCCATCAGCGCGAGGCATTGGATGATTCGATGGTTCTTTTTCATGATTTTTCTTTTTCAACCGGGATTTCCCATTTGAGTTGAGGTTCATGGTTCAAATTGAGCTTTTCCGGTTGTTTTCAAGATTTTCCTCTCACCCCTCGGGGTTGCAAGCCATTTCCAGGGCCAAATCCGTAACAATTGCGTGTCATTGCCCCGTGCCTGTCCTTTTGCACCTCCCAACAATGCGCCTGAGCCGGATCCAGAGACACTGCGCCCCTCTTGACCATTGTTTTCATTCGACTTTCATTCATCCACCGGCCGGAACTGGCGGCCGCAATCGGTCAATGGCGGTTAGAATGGTTCGGAACAACTCGCGTGGCACCGCTACCTCCGCCATCTGGAAAACCACTTGCCGGGAGTGGCGCACCACCTTGGCCCCAATCTTGATCAGCTTTTCCCGTAGCGTCGTCAATGTCCAGTGCCGCACCGACCTGGGCAACACCGCATGGCGCAGAAAATTACCCAAGTTGTAAGCCAGCACGAACAGGTGCAGCCGCACCTGGTTGTCCACAAAGTCATGGCAGGACAGCCGCGTCCATTTGACCGCGTTCTTGCCTTCCTTGATCCACTGTTCCGCCGTCCCCCGCTGGTTGTAGAACCGCACCACCGCTTTGGCTGGGCGCGTCAGGTTTGTCACGATGAACCCGATCCGGGGAAACAGTTCGCCGCTGTGCCACTCCACCTTGGCGACCACCCGGCGGGCTTTGGTCCAACTCTTGGCCTGATACAAAAAACCGGCATACCAGAACACCGGCGTATTCGAGGGACGCCCCACTGGCCGGGTCAACAGCGGCTCGATGTCCCTCAACAACGCATCGTTATCATATGTCAATAACATTGCACCGTCAAACGCCTCTGGGAAATCCGGGTTTAGTACTCGTCGGATGTGTTTGTTTAGTCATTCCCATAAGATATCCAACACATGTCCAAGCAATGAAGTTGCTTCCCCGTTTGGGCTGATCACTGCATAACCTAGAAGATAACTTTCAAAAGTCTGATTA
>DATKFW010000033.1:0-46891 GCA_035511075.1 Vulcanimicrobiaceae bacterium
TCGTCCGGCATTCCTTGAGAACGTTCTCAATGTGGACCCCCAACTTCGTCTGAGTTTCGGTAACTGCGCTCTCATACACACCTCCAAGTTCCATAACGCCAAGTCCCGGGTCTGTCTGGCCAACGACTGGCGCGTAGCGACCGTCAGCTTCCCGATGAAGGAAAAGAATATAGGTCCTTCGACGGACCGAGGGTTTCTCGGAAACCACAAAATAGACAAAGGTCGGGCCATTTGGAACTACCATGCCCCCGGGGCCGGGCCGGTAGTAGTGAAGCACAAAATCCTTTAGCGCCTTATCACCCTTAATGACAGCAGAGACCGCAAATCTGGTATCGACGCCGATGACCGGTTGGCTCTCGAAGCCTGGAAGGTTGCGCTCCATGGTGTCGTTGTTGGCTGTGGGAGTGGCGATAACTACCAAATCAGACTTGTCGAGGAGGTCCTGATAGGACCAGATGCGAACACCGCGCGCGGCGGCAATACTGGCCGAGACGATGAGCAGGCTGGCGGAAAAAACGAAAAGGCGCATAGTTTTCATAACATTCGTTTGACGGATTCTGTTGACGAATGCTCCGACAACGCCTAAGTTAGAGACGAACCATGGCCCCTGGAGGCTGGCTCTCGCCTGCAATCTGGACTCTCAAATCTCATATCACCACGCAGGCGCAAGGATTGTGACACTCTTGGGCCAAAGCGTCATCAATACAAATGAGAACTGTCACAATTCTAGGCGCGCAATACAGGGAGTCTTGACCGTCCGAAAGCAAGTGATTTTTTCCGCCCGTGAAGCCCACAGCAGGTCACTGGAGCCATTACAACGACTGCATTGCCCAATGTCGCTTCATGCGCAAACGCAGCAGGAATGCCGACGCTCCCATCACGCCAAGGGCAATCGTGCTCGGCTCGGGAACGGCGCTGCTTGTCACGGTGAAGCTCAGCCCGGACGGCAGAAGTGCACCGCCAAACTCGCCCGCATCCACATTGGCAGTGGGGGAAAAACCCGCAGGGTAACCATAGGCTAGCGCATCAGAGTAACTGGGTATAGTGCCCCCGGCACCGTACCACGCATATAGTTGAACCGTCGCGTCACCATTGGCGAGGGCTGTACCTGGAACTCGGGCGACGTCGGTGGAATACCACGTCCCCGGAACAGAATCATTTATCCCGTTTGCAAACGTCGCAGTTACTGGTTGACCGCTCGCCGTTTCAAGCTGGACCAGAGAACTCGGCGCATCACCCCATCCAGCGGCGCCATAAAGCGCAACAGTCCACTCATCGCCATTCCCAGCGAGCGATTCAATAGGAACGGGGAGGCCCAGCGGCCAGCTCGCACCACCAAGCCTGATATTGCCTGGCATCAAGGAAACGTAAATATAACTTGACAGCGCCGAATAATTCCCAAAGGACACCGTCCCCTGAGAATGGGCCACGAAGGCTCCAGCCAAAAGCGCAATCGCGCCGTTTATTGACTTTTTCATATTACCTCGTCGCCGCACAATATATGGACTGTTGACGGTTCTAAAACAAGTCGTTTTTTAACGGCCGCTTGTCGACGCCGAAGGAAAAGGGGCGCCATTCGCTAAAGCGTCATGGTTGGGTATCACCTCTCGGAAGCCGGTTGGAAATCTCTGCTAGTAAGTCCTCATAGGCTCGGTCGCAAGCGAACCCGCGGCGCGGAATTATGATCGCCGACTGCGAACTGTTATACACGTAGGTTCGCCCTTCGAGCGTCTCAACCTTGCAAATGTCCCGCCAATCAACTTTGGTCTGCCGGGTCGACACAATTTCGGTGACGGAATCATTCGTGATAACGAGACGCGACGTGCCAACATCAGATGCTTCCGGTTTTGTGACGTAGCTCCGGTAAACTTGCCGCAGCGATGAACGGTCAAAGAAGCGCGGCAAAAACACCGTGCTGCACACGGCCTGAGAAATGATTAGAATAAGAATCCAATCGAAGGCGCGATAGTGCCAGTAGTAATCTAAAGCCCCCGCGGCAAAAAGGCTGGGGATAACAACGCACCAGAAACGCTTTTCCCGCCGTATTCGGTTCGATGTGCGGTAAACGTGCTCCCCGAATTGCATGAGGTCTTCAAGCGTAACTTGGTAGGTAAACTCCATGCGCACTGATGATCGCTTATTGTATGACCGATGGTTCGTGTATTGGAACCAGCCGCCTGATTCGTACCATATATGGACCGTTGACGGTTCAAAGGCAAGCTGCTTTGTCAATAAGTCTGTGCCATCAATCCCGTTTCAGGGGAGGACCCCAAACAACCATTCTTGAAGGACAGAGATTGCGCTTAATTATTCCAAGGGATCGACTATTTGGACTTCAGCCGAGTCACAGCGTCAATTGCAGCGCCAAATAACTCATAAAAGCCGGTGCGCTCAGCGATGGGCCAAAAATTCCCCGGCCCGCCGAACCGATCAGAGCGACGTGCTCCGTCAATCTTCGCCGAAAGCCAAGATTGAAGCTCAGTCCGCTATTCTCGAAAGCGCTATCAAATCCGCCGTACAATTCACCCATCAGCGAGAACTTTTCACTCAATTCATATTCACCCGCCAGGCCATACCACCCCGCCGCGACCGCGTGCTGGTTCCAAATATAGCCGCCTTCCGCGTAAAGAGTCAGCGACTTGAACTGGTGTTCCACTTCGACAGGCAGAAGAACGTTGTCGCCACTGACGGCCAGACCGCGCGGTCCGGACGTGCTGGGATAGACGAATTCAAGCTGCGGATAGATGGAAATCTCAAGCCATGAGCCGTTGGTCTGATCGACAAAACGCCATTTGACGCCCGCGAGCGAATTTCCCACGCCGACGCGCACACCGCCCTGTTGCGGCACAAGCTCGTTCAACTGCACCTGGTATTTCAACTGGATCCGTTCCCCCACGCCATAATTGATGTCCATCAGAGGCGCACCGAATACCCATTGGTGCGCCGCGTCCTCCGAGGTCGCGCCCACGTTAATTTCCCAGTGATTTGGCCCCGGTGTATCCGGGTCATCGGTGAGCAACGGCGGTCCGCCATACACGTTGGCGGCCGCCAGAACGCAAGCCACGCTGATCCACGGAAAGAGTCCAAAACGCCACACGCCTTCCAGATTCCCGGTCACATGGCAGGCTGTCAACTCCGCCATTGATCGATCGCCCCTTCTGGCGCTCAATCGCTTCATAATTCTTAATTCTTAATTTCCATCCCTGCGCTGTTGAAAGAACCCCCGCTTTGTGGGATAGTACCGGCATGAAGCTTCTGCCGGCGATTTTCCTGGCGCTCTGGGCGCTGCCCGCTTTGGCCGGCGAAAAAATGACAGCCGTCACCATCGACGGAGTTTCCTACGTCGGCATTCAAGATGCCCACGTCGTCAGCGGTGGGCGGGTCGTCATTCTTTATCCCAGCGGCGGCACAACCGTCACACCAGACAAACTGCCAAAGGCCTTTCTGGATTCCTGGGGAATCACGACGGGAGAGGTCAAAGACTCCAAGGTTGCGGCCGAGCGCCAGGCCGAGCAATCCCTCGATCAGGCGATTCGCGCCGGATATTTCCGCGAGGTGGAGGGCGTCGTCTATGACATGCGCAAAGCGCAGGCGGGCTGGACGCGCTTTACCGGCGCAAAAGTCCTGCAAGCCGCCGGCGACGGCGCGCTCATCGATCCGAACCCCGGTCAGGGGGATCCCACCGCGATTCTTGTGCGCAATCTCCCGCAAGTTTTCACGGATAACGACACCATTACCGTCATGGCCAAACTGACGGGCACATTCAGCTACGTCAACAAGTTCAACTTTGAGCGGACCATCCGGGCTTATGACGCAGGCCGCGTCTGCAAACGGGGCGAGATTCCCGACGCCATCTTGAAACAGGGCGCCGTTTTTGCCGCCCTCCCGGACGCTCCCAGACCGCGCAGTCATTTCATCGCTTCGCTGCCGGGCTCCGAATGGCCCCATGCGATCGGTTCGGGTTTCTTTGTGACCAGGGACGGCTATTTGGTGACCAATTTCCATGTCGTCAAAGACGCCGAAAAAATCGAGGTCAAATACAAAACCCAGTTTTTCAGGGCTCAAGTCATTGATACCGACAAGGTTGACGATCTGGCGGTGCTCAAAGTCGACGGCGGAAGCTTCTCGGCGTTGGCCCTATCGGCCAGGGACACTGTGGATTTGGGGCAGCCCGTTTTCACGATCGGCTTTCCCAACATCGAAATGCAGGGCCTTGAGCCCAAATACACCGACGGCAGCATCAGCAGCCTCTCGGGCATGGAGGGCGACCCGACGGAATATCAAATCAGTGTGCCCGTGCAGCCCGGCAATTCCGGCGGCCCGTTGTGCGATGCCAACGGCGAAGTCGTGGGCGTGGTGGTGGCGCGGCTTAACGACCTCGCCGTCATGCAAATATCAGGAGTAGTCCCTCAAAATGTCAATTACGCCGTCAAGGCCCAGCCGGCGCGCCGTTTATTGCAGAGCGTCAAAGGCATTGACCTAGTCGCGGCCCGCGGCCTAAAGGCCCCCGAACCGATTAAAACAGTCGAAGACGCCATCGCAATGATATTGATCTATTGAGCGCGGCGTTGCGAGGCGGGCGTCCCGGCGCTTTACTCCCGGTCACTTTTTGAGAAAATCTTCTCTTGCCAAGAGGCCTCCGCTTGTGAAAAATCTCACTAAGTGGTTTGAGCAGCCTCCAAAGTGATTTATGACGCACGTAAAATTGCATATTCCCGGCCCGGTCGAAGTCAGCGCCAAAACGTTCAAGGCGTTTTGTTCGCCGATGATCGGCCATCGCGGACAAGGTTTCAAAGACCTTTACGGCAAAATCCAACCGCAGTTGCAGCAATTGCTTTACACCAGGCAACTGGTTTATCTGAGCACTTCCTCCGCCTGGGGCGTCATGGAAGGGGCGGTGCGAAATCTCGTTCGCAAGCGCGTCCTCAACTGCATGTGCGGCGCATTTTCCGACAAGTGGCTGGATGTTTCCAGGCGTTGCGGCAAGGAGGCGGAGGCGCTTCAGGTGCCGTGGGGTTCTCCCATTCGCGCCCAGCAGGTCGAAGCCAGGCTGGCCACCGGCCACTTCGATGCCGTGACGCTTATTCATAATGAGACCTCCACGGGTGTGATGAGTCCCATCGACGAATTCGCCGCGCTGAAGAAGAAATTTCCCGACGTGATGTTCATCGTCGATGCCGTCAGCTCCATGACCGCCATCAAGCTGGACTTCGACGCCCTTGGAATCGACGTCCTTCTTGCCGGCACGCAAAAGGCTTTCGCATTGCCGCCGGGTTTGGCGGTGTTTGTCTGTTCGCCGGCGGCGCTGGCCAGGGCGGCGTCGGCGCCGGATCGCGGCTATTATTTTGACATGGTGGAATTCCAGAAGAACGCCGAGCAAAGCATGACGCCCAGCACGCCGAGCATCGGGCACGTGTACGCTCTGGCTTCAAAGCTGGAGGACATCTTCGCCGAAGGTCTGGAGTCCCGTTTCGCGCGGCACAAGAAGCTCGCTGAAATGACCCGCGCGTGGGCCGCCGGGCACGGATTCACGCTTTATCCCGAGGCGGGTTTTGAGTCCGTGACACTGACTTGCGTCAACAACGGCGCCAAACCGGGCGGCCGCGTTGTGGACGTTGCCAAGCTGCAGAAAGCCGTCAAGGACCAGGGGTTTTTGATTGACGGCGGCTATGGGAAGATCAAGGGGACGACCTTCCGCATCTCCAGCATGGGCGACGAAACCGAGGCGACGATGGCGCAACTCTACGCCGCGCTGGATTCCGGCATGAAACAATTCTGACTCCGGCGACTCAGAGCGTGTTTTGAAGATAGATCGGGAAAGGAATTTCGGCGGGGCGCGTCAAGGCGAGACCGCCAAACGCTCGTCGTTCTTGTCTTCCCTGGCCAAGAGTCCCTGCTCTTTGTAAACCTTGAGCATGAAATGCGTCGCCGTCGAGACGACGCCCTGGATGGTGGCCAGCTTCTCGGAAACAAATGTCGCCACCTCGCGCAAATTGCCGCCCTCCACCACAACCTGCAAATCGTAACCGCCGGACATTAGGTAACAGGATCGCACCTCGGTGTATTTGGCGATCCGTTCGGCCAATCGGTCAAAACCTCCGCCGCGCTCCGGCGTGATCTTGACTTCGATGACCGCGCGCACGATATCGGCGCCGATCTTCTCCTCATTGAGCACGGCGCGATAGCCGAGGATCACCTGGTCATTCTCGTAAGCTTTGATCTTCGCGGCCACTTCGCTTTCGGAGAGGTTGAGCATTTTGGCCAACTGCTCCGGCTTGAGCGCCGCGTTTTCCTGCAAATGTTTCAGTAGCGCGTCCATGCCGCATTGTTACCATTTCCCGCCTGTCCGTCCAATGGAACCTTTTGACAACGGTCGGTCACTGGCCAATCCTTATTCCGAAAAATGAGTCCCAATTCCTCAAAGTCCCGAAATACCCCGCCGCGCGCGATCCAATTGGAGATTTGCACCGCTTCGGTGGAAGACTGCGTCAAGGCCGAACTCGGCGGCGCCGATCGTGTCGAACTCAACTGCGCCCTGATGCTCGGTGGCCTCACGCCCTCGCTCGGCGCCTTGCGGGAATCCCGCGCCTCGGTGCGGCTTCCGATTATCGCGATGATTCGTCCCCGCCCCGCGGGCTTTTGTTACAGTCCAGCCGAATTTTCCGTCATGCAGCGCGACGCCGAGACCGCCCTCTCCGAAAAGGCCGACGGAATCGCCTTCGGCATTCTCACCGCGGCCGGCGCCGTGGATCTCAAGCGTTGCCGGCAAATGGTCAAACTCGCCGCCGGCCGGCAAGCCGTGTTTCATCGGGCCTTTGATGTTGTCAGAGACCCGCTGGTGGCGCTGGAGCAACTGGTTGATTTGGGCATCACCCGGATAATGACTTCCGGCCAGGAAGCAAGCGCCTACAATGGCGCGGCCAACATCGCCGAGTATATCCGCCGCGCCGCCGGCCGCGTCGAAATTCTTCCAGCAGGCGGAATCAATCGTTTCACAGTGGCGGATGTCATCCAAAGAACCGGGTGCGATCAAGTGCACGCGTCGCTCAGCACGGCCAGCAGGGACCGCTCGGCGTCCGGCCGGCCGCAAGTTTCCTTTGGCGGAACTGTCAAGCAATCCGAAGAGCAATTCACGGTCACCGACGCCGAAGCCGTGCGCAAACTGCGTGGCGCGCTGGCGCGGCCCTGACTTCAATCCCGTCCCCGCGCGGACGCAATCAAGTGACGGCTTGATTTCATATCTACATTGTAAATCCTCTATATTAATGGTACAGCGTGGGGGTCATTAAACCTCAGAACGCACCAGTCGCGAATTATGAGCTTGTCCGGCTGGGCAACGGCGCCTTTAGCGTCCGCTCAACCGCGGAGAATGAAACCTTTCATCCGGTGATCGGCCCGGCGGCCGAGGCAGAGGCTCTCTACGTCAACCAAATCAAGCCGCGACTGGAGTCCCATGCCGGGGAATTTGTCATCTGGGACGTCGGTCTCGGCGCCGCCGCCAATGTTCTGGCGGTACTCCGCGCCTCGGCGGAATTGCCTTGCTCGTTGCGCGTGATCAGCTTTGATCGGACCGTCGAGCCATTGCGTTTTGCTTTGCAACACTCCGGGAAGTTGGGGTATTTCGACGGTTACGAGACACTCGTCGCGCAATTCATCCAAACAGGCCGCGCCTGCCTCGGTCGCGGCCACTGGGAATTGCGCGAGGGGGATTTTCCGGAGTTGATGCGCGACACTTCGCAGACGCTTCCGCCGCCGCACGCGATTCTGTTCGACGCTTATTCCCCCGGCAGAAATCCCGCCATGTGGACGGCGTCGCTCTTTTCGGATTTATTCCGGCGGCTGAATCCGCGGCGGCCTTGCGCGATGCCGACCTACTCGCGCAGCACCATGTTGCGTGTGACGCTGTTGTTGGCGGGATTCTTTGTGGGAGTGGGCCGTCCGACGGGCGAGAAGGAGGAAACCACCATTGCGGCCAACGCACTCGAATTGTTGGACGAGCCGTTGCCGCCGGCGTGGCTGCAACGCGTGCGCAAATCCAAGAGCGCCGAACCTCTGCGAGAACCTGTCTATCGCCAGGCGCCGCTTTCCCCCGAAAGCTGGGAAAAGTTGCGGCAACATCCGCAGTTCCGGTAAGAGTCTGTTTTGAAAATAGATCGGGAGTGGGATTGCGAGCGCGGCGCGGTGGATCGGCGAGGCAGCCCGCTTAGGCGCGACTAATCTGGACGCCCAGTGCTCCACCGGGCGCTTCTTAATGGCTTGCTACGAAGCGGCTGCAATCGCCGGCGTGGCTATCCGTCGCTCAACGACGCCTTTTGAGATCGCGTAACGGGTCAGGCCGGCCACGTCATGAATGTTGAGCTTGTTCATGACCTGCTGGCGATGCTTCTCGACAGTCTTGATGCTGATGCCCAATTCCCCCGCGATTTGTTTGTTGGGCAAACCTTCGGCAATCAATTGCAACACCTCCGACTCGCGCGACGTAAGCTCAATGTTCTTCTTAAGCGGCTGGCCGTCGGAAAATGCCTGGCGGCAACGATCACGAAGTCTCTTGGCGATAGTCGGACTGAAAAACGCGTTGCCCTTTTGCACTTCCCGGATGGCCAGCAATAAATTGTCCGCGGCCGTTTGCTTGATCAGATAACCGGAAGCGCCGGCGCCGGTGAGTTGTTGCACGTAATCGTCGTCGCTATAGGAACTGAGCACAAGCACCTTGGCGTTTGGAACGCAACCCAACACCTGGCGCGTACCTTCCAGTCCGTTCATCAGCGGCATCACGACGTCCATTATGACAATGTCCGGCGAAGTCTTTGCGGCCATCTGCACGGCTTGGCGCCCATTTTCCGCTTCGCCAACCACTTCGATGTCCTCTTCCAGATTGAGCAAGGCCCGGAGTCCTTGCCTGACTACGGTATGATCGTCTACCAGCAGGACAGTAATCTTTTTCATGCGGTATTATTGCCTATTTGATAGGGTCCAGGACAATCGGGCAAAGTACCAGTGTGGCACTGCGGGAAAGCCGAATTTGGCCTTACTGACAATTGCCGAATGCATGTGCATATCGGAGAGAAATCTTGCAAACTGCGGACCGATTACCGCATCATCCACCGGCAATGAAAAGAAAATGGCGGCCCGTTTTTGGCCCAGTTAAGTTAAACCGAACAAGTATCAAAAGGAAATATTATGAGCCGTTATGAGACTCCCACCGCACTGCGGCACGACGCGCGCACCCTGGCCGAAGACGCCCGGGCGCTGCTCGACGCCACCGCCGACTTGACCGACAAGAAAATTGCCGAGGCCCGCCAGCGCCTGTCCGATGCCCTGGAGTCCGGCAAGCAGACCTACGCCCGCTTGACGGACAAAGCCGTGCAAGGAGCGCAGGCCGTGGACGAAACCATTCGCAGCAACCCGTACCAGGCCCTGGCGATCGCCTTTGGCGTTGGCGCGTTGCTGGGCTTTCTGGCCAGCCGTCGCGATTAAGGGCGGCGATGAACGAAGGACCCAATCCATTGACGGAGATTCCGGCTGCGTCCCGCCGTTTTGCCAAACGGGCGCTGGATCTGGGTGTCAACCGGGTGGAATTGCTGTTGGTGGAATTGCAGGAAGAGCGCGAGCGGCTCCTTCAGGCCCTCCTCTACGCGCTGGCGGCGGCCGTCTTCGGATTGCTTGCGGGAATGTCGCTGACACTCTGGATTGTGTTGCTGTTCTGGAAGTTTTCGCCGTTGCTGGTCGCGGCCGTGCTGACCGTCTTGTACGGCGGCGCGACTGCTTTTCTATTCGTCCGACTGGAGCGGATGCGGCGTGACTGGCAGGCCTTTTCCGCCACTCTCGATCAATTGAGAAAGGATTCCGCCTGCCTCAATCACCTTCTCCATTAGTAGCGCTGGAAATCCAAAGGAGGATGCTGGCCCTGGAAGCGGACATTCACCGGGAACAATTCAGCCGGGAATGGGCTGATTTCAAAGCCGGCTTTCAAGAGTTCGGACGGGCGGCCAAGTCCACCCGGTCGATTGTCACTGTTGCCTCGGTGGTGGCCGCCGGCGCGTCGGCTTTTCGCCGGCTTCGCGGGGGACGCGGGGCCTTATTGAAATTATTGGCGGGCGCGGGTTTCGTTTCGGCGCTCTGGTTTGCCTACCGTTCGCGCTCGCGGTGAGTCGGCGTTGGTGGCGTTGCGTTCCCTGAAGATTTGCTCGGCGCGCAGCCAGTTTTCCAGGTCGCGCCCCTCTTCGATTGTCATCCACCTTATTGGCGCGGATGAAAATGGCTCTTGCTATTGTCACCTGTTTCGTTCACCTTTGGGGTGAATGAAATATTGACAACTGTTCAAACTTGTGGAACTTTCTTTCAAGAGCAACAAGTTGGCAAAAGTTATGAACTCCGAACGGGAGCTGATTCGGACCTACGGTCCCGATAACGGACGCCGAATCGGCCTCCGTTTACAGAATATTCGCGATGCGGCGACGCTTGAAGATCTTTCAAAGTTGCCGCAAACGCGGGTCCATGAATTGAAAGCAGACAGGGATGAGCAAATTTCTGTCGATGCCAAGCACGCGTGCCGTCTGATTTTGATCTGCAATCATGAGGAGGCGCCCAGAAAGCCTGATGGCGGCCTGGACTGGGGGCGCATCACGAAGGTGCAATTAATTGAAATTGCGGACACACATTGATATATGAACACGAGCACCCTTTTTGAACCCGATTACGCAATTCACCCAGGGGAAACACTCGCCGAGACTCTTGAAGAGCTGGGCATGTCCCAGGCGGAACTCGCTCAGCGTATGGGCCGCCCTTTGCAAATGATCAGCGAAATCATTCAAGGGAAAAAGGCTATTACGGCCGAGACCGCCCTACAACTCGAGCGCGCTACCGGTGTTCCTGCTGATTTCTGGAACTCCTCTCAACGCAATTATGAGGCCGCACTCGCCAGGCTTGAGGAGGATCGCGGCCTTGCGCCCGACTCTTCCTGGCTGAATCAATTCCCGCTGACGCCGCTCACGAGAATCGGATGGCTTCCCGAATGCGACTCGCCGGCTGCGCAAATGCGCGCCCTACTAAACTTCTTTGGCGTCGCCGGTGTTAAGGAATGGGAAAGCATCTGGACATCTCCTCAGGTGGCGTTTCGCAAATCCACCGCCTTTAAGGCCAACCCGATGGCCGCAGCCGCGTGGCTTCGGCAGGGTGAGCGTCTCGCTCAACAGATTCGCGCCGAAGCTTATAACCAGGAGATGTTCATGAGAGCGCTCTGCGAAATTCGCAAGCTGACGACCGCGGAACCCGACGTATTCGTTCCGAGGACGGCAGAACTCTGCCGCTCTTCTGGAATCGCTCTCGTCTATGTTCCTGAACTTCCCGGCACTTGCGCGTATGGGGCAACTCGTTGGTTGACGCCCAACAAAGCCATTCTTCAACTCAGCTTGAGAGGTAAAGCCGACGATTTTCTCTGGTTTACCTTTTTCCATGAGGCGGCTCACATTCTTAAGCATGGCAAACGCGATATATTTATAGAAGCACCGAACGGCGCTTTTGATCCCGAAACACGCCGTAAGGAGCAAGAGGCCGACACTTTCGCTTCCGATTTCCTGATTCCAAAACACGCTCTTGCGGAATTTCGCCGCCAAGGACGATTTACTACTCAAACTATCCAACGATTCGCAGACCAACTCGGCATCTCTCCGGGCATCGTCGTTGGACGTCTTCAGCATGAAAAGCTGCTGCCGTTCACACATTTGAATGCGCTCAAACGGCGCTTTTACATTAAATGATTCAGACGAACACGTGAAAGAAAGCGTTGTTTACATCCTCGGTGCTGGCTGCTCTGTGCGGTACGGGTATCCGCTGGCAAGAGGATTCCTCGATGCATTGAAGAAATACGGCAGTATCTTGGATCAAAGGCCCAACTGCGATCAGTTGAAGCGATGCGTGGCTGAGACGGTCGGACTAATGGAAACGTTCAATTCCCCAACCATCGACCGACTTGTTCTCCAAATTGAAGAGGATCTCGGGCGTCAGCCACGCGCGCCCTTTGGATCTCAGGACCTCAACTACGCTCGGCTGGAAAACCTGGCGGCCAGACAAAACCGCAATGCGAAATTGGCGACTGCGGCATTGTTTAACGAACTCGAAGACAATGCTCGAAAGTCCGGGTTACAGGGCTATCGCGATTTTCTGAATACTATTTTCGAGGGTGATCGCGGCACCGATGCACTAAGGTCAACGCCTAATCGGGTGCTTAGTTTCAACTATGAGCGCCTCTTTGAATTCGCCTTCATTGACCACTTCAAATTGCAAGTCGGCATGGATTGTTACGGGCCATCATGGCTAAACTCCGGTTTCGATTTCTCTCGCAAACAGCCTGCGGACATCGTTCCTGACCGATTCAGCTTCTTAAAGCTGCACGGAACAGCAGCGATGCTGGTCGCGGACCACTACGGCAAACCCCGGTATGGATGGAGCAAAAGTCTGAGTGGGGCCGATCAGCCCATTGATGACCATTCTTTTTGGCCGACTGCCCAAACGTCATCACAAAGCCCAAGGGAACAACCTGAGCCTTTGATCGCATTCCCATACGAAAAGGACCGCGCCCGCGAAACCAACACGTCGTTTCTGTTTGACCATTACATCCGAACAATCTGGGCTGCGGCGATGCAATTGGCCGCCTCCGCAGATAAACTTTGCGTGATTGGGTATTCGTTCGACCCGAATGATCGGAAAGCGATTCTGGAACTTCTCCGAAGCAACAGAGCGAACTGTGATATTTTTGTCCAAAATCCTGACGCCGAACGGATATGCAGTGAAATGAGGCTGCATCACTCGGATTTAACCTCTCGATTGAAGCCACTTTCAAATCTATTTTAGAATTGCCAGAAACAGAGAACACGTCATTGATATAAACGTCCACTTGATCGGGAAACGAGAATTCGGTAAAAGACCTCGCCGTGCCGCCTCAATATACCAGAACAAGGGCCACGGCGCTTTCCGCCTCTTTTTCCACGTCGTCAAATTTCCTGTCTTTGGTAGGATTCGCTTCAGGGAGCTTTGCCGATATTTCGGGCAGATTTTCCAGCAGTACGTTCAACGCGGAGCTTTTCAGTGCGTAATTGACGTTCTGTGGCAGCGCGCCCGTGGTTTCGAGCGTGCTAACGTCCGCCAGCCGCGCCTCTACAATCCCCACAACGTTCCCGTACTGGTTCACCAGCGGCCCGCCGGAATTACCTGGCTGCACCGCCACGCTGATTTGAAACTCGCGCGGGTCATCCTGCATCCCGGTCAAGCTACTGATGTCGCCTTTGGTCAGCTTCGGAGCGAAACCTTGCAATTCGATGTTGGGGAAACCGATGGTAAAAACCGATTCGCCCAGCTTCACCCAACGACTGGACGCGACAGGCAAAGTCGGAAATTTGCCGTTCACTTTCAACAAAGCCAAGTCGTTAGCCTTGTCCGCATTGACCAGCGTTGCCGCGAACGTGCCCGCCGACGTTCTGACGGCAATCCGGGCCGCATCCGCGACGACGTGGAACGCGGTCAAAAGATAGCCGTCATCGGTTACGAAAAAGCCGGTGCCGGTGAAGCGAGGTACGTTTCCAACCACGCTTGAATCTTGGCCATCATTCCGATTTGGAGCCTCGCCTGCTTTGCGAGCACGGAATTCGCGCGAAAGTCTCTGTCCTTCCTCGATTTGTGTCGAAGTCATAACGCCGCGAAGACTCGACATTAGTTGATCGGCCATCGTGTGATCGGCTTCAGTGGTAACGCTGGCAGTACCAAGGTTTAGCCACTTGTAAGCTTCAACGTAATCCTGTGGCACTCCCGTACCACCGAAACACATGAGGGCTAGAGCGAGTTGTGCGACTGAGTCATCTTGTTCCGCCGCTTTACGGTACCACATGGCAGCTTGAGCGTAGTCTTGCGGGACCCCCCACCATCCGAATTGGTAACGCGTACCTAGATCGCATTGGGCGTCGGCGTAGCCTTGCTCTGCGGCCTTATGATCCCACTTCACTGATTCGGAGTAGTCCTGCTGGACCCCTTTGCCGTCTCGATAACAGAAGCTGAGGGAAAACTGCGCGTGTGGGTCTCCCTGTTCAGCCGCCTTACGATACTGTTCAGCCGCCTCGCGGTACCATTTCACCGCTTCGGCTTGGTCCTTGTCCACGCCTTCGCCAAGGGCATACATCCCTCCAAGGGCCCATTGTGCGCCACCATCGCCTCGTTCCACGGCTTTTCGGTACCACTTGACCGCTTCGGCCTGGTCTTGCGGGACATCATACCCGTACTCATACATCTGGCCAAGCTTAGTTTGTGCCGCTGCCTCTCCCTTCTCCGCTCGTGCCTTGGTTTCCCGGAACGCAACCGAATTAGACGGCGACGGACTGAATGTCTGTTGGCTGTTGGTGCCACCGCCGGCGGTCGAAGCGGGTGAGATCTCGTAGTGCCAAGCACTTGGCGACCTGTCCTGGCACGAGACCAGCACGGCAGAGCCCACCAGCGAGAGAACAGTCGCAGAAAGCAATCCAATCGGTTTTCTAATAGCGTGCATAGTAAAAGCCTTCCAATCAACGGAATTCCATAATTGTTCGCGTTAGGCTCATCTACATAAACCGAATTAAACCACGGCGGACATCTGCACGCAAGCCCCTGTACGTTCATGTGAAGGAAAAGGCTAACGTCAGTTCACCAACCCAGGGCCGTATATCTTGATCCGCGATGAGCAACCGGATGCGCCATCTCGCCGTAAACGGGGTAGCATGTTAGGCCTCGCAGGTGAACTCATTTGGCTAGAGCTTTGGAAGATCGGGGTAGTTCATCTCTGGCTGCATGGACTGCCACTGACTATAGAAAAGAATCGTGTCATAATGAACAATCCGAAATAATCCGCGAGTGGTGTTCACTGAAACAAAATGTGTATGCTCACCGTTCGCGTAAATCTCAAACTTGTCCTTTGGATCAATGTCGCCAAAATCTGGAGCAGTGAAAAACCCCGGCATCGTTGCACGGTTGAATTTGCGAGTATAGACTGGCCAAGTTCTCCACTTAGTCAGTCCTCGCTTCGTAATGTAATCCTGTATCATCATCTTACCTAAAATACTCCCGCCGCCGCGAACGTCAAACCACCAATGCGGTTAATCCCGCGGCCTGCCTCACTCCGATTGTTTTCAAACTCTTTTTGCTACCTTCCTCAGCCTCTAGTTCTCCGCGAGAGGGCCACAAGGCGGGCCCAAGCACAGAAAGAATGACCGAGGAGCCAAGAACCGCTGCCGAAACCATCCGGCGCCTTCGGGTGAGCAATAGCATATTCCACTCCCGTTGCGCCCAGGCGACTGGGAGCCAGCAAAGGCGCCAAGTCTAAGACGGATTGCTTATCTCGTCGCCGGAAGTGGATGATTGTGCAGAAGATTGCATGGCCGAATCGGTGAATCAAAAGGCGTTGCCCCACCCTTCGCACAAGAGTGTGAGCTTTCCCAGTGAGCTTTCGATCCCCTTGAAAGACTACGCCTCGAAACTCACAGACTTGCGCTCCCCCGTCGGCGTCCCCTTGGCAAATTTCCAAAGCCGCCGCTTCACTCCGCTTTTTGGTCTGTCCGCTGATCCGCAACCCATTTCCCCCCACGCGGGCGGCCAGCCCAAACGCTCCATTACACTCACGGCTTCAGAAATTTCCAACCGAGGCGGGACATCACGCGCACCCGTCCCGTTTCATGCTGGCCCCTGGTCCCGGCATAAACCCCGCCAGCCGCGCCGCATCCGCGATCCAGTGAGGCAATAACCCTATTCCGACCCTCAGTCTTGTTTTCAAGTCCTCTGGCTCAACGTTCTCAATCTGTCGCCATCACCAGCCCGCTTCAACAAGCGGTCGGACGTGGCACCTTCCGGGGTAAATGGAATCAGTGGATCGGTGGAGGCGCGGAGGGCGGTATGACCTGGATGCCGCTGCCCACTGGGATGAAGACGCCGGCTGCCCCAGTGCTTGGCACGCCGACTATCCGGGTGCCTTCGTTGATCGCCACGGAACTGACAAAAGTATCAAGGATCACTTCAATGTAATGGCTGATGTATCGATAGGGCGACAACGGCACGTAAACGATGTCCCCCGGCAGCAACGCCACGTCGTTCGTTTGGCCGCGCAGCGCAAGTTTGAGATCGACAATGCTCACCTGCGGGCGGGACAGCGAGCCGCGAACGACTGCGACGTGGCTGATGTAGGCGTCCTTCAACGTGCCGTACGCCCCCGCCACCGCGCCGGCGACGGTCATTCCCGGTTCGTAGGGCACCGGCCGCGGCTGCGTCACCGCCCCCAGCACGTAAACGTCGCGCGACGCCGCTGTCGGCAGATAGATGAAATCGTCCGGTTGCAGGTAAATATTCTGGGATAGATCGCCATCTGTCAATAATCGGACGAAATCGACCGGAAGAAACCTGCCGTTTCGGACCACGAAGCTGCGGGGCAGATCGGCAAGTTCCTGGCTGATTCCGGCGGCCTCCTGGTCGCGATAGGAAGTCATGCTCAACGTGCCGCCGGCCAGCGAAATTGCTTCCAGCAGCGTCATCGGCCCCGTCATGGAATAAATTCCCGGCGCCTGGACGCGCCCCAGAATCCAAATCCGTTTGCTGGCCACTTCGCGCAGGACCAGCGACACCTGCGGAGCCTGGCGCAGGTATTTGGAATATTCCTGCTGAATGCGTGCCTTGGTTTGCGCCAGCGTCAACCCCCAAACGTCGATGCCCGGCAACAAATCGTAGTATAGCTTGCCGTCGGGAGCGACCGATGTCGTGGCTTTCGAGCCGGCCTCGCCCAGGAGTTCGATTTCCACACGGTCGCCCGGGCCGAGCGTGAAAAAGTTTGTCGGCGCCTCGAGCAACGCCGGATCAAGCTGGTTGGTGAAGCTGATCATATTGGCCGGGCCGGCGGTGGGCGGTGGCGCGAGCGGTTCGTGTGTCGGGACACTCCGGCAACTCGCGCACAGGGCCAGGATCGCCAGCACTGCCACCGCTTCTTTGGCGCTCATTCGGTGAAGGGCTTGACGACCTTTGTGTCCACCCACGCGGTAATCAGCCCCTGGATGAACGCCGTGGTCGCCAGATCTGCCAATTCTTCAACGCGCGCAAAAGGACGCGGACTGACGTAGATGATGTCCTTGGCTTGCAATTTGAAATCGGTTTTGTCCCCATACATGATCGCGGTCATGTTGATTGCGTAGGTTTCCGGATGATTGAGCGAGCCGCGGACCACCAGGACGCGCCCCACGTAGGCGCGATCGGTAAATCCCCCGCGGCTGGCAATGGCGGAGACGATGGTCTCCCCTTGGCTAAAGGTCGCCGGGCCCGGCAGGCGGACTTCCCCGACAATATAGACCTCCCCAAGGTCAATCGGCGCAATATAGATGTAATCGCCCGGTTCAACGGGAATGTTTTGCGAAAGGTCGCCATCCTGGAACAATCGTTCAAAATTAAGCGGTATCCGTTTTCCGTCGCGCGCGATAAAACTGCGCGAGAAATCCGCCAGATCAACCACGCTGCGGTCCACCAGGCCATTCTCGAACCCCCTGGCGCGCGCAATGGCTTCCAGCACGGTCAACGGCCGGTCCAATGTGTAGACCCCTTTGACCATGATTTTGCCGAGCATGAAATATTTTTTGCTTCGAAAGGCGACCGGCGTGATCATCGTATGAGGCGAGCGCCGGTACTTTGCCAATTCCTGGTCCAGGCGCGCGCGCAATTCGTCGATGGTCAAGCCATCGGCCAGGACGTCCTGGGCCTCGAGAAAGCTGACCCGGCCATCGGGACCAATCGCGATGTCCGGCGCCGCCAATTCCGGCTGCCCAAAGAGTCCGAAACTCAACACGTCGCCAGCGCCAAGCGTAAGGTGTTTCTGCCACGCGGCCCGCTGGGACGGGTTGACGATGGCAAAGGAGAGATTGGTCTGCGCGGGGACCGACGCGGAGTCGATCTCCTGGGCTTGCGCGCCGCCCAAACCCAGGAGCGCCAGCACGACCGAAGCGGCAATCCATCGGGGAAACCTCTTTTTTAGCGGCTGCGACATTTGCCGATTGAGCACGGCGCCCACGATATTGCAGTGGGCATGGCGAAGCGTTTCCAGTTGATCGCGGGTGTCGGCCGCGTCGGCCAAACCGCTTTCCGACAGCCAGAGGAGATTCGGCAAACTCGAACTCAGAAGCACCGTTTCCGGCGCATCGCCCGGAGGCAACTCGACAAAAATGACGACGTTGTCGAGTTTGCTCCAATATTCGAGCGCCTCCTTCCATTGCCGGCGGCGTTCAAGGTTCCAGACCCATCCGGGCAGCGGAATGTGGACAATCGGTTTGGAGTCAGGTCCTGAAAAGTGATCGGCGACTTTGCCCGGCGAACTCAATGCGTCGCCCGCCGCCACCACCGGTGTCAGACAATCGGCAGGGTCCATGGGTTGGAGCGCTTCGGGCAATAGATCGCAACCGTTTTCGGTCGGAGCCTTTGGCTCCACCGTCGAGGGCCGGGTGGCGATCGTCAGCACCCTGAAGCCGGTTAAACTTGCCGCATCGGCCAGAAGGCGAATCCATGTCGAGCGTCCTTCGCCCTGGCTGGAGGAGGTGATGCCGCAGATCAATCCATGGTGGACCGAGGGACTGAGCCGTCCTTGCAACATCGTCCAGGTTCGGAAAGCCCATTGCGACTGCGCGCCGCTGTCCAGTTCGTTGAGGTCGCCCAGCGTCGTTAACAGCGGCAGTTTCGTCACACGCCTGACGTCATCGACCGTCTTCAACCGGCCGTCGGCAAATTCGACCAGGGTCAGGATGACGAGACTTCCACACAATCCGAACAGCATCCCCGCGATCGCCAAAACTGCGATCTTGAGCGAACGCAAGCTCGCGCGAACGGTCTTCAACGAGGCCGGCGCGAAAACACGGGCGTTGCCAGGCGGATCGGACGCGTACAATTCCGCCTCGCGCTGGCGATTGACGAGTTGCACGCGGCCCTCCTCCAGGGAAAGGAGCTTGCTCCTGATGATATCGACTTCCGGGTTGAACGGCGGCGCGACGCTCTGAACGGCTGCGACCACCGCCGCCGCTGGGGGGATCTGGACGCCTTGTGAGGGTTCTTTGGCGATTTCCTTTTTGATTGCCTGTATTTCCGCCTCCTTCTCCTGCACAGCGGGATGAAGTTCGGTGTATTTGGCCAATAACTCGGTCAATTCCCCCAGCGCCTTGTTGAGCCGGTCGGTTTGCGCTGCAACCAGGGGGGACGAGGGCGACGCACCGCCGATATCGCGCCCGAGATCACGCAATTGCCCGTTGATCTGGACCAGTTTGTTTGTAATGGGCGAGGGCATCGCCAGCACGCGGAATTCGTGGTCCAGAGTGGCGATGTCCTGGTTCATTTGCGCGACTTGTTTGCCCAGGTACGTGTCGGCCGCGACGCGAATCTGCTGCGCCTGGAGGTCACGCATATACTTGACGGTTTCGCCGAGGTAAAGATTAAGCAATTCCACCGCCTGCTGGGGAGTGCGGGCCGCCAGGTCCACGCTGACAAGGTCCGAATCCTCGTCGGGATCGACCTTGATTTGTTTGATCAGGATTTCCGGCGGGATGGGCGGCGCCGCTTTGGCGCCCACGCTCCGTAACAACTCCGGCGCCTGCATCAGTCCGGCAAAGGTTTCCGGTGACATCGGCGTTGTTGGTTTGAGGAAATCGCTTGCGCCGGGCGTTTCGTAGCGAAGCAATTGCGCCGACGCGGTGTATTTCGGGCCAATGAACCGGATGCCCGCCACCAACCCCGCCAAACCGAAGATCAAGGCGCTCGCCACGAGCCATCGCCAGCGGTGGGCCAGAAGATCCAGCACGGCCCACACATGAATGTTGGCGCCGGGAGAGATGGCGTTGGCCCTTGTTGGCGACTTTACTGGATCATTAGCGGTCACGGTTGCCATTTCCGACAAATCGGCGGGTTGACATTAGCCACCATTCTCCCGAGTGGTTAGTGGGGTGAAATCCGTAGGGGAATCCTTCATCGGCTCCGCGCGGGGTGCCGCCGGCGCGACGGCAAAAGCAGCGCTGCAGGTCTTCATGGCTAGAATAACGGGTTTCCGAGTGTAAAGTTGCCGGTGCAGACGATGGGTGCGGTATTGGTGCCATGGGGAAGGGTATCCCATCCAAATGAACCGCTAATTATGGTGTTGGTGTTTCCCGCGCCGTCGCTTAGGAAGCGTTTAGTCACGAACGCCGCGCCAATGGAATCGGATCCGCTAACGGTGTAGCCCGTATTGTCGAACGAGTAGAGGTAATCAATGCGCCGTTCCTCGGTTTGGGTGGCGTTGGTGACCGCAGTGCGGCCATACTGAGCGTCCGATCCATAATACAACCCGAATTCAGTGGTCAGCACGGCTCCATTTGTCGCATTAATGACATCGATGGTGTCCCACGGCGGTGTCCCCCCCAACGGCGCGCCGCCTCCGATGTGATAAACAATGGCAACGGTGCTCAGGTTGGTAATTCCGCCCTCGCCGGCACGGTCCGCGAGGAGGGTCTGGTCGGTAATTGGTATGCCGACGACATTTCCGGCCGCGTTGGTTTCATATTCCATGCCGCGAAATAACCATTGATATTCGGTATAGCTCGTCTGCTGGGCCGTTGCGTTGGGCGCCGCCAGCCCGCCGACTGCCACTGTAATGAGTAGCAACCAGAAACTTCTTGTCCTCATTCCGGAGACAATACTCCGCTGGCAAGCGTCTTCCATAGGGTCTATAGCTCAAAATGGCCGGTTCCCCGCCTACCAAGGTTTACACCCCACTTGTCGAAGGCCGCCGGACGTTCTAATAGAAGGTGTCAATTATGAAATTGTCGTTCACTATACTCTGCCTGAGCGCGTTCCTGGGTTCCTTTTCTGCTCCGGGGGCCACTGGACCGCCAGGAACCGTCAAAACTTGGGGAGGCGGGCAGACTAATTTTTTCACCAACCTGACCAATGTAACCGCCATCGCGTGCTCAATTGATCATTCCCTGGCGTTGAATGCCAATGGCACTGTCGCGGCGTGGGGCTACGACATCGACGGCGAGTGTGATGTGCCCGCCGGTCTTACCAATGTCACTGCAGTGGCAGCCGGCGAGTTTTTCAGCCTGGCTCTAAGCAGCAACGGAACGGTGACCGCCTGGGGAACCGATGATTGCGGGCAATGCGACATTCCGCCGGCCTTGACTAACGTTGTCGCCATTTCCGCCGGGTTCGCTCACGCGCTGGCGCTGGAGTCCAATGGGGCTGTGGTCGCCTGGGGTTCCGATGCCTGGTGCCAGACAAATGTTCCGCCGGGGGCGCAAGGTCCGAAGTCGATTCTCGCGGCGGGGAACTTCAGCCTTGCGCTCATGCCGGGGGGTTCGGTGGTTGCCTGGGGGATCGATAACGCGGGTCAAACCAACGTCCCTGGCGGCTTGAGCAATGTCGTGGCTCTTGCGGCAAACACCGAGTACGTGCTCGCTCTGACGTCCAACGGCGCGGTAACGGGCTGGGGCGATTATCCCAGGTTGCCCGCGGGCCTGACTAATGTCAGCGCAATCGCCGCCGGCGAGTATCACTGCATGGCGTTGGAGAGCGGCCCGACCGTCGTGGCGTGGGGCGCCAATCAGTCGGGGGAGGGTGTTGTGCCGTCGGGGCTGACAGGCGTGAGCGGACTGGCCGCCGGATGGAGTTACAGCGCAGCGCTTGTCAATACAAATGCGGCCGGCATTCCGGCGATCTTCCTGCTGAATCCAACGTGGGCCGGCAACAATTTCACCGTTTCATTCGCCTCGCAGAACGGCGTGACCTACATGCTGCAGTACAAGGACACGCTGGACGCCAGCCCCTGGACCAGTCTGACCCCCGTGACGGGCAGGGGCGACGCCATGACCGTCACCGACGCTTATGCGACCAATCCGCAGCGTTTCTACCGTGTTACCGCGCAGTGAGAGCCCGCCCGGGCCTTCCGCGAATTCGTGGACAGGGCGATCCATTGGAATTTCTTGCGAGCAGCCGCGGGATGCCGCATAGTGATTTTTGCCGGAGGCTTGGATCGGAGCGCTCCGTGGCTCAGGGTATGACTATCAATTTTGCGCGCGTAGCTCAACTGGATAGAGTGACGGCCTCCGAAGCCGCAGGTTGTGGGTTCAACTCCCGCCGCGCGCACCATTTTAAAAACGCCTTCATTCGCCAACACCTTTATGTCTGAGGATAAATCCGTAGTGAAACCTGTCCAGGCGCCGCCACTGACGCCGCTCAACCTCAAATCCAAACTGGCCCCGACTCCGACACGGCCGCCCACGTACGCCGTGACCGTAAAAAATGCCGGGGGCCAGGACGTTATTCTCGGGGATCCCCGGGCCTCGCGCGCCATCGTGGCGCTGATAGACCTGGAGGCGGTCAATGGCGGGGCAGCCGCGCATTGGGGCGGCCCGGCCGCTTTTGCTGAAATCATGTCATCGATTCACGGCATCATGTTCGCCGTCCAGGGCCGCCCGTGGTTTGAGGCTTACAATTTTGTCAATGACGCCGGGCACACCGAAAACGGAATTTACGCGCTGCGCTGCAATTACGGATTCGACGGGCTGACATTCGAGGAGCTTAAGGGTTTTCGCAGCATTAACAGCAAGTACACCGGGCACGGGGAGGCGCACCTGAACCCGCAAGGTGTTCTGTTGAGCAACGGCCCGCTCGGATCGGCGCTGCCGCAGGCGCAGGGTCTGGCAATGGCCGATAAAGTCCGCAAGAATGATCGACTCACCATTTGCACCGTTTCGGACGGCGCGTCGATGGAAGGTGAGGCGAAGGAGGCTTATGCCGCCATTCCGGGGCTTGCCTCCAAAGGCCGTCTCAATCCGTTCCTCCTGGTCATTTCCGACAACGACACCAAGCTGTCGGGCCGCATCACCGAGCAGGCTTTCAGCATGGCGCCCACTTTCACCGCCATGCGCGACCTCGGCTGGAACGTGATCCGCGTCGAGGAAGGCAATGATCTGCAGGCCGTGTACCTGACCGTGGAAAGGGGACTCCAGGAAGCCCGCGCCAACCCGCGCGCCCCGGTGTGCCTGTGGGTCAAGACGGTCAAGGGTTACGGGGTGCGGGCGACGGTGGAAAGCCCCTCCGGCGGCCACGGTTTCCCGCTGCAGAACGGGGAAAAAATCATCGATTTTGTCAACGAGATTTACTGGGGCGAGAACGAGGTGCCCGCGGCCCTGGCCGATTGGGCCCGCGCATTGCGCCGCGGTTGGGAGGACAAGGAGGCCGCCAGAAAGGCGAAGCCGGCCGCCGCTCCGGCTGTCAAGAAGGAGAAAATTCAAAGCGGACTCGCCCGAGGAGCGGCCCGGGCGGCCCAGGAGGGATTGCCGGTTTATTCGCTTTCCGCCGACCTGGCCGGGTCGACGGGCATGAGCTTTTTTCAGAAGAGTTTCCCGGATCGATACGTTGACCTGGGCGTGGCCGAGGCGAATATGATCAGCTCCGGGGCGGGGTTCTCCAAATCCGGGTTTATTCCGATTGTTGACACGTTCGGACAGTTTGGCGTCACCAAAGGGAACCTGCCCCTGACAATGGCCGCGCTGTCACAGGCCCCGGTCATCGCCGTTTTTTCCCACGTCGGGTTCCAGGACGCCGCCGACGGCGCCTCGCACGAGGCCACAACTTATTTCGCGGCCACCTCCTCCATTCCTCACACCGTGGTGATCGCGTGTTCCTGCGCAGACGAGGCGGAAGCCCTTATGTATGAGGCTGTCAAACGCACCGCCAGCGCGCGCCAAAGTGGCGGGGACGGCGAGTCGGTTGTCTTTTTTGTCGGACGCGAAAACTATCCGCTACACTGGTTGGAAGGCGCCAAATATGAATGGGCCAAGGCGCAGGTACTGATGGAGGGCGGCGATGTGGTCATCGTGGCCGCCGGTCCCCTGGTCGGAAGATCGATCGACGCCGGGCGGAAATTGGAGGAACAAGAGGTGCATGCCACGGTCATTGCCAATCCGTTCATCAACCGGGTTGACGTTGCAACCATCGGCGCGGCGGTGAAAAAATGCGGCGGCCGGATCGTGACCATCGAAGACCATCAAATCATCGGCGGAATGGGCGCCCAGATTTCGCATGCCCTTTCGCAGGCGGGCGTTCCGCACCGGATGCGGTCGCTGGGGATGGAAGGGGAGTTCGGGCAATCGGCCTACGTTGCGGAGGATCTTTACAGGAAATACGGGCTGACGGCGGAAAAGCTCATCGAGGCGGCGCGGAGTTTGGCGCAAGCGGATAAATAATCGCACCGCGGCGTTTGCCAGTCATCGGTGGATGGGCCAGATTAGAGTGGCGGTTATGTCGCAAACACATACATCGTTGCAGGGGAATTTTTTGCTGGACGGCGGCAAGTTGCGCGGATCTTTTTTTCACAGGTCCGTGGTGCTGATCTGTCAACACAGCTCGGAGGGCGCTTTCGGGTTGGTGCTCAATCGCGCGACGGGAAGCAAGGTGGGAGAAGCGGTGGTGGCCAACCTGCCCGACAGTGTCAAGGAACAGAAACTGTTTATTGGCGGTCCCGTGCAACCCCAGAGCTTGAGTTTTCTTTACAGCGACATTTTTCTGCCCAATTCGAACGTCATGCTCAACTTGAACCTGGGGCATTCGCTCGATGCGCTGGCGGATTTGATCGAATCCTATTCCGGTTCGCAAAAGCTCAAATTGTTCGCCGGTTACGCGGGATGGACAGCCGGGCAGTTGGACAACGAGATGGCACGCAAGGATTGGCTGGTGCATCCGGCGACGCTGGAGTTGATATTCAGTCCCGAACCGGAGAAACTCTGGCGGAGGATTCTGCTGCAGAAAGACCCCAAGAGCCGCCTTTTGGCCGATTCACCGGACGATTTGTCCTGGAATTGACGTTCAAAAACACGTTGCAAAATAAAGCTTGCAATATGGACGGGGCGGGGGCAGTCTACCGGTAGTTTAGATTGCATAGCCAACTTCCAACATGGTGAATCCTCAGGTGAACACGGTTCAGTGATGATTTGAAACCCGAAAGAACGGGAACAGTTCCCGGAAGCCAGCCAGCATTTCTAAAACCAACACAGATAAAATGAATACGAAATTGTACGTGGGAAATCTTTCCTTCGACACCACCGAGAATGATTTGCAGGATTTGTTCCAGCAGCATGGCCCGGTTTCCGAGGTTAACCTCATCACTGATCGCATGAGCGGTCGTTCGCGCGGCTTTGGTTTTGTCACGATGGCCACGCCCGAAGGCGCGGAAGCCGCCATCCAGGCCCTGGCGGGCAAGGAAATCCAGGGTCGCGCCCTGACGGTCAATGAAGCACGTCCCCGCGAAGATCGCGCGCCATCCGGCGGCGGCGGCGGCGGGCGCTCCGGTAGTGGCGGCGGACAACGCCGTCAGTTCCAGCGCCGTTAATCCCATTCTCATCCGGCTTCGCCATTCCGGGCGAAGCCGGCCTCTCGTTTTCAACAGACTCTATTTCGTTGCGTCGAGCGCAAGGTTCAGACGCAGGACGTTGACGCCGGCATTTCCCAGGAAACCCAAGCTTGGGTTGTCGGTGTATTGCGCGATTAGCGCGCACCTCTTCGACCTTTAATCCGCGGGCTTTTGCCACGCGAGGCGTCTGCAAATCGCCGTTGGCTGGCCAGGGCAAGTTTGAAGGCTTGCACCGAAGGGCATGACGAATACACTGCTGACGCTTAGGCAGCAGAAATACCATCGGCAGCAACTATGGATGTATCCAAACTCAACCCGGGCGACCACCACTACATGGCGTATGTTGGGCCTCCGACACAATACGACTTCATGGGCGCAACGCAGTTTCGTTTGCTTTGCGCTTTAGGTCTCCGGGCAAGTCATTTAGTGCTGGATGTTGGCTGTGGATCGCTCCGTGCCGGCAGGCTATTTATTAGTTATCTGGATGAGGGGAGGTACTTCGGTATAGAACCGAATAAATGGTTGATCGAGGATGCAATTTTGAATCAAGTTGGGAATGATTTGATACGATTGAAGAAGCCGCGATTCGATCACAATTCCGGATTCGAGACGGGCGTGTTTTCCACGCAATTTGACTTCATTATCGCCCAGTCTATTTTCTCCCATTCGGGCAGTGACCTTATCAAGATCGCCCTGCGACATTTCACAAAATCGTTGAAGCCTAATGGATTGGTTGTCGCCACCTTCGTTGAGGGAAAGACGGACTTTGAAGGCAAAGGATGGGTGTATCCGAGCTGTGTGAATTATCGCCGCTCGACCATAAGGCGGTTTGCGGGAGAAGTCGGGCTATTTATAACTCGGATTCCTTGGTATCATCCAAGGCAAACTTGGTACCTCCTGGCAAACGAAAGAGATCGGCTCCCTAACAAGGCGATGTTAAGTTATCTGTCAGGGGCAGTTTTATTTGATCCTGAGTTTCGTGAGAGCTGGAACCCGAAAGGGTTCAAGAAGGTTTTGCGATGGCTAGGGACAGCAGGCGCGTAATTCCCTGATCTCCGCGACGGACGCCGTGCCCGTTGTGCCGAGCTTGTGAATGACGACGGAAGAGGCGGCGTTTGCCAATTGAAGGGCTTCGTGTAAGCTGGCCCCGGAAGCCAATGCGGCGGTCAGATTGGCGGTGACGCAATCGCCTGCGCCGACAATGTCGATTTTGCCGCGCAAAGCCAGGGCGCCCAAGCGTTCCACGGCGCCGTCCGGCCCCGCGCCGACGATGCCCTTTTCCGCCAGTGTGACGAAGCAGTAGTTTCGTGTCTTTTGCGCCAATGCCGCAGCCGTTGGGCCGACTTCTCGAAGTGGAACCAGTCGCGTCTTGCCGGCGAGTTGGGAAAGCTCGGCGCGATTCATTTTCAGGCAGACAGAAGGATAGCCTTGCAGGCTTCGCCGGCTGTCAGCCATGACCAATAGGTCCGCGTGCTTCTGTTTGATTTCGCCGATCGCTTGGAGGAGCCGCCAGGTGATGACGCCGGTTTCAGGGACCGACACCTGATCCAGCACTATCATCGCATTGACTCTCCGCGCCACGTCGCGCAAGGATTTTATCAGGAGGCGTTGCAGGCCGGCCGGGGTCGGACTCCAGTTCTTGAAGTCCAGGCGGTTCAATTCCCGGGGAGATCGGCGGTGAGAAATCACCAGCGGCTTGGTATAAGTGAAGGTCCCCCTCTCGGACGTCAATAAGAACAATTCCGCGCGGACTCCCGGCAAGGAGGCCAGCGCCCGCTTCAGCTCGAACCCTTCTCCATCGTCTCCCGCAAAGCCGACCGGAAACAGTTCCGCCACACCCAAAGCGGCGAGATTATTAAGGATAGTCCCCGCACCGCCCGGTTGGGAACGGACACGGACGACGTTATGCACGGGAAGTCCGGTTTCAATGGAAACCTCCTTTCGCGCGGGATCGATCTCGAGGTATCGGTCCAGGCAAAAATCGCCAACCACAGCGATGCGGAGGCGGCTGTAATGACTGGTAATGGCGTCGAAGCGTTTCGGAGTCACTTGCTGAAAATGCGTTCTAGCAACGCCGCTGCGTCGCGATAGTCGGGAATTACGACATCGGCTCCGACTTGCAGTAGGCGCCGGCGTTTCCACGGGTCGAAACACCCGGAGCCGTTGTGCGCCTCATCCGTGGCGACGGCCACGGCCAGGCCGCCGACCTCCTTGGTATTCTGGATTTCGACGTAGCCGTCGCCGAAGGAAAGCAATTGCTGCCCCGCTATGGAATTGTCCCGCAGAAGGCGCGCGATGACCCTCTTTTTTGAAAACTGCCTATAGTCGTCCAACGCGCCATAAATATGGCGTCCAAAATACTGAGTCAAGTCGAGCAGCTCGGCCTCGGCCTTGACGCGGTCTTCATCCGTGCCGCTGGCCAGGCAGAGGGAGAGGCCGCGCTCGCGCAGCATTTCCAGCAGCCGGCGCGCGCCAAAGACGAGAAAATCGTCCTTGTTCGCCTTGTTGGACCGCAATGCGTCAATCCGGTGGGCGATGTGAATTTCAAGGCGGCGCAGGTACTCGTGTTTGTACCACAGGGGGTCGCGCGGAATCCCGCCGCGTTCCTTTATGCGCTCGGCTAGTTGGATCATTTGATAGATCGTCTGCTTGCCGTTGAGCCGCATGATGTCGTTGAGGCAAAGCTGGCGGCGCTCTTCTTCAGTCTCCGCGGCCAGCGGGGGAAGCAACTCGGCGAACATGGGCGTCATCACCGCCGGCCATCCTTCCCGAATCAGCGAGAGAGTGCCGTCAAAGTCAAAGAGCACGTGAGTAACGCCGGATCGGGGTGAAAAATCAGCCCTGAATTCGACCAGCCCGGCAAACGGCGTGAACTTCATTGGCACTTAATCGGCTGGTTCTCTGGAAAAGTCACGGCCAATTTTCCGGTGCGTTTCGCGCCGCGTCGGTTCGTGTCAAACGCCGCAGGAGTCAAGGCGAACCATTGGCCGGATCGCAAAAAGTTCACCGCGCGGGTCGTTGGCACTGCTCAGAAACGCCTTGATTTTGAACTTCCTTAAGGGCCGGGAAAAACCTAAGATAGCGTGTCGTGAAACGAGCATTACACGCTAATCGTCGCGCCGCCTCCATTCCTGGCGCCATGGCGCTGTTGTGCTGCTGGCTGACCGCCGGCCCGTTGCCTGGCGCCAACGCGGTCGGGCTGCCGGAGTTGACGACCGCCGCGCAGGTCCGTAATCTGCCCCCCGAAGAGGCTGCGCGCCATTACCCGGTGCATATCCGCGGAATGATCACGTTTTATGATCAAAAGGAGTTTCTCCGATTCGTCCAGGATGACAGCGCTGGCATTTATTTCTACTGGTCAGACGCGCTGGCAGCCCGATACAACCTCAAGGCTGGGGAACTCGTCGATTTCGTCGGGCAATCCAGCAAGGGCGATTATGCGCCAATCATCGAGATACAGCACATCAAGATGCTGGGTGCCGGAACCTTTCCCAACGCCACTACCGTAGGCATTGAACAACTCTCAAGCGGCCAGGAGGACAGCCAATACGTTGAAGTACATGGTATCGTGCGCGCGGTCCGGTTCGATTCCCGTAACAAGTATAATTTGATCGATATTTCCACCGGAGGAGATCGGGTCATGGCGGTGGCAAGCACATTGCCCGGCGCGCCGGGCGCCGACTTGGTGGATGCCAGCGTGACGGCGCGCGGGGTCTGCGTGTCGCGCTTCAACCGGCAGCGGCAACTCTTTAACATCCGGTTGCTGGTGCCGCGGCCTGAGGACCTTGTCATCGACAGTCCACCACCCGCCACATCCAGCAATATTCCAGCGCGCCCCATTACCAGCCTGTTGCAATTTTCTCCGCAAGGGACTTACGGGCACCGCGTCAAGGTCGTCGGCACTGTCATTTATCGTCAAAACGAAAATACGCTCTACATTCAGGACGATTCGGCCGGTCTGTTTGTCCAAACGGTCCCTCCGGGCCGCCTTCTTGTGGGAGACCGGGTGGAAGTCGTCGGTTTCGCCGCCCATGGGGATTATACGCCCATGTTGCAGGACGCCGATTTTGTGAAAATCGGCGCCGACAAGATTCCGAAGCCGGTCGACGTCACTGCTGATCAGGCGTTGCAAGGCACCTATGATTGCCGTCTGGTGCGAATCGAGGCAACGGTGCTGGACCGCGGACGCAATAGCGAGGAACAGTTCCTGGTTTTGGAGTCGGCCGGCTTCATTTTTCACGCCTATCTTGAGCGCCGCAACGGCGTCGATTTTGCCTATCTGCATAACGGCAGCAAAATCGCCGCCACTGGCGTCTGCCTCATCGAAACCGGCAACGAGTGGCATTCAGGCCAGGATTGGCGGGCCAAGTCATTTCGCATTCTGATGCGTTCGCCGGGGGACATCACAGTGCTTCGCGCCGTTCCGTGGTGGAACCTCCAGAAGCTCCTCTGGATTGTCGGGATTCTGGCCGCGGTTGTCCTGGCGGCGTTTGCATGGGTGGTGGTGCTGCGGCGGCGCGTGCAGGAGCAGACCCAAATCATCCGCCAGAAACTCGATATGGTCGCCACCCTCAAGGAACGTTACGAGGACTTGTTTGAAAACGCCAACGACATGGTTTATACGCACGATCTGGCTGGGCGCATCACATCCGTCAATCAGGCCGGCGAAGGTTTGTTGCACCGGGACCGCGCCGATGTCCTGTTCAACAATATACTTGACTTTGTCGCCGACGAGCAGAAGCCTGCCGCCCAGCAATGGCTGGAACAGGTCGTCAAGGGCACGGCTACACCGACGGTCGAATGGGATTTTGTCGCGTCCGCCGGCCAGCGGGTTCGCTTGGAAATCAGCACCCGTCTTATCGAACACGCCGGCAAAGTTGTCGAAATCGAAGGCACGGCGCGCGATATCACTGAACGCAAACGGCTGGAACGGGAGATTCTGGAAATTAGCAATCGTGAGCAGCGGCGGATCGGCCATGATTTGCACGATGGCGTTTGCCAGCAACTGGCCGGAATCGCGCTGATGACCGCCTCGCTGGCCGATAAACTCGAGGAAAAAGGGATGCCAGAGTCCGCGCAGACGGAGCGGATTAGCGGCCTGATCAACAAGGCAATCACTCAAACGCGCGGCGTGGCCCGCGGGCTCTTCCCTGTGAGGCTGGAGGAAAACGGCCTGGTGTCAGCCTTGGAGGAATTGGCGATCAATTCCGGCGAGCTCTTTAAAATAAACTGCCAGTTCTCCTGCGTTGAAGCCCCCGCGGCGGTGGACAATGAAGTCGCCCTGCATCTTTATTACATCGTCCTGGAAGCGGTGGCCAACGCCTGCAAACATAGCAAGGCCCAAAACGTTTACATCACCCTTGAATCCGCGCGCGACCGGCATTCTCTGAGCGTGCGCGATGATGGCAAGGGCTTTTCGCCTTCAGGCAAAGCCCACACCGGGATGGGCATCCGCATCATGCAGTATCGGGCGCGCGTCATCGGGGCCAATTTGACCTTGCAGAGCGCGCCTGGTTCGGGCACCCATTTGACATGTCTGTTTTTCGCCGTGTCGCGCGATGAACCGGCCGACAGCCGCAATGGCCGGTTTTCGCAAAACAGCACCGTCTGCATATGAGCGAACCGCCCTGCCAAAAAAGCCGGATTCTCATCGTGGACGATCATCCCTTGTTCCGGGAGGGTTTGCGCCAGATGATTGAGCGCAACCCGGAGTGGACCGTCTGCGGCGAGGCCTCCGACGCTGCCGAAGCCATGACTGCCATCGCGGCACAAGAGCCGGATTTGGTCATCGTTGACATTTCCCTCGGCGGCGCCAGCGGCATTGATCTTCTCAAGACGATCAAGGCGCAATACGAAGAACTGCCCGTGCTGGTCATTTCAATGCACGACGAATCGCTCTTCGCCGAGCGAGCCATGCGGGCCAAGGCCATGGGCTACGTTATGAAGCATGAGCCGGCCAAAACGGTGCAGACGGCTATTTCAAAAGTACTGGCCGGCAGCCTTTATCTCTCGGATAAAATGTCCAGCGCCATGCTTTCCAAATTCATGCTGGGCAAGGAAAATGAGCCAGGCTCCGCCATCGAAACATTGAGCGACCGCGAACTGGAGGTGTTCCGCCTGCTGGGCCAGGGCAGAGGCACACGACAAATAGCCAAAGAACTCAACCTGACTGTCGCCACCATCAATTCCTTCCGCGCCCGCATCAAGGAAAAGTTGGACATCAAGAGTTCCAGCGAATTGATGCTTCACGCGATGCGCCATTGCCTGCAGGAGGGCAGCGTTTCATCCCGCGGCCCCAAGTAAATTCGTCCTGGCGTTCTACTGCGTCGTAAGCCGGAAGAAGCGGGCCGGCTGAGTGTCGGCGGGGACCGACTCCGTGTAGGTGGCGGTGTTGGATTGCGCGATGATATTGGTCACGACGGTCCAACTGGTCAGGTTGGTCGAGACCTCGACCGTGTAGTTCTGCCCTGGCACCGCGCTCCAATACAGGCTGAATCCACTGTTCGGAGAGGAAATTCTGGCGCCAATGGAAAACGGCTGGTTCTGAGCGGGTGGATTGTTGGTCGTGGAAGCGATTATGGAATAGGCCACGGGGTCAATGCTCGATGTGTTGGGGACCGCCAGGTACCAGATTCCGTTGAGCGAAGGCAAAGCGTCGTTGGTCCCGATGATAATCAATTGCTGCGCTGTGCCCGGATTGAAACTGGCGGAATACGACTGTTCCGGCGTCGGAAAAGCCCCGATATCCGCCAGCAGCTCCAGATTGCCGGCGCCAGAAATATTGTTGACATCAAACTGGACGCCCGCCGGACTGCCAGCCACGTCAAACGAAAAAAGGAAGTTGGTTGGGTAGCCGGGCACCGCCGAGGCATACTTTATTACGCCGTCTTTGAGAGTAACCACATCAATCGCACCGGCCGTTAGCGAATTGGCGACGATGTTGGTCGAATAAGTTGCTACGATGGTGTAACCCGCATTGCTTACCCCGGAGAAATTATACACTGCCAGGTACCACGTCGTCGGCAAGAGCGGCTGGGCGGTGTTGGTCGTCGCCGTTACCAGCGCCAGCGGCAGGGAATTGGTCGTGATGACGATAAACTGGTCGTTGGTGCCGGCGTTTCGGCTTTCATAGTCAAAACTCATCGGCCCGGGCACGGGCAGCCCGGCGCGGGCGTAGAGATCCAGTTCCGCATTGGTCGGGTTGAGGACCTGGAATGTGACCATCTTGGCATTGCTGGGCGAGGTGAAGGAATAGAATTCCGGCCCGTTGGTGCTGATCTTGGTTTTGAAATAGACTTCGTTCGTCAGGGCTGTGATACCGGAATTGTTGCCCACGTCGAATTGGACCTCCAGGCTAAAGATAGCGGGCTCAGGCGTGTTATTCTGGACGCCCAGGTAATAGCGCTTTCCTGGAACAAGCGGCGGCGGCGCGCCTTGCGAGTCGAGGGTGCGGACTCCTGATTGGACGTGTTTTAGCAAATTCACGTCGCCGGGCAGGGCGCCGGTGGGCAGGGCGGTCTGATTGAAGAGCAGGTTCAACGGCTCGCTGGCACCGGAAAGAGTATTGGTCGCAAAATTGGCAGTCAACGGCACATCCACGGCAAAATAAGTTATGGAATTGCCCCCCACACGGCCTTTGGGGTAGGCAACGCCATTTTTCAGAACGATGAGGTTGACGTTGGTGGAGGAGATCGTCATTTGCAAATCCCAGCTTAAGAGCACGCCGTTATCCGGCAGCGGCGAATCCAGGCGCGTGTCCCAAACATCCAACGTCCAGCATCCCTGCGGGTCCTCGCCAAGGAATGGAGTCAGCGGCTGCTCCGGCAGAAAGTAGTTGTTGTAGTTGGTGGAGGGGAGCTGGATGAGTTGGACGTCGTCGAAGAGGGTACTCAGGGTGTTGCCGGCCAATTCGATGGTGACCTGGCTATTGGTGGCGATGAAACTGTTGGTGAACGACTGCCAGCCTCCGGCAAAACTCGGCAGAATTACCGTGTTCGTCGAATACCCGTCAATCGATATTGCGAAATTGGGCAGTAAGGAGTTGGTGCTATACTTGCCGAGGCTTCCGGCGGCGTAAATCGCATATATTTCCGCCGGCGAAAGCGCCCGATGCCACAGGTCCAATTCGTCCATGTCACCTGTGAATGGTTGTGTGGAGTCGCAATTGATAACGCCGGGGCAGACGCAGACGCTATTTCCCGCCCTAAACATGGCGTCGTTGAAAATATCGGCTATTCCGTTGCCGGATGCGTACATACCCGTATCCGCGGCGCCGTCAATGTAAAACAAATTGTTAGTGCCACTTCGCGTAAGGGCGACGTGATGGAAAATGTCGTCGTTGAGGGGTATGCTGGAGACCCAAAGGCCGACGTTCAAGGCGCCATCAGAGGCAGCTTCCAAGAACAGCCGACCGGGTGATGAGACGGCGGCATATCTGACGTCTCCGCACTTAATGTCCCAGGCGCTGAGATTATCGTCACATTCCGGCCGCTTTTCCAGAATGGCAACCTGATCGGCCACGTTGGTTGGCATCTTAATCCAAAAATCGACGGTGAAATCGTTGGTCCCGAAATTGGAAACGTTGGTGCCGAAATCAACTTCGTCGCCGGTGTAAGCAGGGTCGCCAGGGACGCCGCTGAACGTGAATGCGCGGTCCACTTCGCCAACATCGTAGGTGACGTCGTGATTCGGAATTGTTCCATTGTTGGCTCCGACAATATCCGCTGTATTGTCGTCCGCAGGCCACCAATCCGTAATCTGCGGCGAACGGGCGTAGTATTGCAGTTCGTACCTGGCGCCGGGGATGGTGGTGAAAGTATTGGTTATGCGTCCGGTGGTCAGGGCCAGAAAATTGTTTCCGCTGTGCGCGAGATTGGGATCGGCCACTACGCCGACCTGGTTGGTGGCAACCGTCCAGCCCGCTCCCAACGTTTGGCCGTTGGTATAGGTTGCGGCAGCGACGGTCTCGAAACCATTGGACGCGATGATCGTGTTGTTGGTCACGGCGTTGTCCGTCGCAAATACCGGCGCAAACTTGATTGGCGTGGTGGTCAGGTTGGTGTCCTCGGTGAAGACGGTAAAAACAAGGTTGCTAGTCGATGGCAGCCCAAGGCCGAGGTTGCTCACGGTCGTGCCGCCCCGGTTCTCGAAGAGCAGCACGCTGGTGCCCTGCGGACTGGTCAAGTGCAGCACCAAATCGTCCAGGTTCGTGTCGGCGATCCGGACGCCAACGCTCAAATCCACGACCTGCTGCCCGCTGGTAATGCAGATTTGAGACTGGGTTGTCGCATCGGTCGTTAACGGCGTGACAATATTGTTGCTGAAGGTCTCCACCAGATTGGGCGTCAGGCTTTCCTTTATCTGGATGAGCACGTTGAGCGTCACCGACTCGGTGTTGTTATCGTTGTAGAGGCCGTAATACCAGGTGCCCCCGCTCAAGGGTGGATCGGGCGGCGGGGGCGGGGGCTTGTTGCTCAAGCTTAACGAGCCGCCCGGGGCGAAGATGTTACTGACGCCATAGTCGCCAAAATTGACATCGTCAAAGTTGGTCAAAAAGATGTCAACCGGCCCCCCCGCCTCGCTGGCATAGGTAACGTAGATGGTCAGGTTGGTGGCATCGTTGGGCACGGCAATATAATCTTTATACCATGAGTCCGGAGGAATGGTCACAGTGAAGCCCAATCCCAGCGGTTGCGGAGTGGCGGTGATGCTGAAAGTTTGTATCTGCCCGCCCTGGGACAGCGCATCGTCGGCCTCCGTCAACATCCACAGCCCCTGTCCTGGCTGGCCGATGTAATTTATCAGGCTCCCCGGCCCGTCGGAGTGCGAGTCTCCGGCGCCGGGATTTTCCCCCAAATCGTCGTAGGTCGTGGTGATCCCGCCCGGCGGCCCCGAATAATGGTTCAGGACCACATTGACCCCGTTGTGGGTCAGCGTTCCGTATAGATCGCTGGGATTGCCGTGGGGAATACTGAGGGTCACAGTGACATCCTGAACTTGCATGACCGGGTTGACCGGATCGAGCAGGAACGCGAATACATACGCCGGCGCGCCCGCGGCCGCATCGGGTATGTTGACCGGTACGGCCGTTCCGGTGGCCGTCACGCTCCCATTGGGGTTCACTGTGCTGAACTGGTTTGTCTGCGCCACGGCGTAGAAGCCGAAATCGGCCGCCTGCTGGTCTTCGGATTTGATGCCGATGTACCAGTTGGTGACACCGAGCATGTTGGTCACAAACGTTTCGGTGCCTTCGCGGCTTAATGACTTGTAGGAGTAGTACACGGCGTTGGCATCAAGATTGGTCAACGCGGAGTTTGTCGACACATACATGTCAATATCAGCCCCTGTGGTGCGCGGAACGGAGAGGTCCGGCGGCAGAAACGTCGCAAAGGCCACGTTGGTAAACGCTCCGTTGGTTTCCAGCGCGATGTTGCTGAATTCAAAAAAGTGCCATTGCGACAAATTGCCATTGGTTTTACCCAGGGCAAAGTCGTAGAAGTCCGGCTCGTTGGCGCCCACCCGTTGATGCAGCAGCGGCATGCCGCTGACAACCTCGGTGACCAGCGGAATCGGCGCCGGAGTGAAAATCGCGTTGCTCTGCACCGTCAACGGCGCCAAGGGATTATCGCTCGAAATCACCAGGGCGTAATCCTGCGCAATCATGTTGGTTTGGGTGGTCACGGCGTTGACGTTGACGCGCGCCCCGCTCACCGTGACCGTCAGTGGAAAAACAATCGGCGTATATGCGTTGTCGATATAGACGTTTTGCACGTTGTTGATCGAGTCCGGCGCGTCCCCGGTGTTGACTTCGGAGAAAATGTCGCCGCTGAAAAAGTCGTTGCCGATATAGACATTGGTCCCCGAAGCGTCCACCACTGTCAAATCCAGTTGGTTGACCAGCGCCACGCCCGCGGCGGGGTCACCGGGGGGGTCGGTCCAGACCAGCGTTATCCTCACGGGAGAATTGGAGGCGGTGCCGCTAGGGTCGCTGACCATGTAAGTTTGCGACTGCCCTGTGGCCAGCGCGTTGTTAGTGGGGGATTGATCAAAGAAGACCACCGATGGACCGCTCTGATTGGTCAAGGAATAGGGAATGCTATTGGCGATGTTGGGCATGCCCCAGCCTTGTTCGTTGGCGCCAAGGGTCTGCACATTGAAATCGTATTGCAAACCCAGGCTGCGCGAACCATTGATCAGCAGCGCTTTAAGCAACGCCGGGCTGGGCGTCATTTTCAACGTGCTTTGCAGAAACTCCTGCATCAACGCCAGCACTCCCGACACCGCCCCAGCCGACATGCTCGTGCCGGATAGGTAGAGGTAATTGGGCGCCAGCGCGTTGTTCATGTTGCTCACGACGGTGAAATAGTCCCCCAAACCATTGGTTTCGTACACGTAAAGGTTTATGTCATAAGCCAGCGGCTGGACGTCGCGCGCCGGCGGAGCGATGCCGACATACCACGTCCCAGGAGTTAGCTGATTGGTCAACGCGACCACATTGGGGCCCAGAGCATTTGTGCTCTGGATGACAGTGGGAGGGGAATTAGTATCGGCCACGACCACAAACCCGTTGGTAAACCCGAGAGGAGACCCACTGTTGGTCAATACCTGGACGACCAGCTCCGAAGCATCGCTCGGAATCAGGATCGGATAATAATTGGTCTGGTTGGGCAACACGGTCTGATTGGTCACCGAAATTTCGGTAACAGTCACCTCGTTGGTCGCAAACCCATAGTTGTTGGCCCGGCAGGAAACAATGAACACTCCCGGCGCCACCACATCCGGCTTGAATCTGCCAAAGTTCCCTTCCACCCCCACATCGACATTGCCGCAACCGGAAAAGTAAGCCACCAAATTGCTGTTGTCCGTGCCGCCAAGAAAAACTTCATTGGTGGTATGGCCGTCGTAGCTGACTTCGTTGGTGATAAAACGCGGGGCGTCGGTCGCGCCGACGGTGATGACGTTCTTGGCCGTCGCCGGGGAATTGATCGTGTTGGCATTGCCGAGAACGCCGCTGTCGTCGCCGTTGCCCCCGTCGCCCGCGGCAAATACGAAGAGCAACGGTTGCTCCCCCTTGACGGCAGGCTGCGCGTCGCGCGTGGCGGCGTCATAGCTGGCCGAGTGAATGTCATACGAGTTGCCGCCGTAACCCCAACTGTTGTTGGAAATCAAGTTGGTCGGCCCCAAATTGGTCGATGCGCTCACCTGCAACTGCGCGTCGGAAACAAACGGTCCAAAAACCAAATCCAGCCCCTGGACAAACAATGTCGCGTTGGTCGCCTTGCCCCTGAAGTCCGCCCCCGGAATGATCGAGCCGGGGACCGGGTTGGTTACCGTGTCCGAGTCCCGTCCATTTCCGGCAATAATCCCCGCAACGTGCGTTCCATGCCCGTTGCCATCCTGGAGCGCCGCGGCACTGCCCAGAAGCCGAATGGACGCCCCCTCTCCGGTGAAATCCAAATGGGTTGAGTCCACCCCCGTGTCGTTGAGATTGACTATCACATTGGAGCCCGAGAGGTTCAGGTAATTGGGCGTGTTGGTCAGCGTATTGACCGAAACGCCCAACTGCACACGAGTCAAATCGTTGAGCAACCGCCGCTGTTCGTACGCCTCCACTTCCTGCGCCAGCGGCAACTGGGCGATCGCCGCCACGCTCTCCGGCGGCGCCCGAACTACCAGCGTCGGACCAAACGGACCCTGGTCTTGCCCGACCAATTGGGCTCCCAAATCGCTCAACGCCTTCATAGCCGCATCGCGCTGCCCGGGGAAAGTGGTCACGCTCAATAGATTGGTCTGCCCCTGCCCCTCCACGGCCCCGGGAAGCAGCGTGCCATCCAGCTTATAATACGGCTCATACGGTAGGACAGCCTGGAAAACCGGATCGGCCGCCAGTTGCTGGGCCTGGGCCGCATCCGCCTTCACCAAAGCGGCGTTGTTCGGAATGTAAGAGACATACACCCCGCCGTCCTTTTTCACAGAATCGTAAAACTCCCGGTTCAACGGACGGTCAAACTGCACGATGTAGCTCCCCGGCGCCGCGTTGGCCCGCAATTGCGCCGGAATATCGAGGCGCAACGGACGCCGGGTATCGATCAGAGCGTTGCGCAGGATAATCGCGTGATTGTTGTGAAGCAATTGCGCCAGGTTTTGACTTGTGTTGCTCAACCGATATGATTTGCGCCCGGCCACGGCATTGGTGCCAGCCGCCTTAATCAACGGCGCATTTAACGCCGGTAACGGTTTTGCCCCTCCTCCAGAGTGACCCGAGAGCCTGACTTTCTCGGCATGATGCCACACCAACGCCCCGGCCCCGAAAAGCAGCAGGCTTATAACAAACCACGTTCGCGACTTAAGACGCATAGCCCAACCTCCTGACGTCATTTGACAGGGTCCCGTAAATTAGCAGAGGGCGCGCACATTCGCCAATAATTTTCATGATTTATCAATCAGACGGCTCAACGTTGTAGCTGTCGATTACCATCTTGGGGATCCCATTGGTATGAACGACGTGGCAAACGGTGCGGCTGAGAAATTCGCCGGTGATTTCGTAATTGGTGCAAAGGTTGTTGTTGGGCGATGAAAGATAAAGATTCTTCGGACGAAGCGATTCGCCCCAGGCGTAAATGACAAATTGCGGCTCACCCACCTTGAGCAATCCCAAAATCTGCTGCGGAATGCGCTCCACAACATCGTCGCTGTAGGGGAACCCCGATACTGTCCCGGACATGGGGACGTTGGCCAAAAACATGTTTGAAACCGTCAACGCGGGAGTCGCCAGAATATCGCCGACTTTGTGAAACAATCCATTTGGCTCATTGGTGCGAGTCATGTTGATTCCACCGGGGACGTCAACAAATTGATATACGTTTGTCGGATCGATCGCTATGCCGCCGTCAGCGTTTGTAACCATAATGACGCCCGCCAACGCCGCCGCCCATGCCCCGTCATTGGTTTGATTGACTGAGAGCAATCCCCGCGCGGTATTGTCGCTCAGAGCCGTGGTAAAAAGGTCCGGCAGGACCCAATCGTTTGTCGGGTAAGTGTCCGGTTCTCTATTGGCGCTCCACGGGGAGCTGGTCCAGCCAGTCCAGAGCGGGCCGAGATCGACCCAACTGTTGAGCGGGCCTTGATCGGCACCGGGATTGTCTGACTTGAAATAAACGGTTTGCCAGGGAGTCCCGCGGTGAACCCGGCCAAGCCAGCCGACGCTGGGGAATTTGTTGGTTGGAAATTGCCAATCCACCGGCAGAATGATCAGCGGATCCTTAAAGAGCATATCGGCGCCAGGGGATCCATAATAAGCCGCCGTGGGCCACGGGTTAAAGCGCCTGCTGATGCTTCCGACGCTGTTTGTGACCGGAAGGAGAAGCATGCCCCCTTCAACATCCAGTGGTTGTATGCTGTCGCCGTACACCGGCCATTTAAGATCGCCTATCGTATAGTGGACCAAGGGATCATTTGCAACCCATGTCTCCATCTGAACCACGACGTTGCTGGGATTATAGTCCGGGCCAAACACCCAGCCTCCGGCGTCTGGAAGCGTGCCGGTCAAGTTGTTCCAGTATGTCGAATCGCCCTGAATGCCGGTGTTGATCTGGTTGATCAGTCCGGTGGACTTCGGCGAACCGGCAAGGTCATTGGCAGTGCCAATGGCCCACGGGCTGCTGGCAAGTTGATCCGGCGGACCGCCACTGCTCCCGTTCATAATCTGGTTCGTAATACTGACGGAACTGCCGAAGGGGCCAAGGTTCACGAAGTCCAACAACACGCCATTTCCCGCCGTCGCCGATCCGTCAAACAACGCGTACACAACGTGGTTCGTGACATTCAATGTCCAATTATGCACCGGCCAGCCCGTCTGGTTGGTGTCCTGCGGCAGGAACGAGTTGCTCGAAATGATGTTGTTTGTGAAAAAGATCAACCGCTGCTGGGACTCGGAAAAATAGCAGGACGGAACCGTGGTAATATTTGTTGAAAAGAACGTGACAAATCCATTGCTGTTTCTCTGATTCGGCACGCCGCTCCAGGCAGGCCAGTGGAACACGCGAGTGTTCGGGAAATAGGTGTATGAGAAATTAGTGACGTATCCGTAGCGGTAATTGTTTGTCAGCTCAATGGTAACATAATTTGACAGGTAGTAGGTTGTTCCTCCGCCGGTATCTGTAGAACCCGCGAAGGGTGTCGGATAAGGATTCCACCCACCGATCCCAAAATTGTTGGAAATCGCCATGACGTAAAATTGATTGGTGAACTCGGGAGGAAGGTTTGTCGCGGGTTCGCCGCTTCCATTTGACCGCCTGCTGAAGAGCACTTTCCTGGTAAACAGTATCCGGTTGTCGTAACTGTATTGGTAAAATTGGGGCAATCCCTTCTCGGCGGAAACGACCCACGGTATTCCACTCAGGTTGAAAGCCACCCCGCGCTTAACGTAGTCGCTGATCACATCACGAACAACATTATTGCTGGTAAGGTCCAGGAACGGCTGTTGCATCTGAACGTAGGCAAGGTCCGGATTGGTCACGTTCGTATATCCCACGATGTTGACACCCCAATTGCTGGTGCCGGGATTCACAACCTGGAAGAGAGGCCGAAAAATAAACGGATGGCGCACAGAGGGTAGCGCACCACCGGGGGACGGCAAAGTTGTCTCCCCCGGGGGATAATTAGAGGAGACCGTGGCACTGTAGATGTTGGCCGCCAATTGCAGTATCCTGTGGATTGCCTCGTTGTATTGGACTCCTGGATAATAGACCCGGAAGATGGGAATGTTCGTCACGCCGAAGTTTGCGGTGAAGGTCCCCGATGGCTCGTTTGTGCCGAGGATAGTAACATAGTTGGTAAACGTAAAAGATTGGGAGCGCAGGAGCAGTTCGGCGGCGTTGGTAAAGAAGCCCAGCGGGGTCCAATTGATGAGGTTGGTCGGCATTGGAGCGTAGGGCGCGTTCGGACTCTGGATTTGGGCGGTGTTGTCAAAGTTGAGGTTGACCTTGGTCCGCAGTGTCAGTTGGTTGGAATCGCCATAGACCCAGACGCCGTATTCCGGCGTGGAGCCCATGCCGATGTTGGAAAGCAAACGCTCGAAGGTGTAGCGATCCTCGGAATTGGTCCGGCTTCCGGCCAATAACATCCGGTTTGTAAAAGCCACTGAGGTCCTGTTCGGATCAAACAAATCCTGCGGATCGTAAAACATGTTCGACGAATAACTGCCTGGCCAGAGGCGCTTATCCGTCGGTACCAGAGTATCCACAGTGTTCGTCACATCAAAAGGCGGGCCTGTGGGAGCAGTCAGGCAGTAGGCATCTATACCGTAGGTATTAAAGTTCGTCGTTCCGCTTATGAGACTGGGAAAGAGCGTGCGCAAACTCGCAAAACCGAGGTAAGGTGAACCGCCGGTCTCAGGCCAAAACCAATATCGATAATGAACGAACGACTCCGCGTCATCAAAAGCGTAGCCGGTATTCGGTGTGCCGGCGGCGTTAAACGGAGGAAAGTATCGATAGGGCTTCACAACGTAGCCCGGGAGATCCAAGAATCCGTTTCGGTAGGCATCCGGACTGACAACATCGAGCAGCGCCGCGAGGTTCAACTCGTAGGAGGCAATGCCCTGGTCGCGGGCAAATCCGTCGTTCTCCTCGTAGCCGTTCCCGTAGTTGCCGTTCCCGACGTCGTTCGTCAGAATCCCAATGTCGGCGTAGTTGCCTTTGGCCCAGTTGTGAATGTAATTAAAATCGAGGGTTTTTCCGATAGGAAGAACCATGTAGGCGAAGCGGCCGATGAAAGGGTCGGTGGCGGAGTGGCGGTTGAGGGGGTCGCGAAGCACGCCGATCCATTCGGGTTCGCCGTTAAAGTATTGCCAAGTGCCGTTGGTCAGGCCGTTGTCCAAAATGTAGGGCAAAAAGCCGTTGGTTTCGAAGCGGCCGTTGCGGTTGATGTCCACCCAAAAGCGGAAGTCGCTGTTGTTGGGATAAGCGGGGTTGGTTACGACGAAAACGGGAGGACGGGGGTCATAATAGAGATTGGCAATGTTCTGCGCCCAGGCGGTCGGGTTTGCCGACATATTTAACGTCTGCCCACTGGTGTACATGTCGTAATTGACGTTGGTGATGGAGTTGTCCTTATTGACGAATCCGACCGGGTTGATGTAATTGCGCGAGACCATGTAGTCGTAGCTCAACGCGTCGCCGTGGGCGAGCATTTGGGCGATGATTTCTGCCTGGGCGCGGTTGAAGGCGGCGTCGCTCATGTTTCGGGCGGCATCGACATCCATTGTGGCGGTCACCGCGGCGCGGTCGCGCCGGGACATGGCGAGGAAGGCGACGGCAAGAAAGGTGATGGCCGAAAGCATCAACAACGTGATGACCAGCGCGATGCCGCGCTCGGAGCGCTGCTGTCTCCTCTCTTCGTTATGGAGGGTCAATTTCATCGGGACACGACCGGGATGCTGACGCGCCGGCGGAAGACTTCCATCCTCGTCAGGGCATTGGTTAACATAAAATTGTTGAGAGCCGTCGGAACACCCGCGAGGGAACGCGCCTGGACCAGGGCCTCGGGTTCCAATATCGCCAGTTCAACATCGACGGCATTGGGGAGGGTATTGGAGGAAAAGGGATAGGAAATTTGGGGCGGGTGGCCGCCGTCGTCTGCGGCGTAATCGCCAAAATAAGTCGATTCAATCCACGGCTCGTTGCCGTTTTGGTCGTAGGCGCGAAGTTTCAAGCTGACGACGCCATCCGCCACCCGATGCCAATAGGCCTGGTTGGTGAAACTCTGAGTGTCAACCGCCTCCAGGAAGGGCCAAAAGAGGCCGTTGGTGATGTACGGCGCGTTGAAGTTGGTCTGGTATCGGTAGAGCGTACCGAAGGAATTTCCTGAGTTGGGCACCAAATTCTGCACGGCGTAGCCCACACCCAGCCAGGTGGTGTTGGTATGTTCGAGGACGTAGATTTCATCGATCTGGTTGGTGCGGAAGGGCAAAGAGTTCTCGTACTGCACATTGTTTTCAGACCAGGTCCAATAAAGATTGGTCACGCCGATGTTATCGGCATCGCTCATCTGCCGCATGTCCGATGCGATCATGTCCATAATCGTCCGGCCAGCGTCGGTGACGGTTGTCGCCTTGATGCCGGTTTTAAAGGCGCGCTGGGTTTGAACGAAAACGGCCGTAAGTCCCAGGATGATAAAGCTTAACATCGCGGTGGAAACGAGCATTTCCAAAATGGTCAAGGCGCGGAGGGCGGCCTCGCCGCCTGGGAGCACGCGGCGTACAACTCCGGGTGTATTGAACCGGCGGGCAAGTGGAGTTGTGGATGAGGTTTTCACCGGAAGTTTATCGTGGGCTGGGTGGCGTACAATTGCGGTTGAAAGAACCAGAGTTGCGCGTCGTTGATAATCAGGGGGCTGGCGAGAATCGCCGAGGCAATCGTCGTTCTAAAGGTTTGCCGGCCGGGCCCCACCACCTCGGTGCCGTTCGGTCCGGGGAGAACGGGCCAGCTAAAATGCAGCCTCACGTCAAAACAACTATAGGCCAGTTCGCCGGATGCGGGCTGAAGATAGATCGAACCATTGGTCCCGGCGCCCGTGTTTACTTCCATCCAACGATTGGATCGGATCAAGACTTCAGGGCTGTCCGCCGCGTATTTGAGAACATTTTCGTAGAAATTAAAGTTGGTCGAATCTGGCGCGACGTTGACGAAGGGAATGATCTCGACATCCATCTGGTAGCGGAAGGAGGTCGCCTGGTTGGCGCCGTTTTGCTCAACCGCCGAGCCGCCCATGGAACGAACAATCGCCCTGGTCAGAGTGTAGTTATTGGAGCTGACATAAAGGCCTTCGGGAGTGGAGAGCAGCCCAACGATTTCCCACCCGCTTCCAAAGCTGGTGATGACCGAGTTGGTCGTGATTTTCGTGACGTTGTCGGTGTTGGTGATGCCGAGAATCGAGATTTTTTCGACATAATTGGTCAGAAAATCCAGTCCCTGGATCGGGGAAATGTTGTTGTTGTTATTATCAAAGACATTGGTGCCGCCGTTGCGAATAGCGTCGATGAAAAACGGCGCGTCCTGGCTGATGACTGTGTCCTCGCGGTTGTCCTTCTGCGCGTTCATGCCGGTGGGAAGAATGCCAATGACCGCCACCAGGGCGAAACCGATGACTCCAATGGCGATGGCTATTTCCACCATTGTGAATGCACGTTCGCCCTGGCGGCGTTCTTCCTTGGCGTCTGCGAGCAGGTTGCGCGGATAAATTCTCATTGAAATTGGTTCTGGACGATCGTGGGCCGCGCGGTAAGCCAATCGATCTTTATCATGCACGGATTGTTGGTCTCGTTGCCGGGCGGGGTCTCAGCGAGGCTGGGAGGACCCGGAAGGTACTTGCCATTGACGTCCTGCGAGTAAAAAACACTGCCGCGCGCGATCACGATGTATTGATTGGTGGGCGTCACCAGGGTGCCCTGCGGCGTGAAGCCGATATAGGGGAGGTTCATGACCATGCCCGAGTTAATGGAAGGAAACGGGAACTGGTTCGTGGCCAGCGGGTAAACAAGGTCCCAATTGGTCGTGCCGTTGAGCGTGTTGGTGGTGTAAATGTTCACCGGGGGAAGCTGCGCATCAAACTGGCCCGGCCAGATGTAAACGCCGCCGGGCAGGGTCTGCCACTCTGTCAGGTAATGCGGGAAATGCTGGCCGGGCTGATCGCCGACCGTCCGGGCGCTCAACAGCGCATAGGACATATACTGGTGCCCCAGCAGATTGGTGAATTGCGGGGTGACGGCCTCGGTGGCCTGCTGTTCCACGTTCATGAATTCGTTCCAGTACGGGGGGACAAAAACCATATAGACGGTGGAGCGATTGGCCAGCGCCCGGCTGCGCGCCCTGCCGACATCATCGAGCAATTGCCGTGTGGCGGCGGTAACCGTATTGGCGCGATTATAGCCGCCGACGTGCGGCAAGGTCAGCGAGGCGACAAAACCGATGATGGCAAGGACCACGAGCAGCTCCAGGAGCGTAAAGGCGCGAGCCTGTCTAAAACGGCGAACGCCCAAAACCCAGAGCATGCGGGACGCGTCGCCACGCTTCGTAGCAAACTCGAAGCGCCGCCGCGCCTTGCGAAGCGGGACGACTGCGGGGGGCGCCCCGGTCTGCTCGCGCCATTCCACGGCAAGCCGCCGTGAAACCGAAGCAATTGTTGCGATGGTGCGCATGGTGTTGATTACCAGTTTCCGTTCGTTTCAATGACGGGATTGCCGTTCTGGGTGCCGATGGCGAATTCGGCCCAAAGATCGTAAGTATTCTGGTTGTGCCGCCTGGGACTGGAGGCATCGTAATGCCAGAAATTGAACTGTCCCGGGACCAATGGCGCGGGGACCAACAGGCCCAAAGCGTCGTAGGTGTTGGGGGCGGTGCCCGGATAATTGGTGTAATCCTGGGGCCTGGGAGGTGGCTTGAAGAAGTCTTGGGGCTCGGACGAATCGGCATTGGCGACGCCCGAACGATCGAAATAAGTGAGAAAGTTCCTCGTCAGGGAAATCTCCTGGCCGTTGAAAATGACCGCGAAAGTGGAGTTGGTATTCGTCACGCCAGTTAATTCGTAAAGCAATGCGTTGGAGGCGGTATAATCTTCGTACTCTGTCTGCGAGGCGCTGGAGGTCAGCGCGGCAAGATTGCCATTATCAGGCGGGTAGAAATTTAATTTGGCCTGGTAATTATCGATCATCGTTTGCAATTTTTCGCGCTCGGCCTTGACCAAGGTCTCCTTCTTGACTTTTGACGCGTACTGGCCGCCTTCGAGCACCATCGCGGCGACAATTCCCATAATGGCAATGACCACCAGTATCTCGATGAGGGTGAAAGCGGGCAAAGTTCGCCCCGCACGCCCGACGGACGTTGTGGCCGGGGTTGCCGCCATCGCGCCAGTGCGAGGCTCCAGGCATTCCCTGTTTATTACGCGGTTTGTCTTCATGCTATCCACTTTGCGCGCGCGCGCCCATCTTTTGGTCGCGCATTTCCTGTTCCATTCGCTCGCTAAGCCATTGCTTGATCATGCTCTGATAGTTCAAGAAGCGCGTCCGGGCCAGGCGCTTGATACGCGCCAGCATCCGCGGGTCCATCCGAAGGCTGATGGTCACCGAATCGGCCATATCCGTACCGGACATCACGGAAGTTTCCATGAGGCGGACGTCGATGCGCGTTTCAGCCCAAAACGCCGCCTCGGCTTCTTCGCGGTCGAAAAGCGGAACTTCGTCCCAAGTTGAAATGGCATTCATGGTGCGTGTTTATTGCGCGAGCGTTTGAGTGAGTTTTCGCTGGTACAAAAATCGTTCTTCCGGCTCGAAGCAGCGCGCGAAAATGACGCGAGCTTGTTTGCCGTTGGTGCGGTAGACGGTAAAAATTCCCGTGCCATCCGTTGCGGTTCCCAGATTGAAATATCTGGCCTGAACCGCAAAACGTGGAGAATCTGGGAATAACCGCACGGCGAATGGATCCT
>DATKFW010000034.1:0-116282 GCA_035511075.1 Vulcanimicrobiaceae bacterium
ACCAGAACCCTTTTGACCCAGCGCGGGTCCAGGTCGATGAAATAGCACGAGCTGCCGCGAAAATTGGCCAGATGCTCGATGGCCAGCCGCAGGCGCCGCGGACCGGTCGGCCCTACCATCAACCAGGCCGCGCCGCGCGGAAAATGAGCATCGGAAAGCTTGCCGGAAAATTCCTCGTAATCCGTCTTGTAATCATCCCAACCGATGCGCTGCTTGGGCATGCCGGTCGTGCCGCCGGTTTCAAAGATATTGAACGGGCGGCCCTTGAATTTTTGAGGCACCCAAACTTCCGGTTGCAGGTCCCGCAACCATTCGTCATGAAAATTCGGGAAGCGTTGCAAGCCGGCGAAACATTTGATTTCAGCGGCGGGGTTCCAGCCTGCTTTGGCGGCCCATTCCAGCCAGAACGGCGATCCGGTATCCGGCGAAAAATGCCATTGCACGATCTCCCGGACATGTGCGTCAAGCCGGTCCTGGGCTTTTGTTGCGGCATCTCTGTTAACTGGAGGCATGGGAGGCGGTGGCATCGAAATACCGGGCGATGGTGGCCGGGCTGGGCGGCCGTGTCAGGAGCGAAAAGAGAACGACGCAAACCGATGAACCGATCACCATCGGCACCACGGTCATGAATCCGTTCCAAAACGACACGTCGCCGCGCGGGTTCATGAAGAAAACCTTGATCTCCCCGATTTGCCAGAGAACTTCGCCGGGCTCGTGCCCGGCCTGCATCAGCGCCGTCCACACGAGAAATCCGCCGACGAGCAAGGTCGCGGCCAGCGCGCCCCACTTGGTGCTCCGCTTCCAAAACAGCGCCGCCACCATCACCGGCGCCATCGCGGCGAACCCGGAGAAGGCGTAGCGCACCGCGATTTCAAATATTCCCTGTTTCTCCTTCAATGAGAGCGCGACAAAATAGGCGATCAGTGTGACAAAAATAATAAATATCCGGGCGAAATGCACCGAGCGCCGTTCGCCGAACTTCTCCCGCCCTCCATAATGTACAATAATGTCCTTGGTAAACATGGTGCTCAACGCCAGCACTTGGTGGGCGTCCGAACCCATGACCGCCGAGATGATCCCGGCGCCCAATACCCCGGCCAGCCAGGCCGGCGCGTACTTCTGCAACATCTGCACCAGCACGCCGTCGGGATCGGGAATTTTTCCCAGCGTGGCAAATCCCAGCACGCCCAGAAAAACGCACGGCAGCCAGATGGCCAGGATGGCCAGCGGATAGGCGATCACCGTCTGTTTGAAAGCCGAGACGTGCCGCGCGGAAAAGCACATGATCGCCATGTGCGGAAACATGATAGAGGAAAGCGGAATCAACGTATAGCTCCAGAAGGCCACTTGCGGCATTCTTTCCCGCGTTACCAGGAATCGCGTCTTCGGGTCCGCCGCCAGCTTGCTCATGTAATCGCTGAATCCCAGCGGCAGCGCATGGCTGATGACCGCGACGGCCACCGCGCCAAAACAGAGGAACAGGATCGTTTGCAGGATATTGACCCACACCGTCCCGCGCATTCCACCCAGGAAAACGTTCAAGGTCACGACCACCGCGACCACCGCGCAGCCCCACGCGTAGGGAATCAACGGCTGGTGCAACGGGCCGGAGGCCGAAATATTGGCCAGCACCGTGCCGCCGCCCATGATGCTGATGATCATGTACGGCACCAGCATCGCCGCAGTCAACGCGAAGATGACCGTGCCGATGTGATTGCACTCCCAGCGATCACGAAAGTAGGAGACCTGCGTTTGATGGCCGAATTTTTTCCCCAGCGCCCACAACCGCGTGCCGATGAAAAAGATCGTCAAGGGAATGACAAAACACGAGGACGACGCCATCAACCCGTAAATTCCAATGCCCTGCCGGTAAGCCTGGCCGGAACTGCCGAGGATGGCGAAGGCCGTCATGTTGGTGGCAAAAATCGACAGAAAGAAAATCAGCGGACCGATCGACCGGTTGGCGAGAAAAAAGTCTTCGGTGTTTTCCTTGCTCTTCTTAAAAGCCATGCCGCCTATAAAGGCGATCAGCGCGAGGTAGGCCAGGATGACAATGACCGGAATCATTGGCGCGGCTTGTCTGCCTGCTCTTCGAGGTGTTTTGGCCAGGCGACCTTGACCAGCACAGCCATCATCGCGGCGCACGCAATGGAATAAGCCGCTTGATAGGCAAGGCCCGGCGGCAGAAATCCAAAAAGCATCGGGGCGGATTTTGCCCAATTCCAACTGTCCTGGTGCGCCGCGTAAATCGCCAGGATGAAAACAAACAGGAAAAGTTTCTTCATTGTTTGTTCACGTCGATGTCGACCTTCGGTTTTTCGTCGCTGACCACCCGCTTGCGTTGCGAGTCATAAAAGGCGAACAGGTGCGTATTGGAATGCACGTAGAGCACCCCGTTGGCCACCACGGGCGTCGAATAAATCGGCGCGCCCAAATTCGTCTGGCTCAGGACCTTTTCCTCCTTGCTTGCGGCAAATACAACCAGGTCCCCGTCCTCATCACCGCAATACACCTTGCCGTCGGCCACCATCGTCGATCCCCACATGTGCGCCTTCATGTCATGCACCCAATAGACTTTGCCCGTCATGGCGTCCAGGCAATGCACAAAACCGGAAAAATCGCCAATAAACATCAGGCCGTCCGGCGTGATGGAAACGGTCGAGAGGCTCCGGTGAATCTTGTCGTAGCTCCAAATTTTGGCGCTCTTGGTGATGTCGCCCGTCTGCGTCGCGTCAATACAATTAAGAATGCCAACTCCCTCGCCGTGTTCCGGGTCCTGGCCCACGGCCACATAAACTCGGTTGTTCCAGAAAACGGGCGTCGCATTGACTTCGCTCGGACCGTCCGGCGCAGGGTACTTGTGCGCTTCATCGTGGACGCGGCGTTCGGGCGGATTGCAGTCGTACCACCAGACTTTTTTCAAGTAATCGGTGTCCTTGTCTTCGAACCGATTGATTGGCGGTCCGGGAACGACCGGCACGATGGGCGAGCCATCACCCTTTTGCGGTGTGGCATCAAAGGCGTAACAAACTCCGTCGCCGCCGCCGAAGAAAATCAATGTTCGCCCGTTGACCACGCCCATTGACGGGGAACTCCACTCCCCGTGAAAAATGCGCGGCCCGATGCCGGCGTTGTCCTCGCCGGCCAGTTGCCCGGTAATCTTGTTGATGGCGATGAGGCTGGGGGAATTGGGAGAGGGTATGTTCACATGCGTCCAATCCTGCCCATTGGAAGTGCAGGCGTAGACTAGGTCGCCGACGATGAGCACCGAGCAATTGGAGGCGTTGTGCGGAAAGACTCCCAATTCATCCATCATGTCATATTTCCAAATGATGTCGGCATCGCGCGGGCCGATTTTTGCCGGAGGATTGCCGGGACCGGCGACATATTGGGCTTCATCCATGAACGGACCCTGGTTGCCGTTGGCCATGCCGTCGGCATCCAGACACATGACTTCGCACCGGCTGGTCACCAGGTAAACGCGGTTGTCCTGGACGCTGGGCGAAGAAAGCAGGCCCAGATTTTCCCAATCATTGACCTTGCCGGATGCGAGTTTGGGCACGACCAACTGCCACAGGAACGCCCCGGTTTTTTCATCAAAACACATGAGAATGCTCCGGTCCCCCTGGTGTTGCGGGTCGCGTGGATTTTCATTGTTGGTGCCGATGAACACCTTGCCGCCCGCGACCACCACGTTGCCGTAGCTTTGCGAGCCGACTTTGACGACCCATTTGGCATTGGGAACATTGTGCAGATCGGCTTCATCGGTGCCGGGCTTGAAGTCGATCTGGCCGTTGGTGGTCGTCGTGAAATGATCGGGCAGGCCGGTTTCCGGCGAATACATGTCGCGTCCCGGGTCCGGTCCGCCCCAGCGCGGCCAATCACCGGCGTATGATGTCAAACCGCACAGCGCAAGGGCGGCGGTGAGCGTGGAAATATTCTTCATGGCTTCAATTCGCTGTTACGGCAATGTTGTCAATATAGACCCGCATGTTTTGCGGGGAGAACCCGAATAAACCCGGACACCCGCATTCGTTCGCATGGTCGACCGGCGCTTCGCTGGTCCACACATCGGGTTCCGGGTCGCCTTTTTTCCAGGCCTTGCCCCGGATCACCCCGGAGCCGTCCGGCGCCACGTCCACGCGCGCCTTCAATACATACCATTGGTTGGGCGTCCAATGGAACGGCACCGCCACGCGCATCAATTCCTCGTTGGAGGTTGTTTCCAGGACTTGTTCATTGCCTTTGAGGGAAATGCGGTAGCGCTGGTTGATGAGGCCGACCGTGGACATCTTGCGCTTGTTTCCATCGCTCATCACGTCGGCCTGGATCGTGTAATTCTTCAACTCAGGCGTCCCCATGAACACCATGGCGCGCTGAAAGAACGGATTGTCAATCGTCTTGACAAGGCACTTGTTCCCGTCCTTTTCGCGCACATCAAACTTGAACCGCGCCCCAATCCATGGCAGCGGCGGATAAGCGAACGCGGTTGGAGGTTCGATGGTGTTGGACGTCATCTCGGTCAGCTTGACTTCCTCAAAATCCTCCGTGATTGGCAATCCCGGCAAAACGCGGCCTCGAATATAGCCTTTCAAATCGTCGGATTTTGCCTGAAACGCCCCGGCCGAAGGAACCTTGTCCTCCGCCGCGATCATTTGCCCATCGGCATTGAACGAGGCATTCATCCGGGCCTTGACCTTCGCCGTCGGCGGAATAAAGGACGCCCATTGCACCGACTTTGGATCGTCGATTTCCCTGGCTGTCAATCCATTGGCGTCCAGCGCACGGACGTGAAATGAAACAACGTCGCCGGGTTGCAGCAATAGTTCTGAGGGAACCGCCTGCAAACTCTTGGCAGCACCCGCCTCCGGCCATTTGACCTCCGGCGCGGCGTCCGCCGTTTCGAATGTGGCGGAGTTCGGCTTGGGATCGCCGAAGCAGTAAAGCTTCTTGGTCGTTTGCATATATATCCGGCCATTGTAAGCCGTGGGGGTTCCGTAGCAACGCCCATCCAGCGTCGCGCGCGAAAGAATTTTTGCGTCCGTGTCACCCGGCTCGATCACATAGAGGGCGCCGTGACCGCCCGCGGCGCTCTCCTCGCCAACGTCGGCGGAAAGGGTGGGATCGTTTAGGATCGGCGCATAAATTTTTCCATCGGCAAAGAGCGGGCAGGAATTGCGCTGCTCGGTGCCCAGTTTCAACCGCCACAGCAGTTTCCCGCTTAACGCGTCCACCGCGACAAGGTAACCGATCTCGCTGGTGACATAGACGCGATCGCCCACAAGAATCGGGGAACTGGCCGACGTGCGCAGTTCGTTGTCCCACAATTCCACCTCCGCGCGCGGCACGATGACAGGATCGGTGGCGTTGGTCGGCGAGACGTGGGGCACCTTCAATCCGACCATCTGGCCCGGCTCGTAAGGAGTCCCATAGATGGCGATGATCTCGTCGTCGTTGTGCAGCAGTAACGAGGAATTGATCCCCGCCTTGAAAAGGGGAATTCGAAAAATCGGCTGGCCGGTTCGGTCATTGACGCAGACGACCGCCCCATCGCCCGTGGCCGCGTAAAAAACCCGGTTGCCATCCAGCCAGGCCAGCACCGGGTTCGAATAGGAATTGTCTTTGGGGCGGGCGCCCGGAGTCGAGGACCACACAGCCTGCCCCGTGCGAGTGTCGAACGCGTAAAAACGGTCCGACGCCGGCCCTTGCGCGCCCCAATTGGCCGTGATGCCGCGCGTGATGACCAGATCCCCATCAACCACCGGAGAGGCCGTGCGCCCATTGGGAAACGTCAGCCGCCCATATTCCTCCATCAACGAATGCTCCCAAAGAGGTTTGCCGTCAGCGCTGAAACCGGCAAATATTCCCTGCGTATCCTGAATGTAAACATTGCCCGTCTCCGGATCGATGGCGGGGCTGGACGTCGAATAGCGCAGATAAATCGTGTCGCTCAGAAAATCGAGGTAAAGCTTCTCCCAAATCTTTTTGCCCGTTTCGGCGTCAAAACAGGCGACGCCCTCCGATAAATCCGGTCCCTGCCCAAGGTAACCCATGATATAAATGCGTCCGTTGCAAGCCGTCGCCGTGGACATTCCGGGGAAATCCGCCGTCCACAACGGATGCGCCGCGTCCAGCGTGTCCGGCAGATTTTTTTCCGCCGAGGTGCCGTTTTGGTTGGGTCCGCGCCAGTTGAACCAGCCGGTGGGAGCCGCGCGCAGGTCCGGGTTTGCGAGAGAAATACCCAGAAGGCTCAATACAACCGGAATTTTCAATTTCATGATTATTGGGCTTCCAAGGACACTCAGATTCTTCTACAACTTTTTCCGTGAAACGCAATGCAAATAATACTTACACGTAATATCTGACAATGGTTCGCGCAAAACGTTTAAAACCGGCTTCCCGCGCGCGGTCCGCCGACGCGCCGGCCGGTCGCCGTCTGCCGATACTTCTGCGCCAGGCCTGGTTCAACCTGAACCAAACCTTTCGGCGTCGATTGGCCCACACTGGCGTCACGCCGGATCAATTCACCGCCCTGCGCAATCTGGCGGAGCACGATCCCAAAGGGTTGACCCAAAGTCATTTGACCCGGTTGATCGCGAGCGATCCCAACACGATCGGGGCGCTGGTCAAGCGCATGGAAGGGGCCGGGTGGATCAAACGCATCCGGCACGAGCGCGACGGCCGCGCGTATCGCCTCCGTCTTCTGCCGGAGGGCCGGCGCCAATACGAACGGGTCCGGCAAATCGCAGTCGCCTTGCAGACCGAAGTGCTGGCCGATTGGACGGAGCGAAAACGCCAGCGTTTTCTCCACGATTTAAACTGGGTCGCCGACCAATGCCGCGCCGCCGCAACCAGGAAGTCTTAGTCCCTTCTCGACTTTTCTCCCAAAATTAACACTGGCTTAACAATTTTCCCGCGTTTTGCGAATCATCGCTTAACAGCGGGGTGGTCTATTGATGCAGTGATGAGACTAAAACAACAACAGGCCCGGCCGAATGGCCCGCCGGCTTTTGTCTCCCGCAAAAATAGAAACTTAAACGAACATTATGAATAAAGTATTATTGATCGCTACCGCGTCACTCCTCGCCATGGCCTGGGCCGTGAGGGTCCAGATTTTGGATAACTCGCGCTACGAATTCCAGGACAATCCGCCCGCCCTGCCCTTCCTCACCCCCGTGAAGGCCGATGTTGTTACAACGCGCGCGCCGCACAATGGCGCGGACAAGTATTCATTCGCAACCTATCTCCAATGCCGCCAGTACATTGACAGAAATTACCAGCGGCTCACTTCGCTGCAGCAGGTCGCCCAGGAATGTCATCTAAATGTCGGCCACATGGTCGCTATGTTCGAGCAATATGGCCACCAGCATCCCAATCAATACCTGTTGCGCCTGAAAAAGAATCACCCCGCCGGACTGCTCCAACAAAAAACTGGATCGGTCACCGCCAAACAAGACGCATCGTGGCCCGCTGCCTCCCTGGCGAGTCGCTGAAGCCCCTGCGGCAACTGCTCGCAACCGCGGAATATCCGTGACATCCGGGCCATCCGTGGCTGACATTTCATTGATAATGTCACTGGACCACGAATCAGAATGGCTTTGAATACAGAGCACGATATCCGCGCCGTGACGCGCGAATTCGAATTGCGCGGTGAGTTCGTCGCCGCGGCGCCTTACGGCACCGGTCATATAAACGACACGTACTGCGTTGTTTTAGATCACGGCGGCAGGCGTGCCCGCTACATCGTTCAACGGATCAACCACCACGTCTTCAAGAATCCGCCGGCCCTCATGGAGAACGTCCAGCGGGTGACTGCGCATCTGGCGCAAAAATCCGCCGGCCAGCCCGATGCCGTGCGCCGTGTGCTCACATTGATTCCGGCGCGCGACGGCCGGCCGTATTATTGCGACGCGCAGGGCAACCACTGGCGCGTCTATATTTTCATCGAAAAGGCGCGGACGTTCGACGCCGTCGAATCCCCGCAACAGGCCTTTGAGGCCGCGAGAGCGTTCGGACAATTCCAGAAACTGCTGGCCGATCTGCCCGCGCCGCGTCTGCACGACACGATTCCGGATTTTCATCACACGCCGAAACGGTTTGCGGCGCTCGAAAAAGCGATCGAAGCCGATGTCGCCAACCGGGCAAAACTGGCGAGGGCGGAAATCGAGTGGGCCTTGAATCAAAAGGCAGCCACAAGCATCCTGCTGAATGCAAAATTGCCGGAGCGCGTCACGCACAACGACACCAAGTTCAACAACGTAATGCTCGAGGACACCACGGGCCAGGCAATTTGTGTGATTGATTTGGACACGGTCATGCCCGGCCTGGCGCTCTATGATTTTGGCGACATGGTCCGCACGGCGACCAGCCCGGCGCCCGAAGACGAGCGCGATTTGTCCAGGGTGACCCTCCAGTTTCCGATGTTCGAGGCCCTCGCGCGAGGCTACCTGGCGGCGGCGGAATTCCTGACGCCCGCGGAAAAAAAACTCCTGCCCTTTTCCGGCTGGCTCATCACATTTGAAATCGGCATCCGGTTCCTGACGGATTTTCTGGCTGGCGACACTTATTTCAAAGTGCATCGCGAAGGCCACAACCTGGACCGATGCCGCACGCAGTTCAAGCTGGCGGAGTCCATCGAGCTGCAGGAAGCGCAGATGAACAAACTGGTCGAGACAATCTGAAATGAGAAATCCATTGAAAATCTACACTCGAGTCGCGGCGCTGTTGGGGGCGGCGGCGCTGGCGAACTGGCCGGCAGCGCAGCTTCAGGCGGCCGCATTGACCCTGGACAATGACCAGGTAAGCGTCACCTGCGAGACCAAAGGCGGCCGCTTTCTGCCCGGTTCGTTGCAAGACAAAAAGACCGGGCAAATCGTCAAGCTCGGCGCGGATTTGTTCAGTCTGGTGCTGACCAACGGAGATATCTTGCATTCCGCCCAGTTCAAGCTGACGGGCCGCCCGCGCATCGCGGCATTGCCCGTCAACCCGAACGCAGCGCGTCTGGCGGAACGCCTGCCGGGCCGCGAATTGGTCGCGGACTTGGTCAGCCCAGACGGCAACCTGGAAGTGACATGGCACGCGATTTTGCGCGACGGCTCGCGTTATCTTCGCGAACAAGTGGTTCTCCAGGCGGGAAAAAGCGCGGTGCCCTTGAAGTCCGTGGGCATGTTGGAAGCCCCAAACGTCACGGCGCACGCGACTGGCACGGTGGACGGTTGCCCGGTGGCGGACAAAACGACGTTTTATGGCGTGGAGCATCCGCTCTCGATTAACCGCGCGGAAATGGGCTATGTGCGCTGCTTCCTGCCGCGCGGCGCTCCCATTGAGCCGGGCGAAAGCTTCGTCTGTTCGGTGGTCGTGGGCTTCGTGCGGCCGGGACAATTGCGCCGCGATTTTCTGGCCTACCTGGAGCGCGAACGGGCGCATCCGTATCGTCCGTTTCTGCATTACAATTCGTGGTATGACATCGGTTACTTCAACCGGTATGACCAGGCGGCGGCGTTGAATGTCATCCACGCTTTCGGCGAGGAATTATCGGTCAAACGCGGCGTCAAGCTGGATTCCTTTATGTTCGATGACGGCTGGGACGATCCCAAAACGCTGTGGCATTTCAATTCCGGCTTTCCCGATGGCTTCGCGCCGCTGGAGAAGGCCGCGGCCCAATACGGCGCGGCGCCGGGCATTTGGCTTTCGCCCTGGGGCGGCTACGGCCAGCCGCATGCGGATCGGATCAAATACGGCAAGGCGCAGGGATTCGAGATCCGCGACGGCAATTTCTCCCTGGCCGGGCCGAAGTATTACGAGCGCTTCCGCGGACTGTGCGTGGAGGTGGTGGAGAAATACGGCATCAACCAGTTCAAGTTCGACGGCATCGGCGTCGATGGCAATGACGAGACGGGCGCCGCCCTGCGCGATTTCGAGGCCATGCTCAAGCTCATTGCAGAACTGCGCTCGCTCAAGCCGGACATTTACATCAACCAGACCACCGGCACCTGGCCCTCTCCGTTCTGGCTCCTGCACGCCGACTCGATCTGGCGCGGCGGCGAGGATCATTCGTTTGTACCTGGCACCGCCCCCGAACGCGAACGCTGGATTTCCTACAAGGACAATGACGTGCATGACGAAGTTGTGGGGCGGAGCGATTTGTATCCGCTCAATTCCCTGATGCTTCACGGCATCATTTACGCCAAGCAGGCGCACGGGCTGAATTACGACACCAACAACATTCTCAAATCGGAAATCCGCGCGTTTTTTGGCAACGGCACGCAGTTGCAGGAAATGTATATCACCCCGAGCCTGATGACGCCGGAAAACTGGGACACACTCGCCGAAGCCGCCAAATGGTCGCGCGAAAACGCCGACACGCTCGTGGACACGCATTGGGTCGGCGGCGCGCCGGCGGACCGGGAGGTTTACGGCTGGGCTTCGTGGTCGCCCAGGAAAGGCATATTGACTTTGCGCAATCCTTCGTCCAGGGCCGGGGAAATCAACATTGATCCGGCCAAAGTTTTCGAATTGCCGGAAGGCGCGGCGCAGAATTTCACCCTGGTCAATCCGTTCAAGGACCAGAGCGTGGAAGTAACGAAGCTGCGTGCCGGTGAAGAGACCGCGTTCAAACTCCAACCGTTTGAAGTGCTGGTTGTGGAGGCTTTGCCGGCGCCGTAAGATTGAAATGCGCGGCAATAAGGGCGGTCCCAGGTGTCCGGCCAACACAAGGAACGACCACCCATTTCCCACGACTATCAGGGTTGAATCTGCGGCAACAGTTGGGTCGTCAACCGCGCAGCCGTGCGATTCGTTTGGAAGATGAGCCACCAGTTAATTGGACTAATGTCCTGGCCGAATTTCAAATACCGCACGCCACAGTCGGCACAGGCAACATTGTGTCCGCCTTTTTTTGACGGCTTGGCGGCGCCGTGCATGCCGTATTGAATCTTGTCGGTAAGATCATCGCCCGCCTCCAAATAATCGACCCAGTAGTCGTCCTGGTTATGAGATTTCTCTGAAAAGACGGCGGTCTCCGCCGGATAAACGATTACCGATTCTTTCAGGTCTCCTATCGTTCCGGTCGTCCCGTCATAACCAAAAACTTCATCCCATCCATTGGCGATGTAACTGCGCAACGTATCGTCCCCCGGGCCAGTGCCGGCATAAGTGGCGGGTATTCCCCTGGCCACGTCAGTGGGGCACCATAATATGTTCGTATTCCGGCCATACTCATAATACAGCAGATTCGACCAGTGATCGGTGTCGCTCTCGGTTGGATATCGGCCCTTGTTGTCGGTGACATACCCCTCGTTGGCGAGCATGATCTGTTTCAAATTGCCAAGGCAAGTTGTCTGTTGGGCGGAGCCTTTCGCTGTCGCCAGCGCCGGCAGGAGCATGGCCGCCAAAATGGCGATGATGGCAATGACAACCAGCAGTTCAACCAAGGTGAAAGCACATTCCTGGCGGATTTTTGTCATTGGTAATTGCGTTGACGACTGTAACCCTGCCCAGATCGTGGCGTCAATCTTGGAAGAAGAGAACTCAGCGACCTTAATGAAGTTCCACACTAGGACATCGCCGGTCCGACGCCCGGCTTGACACCGTGAAAGTGGACGAATATGTTTTCACCCAATTCCATGTTATTGCACCGCGCAGTTGCCGTCCGGTTCTGGCTGAACATCCTGAGAGTCACTCTGATCTCAGGCGCATGGGCAGGCAGCGCCCGGGCCGCAGAAGCAGTTTATCCAGTGAAGGTCAGCGCAAACAATCGCTATCTTGTGGACCAGAATAACGCGCCTTTTCTGATCACGGGAGATTGCCCTCAAAGCCTGACGGTCAACTTGACGACCGCGCAGGCAGATTCCTATTTCTCGAACCGGCAAGCCCACGGATTTAACACGATGTGGATCAACCTGGTCTGCGACACCTATACAGCCGGCAGGGATGATGGCAGCACCCGCGACGGGATGCTCCCATTCACGGGATACCTTCCCGGCGCCACCGATCTGGCCCATTACGACCTCTCCAAACCCAACGAGGCCTTCTTCGCGCGTTGCGACCAGATGATCAGTCTGGCCGCCAAATACAATCTCCTGGTGTTCTTGGACCCCATCGAAACCGGCGGGTGGCTGACCAATATGGTCAACAATGGTCCCAAGGCTTGCAATAACTACGGGAAGTATCTCGGAAATCGATACAAGCACTTTGATAATATCCTCTGGATGAGCGGGAACGACTACGGGACGTGCAACAATCCCGTCGATGACGCGGCCGTGACGGCCGTGGCCCGGGGGATTCAGGCAACAGACACCCGCCACATCCACACCGCCGAATTGGGCGGCAGCTTCGGCCTCTCCACCGATGGCCCGAACTGGGCGGCCATCGTCTCCATCAATGGCGCCTATACCTACTTCCCGACTTACGCGGAGGTGCTCAACGGCTACAATCGCGCCAGCACGATGCCGGTTTTCATGGTCGAGTCCTGTTACGACTATGAGTCCCTTGGGCAGGCGCACGTCAGCACGCCGAGCACTTTGCGCAGGGAGGAATACTGGTCAAATCTAAGCGGAGCCACGGGACTAATATACGGCAACCACTATACATGGACCTTCGCGCCGGGTTGGCAAAGCCACATCGATACTCCGGGAGCCGCGCAGATTGCTTTCTTAAAGTCGTTCTTCGAGTCGCGCCCGTGGTATAATCTGGTGCCGGATCAGACGCATAACACCCTGACCGCCGGCTACGGCACATTCTCCAGCCAGGGCACCATCGACGACAACGACTACGCGACGGCGGCGCGCACGCCCGATGGCCGCCTGGCAATAGCCTATGCGCCAACGATCCGGCCCCTGACCATCGACATGACCAGGCTCAGCGCGTCGGTCACCGCGCGCTGGTTCGACCCGTCCGACGGCGCTTATACCGCGATCGCGGATTCGCCGTTCTCCAACATCGGTTCCCGAACTTTCACGCCCCCCGGCCCCAACCACGACGGCGACGGAGATTGGGTCCTGGTACTCGAAGCGAAATAGCGCGACGGTATTTCCGCATTCTTAATTCATAATTCTTAATTCCTAATTTCCCATGCCCTTAGGTTATCTTGCGCTCATCTCAATTGGGGTGTTGCTTTTGATCTCTCCCCCCTCGGCGCGCGCTGCCGACGGAACCGCGGAAGAGCGGCTGATCGCAATTTTGCAATCCGACACCTCGCCACGGGACAAGGACGCCGCCTGCGCGCAGCTTAAACGCATCGGCACCAAAGAGTGCGTCCCGGCTCTCGCCGCCCTGTTGACAGACCAACAGCTTTCCCATTCCGCCCGCTACGCCCTGGAGTCGATGCAGGGGCCCGAAGCGGGCGCGGCCCTCTTGGACGCGCTGGCGCAAACTTCCGGCTCCAACGAAGTCGGCATCATCAATTCATTGGCGGCGCGCGGGGAGTTGGATGCGATTCCGCAATTGGGCAGGCTCCAGTCCGACACGAACGCAGACGTTGCGGTCGCGTCGTGCGAGGCATTGGGCCGGATTGGCGGCGCAAAGGCGCTCGCGGCGCTTGAAGAGGCGGCTTCCAGTTCGCCGGGGGCCGTCAATGACGCCAAAATCGACGCGCTCCTGGCGATTGCAAACAAATTATTGACGCAAGGCGAACAAAGCGCGGCGCAAAAAATATTTCAACGGCTTTACGACGGCGAAAAGAGCGACAATGTTCGGCTCGCCGCTTTTCGCGGCCTGATATTGTCCTCGGGCGCGCGCGGGATTGATTTGATGTCCAATGCGATTGCGGGCGCGGATTCCGCCCCTCAGGGCGCGGCGCTGCAACTGGCTTCCAGCTTGGAGGGCGCCGCCGTCACGAAATCCCTGGCCGACTTGCTGGCGAAAACCCAGCCGCCGGTGCAAATCGCCCTGCTGCAATGCCTCGCGCAACGTGGCGACGCCGCCGCGTTGCCGGCAGTGGCAAGTCTGGCCGACAGCCCCGATTCTGATGTCCGATTGGCGGCGATTTCCGCGTTAGGCGATTTGGGCGACGGCTCGGTGGCGATTCTTCTGGCGCAGAAGGCAGCCGCCACGACCGGCGCCGAAAGAAACGCCGCCCGGCAATCGTTGCTTGACCTGCGGCGCGGAGCCGTGACCGGCGCTTTGCTGGAGGCCATTGCCGGCGCCAACCCGACCGTTCGTCTTGAATTGCTCCGCGCGCTTGGAAGCCGTGGCGATAAAACTGCCCTTCCCACATTGGCTGACTTAGCGCGTGGCGATGATGATTCAACCCGCGCGGCATCATGCCAGGCGTTGGCGTTGCTTGCGGGTCTGCCGGAAATTCCCAGCCTCATTCAACTCGTCGTCGATGCGAAAAGCGACGACGCCCGGTCGGAAGCTACGGAGGCTCTTGGCGTTGTTTATCAGCGAATTCAATCGCAAACGGGTCATGCGGACGCTTCGCCGATGGCCGAAGCAATTCAGAATGGGCCGTTGCAGGTGCGCCTGAGTCTGCTGCCCATTTGCGGGGGCCTTAACGACGCGGCGGCCCGCATAATCTTGCAAGTCGAAGTAAACGATTCCGATCCACAGATCCGCGAAGCGGCAATCCGGGCGGAGTGCGATACGCGTGACCCCGAAATGCTGCCGGATCTGGTCCAGTTGGCCCTCGGGTCCGGGGAAAAGAAATTCCGATTGTTGGCCATTGGCGCTTGTGTGCGGCTGAGCACGCGCGAGGAAAACGTCAATATCCCGGTCGCCGCGAAGCTGGGCGCGTTCAAAACGATTCTTGACGGACCGCCACTGGACGCGGCCGAACAGCGACTCCTTCTTTCCGGCCTTGGCGCTGTCGCAGACGAACAGGCGCTGGCCCTGGCCGTTCCGATGCTGGACGACCAGGCCGTGCGTCCCGAGGCGGCCCGGGCGGTCATTCAGATTGCCGGCGCGATCTCCGGGGCGCGGCCGGAGGCGGCAGCCACGGCGCTGAAAAAAGTTCTCGAAGTCTCCACTGATCCAACGGCGCAAAAAGAGGCGCAGGCGGCGCTCCAACATATCCAGGAAAAGTGACGCCCCTAGCGATGACCAAATTGAATGCCCGAGCATCCGGCAATGATCAGCCCCAATCCCAGCCTGGTGGATGCCGATATCCTCTCATGCAAGACAATCCACCCATACAAAACGCTAATAAGCGCAAAGAATCCGACCTAGACGGGAATAAGTTTTGAAAAGTCCCATTTGATCGAGTTCACCAGCATGCCATAACAACCAAGTGTGGCGAAACCCAGTAGCACAAAGCCCGACTTACTGCTGCGCAAACTGTGCCGGATCACGTCGTCACCGCCGACCTCCGGCAACGCCGCAACGACGAACACCAGCCAGGCAATAATCGTCATGCCGGTGCCGATGTGAGCCAGCGAGCGGTGCTGGCCGTGGAACGATTCGCGCCGTCGCGGTAATCTTCTGGTATCGCCGTCCAAATGCGTGGCAAGACCAACGTCGGACACGGGGCCATACCAACGACGCCCTTGACCGTTCCATCGCTGAACAACCGTTTCCAGGGCGACGGGTTTGGACTCGACAGGACAATCAGTTCGGGCCGGACAGATTCCGCCTCGGTGACGATTTGCTCGTATGGTTTGCCCACACGAACGCTCACATTCACGGCCCGCGCCCCGCCAAAAAAGCGGTTTCCGATCTGCCGCAACGCCTCTTCGCATTCCAAGGATACTTCATCATAGACGCGGGTTTCAAACGCGATGTTCAAGCGGACTACGTGGACCAAAGTCAGACAAACAGGATGTTCGTCAGCCATTCGTTTGGCGAACAGAAGTGTGTCAAACGAACTGTTCGGCAGATTGATCGGAAGCAAAAGGCGCTTGCTCTTCATGTTTGTCGATTCAAAAGGCAAAGGCAACCCCGGCATGCTCGTGCCGATTGGAAAGTGAGAGACAATAGCCAACGCTTCCTTCGGTCCTGATCAGGATTTCTTCCCGATACGCCGCCAACTTTCTGCGAATGTGGGCGATGTAAACTCTTAGGTCATGAATTTTATGATCGGCATCGGGCCCCCAGACTCGAAGCACGAGGTCCTTGCAGGAGACCACCGTGCCGGCATGGCGAGCCAGCGAATGGAGCAACGCTTCTTCAGTTGGCGTAAAATCCAGCTTTTGGCCGTTGAACGTGATTTCATGCGATGCCACATCGATCCGAAGGCCGCCCTCCACCAGCACGGAATTCTCCGGCATACCCGGCAGGCTGCGCCGGATCACGCGAAGCCGGGCCAGCAATTCAGCGGTGTCAAACGGTTTTGTCAAATAATCATCCGCTCCGCCGTCAAACGCGCCTACCTTGTCCTGAACCTTGTCGCGTTCGGAAAGAATCAACACCGGCGCGCGGCTTCTTTCCCGAATGTGCCGCAACACCGCCAGACCGCTGATATCCGGCAAATCCAACTCAAGGATGATGACGTCCGGTCGTTGCTCTATGGCCGCCTTCAACCCGATCCGACCGGTTGCCGCCTCGATCACTTTGTAGTGTTCGTGTTCCAACACAACGCGCACCAGTCTTCGAACGGCTCGTTCTTCATCAATGATCAGCACGGTGAGTTTCGATTTCATGCCGAAGTTCTCATCCGTTGGACGGCGTTTTATCCCGCTTTTTGCGCGGCGAGTTGATCCAAAGCAACGTTTAAGAGCAGGACGTTGACGCGCGGTTCTCCAAGAAAACCCCATTGCGGAGGCTCAACAAATTTTTCGACCAGCTCTTTTACTTTCTCCTCGCTCAATCCGCGCGCGGCGGCGACGCGCGCAATTTGAAGCTGGGCGGCTTCGGGACTGACGTGAGGGTCAAGACCGCTGGCTGAGGCAAAGACCATGTCCACCGGCACCGCCGTATTGGTCGGCAGATTGTTCCCGCTGATGAAGGCCGAGGCGTTGTTGATGACGTTGGTTTGCAGTGCGCCGCTAGTTGGCCCGAGGTTGCTGCCGCTCGAAGCCACAATGCCGCCCGGACCCGATCCATAGGTACAGGCGGAGGGCCGCGGCCAGAAGTAATTCGAGCCTGTGAATTGCTGCGCCAACAGCGCCGAACCAATAATCTTGCTGTCGCGTTCCACCAGGCTTCCATTGGCCTGGTCGCGAAAGGCCGCTTGCGCAATGAGCGTAATGACAAGCGGGTACGCCACGCCCGTTACTACCGACCACAAGATCAATTGTCTGACAGACTGAAGCAGGAGTTTAATCATAATTTTTTCCTCGTTAAAACTTTGGCGGACGATGGGTCAAGGCGCCAGGTGAACGGCCACCAGCAACAAATCAATCAATTTAATAAAAAGAAACGGGACAAGGATGCCGCCGATGCCATAAACCAGCATGTTGTTGCGCAAAATCACAGCGGCGCCCAAAGGCCGGTATTTCACCCCTTTGAGAGCCAGCGGGATGAGCGCCACGATGATAAGCGCGTTGAAAATCACCGCCGACAGGATGGCGCTCTGCGGGGAATGCAAGTACATGATATTCAATTTGTCCAGCGGGCCGCGCCCGCCGGCGGTTGTGGCGTAGAGCAGGCCGAACATCGCCGGAAGAATCGCAAAATATTTTGACACGTCATTGGCGATGCTGAACGTCGTCAGCGCGCCACGCGTCATAAGCAGTTGCTTTCCGATTTCGACCACTTCGATGAGCTTGGTGGGATTGCTGTCCAGGTCCACCATGTTGCCAGCCTCACGCGCGGCTTGTGTTCCGGTGTTCATTGCCACGCCGACGTCGGCTTGCGCCAGCGCGGGCGCGTCGTTGGTCCCGTCGCCGATCATCGCAATGAGTTTGCCCCCTTCCTGCTCCTTGCGGATACGGGCCAGTTTGTCTTCCGGTGTGGCCTGGGCGATGAAGTCGTCCACTCCAGCCTCCGCGGCGATGGCGGCGGCCGTAAGCGGATTGTCGCCGGTAACCATGATGGTTTTGATCCCCATTTTTCGCAACTGACCGAAGCGCTCCCTAATGCCGCCTTTGACAATGTCCTTGAGATGGATGATGCCGAGGGCGGTCTTGCCGTCGGCAACGAGCAACGGCGTTGCGCCCTGACGGGAAATCTCATCTACGCCATCCATCAGGCTCTTGGGGACCTGGCCGCCGTTTTCCCTGACATAAAGAGCGACGGATTCGGCCGCCCCCTTGCGGATGCAGCGGATCGGAGCGGAGGAAGTGCCTGGAGTCTTGATGGCTGGTGACGTTGCGGCGCGACCGGCCAATATCGCCTCGACTCTGGGTTTGGGAGGCGAGGCGGCTGCCGTCTGCGGCTCGGCGTAGAGGTCAACGCCGCTCATGCGTGTTTGCGCCGTGAAAGGGACAAAGGTCGCAAAGTGATCGCCCACTTCGCGTCCACGCAGCCCGTATTTCTCCTTGGCTAAAACGGCGATGGAACGGCCTTCGGGTGTTTCATCGGCCAGGGAAGCCAACTGGGCGGCTTCGGCCAGAACCTCGATTTTGATGCCGGGCGCCGGAATAAACTCGGTGGCCTGGCGATTGCCCAGGGTTATGGTCCCGGTTTTGTCAAGCAACAGGACGTCCACGTCTCCCGCCGCTTCCACGGCTCGCCCGCTGGTTGCCAGAACATTACGGCGCATCAAGCGGTCGATGCCGGCGATGCCGATGGCGCTGAGCAAACCGCCGATGGTCGTCGGAATCAAACAGACGATCAGAGCCAGCAGGACGGGAACTGTAGTCAACACCACGTCCTTTTGCCCGGCGGCGTTCTCGTTGTAATGAGCGTATGGCGGCAGCACAAAAACCACGACGATGAACAACGCTGTCAGGCTGACGAGCACGATGTTCAGCGCGATTTCGTTCGGCGTCTTTTGGCGGCGCGCACCCTCAATCATCCCAATCATGCGGTCCAAAAACGAATTGCCGGCTTCCGCCGTCACCCTGACCACGATCCGGTCGCTCAACACACGGGTGCCGCCAGTCACAGCGCTGCGGTCACCGCCGCTTTCGCGAACGACCGGCGCCGATTCGCCGGTGATCGCGGCTTCGTCCACCGTGGCGATCCCTTCAATGATTTCCCCGTCCGCGGGGATCATTTCGTTCGCCTCGCAAACAAAGAGGTCGCCAATCTTCAGATCGGTGCTCAAGGATGAGACCTCCTTGCCATTGACGAGTTTGCGCGCATTGGTCTTGGAACGCATCTTCTTGAGGGCATCGGCGTGGGCTTTGCCTCGTCCTTCGGCCATGGCCTCGGCGAAATTGGCAAAGAGGCAGGTGAACCACAGCCAGAAACAAATCTGGACGTTGAACAGGTTGCACTGGCCCGGCATGAATAATATGACGGTGGTCCAGATCGAGCCAAGCCACACGACGAACATGACCAGGTTCTTGATTTCGTCGCGCGGGTGCAGTTTCTTGAACGCATCAATCACCGCTCGGCGGAACAGTTGCGAGTATTTGAATTCAACTCTTGTGCTCATAGTTTCTTCTGTAAGATTATTCGTGGGTTCCTAAAAGGTTCTGCCCGCCAGCATCAGCCCGTGCTCCACAATTGGCCCCAGGCAGAGCGCCGGGAAAAAAGTGAGCGCGGCGACAATGATGATGACTCCAGTTAGAGTGAGGCCAAACGTCAAGCCATGAGTCGGCAGCGTGCCCGCTGATGCTTCGACGGTTTTCTTCGAGGCCAGCCTTCCAACTATCGCCAGCGCCGCAATGATCGGGATGAAGCGTCCGATCCAGATGACGATGCCTGCGGCGATATTATAGAAAGGCGTGTTGGCGTTCAGCCCGGCAAAGGCGCTGCCGTTGTTATTCGCCGCCTCGCCGAAGCAGTAAAGGACTTCGGTCAACCCATGCGGCCCGCCGTTGCTCATGCTGGACAAGCCCTGCGGCACCATGAGGGCGATTGCGGTCGGGATCAGGCAAGCCGCGTTGGGAATGAGGACGCCAATGACCGCCCATGTTGCGCACCATGCATCCAATTTTTTGCCGAGATATTCCGGTGTTCGACCAATCAACAACCCTGCTATGAACACCGTAATGAGCACATGGAACAACATGCAATACATGCCGCAGCCGATGCCGCCAAACAACATCTCACCGACCAGGATGTTCCAGAGCGGCATCATGCCGGCCAGCGGCATATAGCTGTCGTGCATTGAATTGACCGAGCCGTTATCAATGGCAGTGCATGCGGCCGCCCATAGCGTGCTGTTCATCACCCCGATGCGCTGTTCCTTGCCTTCCATGTTGGCCGGATAATTGCCGGTCACCGGGTTTGGCTGCGACTCGAAATACCAGGCTCCCGCGAAGGAAAGCATAAACAGGGCGAGCATGACCGTGAACAACGTCCAGGCATGCTTCGTGTTGCCGACCAACAGGCCGAACATATAAACTTGCGCCATCGGCACGACGATGATCGCGAGCAATTCCAGGAAGTTGGACAACGGTGTGGGATTTTCAAACGGGTGCGCGCTGTTGACGTTGTACCAGCCGCCACCGTTGGTGAAGAGCTGCTTGATGGACTCAAGCGCAGCCACGGGACCGACCGGAATGGATTGTGTCGCCACTTTCGCATCCACCATGACTGGAGCGTTGGTCATGATCGGCGCGCCTTTGGCATCGACCTGTGGCGTGTCCACCATGAGGGCGACGCCGTTGCTCAGAACGGTCTGGCCCTTGGCATCCAGTTTGGGCATGGAGAGGACCAACTGGATATTGGTCGTCACGTTGTTGCCCTTTTCATCGGTTTTTTGCACCTGGGTCGTATAAGACTCCATCAAATTGGCGGTTGGGTAAGATTTCCAAGTTTGGGGAACACCCTGCCAGGCGAGCGGAATGGCCCAAAGCACGGAGAGCGGAATTACGAAGTAGACCAGCCCACGGGTCAGATCCACCCAAAAATTGCCAATGCTCTTAACCGAGGCGCGCTTCAAGGCCCGGCCGACCGCCACCAGCACCGCAAGACCGGCCGCACCGCTTAGGAATTGATGGGTCATGATGGCAAAGACTTGCGAGAAATAGCTCATCGTCGTCTCCCCTGCATAGGACTGCCAGTCGGCGTTGCAGGTGAAACTCCAAGCCTGCATGAACGCCAGGTCCCAGGTGCAATTGGCCAATTTTTGCGGATTGAGCGGCAGCCACTGCTGGGTCATGAAGATCGCCATATCCGCCGCAAAGCCGACAAAGGCGAACATCAAAACGGCCCAGAAATACTTCAGCCAGGTCATCTCTTCATTGGGATCGATGCCGGACAGTCGGTAGATGAGATTTTCTATCGGCTTGAAGATGGGATGGAGGAAGGTCCGTTCGCCCTTATACACCTTGGCCATGAACCGGCCCACTGGCGGTGTCAGCGCGATACCCAATCCGAAGAACAAAACGATCTGAAGAATTTCATTCCATTTCATGCCCCAACCGTAGCCCCTGCCCGAAAAGTCGTATAATCAAAACCCGGCAAGAAGCCGTTAAAAATTCGTAAATACGCGAAAGCCGATTTTTTCGCCAACGCGCCGCGCGCGGTGGGGAGCACCGCCCCTGCCAGAGGCGCATTTTGATGGTTTTCTGAGCAACTTGTTATTGTCGCCGCGCCCTGGCCACGATATCCACGGCGGCCCGCGCGCGCGCCGAAATCTCGCTCCAGTTGCCCGCTGCCAGGTCCTCCGCCCGCGCAAGCCAGGCGCCCCCCACGGCGGCGACGCTTCCAAGTTTGAGGTAAGCTTCCAAATTGCCGGGCGTCACGCCGCCGCTTGGCACAAACCGGACGCCGGTGTGTTTGAACGGGGCCCAGAACGCGTCGATCATTGCCCCCCCGCCCAGCGCTTCGGCGGGAAAGAATTTCAGCAGTTTGCAGCCCAGCGAAATCCCGATTTCAATCTCGCTGGGAGTCGCTACGCCGGGGACAAAAGGCAGGCCCAACTGCCGCGCCTGATTGACAATTTGTGGATTCAGACCGGGAGCAACGCCAAAGGCCGCCCCGTTGATTTTGGCCGCCTCAAGATTGGCCGGGGTCATGACCGTGCCGGCGCCGACGATCAATTGCGGGCGTTCCCGCGACAGTGTGCGGATGATCTCCGCAGCGGCGGCGGTGCGAAACGTAATTTCAAGGATTGGCAGGCCGGCGGCCAGGAGCGCGTCGGCCAGCGGCAGCGCCTTGTCAACTTCTTCAATCGTGACGACTGGCACGATGCCGAATTGGGCAACGCGGTCCAGAATGGTCTGCTGCGACATGGGGAGAACTCCGCCTAATCATCCTCGTAATGGCAATCACACGAGATCGCCGGGCCGCCGCAACGCGGGCACGGCTCCCGTAGGCAGCCCAGCTTGTGCAAGGCGCCCTGCGCCACTCCACAGCCTTCGCATTCGGCGTCGTCCAGATCATCCTGTCCGTCGCCGTACGGGATACGGTCGTATTCCTGGGAGTCGATGACAAATTCGTGCGGGTTTCCTTGCGGCTTATTTTCGCCGTGCCAGCGCGGGTCTTGTGAATTCCTGGGCATAATAAAAAAATAAATGGGCGCCTCAATGGCTCGCGATTTCGATTTTGCCGGCTTGCAGGCCGTCGGATTCGGCGGTCAACCCTATCGTCCCCGGCAGCCCGGCTTTGGCGCGCACGATGACAAGGGCAAGACCGTTGAACGCGTCGCGTTCCGGCGCCTGGAACGACTCGAAACTTGTCGCGTCCCCGTTGTCCGTCGCCACAATTTCTCCCGGGCCGTCGATTTGGAAGCGGATGTGATTATTTGCGCGCGGAGCCTGCCGTCCGCTCTCGTCGGCCACGGTGACGGTCACATACGCAAGGTCCTGGCCGTCGGCTTGAAGTTCGTTCTGTTTGGCGCTCATACGGAGTTGCGCCGCCGGGCCGGCGGTTGCGACAACGTCGCTCGCCCACTGGGTGCCGTCCTTGTAAGCGATGACTTTGAGTTCGCCCGGTTGATAAACGACATCGTCCCAATGGAGGCGGTATTCGAACTGCCCCTTCTTCTTTCGGCCAAGTGATTTGCCGTTGAGGAACAACTCCGCCTCGTCGCCCGAGGTATAGACATGCACCGGTGTAACCTGCCCGATCCGTTCCGGCCAATTCCAATGCGGCAGGATATGCGCCATCGGCAGCGTCGGCCGCCAGCGCGATTGGTAAAGATAAAAACGGTCCTTCTTGAATCCCGCCAAATCGATGATGCCGAAGTAAGAGCTTCGCGACGGCGTGGCAATGTGCCCCGATTCATCCAGCTCTTTTTTCATGCGCGCCTGCTCGGCGGGGTCCGTGAAGTTCATCAGCTTGCTCAGGTCGTGATTGTACGGGGTCGGCTCTCCCAGATAGTCAAAACCGGTCCAGACAAATTCTCCGATGACAGATGGATTCTCATCCTGCCCCTTGAATTCCCACTCCGGCGGCGTGGCCCACTGCGGCGCATACAGATCGTACGAACTCATCTGGAAATCCGCCTTCCCGCCGTCTTTGTTTGTGCTGACGGGGAAGAAATATTCGCCTCGCGAACTGATGCACGACGCCGTCTCGCTTCCGAATAGCGGCTGGTGCGGGTTGGCGCGCCGGAATTTTCCGTATTCGTGGGGCTTGTAATTGTAGCCGAAAACATCGACGGTCTTTTCGAACCCGTTGTACCCCGCGCGCTGATTGTCGCAGGCCGCGGTGGTCGGCCGCGTCGGGTCTTCCTCATGGGCGATGCCCGTCAATTCCGCCGCGATTAAATGCCCCGCCTCGGAACCTTGTTCGGGGATTTCATTGCCGATGCTCCAAAGAATGATGGAGGGATGGTTCCGGTCGCGGCGCAGTTCCGCCCGCCAATCCTTTTCGTGCCAGTCGCCGAAGAGCAAATGGTAATCGTTGCGCGTCTTGCCACGTTTCCAGCAGTCGAAGGATTCATCCATGACAACCATCCCCATACTATCGCACAGATCGAGCAATTCGGGAGCGGGCGGGTTGTGACTGGTGCGAATGGCGTTGCAACCCATTTCCTTCAAGATCGCAATCTGCCGCCGCAACGCGCTGACGTTGATCGCGGTGCCCAGTGCCCCAAGGTCGGCATGATCGCAGACGCCGTTGAGCGGCACCCGGCGGCCGTTGAGCAGAAAACCGTTGTCCGCTGTGAACTCAATGGTGCGTATCCCAAATGGCGTTTCGTAACCGTCCACTTTTTTTCCATCCTGCTCCAGCGATGTCACCACGACATAGCGGTCCGGCGTTTCGATGCTCCACAACCGCGGATGTTCGATGGCATTCCCCGAAATTTCCGTCGGAACGGTCTGATGGGCGGTGAGTTTTACGGCGCTTGCCGGAAACGTCGCGACCGACGCTCCTTTCGATCCGTCCGCGCCCACCTCGAAAATCTCATTCTTCACGCTCACCTCGCAATCCGCGTCCGAATCGTTATCGACCGTGACGCGAATTTTCACCGTGGCCGAGTCCGCGCTGATTTTCGGCGTCGTCACGTAGGTGCCCCATTGTGCGACGTGTACCGGCGCGGTTTTCACGAGCCAGACATTGCGGTAAATGCCCCCGCCGGGGTACCAGCGCGAGGAATTCGGCGGGTTGTCAAGACGAATGGCGATGACATTGTTGCCGCCGAAGTGGATGCCGGGAGTCAAATCCACGCGCCAGGACGCATAGCCATAAGGCCAGCCGCCCATAAAATGGCCGTTGAGCCAGACGGTGGCGTACGCCATCGCCCCGTCCACATCCAGAAAAATCCGGCGGCCCTGGTCCGACGCCGGAATCGTCAGATGTTTCCGATACCAGCCGACGCCCCACCACGGCAGCTTGCCGGTGTCGCCGGGATATTCCTGTTTAAACGGCCCCTCGATTCCCCAATCGTGCGGCAGGTTCAACAATCGCCATGGACTGTCATCGAAATTATTTTGCGCATAAGAAACGTCGTCAGCGGGGTCGCCCTTCGGTTTGGTCCGGGCGGCCATTTCGGCATTGGTCGTAAACCGGGTGCCGCTGGCGTCCACCCAATCCTTGATTTCCGGATACGCCAATTTGGACCCCAGGCCCGACTCCGGGCCCTCCGGGTCGCCTTTGGCAAAACGCCAGTCGGCGTCCAGCGAAACGCGCTCCGCCGGCGAAACCGGCTGCGCGCAAAGCGCAAGGCAGGCGACGAAGAACGCCAGGATGCCAAGCAGAAGCGGACGGCGAAGTTGCCAAGAGCAAGCGGCGACGACGATTGCCAGTCTCATCAAGGGGTTTAACATTGCGCATTTTATGTATCGCCTCACGCCGGTGCTGTCCATACGAATTAACCCTTATCCCGAAAATCGGGTGCGGCACCCCCAATTCTTGCCCGCACCGGCGAATGTCACTTATAGTCTGCAACATGCTCTCTAACAATAATTTGACAATGTTGGCAAAGCGCATTATTTGGCTCTATTGACTTCGGTGTATTAGCGGTGGTGGCAGGCGAAGCGGGACATTGTCAACAGCGGACTCTTCCCGGCCAACTGCGATTATCAATGAAATGAACGCGGCGCCTTCCAAGAGGATTCCAGAGTATGAGAGTTCTGATTGTTGACGACATTCCCTCCAACCTGCGCCTGTTGCGGGCCATGCTGGAAGAGGACAAGCTCGATGTGGTCGAGGCCCCGGACGGCGTCCAGGCGCTCGATGCCTTGGAACGCCAGTCCATTGACGCGATCATTTCGGATGTTCTTATGCCGCGCATGGATGGCTACCGGCTCTGCCAGGAGGTGCGCAAGAGCGAGCGGTGGCGCATGATGCCTTTCATCTTTTACACGGCCACTTATGATTCCGTCGACGATGAGAAGCTTTGCTACGACCTGGGCGGCGACAAATATCTGCGCAAGCCATCCCCGCGCGAGGTCCTCCTGGCCGCCCTGAGCGAAGCCGCCAGCGCCGCCACAAGACGCCCGCCCAATCGTGCCGAATGGAGGTTCGAATCCGACGACATGAGGGAATACAGCGAGCGACTGGTGTGCAAGTTGGAAGAGAAGCACGAGGACCTGGCCAGGCGAAGTGAGGAACTCGAGCAAGCGAGGGCGGATTTGCAGCACGCCAACCTGGAGTTGGAATCGCGCGTCCAGCAGCGCACCGCCGAACTCAGGGTGGCCAACCACGAATTGGAGGCTTTCTCGTATTCGGTGTCGCACGACTTGCGCGCCCCGCTCCGGCATATTGGCGGTTACATCGAAATTCTCCTGCGCAATTGCACCGGTCAGTTGAGTGAAATCAACCGGAAACATCTCCAGACGGTAAGCGCGTCGGCCCGAATGATGGGCGAATTGATTGACGCGCTGCTGGAACTCTCCAAGGTGACGCGCATCGAACTTCACCGCAGCGTAGTGGACCTCAGCGCGCTGGCTGCCGAAGTGTTCGCCGACCTCCGGGAGAGCGATCCCAGCCGTGCCGTAAAACTGGAAATTACGCCGGGCATGAACGCCAATGGCGACCCGCAGTTGCTTCGCATCGTCCTGGTCAACTTGCTGGGCAACGCCTGGAAATATTCCCGGAAGCGGGCCGATGCGCGGATCGAGTTTGGCAAAACCACCGGCGCGGCGGTGGATACCTATTTCGTGCGCGACAACGGGGCCGGTTTTGACATGGCTTACGCCGGCAAGCTCTTCGGCGCATTTCAGCGCCTGCACGGCCAGGCTGACTTCGAAGGCATTGGGATCGGCCTGGCGACGGTGCAACGCATCATCCACCGGCACAGCGGAAAGATTTCGGGCGAAAGCATCGACCACCAGGGTGCGACGTTCAGTTTTACGCTCTCTGCCGGCGACCTCGGCCAGCCCGACGCCGCCTCCTGAATTCCGCCCCGCGACGGCAAAGGTCACGAAACGTCAGAGGGCGTATGACAATTTTCGGGAGGGCGGAGCGCCGCGACGCCCTAACCATATTAGCGACTCGCGGTGCTCCGCCCTCCCGGAAACCATCGGTCGTATTCATATACTCATATACTTCCAAGGTGTAATCCGGTCCAATGAAAGAATTCTGTCCCACACCCAACGTCAGATTCTTCTTTACAATCGATTGGCTTTGGCGCTAGAGTGCCATTAATAGATCCAGGTCTTGGGTAAAATTAGAACGGAGCTTTTTTGGAGATTGAGTATGACGATCAAGACATGATTGTCGGAGCGCCGGGCGGTTCTATAGTTACGCTGTGGTATTGGTCACCGTAGTGTCTAACCGCCATCCGGGACACGCTTTTGCGTGGCCCGGACGCGCACTGTTATTTTGAGACCATCAAAGCCATTACTACACGTACTGCCGAAAAAGCGGTCGAAGCCGGCATTTACGCTGATCGAGTTAGTTGTCGTGATCTCAGTGATTGCAATCCTGGCGGCTATCCTGCTTCCGGCTCTCGCTCGCGCAAAAAGCCAGGCTCGAACGGTGTACTGCCTCAACAACAAACGGCAACTGGCGGTTGCGTGGCTCATGTACGCCCAAGACAGTCGGGACTATCTGGCTTACAATACAGATCCGGTGTGGGGATTGGACGACATGGATGCACCGAATTGGGTGGCGAGCTTGGTAGACTGGAGTACGGCCTCAGATTGCAGCAATCTAGCGCTCCTAACGAACGACACCAATAGCAGCATGGCCCCGTACATCAGCCACGTCGCTGCGCCGTATCATTGCCCGGAGGACACCTTCCTAAGTCCACAACAGAGAGCCGAGGGGTGGACCCAACGCGCTCGGAGCGTCTCCATGAATTATGTAATGGGCGATGGTCTTGGCGCCACGGGCGAACCGAAGAGCCATGCCGGGTTCGCCTATTATGCGTCCGCCCAAACCCATCCACCGTACATTTCCCGTTGGTTCATTCGTATCGCTGACCTTGCTGGAATTGGACCTTCAATGGCCTGCGTGTTCCTGGACGAGCATCCAGATTCCCTCTGGTTATCTCCAAGTTTTGAAGTGCAGTACAAACCAGGAGTTGTGGTATGGCGGCAACTTCCGGCCAGCTATCATTCCGGCGGCTGCACGCTTTCGTTTGCGGACGGCCACGAGGAGTACAAGAAGTGGGTTGTTCCGCAAACGACAGTCCCCGTTCATTATACATACTGGGATTACGCCTTTAGCCCGTGGGACTGGACATCAGACACTCGTGACTGGGAGTGGTTCGCGCGCCACAGCCTCGAACCGAGCGCCTTTCCTTAACCCACGGCCAACGCTGCCTCGCCCTGCCCTCCGTTTAGTGCTTGCGGGGCGGCGGGAAATATGCAAGAAATTCCTCATTATGAGGAGGCGGAAGTTTCTTGTCTTGTTGTTTTTGTGGCTCATTTGCCTGCGACCGGCTTTGGCCACGACCCAATTGATCGTCAACGGCGGATTTAATTCCACCAGTCCCGCTCCGTGGGTGTTGGTGGGATCGGGCTTGCAAGTCGTCAACGACTACCTTTCGATGGGTAACGCCGATGGCGCGCAGGAGGGCGCCTATCAAATCGTTACCTTTCCCACCAACCTGATCGCGGCAACGTTGAGCCTGGATTACGAAACTCTGAGCACCGACCCCAACGGCGACGACACGTTTACAGTTTACATCGCGGACACCGACGAAAACCCTAAGATAAACTTGGGCACCGCGACTAGCGCCAGCCCAACATCCGGTTGGGTGGACGTTTCCACCAATTTTATTCGCTACGCGGGACAGGACTTGCTTTCGTCTTATGCCGGAGAATCCGTCGAGGTTTATTTTTATGTAACCACCGACCCGACCTACGGCGTTAACACCTCGTTTAACGTCACGGACGTGAGCCTGGTGGTGGCGACGACCGCGGATATTCCCGCCAACGATAATTTTACCAACGCGACCTTGATTCCCTCGGACGGAATCACAAATGACGTCACAACCACGTACGCCTCCAAGCAACCCGGTGAACCCAATATTGCCGGCAATGTGGGCGGCCACTCCGTCTGGTGGAACTGGACGGCCCCGCAAATTGGCACGGTCACCATCGCCACCACCGGCAGTTCCTATAACACGCTTCTGGGCGTTTTTACCGGCTCTGCGATCAATGCCCTTACGGTCGTTACCAATTCCAACGGCATCAATCGCACCACCGGACTGGCCTATCTCACGTTCAGTGTCACTCCGGGGACGCAGTATGACATCGCCCTGGCCGGCTACAATGGACAGTCGGGCGACGCGGTTTTCATCTTCAAGTTTACTCCCGATAAAACCCCTCCGACGGTTACAATCGATTCGCCAACGCCCGGGGCGGACGTGTCCACTTCGACCGTCCACGTGAGCGGCACCGCGAGCGATAATGTCGCCGTCGCCTCAGTCTATTACCAATTGAAGAACGCCAACGGCACAAACGCCTGGCAGTTGGCCACGGGAACCGATAAGTGGTCGGCCACCGTCACCAATCTGATTCCCGGACCGAATACGATAAGAGTGGAGGCCTACGACACGAGCACCAACGTCTCCACCGTGGCTTCGTGCGTTGTCAATTACGTCATTGGTGTTCCTTTCACCTTGACGATCATCGGAAAAGGCACGGTTTCGGGCGCGACCAACGGGCAATCGCTCCATCTCGGATACCCGTACAAACTCACCGCACATCCGACCCCAGGTTTCGCTTTCAGAGGCTGGTCAGGCGACATTTCAGCGGACACCGCCACGCTGAGCTTCACCGTGGAATCAAATCTCAGCCTCACCGCCACCTTTGTGGATGTGGAGAACCCGACCTTGAGCATCACGGCGCCCAAGACCGGCGAGCGTTGGAGCAACAGCGTGTTCAACGTCACCGGCAAGGCCAACGACAACGTCGGCGTCGCAAACGTGTGGCTTCAACACAACACGCAACCCTGGACAAGCGTTGTCTCGTCGGGCAACGGCTGGTCCAATTGGAACGTGAGCGTGACGCTGACACCGGGCGCCAATACGATCAGGGCCTATGCGGTGGACGCCGCGGGCAATATTTCCCTTACAAACAGCGTCAGCTTTATCTACGTGCTGAGCGCGCCGCTGACGGTGCAAATCAGCAGCGGCGGCACAGTCAAACCGAATTACAACAACGCCGTGCTGGAAATCGGCAACAACTACACGATGACCGCCACGGCGGCCAGCGGTTATGTCTTCTCCAATTGGACGGCGACCACGGGCGCCGTGATCACCAATGGCCCGATCCTGAAGTTCGCCATGGCGAGCAACCTCGATTTCATCGCCAATTTTGTTCCCAACCCGTTTCCGTCGGCGGCGGGAACGTATCAGGGATTGTTTTACGACACCGGCGGAGTGGCGCAGGCCAGTTCAGGTTTCTTCAGCGCGCAGGTCACCGATACCGGCCGCTTCACCGCAAGCTTTCAGCAAGGCAAGAAGAGCTTTCCCATTTCCGGGCAGTTTTCCCTCACCGGCGGCTGGTCCACCGACGCCTTGAAGACCTGGGACAACACGGCGATTTCGCTGCAATTAGATTTGACAGGTGGAAACGTCCTGAATGGTGATTTGATCAATTCCGCCTGGGTGGCCCAATTGGGCGCCAACCGCGCCGTCTTCACCAAGTCCGCCCCCTCGCCCCAGGCGGGCAGGAAATACACCCTCGTTATTCCCGGCGCCGATTCCACCGCGCTTCCGGGCGGCAACGGATTCGGCACGGTGACGGTGACCCCCACCGGGAGCGTTACCTTCAGCGGCATTCTGGGGGATGGCACGGCGGTGACGCCAACAGCCAACGAGTCCGAACAGCAGCAGTGGCCGCTCTATATTTCGCTCTACGGCGGCGATGGCATGTTGCTTGGCTGGATGACGTTCACCAATGAACCGGACCGGGACATCGACGGCGTAGTGAACTGGTTTAAACCTTCACAGTCGTCATCGGCCCTGTACAAGGCGGGCTTTACAAACGCCATTGACGCGCTCGGTTCGGCCTATTCGTTCAGCAGCGGTGATCGGGCGTTAGACCTGACCAACGGCTACGTGCTCATCGAGGACGGCGGTTTGACGCAAAGCATCAACGACCCGTTCACCGTGTCGCCCAATAATGTTGTCACCGCCAGCAACAAACTGTCCCTGACGATCACGACATCCACCGGCCTCTTCAAAGGCAGCGCCACCAACGCGCAGGGCAAAACCATTTCGTTCAAGGGCGCGGTATTGCAAAAGCAAACCAACGGCTTTGGTCAATTCCTGAACGGCGCCCAAAGCGGAAGCGTTTACCTTGCGCCCCAATGAAGTTTTCCGCCTTTGGATTCCGGGCATTTTGATATTATCCTGCCGGCGTGTATTTGCGGACACGATTCAAGGCGCGAAAATCCAGGACGGACTCCCGTTTCCAAGCCGTCACGTCTCTGTTCTATGCCCTGCTGTGTGTTGCCCTGGCCGGATTTTTCGTGTGGGTTTGGCGGGGGCCTGGTCACGGCGGCCAGACGGCGCCGGTGACGACGCCAGCGCCCCCAACCAAGCAAGTGACCCCGCCTGTGGCGATTAACCGTCCCCAAATCCCTGAGGCGACATCGTCCGAAACGCGACCGGTCGAAAATATTCTGGAAGCCCAAATCGCGCTCGTGGAACAAGGCATTTCTCCGGGATCAATCGACGGCGTCGAGGGTTCCCAGACGGATGCGGCGTTGGCCGCCTTTCAAAAAAAACGGGGCATTGTCGTCAGCGGCGTGCTGGACGCCCACACCAAGGCGCTTCTCCTGATCTCACAGCCGGCCATGACGGAATACGCTGTGACAAGTGAAGATTTGGGCCGGATTATGCCGCTTCCCAAAACATGGCTCGGCAAATCCGGCCAAACCCGCCTGGACTTCGAGACCATTCCGGAACTCCTCGGCGAGAAGGCGTTTTCAAGTCCGCAATTGATTCGGACGCTCAATCCGGGAGTCAATTGGAGCCAGGTGACCAACGGCACGAAGGTGACGATACCGCGCGTCGATTATCCTCCGGTTACAGGCAAGGCGGCCTTCGTGAAAATCTCCCTGCAACAGTGCGCCCTGGAGGTGTTCGACTCCCAGACCAATATCCTGGCCCATTTTCCGTGCAGCATCGGACGCGTGGCGGCCAGGCGGCCCGCCGGAGAGTTGCACGTCACAGACATCGTTCTGGATCCGAACTACACATTTGACCCCGCTCTCTTTCCCGAATCGCCCGAGGCACAGACGGTAGGCCGAAAGCTAATTCTTCCACCCGGCCCCAACAATCCGGTCGGTGTGGCGTGGATTGGGCTGGACCGGCCGGGCTACGGCATTCACGGCACGCCCGCGCCGGAGCAAGTTGGCCGCACGGAATCGCACGGCTGCTTTCGCCTGGCCAACTGGAACGCCAGTTATCTGGCCAGTCAGGTGTGGGTCGGAATGACGGTGATCGTGGAATGAAACCGCGCCTGAGAGCGTGTCTGAAAAATACGAGGGGTTCTGCGGCGAGGGATTTTGGCCGCGGCCTAGGCAGCCCGCAAGAGCGGGCCGCTCTTATCTGTTCCGACTGCGAGGCACGAGAATCCCCAAAGCGGGCTTTGAGTGCCGAGCCAACGACGGCTGCGGCCAAAAGACCTGCCGCCCGAAGGGTTTTCGCGCAAAAGGCCCTCTGCCTTCGTTGCGCCTCGCCACAGGGCCTTTTGCGCGAAAACAGAACCCCTCGTATTTTTCAGACACGCTCTGAACGACAATCCCCCGATCCTGTGGACCGTTTCCACAGGATCAGGGGCGTTTGAGGATGTCGCCTTACTCACAGGTCGTCATGGTGACACAACTTCGATCTCATAGGTACCCTCGTCATCGACAAAAGGCCCGCTGAGAGGGCCGACGGTGCCGACAAACTTAATGGTGTGATGCCCTGGCTTAAGCGGGGACAACATCAAGTACACCCCATCGGTCACCGCCGGATAGACGGTCAATCCACCCGGGATGCAGTCTTCACCCGAAATTAGAATCAGATCGTTGTCCTTCTCCGCCGTGGTGTAACTAAAAGCAGGTGACACGACGTTATAGACGGAGTTGGTCGGGTCCTCCATACCCTCCACGGCAACACCGTCAATAGTGCAAGTGGTCTCGCTCGCCTGACCCCAGAGTCCGATGACCGCCGCCGTCAGTTGTGCGGCCGTATTCGTGCCGAAATCGGACACAGGGCAGGCGGTATTATCGTCTTCAGCGCTCAGGATCGAAAAAAACAGCGGCGTTCCCTCCGCGATGGTGACTTTGTGGGTGACAACATTGGTTCCGAAACCATACACACCGCCCAGGAACCGCACGGTGCTGGCGGGTCCCTCGCATATAGCCGGTTTGCCCACGTTTTCCATGTTTTTCGTGGATAGCCCCAGGCTCCATTGCCACCATTTGGCCGACCATTCCTCGTAACTGTATCCATACGGCAGAGCCGACGGCGGGATGACAACGGGCTCGGCTGCCCGGGAATAAGCCGCCATTCCCAGCAACATGAGACCCGCCAAAGCCGGCTTGAGCCCGGGCCACGAGAATATTCCTGATACTGTCAATACATTTTTCACTTTTGTTCCTTCCATTTAGGCGCAACGCGCCTGGGTTAATGATTTGTTTTACCGGGGCGATATCGCCCATCGTTAACCAAGGCGGGATTCCGGGGGCAAAGGCGCAAATTATTTTTACAGAACTGTCAACAACCACGAACCGACGCCCTTACCGGCGTTGCGATTTAATTTCGCGGAAGAGCCAGGCTCGGGCGTGCGCCCAGTAATTGTCGGCCGTCCGGGCGGAAATTCCCAGTACATCGGCCGCTTCCTCGAGGGTCATGCCTACGAAGTAACGGAGCTTCACCAACTCGGCTTCGACCTTGTTTTGGAGGGCCAGTTTGTCGAGCGCCTCGTTGACGGCGAGGATTTCGTCCGAGTCGCCAGGCGCGGCGACTTCACCCATTCCCTCGAGTTCCACCCGATGCTGCCCGCCGCCGTGGCGTTGGGCGCGTTTGTGGCGCGCCTTGTCAATGAGAATCCGGCGCATGGCCTCGGCCGCGGCGGCGAAAAAATGAGCGCGGTTGGCAAAGGTGGGGTTCCCCTCGCCCACCAGGCGCTGCCAGGCCTCATGCACCAGGGCCGTTGGCTGCAGCGTCTGATTGGGGGATTCGTGGTACATTTTCGATGCCGCCAGCTTGCGCAGCTCCTCATAAACCAATGGCAGCAATTCATCGGCGGCTTTTGGGTCGCCGTGTTCGATGGATTCAAGAATTCGGGTAACGTCGTTCAATCACCGAACCGGTATCAAATTCTCCGGCGCAACGCCAGACTAAGAATGACGGAACGCACCGAATTTGCGCCCGGCCTACTGCGCCCTGATGCGGAAGAATTGCCGGGAAACATCTGGATTGACCGCGCCGGCGGTGATGCTGAAGCTCCCGCTGGCGCCCAGCGCGTTGGTTGCCACCGGCACCCAGCCGCCTTGCGCCAGATTTGTGCTTGACATCAGCACGTAGGTGACGCCCGCGGCCCCGTTACTCGCGGTGAGCACAACGTTGTTCCCCGCCAGCGCGATGGAGGCGATCGAAGGCGCCGGCGGCGGCGAAGCTGATTGCCACGTGTAAATCCCGCCGCCATTGACGACTGCCGCCAATTTGCGGCCGTCCCCCGAAGAAGTGACCGAAGTCCAAACGGCTTGAGGCGCGTTCATGTTCTGCCAGGAGTGCCCCGTATTGGTCGAGAGGTAGATCACTCCGCTCTCTCCCCCGATTTCTTGCGAAGCCGCCACCAACCGCTTTCCATCCGCCGAGCAGGCGATGGCAAAATAGTTGTCCGCCGTAGCGCCAACCAACGGCCAGGTAGCCCCCGCGTTCGTCGAAACGCAAACCGGTCCCTCCGGGTAATTGTTCCCCACGGCCGCCAGTATGGTCCCATCCGCCGACGAAGCGACGGATTCCCATTCCTCGGACGGCGCAAGGGTTGCCCTCCAGTTGAACCCCGCGTTTGTGGAAATATAGACGGGACCGGCGGGAAAATTGTTTCCAACCGCCACCCAGTTCGATCCATCCGACGAGGCCGCCACGGAAGCCCAGGAGGAAAAGGGCGCATCGGTCGTGTTCCAGGTGCCGCCGGCGTCGTCTGACACGTAGATCGAGCCGTCGGGGTAATCATCGGCCACGGCCACCAGATTCGAGCCGTCTGCCGAGGAGGCCACGCCCGTCCATTCCGCACTGGGCGCGTTGTCGTTGACCCAGGTGGAGCCTGCATCGGTGGAGGTGTATATCGCGCCCGGATAATTGTTCCCCACGGCAACAATCTGGGTGCCGTCGGCTGAGCACGCAACGCCAGTCCACGACTGACTGGGCGCATTGGCGTTAGTCCAGGTCGTTCCAGAATCCATGGAAATGTAAATGTAGCCCGGTTGATTGTCCGCCACTGCCACCAACGTGCTGCCGTCCGCGGAACTGGCAATCGCGGTCCAACTTTCGTCCGGCGCCTGGGTGACCGTCCATTGTTGTGCGGACGCGGGATTGACCAAAATGAATTGGACGACCAAAGCGACCACCAGCAACAGCCAGCGGAGCTTTCCGATTCTGGCCTCAGACCCATTGAAACGCGCGCCGGCCCGCGAGGCTGTTTCTTTGAAATGATTCAATCCGTTCATAATATCGTTGCCCGTTGTTGTATTCCTGCTTCGCTTAAGTGATTTAGTTTTCCGGCGCCCTGGCACAAGAGCCAGTCCGCTCGCCATTTGACAATGCGAAAACGGAATTAAAAAAGCGCAAATGATTTTATTGAATCATTGACCTGGCCTCCCGCCTCAGAATCCGCGCCATAAGCCAGCCGGGCCAATCATGTCCCACGTCACCGCCGCCGGAGACGGGAAATTGCGTTGCGATAATGTCGTTCCCCTTCCTGAGAGCAGTTTGCGCCGCCACATCGTTGCGCATTTGATACTGGTCCATTGCCTCTACGACATAGGCCACGGCTTGGCGGTTCCTCTCCCATTCGTGACTCCAGCCCGGCAGAGTTTGTTTTCCGGCCGTTGCCACGGCTTTATCCATCCACTCAAGAGAGTTGGTAAAGCGCCCGCATCGATACTCAGCGAGGCCTTTCGCCAATTGCCTGGAGCCAAGGTAAGCATCGGCATATTCCGCAGCCGCCGCGTTATCCGCCAGTCTCACCGCCGCCGCCAGTTCTTCGTCTTGCGCCGGAACCAGCAGCGAAAGGATGGCAATCCGCGTGGACGCGACCGTATCTTTGGAGTTGGCAAACTGTTCCAACGCATTGTGGCGATGGGAAGCAAATCCAGGCGAATCGCTCATTTCCAGAAGCAGCGCCGCAAGCTGATACCATCCCGCCGAATCGGTCGGCTTGAGTTCGACGGATTTGGATAGGTCTGCCGCTGCTTCGCGCCAGCGTTCCGACCGCGCAAAAATCGAGGCGCGGGCAGCGTATAATTCGGCCCGATTCGTTTCGTCGTCGATCAGTGCGCCGAATTGTTCGATCAACTTTTGTCTGCCGACGTCCGGGTTCCGGGTCACATACAGACTCACTCCGATGGGCGCGCCGCCGTCAGCGTCCTGGCAATGGACGGCCAGAACATTGCGGCCGATTCTGAGCATTGGTTTGGCGGCTCCGGCCGCCGGGAGCAGCAATTCCGTGTCGCTCCAGTCCGCCACCGGCGCCGCTTGAATGGCATTGACGAAGATTTGCGCGTCATGGTTTCGATTGACGCGAAGCATCAGGTCGCCCTCCGGGACGACAGTCAAGTCGAACTCCCTTCGCAGCCACAGATTTGTGTGGCTGTTAATCGGGTTCTTGGCGGATCGGGGAATGAATATCGCGGCCCCGGTTATTACGCGCGCCGATGGCCAGGAAGAGTCAGAGTACCCCGGATCGGCCCAGTTGGATTCAGGTTGAATCGAGGTCCACTTCCACGCGTTCGATCCATTCCCAGACCCGGGGTCCACCGGAGTCAGAAGAGGGCGTTCGATCACGTCCGCAAAGGCGTCGGCGGTCATAGCGTCGGTGGGGTCCAGTTTCAGTGCCTCGCGCAGTATTCCGGCATCAGCGGCCTTTGCGCCGCGCCGACGGAGCAGCGTCGCAAGGTTTTTGCGCGCAACGGCCACGTGTGGATCGTTCTTTCCCAAGCCACCTTCGACCATCGCCAGCGCCTCGCGCTGAAGCGTCTCGGCCTCGCTGAACTCGCCGCGGTCCCGCAGCACCAGGGCCAGATTATTGATGGCCGCCGCCGTATCCGGGCTTCCGCCATTGTAGAGTCTCCAGTCCATTGCCAGCACCTGGCGATCTATCGCCTCCGCGCCCGCAAGATCGCCCCTATACCATCGCGCCAGAGCCAGGTTGTTGGATGCCATGGCCAGCGCCGGGTGTCCGGGTGGCAGGAGTTTTATCCGGATGTCCAGCGACTCGAGAAAATTCGTTTCAGCGCCCGCAAGATCGCCGCGATCCAATCCAACCAGCGCCAGGTCATTAAGTCCAACGGAGATATTCTTGGGATCTCGAAACTGACGCCACTGGGTCAGGGATTGGCGCAGCACTTGATCGGCCCCGGCAAGATCCCCCCGGTTCCACAGCACCACGCCAAGTTCATGCAGCGCGGTGGCCCCGGCGGGACTTACATCGCCAAAAAGCTTCTGGCTGCGCGCCAGTTGCTGGCGAATCATCGGTTCCGCCGCCGCAAATTCGCCGCGGCTCATCATGGCTTCTGCCACGTCGGAGCCCAATTCAATCACGTTGGTTGCGTCCTGTTCCGAAACGCTTTCCTGAAGGCGCAACGCATTGCGATACTCCGTCTCGGCGTCAGCATAGTCACCCAGTTGGTAGTAGGTTTGGGCCATTGTGGTTCGCAGTTCGGCTTCGACTCCCGGTTGATCTTTCAACTCGCTGCCCAGCCCGCGCCGGGTCTCTTCCATGATGTCGCGCAGCAGTTTTGTGTCCCGGCCCAAAGCCACCTCCGGCCCCACGCTGGCCAGCATGTTTTTCAATATTCGCGCCACTTCCCGGCTTCTGGCCGCCTCCATCTCCGCGTTTCTTCGCTCCGCCTGGGCTTGCCGCCGGGCCTGCTTCTCCCTGAAAAATGACCAGGTGGAAAAACCCAACCCGGCGATGAGGGCGACGGCCACAATGCTGGCGGCAATAAAGGCCACTTTGTTTCGCCGCACCAGTTTTTGAAACCGATAAACATTGCTCGGCGGCTGGGCCGTCACCGGCTCATTGTTCAGATGCCGTTGAATGTCCGCGGCAAGGCCGGTGGCGCTGTCGTAGCGTCGCGTGCGGTCCTTTTCCAACGCTTTCATCACGATCCAGTCCAGGTCGCCCCGCATCAAGCGAATCAATTTCGGCGGTTCCGTCTGGCGCTGCCTGGCCGTCGTCGTTAGTTCGCCTTCCAGCATCGTGCTCAGGCGCGTTGAAGGCCGCACCGGCTCCTGCTCCCGGATTGTGCGGCGGATTTCGTCCAGGCCGGCTCGCACTAATTTCCGCGAGTCAAACGGCGTTTGCCCGGTAAGCAGTTTATACAGCAGGACGCCGAGGGAATAGATGTCGCTGCGCGTGTCAACATCCAGCGCGCTCATCTCGGCTTGCTCCGGGCTCATGTACGCGGGCGTCCCAATGAATTGCTCGAAGGCGGTAAACAGGGTGTGATCGGTCAATTTGCCGTGCGTGGCCTTGGCAATGCCAAAGTCAATCACCTTGGGCAGCGGCGTCCCGTCGTTCATCGTGACCAGGATGTTCGATGGCTTGATGTCCCGATGAATGATCCCTTTCTGGTGCGCGTGCTGTATCGCCCGGCAAACTTGCATGAACAAATCCAGCCGCTCGCGTGTGGCGAGGTTGTTGCGGTCGCAATAATCCGTAATTTTGATGCCGCGCACCAGTTCCATGACGAAGTAGGGCCGGCCGGCGTCGGTCGCTCCGGCGTCGAACACCTTGGCGATGTTGGGATGATCCATCAGCGCCAGCGCCTGCCGCTCCGCCTCGAATCGAGCGATGACGCTCTTGGTATCCATGCCCCATTTTATGACCTTGAGGGCCACGCGGCGCCGGACCGGCTCTTCCTGTTCGGCCATGTAAACGACACCGCAGCCCCCTTCGCCAATTTGTTGGAGCAATTTGTAACGGCCGATGCGGTCGCCGGGCTTTTCCGAGGAAATTCGCCCGGGAGGCGCGGTTTCGGCGGACCCGCGCACACTTGCGGCCGGGACTTCCAGGAAGCCGCCCGTTTCGTCGCTCGCCTCAAGGAGTTCTTCCACGCGCCGGCGCAAGTCGGCGTCGCCCCCGCAGGCTTCGTCAAGATAAGCCGCGCGCCCGCCGGCGGGCAGCCGTCGCGCAGCGCTAAAGACTACCAACTCGTCATCAGGAGGATCGGGCATGATCGAAGTAACTGGAACTCATACTGTGTCTTTCAATGCGAATATCCAGAGCAAAAGGCGCAACGGAATGAAAACAATTGTGCCGTGCAAAGGATTATGCCGAATTCAACGGTTGGTTCCCTCGAAAGCCGAAAGAATCACCCGTTTTTCTTTTTGCAACTCGGCATTATCTGCCAGCGCCGTTTGGTCGCGCCTGAACGGCAGGCGCGTTCAACCGTGGCGCGAGCCAGCGCAGGACGCGGCCCGGCAAGCCCGGCATGAAGGCGGTTAAGGCTGTGCTGATATGGCCATGGGGCAATCGCCAGATCTCGGGCTGACCCGACGACTGCCAGAGTTCCATCGGGGCGCTCGACACCATGAGATCATACATCCCTTCGATCAATTATATATTTTCCCTTGAGATCGCCGGCCGGGCCGAGGCCAGGTTTAACGGAGTCCTGTCCAGTTCCTCCCCCACCACCATCGCGGACTTGCCGCTATGGAGCCAGTTCAGAACTGCCTCGCGTTTAAAGTCCTCGTCGAATTTGCGACGCTCTTGGACAGATGTTTGTTTCATGGGTTCTTTCGTTCATTATTCACCCGATTCTCTGTCCATCAATTCAAGGTACCCTCAAAGATAAGAAAAGGAGTGATCCTTAAAAAAATCAAGAGTCACGGCTTCAACTCGGCATAATGCCTGTTTGTTTCACTTACGCCGCAGGATGGGTAATACCGGATGGCGCTGGCGGCCTTTGGTGGAACATTCCTGTTTTAGGCAAAACTCAAGCTTGCCTTGTGAACTGAAATCCATTTAAACGGATTATATGAAAAATATGAGGACGACGATCAAACCACTCACCCAGCGCCCGGCGTGGAAAGCCCTCGCCGCCCATCACAAAAAGATAAAAGATCTCCATCTGCGCAAACTCTTCGCCGACGACCCGAAACGCGGCGAACGTATGACCGTCGATGCGGCCGCACTCTACCTGGATTATTCGAAAAACCGCATCACCGACAAGACCCTCAAACTCCTGTTTCAACTCGCCGCGGAATCCGACTTGAGCGGACGAACCGCAGCCATGTTCCGGGGCGAGAAAATCAACGTGACAGAAAACCGCGCCGTCCTGCACGTGGCCCTGCGCGCGCCCAGGGGCGCAACGATCGTCGTGGATGGAAAAAACGTCGTGCCCGAGGTCCACGCCGTGCTGGACAAGATGGCCGATTTCTCCAACCGCGTCCGCAGCGGCGAATGGAAAGGCCACACAGGCAAACGCATCAACAACGTCATCAACATCGGCATCGGCGGTTCGGACCTCGGCCCCGTGATGGCTTACGAGGCGCTCAAACATTACACCCGGCGCGAGATGACGTTCCGGTTCGTGTCAAACGTGGACGGCATCGATTTCGTTGAGGCCACCCGGGACCTCGATCCCGCCGAGACGCTCTTCATCGTTTCGTCAAAAACTTTCGTCACGCTGGAAACCATGACCAACGCCCAAAGCGCGCGCGACTGGCTGCTTAACGGGCTTGGCGGCGACAAATCAGCCGTCGCCAAACACTTTGTGGCCGTCTCGACCAATTCCGCGAAGGTCTCCGAGTTCGGCATCGATACGGCCAATATGTTCGTCTTCTGGGACTGGGTCGGCGGCCGCTACTCGATGGATTCGGCCATCGGTCTTTCGACCATGCTGGCGGTGGGGCCGGACAATTTCTACGCTCTGCTTAAGGGCTTTCACGAGATGGACGAACATTTCCGCAAAGCGCCGCTGGAGAAAAACCTGCCGGCGCTCATGGGCCTCCTGTCGGTTTGGAACAACGACTTTTTCGGCGCCCAAACCGTGGCGGTCTTGCCCTACGAACAATACCTGAAGCGTTTTCCAGCCTATCTTCAGCAATTGACCATGGAGAGCAACGGCAAGCATATTACGCTGGGAGGAAAAACAGTCGATTACCAGACAGGCCCAATCTACTGGGGCGAACCCGGCACCAACGGCCAGCACTCGTTTTATCAATTGATACATCAAGGCACCCGGCTTATTCCCTGCGACTTTATCGGATTCGGCCACGCCCTGACTCCGCTCGGCCGTCACCACGACATTCTCCTGGCCAATGTTTTTGCCCAGGCCGAGGCCCTGGCCTTTGGCAAGACTCCGGCACAAGTCAAAGCCGAGGGCACCCCTGCGGCGCTGGTGCCGCATCGGGTGTTCGAAGGCAACCGTCCCTCGAATGTCATCCTTGCCAATCGGCTCACGCCGGAAACGCTCGGCAAACTCGTCGCTCTTTACGAACACAGCGTCTTCACGCAGGGTGTCATTTGGAACATCGATTCGTTTGACCAGTGGGGCGTCGAGTTGGGCAAGGTGCTCGCACAGCGCATCGTTCCCGAACTGGAAAGCCCGACGCCGCCAAGGCTCAAACACGACAGCTCGACCAATGCTCTCATCCGCCGCTATCGAAAATTGAAGGCGGCAAAGTGAAGGCCGGCTCGCTCAGTTTTCGCCTACGCTTACCATCTGGCAGAGGAACTCCTAGGGTTTCCCTATGAGCAACGTCGTTGCTCCACCTCCGGCCGCACCCACCGCCGTTGATGCTCCGGCCAACGGGTCGCCTGACGGTCTGACGAGCCAGGAGGCCCGACGCCGGTCAGACCAGTTCGGTCCCAACTCCATGCCCGACACGACGTCGCATCCGGCGCGAAGGGCAGTAGAAAAACTGTGGGCGCCGATTCCGTGGATGCTGGAAGCGGCGATTATGCTGGAGGTGGTGCTGGCCAAATACGTCGAAGCCGGAATTATCGCCGTCCTCCTTGTGTTCAACGCCGCGCTTGGCTTCTTTCAGGAGGCGCGCGCCGAGGCAACGCTAACCGCTCTGAAGAAGCGCCTGGCGATGAACGCCTCGGTCCGCCGGGACGGCGCCTGGAAAAACCTCCCGGCCGCCGACTTGGTGCCAGGCGACATCGTCAAGCTCTCACTCGGAGGCGTCGTTGTGGCGGACGCGCAGTTGATCGAAGGGAACGTTCTTCTGGATCAATCGATGCTTACCGGTGAGTCGATCGGCACCGAAGCGGGGCCTGGATTCCAAACCTATGCCGGGGCGCTGGTGCGCTGCGGGGAGGCGGTCGCACGGATCACGGCGACGGGAACCCGCACCAAGTTCGGCCGCACGGCTGAGTTGGTTCGCCGTGCCCATTTTGTCAGCTCACAGCAAAAGGCCGTTTTGCGCGTGGTTCGCAATCTGGCGGTCTTCAACGGCGCCCTGATCGTTATTCTGGTCGTCTATGCAATTGCCCAAGCGATGCCGGTCAGCCAGATAATTCCCCTGGTTTTAACGGCGGTTCTGGCATCGATCCCCGTTGCGCTTCCGGCCACCTTTACGCTGGCGAGCGCTTTGGGCGCGCGAGCCCTGGCAAGCAAAGGCGTCTTGCCGACTCGGCTCTCGGCTGTTGACGAAGCGGCATCGATCGATGTTTTGTGCGCGGACAAAACCGGGACGCTCACGCGCAACCAGCTTGCCGTCACGGTGGTCCGTCCCATGCCGGGTTTCGACGAGTCACGCGTCTTGACGATGGCGGCGCTGGCCAGCTCCGATGGAGGACAAGACCCTGTGGACGGAGCCATTCGTTCCGCCGCCTCCGGGAAGGTCGCTTCCAACCCGCCGAAACTGCTTCGGTTCCTGGCTTTCGATCCTGCGACGAAAATGTCCGAGGCCATGGCGGCCGATCCGAGCCTTGGAACGCTGCGCATCATCAAGGGCGCATTTGCCACCGTCGAGCTTCTTGCGGCCCCTTCACCCACAGCGGCTGCGGCGGCGGCCGAACTGGAGGCGAAGGGATTTCGAGTACTGGCCGTGGCGGCGGGGCCGCCCGCCGCAGTGCAGCTCCTGGGGTTGATCGCGTTGAGCGACCCGGCCCGCGATGATTCCGCCGACCTGATTACGGAATTGAAAACGCTCGGAGTTCGTACGGTGATGGTAACTGGCGACGCGCCCGCAACGGCCGCGATTGTCGCGCATGCCGTCGGTCTGGATGGCGCGGTGTGCCCACCCGGGCCGATTCCGACCGATGTTCGCCCTGAAAATTTCGCCGTCTTCGCCGGGGTCCTTCCTGAGGGAAAATACGACCTGGTGAAAGCATTCCAAAAGGCCGGTCACGCCGTCGGCATGTGCGGCGACGGCGCCAATGATGCCCCCGCGCTGCGTCAGGCGCAAATCGGGATCGCCGTATCAACCGCGACAGATGTCGCTAAATCTGCCGCCGGTGTCGTCCTCATCGAGCCGGGACTGGTCGGCATCGTTGCCGCGGTCAAGGAAGGACGCCTGACGTTCCAGCGAATCCTGACCTACACCCTCAACTCCGTGACCAAGAAGATCGTGCAAGTGCTCTTCCTGGGCGCCGGCCTGATCATGACAGGGCATGCGATCCTCACCCCGATGCTGATGATCATTGTAATGATGGCGGGCGACTTCCTCGGCATGTCCTTGACAACGGACAACGTCCGGCCCTCCGCACAGCCAAATAGTTGGCGCATCGGAAACCTCACGATCGCGGGCGTGGTCATGGGCGTTTCCCAACTGGTGTTCTGCGTCGGCGTTCTCGCGATTGGACACTTTCGCCTCGGGCTGGGCCTTTCGACATTGCAGACACTGGCATTTGTCTGCCTGGTGTGCGGAAACCAGGCAACCACGTACGCCGTGCGCGCCCGTGGGCGCATCTGGTCATCTCCCCATCCGAGCCGTTGGCTCGTCTTGTCGTCAGTCGCCGATCTGTCGATCGCCTCGGTTCTCGCCGGATTCGGCTGGCTTATGGCGCCGCTGCCACTCTGGATATCGAGCAGCGTGCTGGCTGGCGCAATCGCATTTGCCTTCCTTTCGGATTTTGTGAAAGTCTCCCTATTTGGCCGCCTAAAAATCGCATGACCCTCCATTCCACAGTCAGGTTTCACCTGTCGGCCAATCCACTTGCGGTGGAATACACGACTGAAGGGCGGGAAACACCCTATAGCAACGGTAGGGTTTCCGCCTTTATCGTTAAGGCATGAAAATTGAACGAAAACACGATTTGACATTGGGCGAGTTGATTGCGGCGGCATTCCAGGTCTGGGGAGCGGGCCAGGCTGAAAAGATGGTGCGATTCGCGATAAAAACGCGCCAGGTGGTATTTAACAAGCCCGCCCAATTCCTGGCTTCTTCTCAGAAGAGGAGGCACGCGTGATTAAGGCCGGTGGTCGGATCGACCGAATCAAAATTGGCCTGGGGATCGCGCTGGTGGCGGGCTTGACGGGATGCGTCGGTTATGTGGGCGGAGGCTATGACGGCGGGGCCGTGGTGGTGGGCGCCCCGGATACGTATGTTTTCGGCGGTCCGTACCTTCCAGGACGCGATGTTCATGTGTATAGCCATCGCGGATTTGTAAGTCGTGGGTTTGCCCACGGCGGCGGCTTCCACGGCGGGGGCGGAAGGCATTAGAAACTCGTCGAAAATAAACAGAAATTAAGAACCTATGAAATTTTCACAGCAAGACACGCATTTCCGCACTTTCCTGACAATCGCCCTCTCGGCGTGCGCCCTGGGCATTTTGGCGGCGGCCCTCCCAGCGGCGGGCCAGGATGCTCAACAGAAACCAGCCGTCGCGCAACGATCGTTCGCCTCGCCGGATGAGGCCATAAAAGCTTTGCGTGCGGCCGCCGAAGCCAAGGATCGCCCCGCGATGGAAGAAATCTTCGGCCCGGATATCCACGAAATGTTAACCGGCGACCAGGTCCAGGACGCGAACAATGCGGAACGGTTCGCCGCCGCGATGGCGGAGGGGTGCAATCCTGTCAATGACAGCGACGATAAAATTACTCTGGAGATCGGCACCAACAACTGGCCGATGCCCATTCCTCTGGTGAAAGCAGACGGGCAGTGGCATTTCGATACGGCGGCGGGCAAGGAGGAAATCATCAACAGGCAAATCGGCAAGGACGAACTCTGTGCCATCGGCGTTTGCCGCGCGTACGTGGCGGCGCAACGGCAGTACGCCGGCACGAACGCGGACGGAAGCATGACGTACGCGCGAAAATTTAAGAGCTCCCCCGGCAAGAAAGACGGCCTCTACTGGCCGGCGGCGGACAATGAACCGGCCAGCCCATTTGGTCCTTTAGTGGCCGAAGCTCACGCCGAGGGTTACGTCTCGCATGAGAGCAGCACCGGTCCGCACCCATTTCACGGTTATTATTTCAGAATACTGACCCGGCAAGGCGATGCCGCGCCCGGCGGGAAAATGAATTACATCCAACACGGCAACATGACTGGGGGATTTGCGCTGGTGGCTTATCCGGAGCACTGGGACAAGTCGGGCATCATGACATTCATCGTCAATCAGGACGGCAAGGTTTATCAGCGAAATTTTGACGAAAAGACTTCCCGGATTGCGGGCAGGATGAAGGAATACAATCCGGACGCCGACTGGACGCTGGTGGACGATCAGGGAGTAATGGACGCCGTGTCCGAAAAATGACGCCCAGGCAGACGAGGGTTGGCGGCTGAGCGACGCGTCATTCAAATCACCCGAATCACCAGCGCAGTCGTGTTATCGCGGCCGTTCCTTGTCAGCGATTCCTCCACGAGGCGGACCGCGGCGGTGGCGCCGCGCGGCGTGGACTCCGGCAAGCGCAGGAGTTCCTCAAGCTGGCTATCGTCCAATCCCTCGACCAACCCATCTGTGCATAGCAAAAATTGATCACCAACCTCGTACCCGACAGCGCCCACCTGCGGCGCCACAAACTGATTGCCGCCGCCCAGGGCCTTTTGGAGCAGGTTGCGCCGCGGATGCCCGCGCGCTTCCCGTTGATTGATCCTGCCATTCCGCAACAGCCAGCCCACATGGGTATCGTCTTCAGTTAGCTGTTTGATCGCCCCCGTCTGAGCGGGCAGATAATAAATGCGGCTGTCGCCGATGTGCCCAAAATACATCTGCCCCGGCGTGAACCAGCACAGGCTCAACGTGGCTTCCATCCCCGAACATTCCTCGTAGCTCCTGCCTATGTGCGCCAGCGCCTCGTGCACCTGGGCGAAAAGCTCCTCCAACACGTCGGCAAATCCGGCCTCTAATCCGACCGCCGATTGGCGGTACGACCGCGGAAGCAGCGTCGTGATTTTTTGCACCGCGATCCGGCTGGCATGTTCCCCCGCCATCGCCCCTCCCATCCCGTCGCTCACCGCGAATGCAAAGTCCAGGTGCCCGCTCGCCCCCTCCCCCACGGCTCCCAGATGGTGAACCTCCCGTGCGTCAAACTGCAAGCCAATGAAGGCGTCCTCGTTGTTGGGCCGGACCGGCCCGCGATCAGTCCGCGCGGACCATTGCAGGCCCTTGGAAGTTGCGGTATGGCGGGAATGTTCCATCTCGGCGCGCGGCTACTCGAAACCCGGAAGGATGGTCGCAAGCTCAAAATCCACCACGCAGAAACGACCATCGGACTGTCGATAAGTCACATTGCGAATGTCGGGGTCGTCGTGCCTCACTCCGTAGGTTTCCAATTCGGCGAACAGTTCCCGAGCCCGTTCCGCGTCCAGATGCTCCACGCGCGTGCCGCAGTTGGTGGTGATAATGCGCAGCTTCACCGGATCGGCCTCAAGCAGCCGCGGCACGAATCCGCACCCGCGGGCCTCCAGAAGCCGCAGCACGCGCACTTCTTTTTTGAAGCGCTCAGGCGCGTCCAAGCCGTGGTACGTCTTGTACACCCGTCCGTCGAAACTCGCCTGGACGGTCGCCCTGAGCGTATCCTTCACCTGCAACATGCCAATCGGAAGCGTGCCTCGCCGCCGCACTTCCGTCAATTGATCAAGAGCGGCAGGAAATGCGCAGTACGAGCAAATAAATACAGCGCCTTGTCCTCATCTCCAAACCGGACCAGCGCAATCCGGCCCAGCGGATTCCCCTGTGTCAGCAGGCCATGCGAACAATTTCGCGCCGGTTTTACTCCGGCATTTTTGTCAAATGGCACTCTGCCTGCTTAAGTCGGTGCGATTAACGATCAAGCAAAAAATATTAAGAAATAATTAAAATAATCGGCGCTTCAGGAACCGATCAAACCACATTGCATTAACATCTATGGCGAAATATAAACTCGAATACATCTGGCTCGACGGCTATGAACCCGTCCCGAATCTCCGCGGCAAAACTCAGATCAAGGAGTTCAACAGTTTTCCCGCGCTTGAAGAACTCCCCATGTGGGGCTTTGACGGCAGTTCTACCCGGCAGGCCGAAGGCCACAGTTCGGATTGCCTCCTCAAGCCCGTCGCAGTCTATCCCGACGCCACCAAGAAGAACGGCGCCCTCGTCATGTGCGAGGTCATGATGCCCGACGGCAAGACTCCGCATCGGACCAACGGGCGCGCCACAATTCTCGACGACCCGGATGCCTGGTTCGGTTATGAACAGGAATATTTTCTTTACAAGGATGGCGTTCCTCTGGGTTTCCCCAAAGGCGGCGGTTTCCCGCCTCCGCAGGGCAAGTACTACACGGGCGTCGGCTATGACGCGGTTGGCAACATCGCCCGTGAGATCGTCGATACCCATCTGGAGCTTTGCCTCGATGCCGGCATCAACCACGAGGGCATCAACGCCGAGGTCGCCAAAGGCCAGTGGGAATTCCAAATCTTCGGCAAAGGCTCCAGGAATGCCGCCGATCAGATGTGGATCGCCCGTTACATTCTCATGCGCCTTTGCGAAAAATATTCTGTGGACGTCAATCTTTACTGCAAGCCCCTCGGCGCGGACGTGGATTGGAACGGTTCCGGGATGCATTCGAATTTTTCGACCAAATACATGCGCGAGGTTGGCGGCAAGGAATACTTCGAGGCGCTTATGGCTGCCTTTGACAAATACAAAAACGAGCACATCGCGGTTTACGGCCCGGACAACCATCTCCGCCTCACCGGCTTGCACGAGACGCAGTCCATCGACAAATTCAATTACGGCCTGGCAAACCGGGGCGCCTCCGTCCGCGTGCCCCACAGCTTCGTCAACAATGGCTACCGCGGCTACCTGGAGGATCGCCGGCCCAACTCCCAGGGCGACCCCTACAAAATTGCCAGCCGCATCCTGCAGACCATCGCCACTGTGCCAAAAAAATAATCACCTTTCACTCAACGGGCCGATCATTTACTGGCTGCGACCTTTAATTGGAACTCCGAGAGGTTCCAAAGGCCCCAGCCAGTGTGATTTTGGGCGCCGGTCCGCGCAGCGTTTGCCGCGTTCCGGTCCCCCAATATGGAGCGTTGCGCAAACCGGTTGGATGGGATATAGGAAAAGGGTTGGTGGCAATGGGGTTTGCCCGCTCGCCTGTGGCGAGAAAACCGCCTGATATTTCAGAGCTGATAACTCCTACCAAGACACTGGTGTGTCGGCAGGAGTTTTTTTATGCTCGATTATCTGTTGGTCGGTTTGGGAGGGGCCATTGGAACGGTCGGACGATTCTGGTTGAACGGCGTTGTCTCCCGGCGATTCGGAGAAACGTTTCCCCTGGGCACACTCATTATCAATATCAGCGGCTCCTTCTTAATCGCTTTCTTCGCGACGATGACGGTCCCGGAAGGGCGCTGGATGGTGTCGCCCAGGGGCCGCATGTTTTTTATGACGGGCATCTGCGGCGGTTACACCACCTTCTCCTCTTTCAGTCTTCAAACACTTAACCTTGCTCTTGAGGGCCAATGGTTGTACGCAAGCGCCAATGCCGGATTGTCACTGGCGCTTTGTCTGGTGGCAGCATGGCTTGGCTATATTGCGGCCCTGAGTTTGAAATCAACGAAAGGACATTGATTATGCACCTGCCCCATGAGGCGATGTTATTGCGAATTCTCATCGGTGAAAGCGACCGTTGGCAACACCAACCCCTCTACGAAGCCATCGTCCTGAAAGCGCGCGAGACTCACATGGCGGGCGCCACCGTGCTGCGCGGGCCGATGGGATATGGAAAATCGAGCCGCTTGCACACGTCCAAAATTCTACGGCTTTCCCTCGACCTGCCCATTGTCATCGAGATCGTTGACAGCGAGGAAAAAATCAACGGCTTTCTCCCCATCATCGACGAAATGTTGCAAGGCGGCCTGGTGACGTTGGAAAAGGTCAGGGTCATTGATTATCGTGCCGATCAAGAAAACGCCATCGGCGCCGAAGAGCCTACGTAAGCCTTCGCGGTAATATTCCGAGCCTCATCCTTCATAGCCGAATGCCCGGCAAAAAGGTTCCAGCGCCGGCAGAATCGGCGCCAGGTGCTTTTCATAAGCGCGCCACCGTCCCACCGAACGTTGATAAACCGGGCGCGTCACATCCTGGTAGGTCGGGGAGTAAAGTTGTCTGGCGCCGCTCTTTTCGTAAAATCGCTCCTGGTCCGGGTGCCATTGCAATCCAAGGAACTCCGTGACCCGGCGCCCCTCCCTGGGCAGATCGGCGACGATGTCCTCATACCGCGTTTGGATCCAGGCAAACCCCGGCCATTCGCGCACGGCCAGCCAGATGCCCATCAGGTCGGCGTAGTGTTTGGCCAGGCGATCCAGGGAAAGGAAATTCACGTTGGCCGAATTGAGCGGGATATTTTGAAAATAACAACTCAGCACCACGTCGCGCGGGTCGCGCAATGCGATAATGACGCGCAGTTCCGGAAAGACCCGCAGCCACAACGGCAGCCGGGACGTGGGCGACGGGTTCTTGTCAATAAGCATCTTTCCCGCGGCGTCCGTTCCCAGGTCGTCCCGCAAAGCCTGGATGTAGTGCCGGCGCAAGACATTGACCCGCGCGCTCGAAAGGTCGTTGGATTTGTGAAATTCCGGTTGCAGGACTTCCAGAAAGGCCGTCGGCTCGTCCAGCGCCGCCACGCCCGGATGAGCGTCGAGAATTTGCTCCAGCAGCGTGGTGCCGCTCCGGGGATGGCCGCCGAGAAAAGCCAGCGGCGGAATCGCCTCCCGTTTTGCCTCTGGAAAGTACTTTGCCCACGTGCCGAGAATGTCCTTCGGCTGGCTGGACGTGAACCGCCGCACGCTCTCGGCCTGTTGATCGTAGCCGCGCATGAGCAACCCGCTGTCTGTCAAACCGCGCACGATCTCCTTCGCCTCAACCAGCAGGCGCATCGCCTGATCGAACCGCTCCGTGCGGTCCATTACCTGGGCCAATTCGTAGCGGACGGCGTATTGGACGTAAGGATGTTTGGGCTTGGAGGCGATCAGGTCGCGCAACCGGCTTTCGGCCTCCTGCATCTTGCCTTCGCGCCGATCCAGCAGCGCCGAAAAATACCGCGCCTGGTCGTCTTGCGGATCGATCGCCAGACACTCGATGACGGCCAACCGGGCCTGGTCAACACAATTGGCCTTTTCCAGAAGGACCGCCAGGCTGATACGGGAGTTAATGTCGCGCGGGTCGCCCGCGGCGGCCCGGATGAAACAGGCGCGGGCCTTTTCCGGTCGGCGCGACGCCTCGTACTGATGGCCTACCAGTCCGATGAGTTCTCCGTTGCGCGGTTCCAATTCGATCGCTTTGCTCCAGGCGCGGTCCGCCAGTTCCATTTGGCGCGATTGAAGAGCGGCGTTGCCGCATTCATACCAAACCACCGCCGCGCCAGGGTGTTGCCGGGTCAATTTCTCATAGAGCGCCAAGGCCCGCCCGGTATGGCCGGCGTGCAAAAGCTCACGTGCTCGATTGAGATCGTTCTGGGCGTGGACGGCCATGGTTCATGTTGGCGCAAGAGCGCACGCCGAAGGTGCCTCGCCACTGTGTCAGTCTCAAGACCCAAATCCTCCCCTCATCCGAACTACCGGATTTTGGGTTGGCGTAAAAGAGCTTGACATCTCGCTCCCCTCTGTCATTGAATGTCACGCCCCAGGGTTCCCCGGGGCCATGTGTCCATTGTGGTTGTCAGATAAACGGCTCGCTAAGAATCGAAGCTCAAAACAGACGATAAAGCCCTATGAAAAAACTCCGTCGCTCTTCCCGCGTCTCCCTCGGCAAGAAAATTGCATGCACCGTCTCGGCGGCCGCCCTCATGCTGGGCGTTAGCTCTGCGGCCACAGTTGGATTGCACTTCCAGGAAAGCTACTGCAACGGCGCCGGCTTGCCCGACGCGGGGTACTCCGGATTTCCAGTGACCTTGACCGCCTTCGGGATTGAGTCCAACGGATGGGAGAACCTGCTCCCGATGGACACCGGCTACAGCGGTTGCTCCGGCCCTTTGGGTTACACCTTGGGCCCCGAGTTGATCGATACCACCACGGCCACCAACGGCCTCAATCCGCTGCCCAACGGGTCAATCAGCGTGACTTGGTTCGGTCCAACGGCCAATTTTGACCCGTTTTACGGATACGCCGGATCTCCACCCTACTACACAGGAGGCGGAGGGCTGACTAATCCCAAGAGCGGTGAGCAAGAGATTTATGCCACATTTATACGGGATGGCATCAATTTCGGCCCCACCTCCAGCGGGGGTGACAATGACCAACCCGGTTACTACGTGGATATTACCGGATTGAAAAGTCTCTTCACAAACTCTCCATTCGTGGTCGAATTGATGGCCTCTGGCGATTCCGTTGAAACGATCACCAATGCGTACGTCATCGATGTCGCAGATTCAAAAACCAATCTCGTGGGCTACACCAACACCCCTCCCGTGAATAACACTGAGAATACGGCGTATTATCAAGGAACAGGCGGTGGGCTAAGCACCGGCAGCGCCCCTTTCACCAATATTGATGAAATCAAAATCATGAGCGTTCAGCCCGTGCATGTCGCCGGCGAATATAACCATGCGGGCACCATTTCCGGATTCATCCTGACAGACAAGCCGGTGGTGTCAATGAGTCCTCAACCGATCCCTGTCGCCGGTCCCGGAGATTCGGTCACCTTGAGCGCTTATGCCATCGGTGTGCCGCCCCTCTCCTACCAGTGGCGTCTCAATGGGGTCGGTATCGCCGGGGCAACCACTACCTCTTATGCCATTTCCAATGTGACCCTGTCTAGCGGCGGAAATTTCGATCTGGTTGTCACCAATCTCTACGGCGCCGCCACCAGCAAGGTTTCAACCGTGACCGTGGATCTTCTCACCCAGGTTCCGGCCTACGACCTTGTTTATGATTCCAATCCTACCAACGCCCAAAATGACGGCGTGGACATGGGAGCGACCTGGCTGGCTTCCAATTCCGATGGAACGATCACCCGCACTGGCGTCATGTCCTTTGGGGCGGCCGAGACCAACGGCATCTCCGTTACCGACAGCACCAACTTCAATGACTCCACCGGGACGGTCTCATTCTGGATGCGCGCGGCCGTCAACAACAGCGCGGGCAGCGGAGCCTCGATTTTTTGCCGTCCCACCGGCACCGCCGCCGACGACTTTATACTCTATCAAGGCCCCGGAGCGCCGGGAAATCTGGATTTCCAAGCTCCCACCGGTTCAGGCGTTTCGTTTGTTTCCTCGGCGGCGGTGGGCGATGACGACTGGCATTTCATCGCGCTGACCTTTGACCAATCGGCCTCTGGCGGCGTGGCCTTGTACATCGACGGGAATTTGGACACAACCAACGCCAATGGCGCTGCCTGGTCGTGGACGAGTGGGCAGCCCCTTCAGTTTGGTTACAGCTCGGACCCGACGTGGACCGCCTACAACGGTTTGCTAAGCGACGTTCGCTATTACAGCACCAATTTGACAGCCAGTCAAATCAGCACAATCTTCAAAACCGGCGCGCTCGTGGACACGACCGACCTTCAGATGCTGTTCCAATTTGCTGCCCCTCCGGGCAACGGCTTTGTGCTCAGTTGGCTGGAAGGCTCCGCCATCCTGCAATCGGCGCCCACCCTCCTGGGCCCTTGGTCGGATGTCAATGGGGCAACCTCGCCTTACACTATCGTTCCAGCGGAATCCCAACAGTTTTTCCGCTACAAGTACACGCCTCAATCATTGTTCAGCAACCCGTATTTGATGTAGCTTGAGTTGGTTGGGTGAGTCAACTCATGCCAGGGTCACGCGAAGCTGTTGGCCTTTGGCAAGGTGAAGATCCGAAACGAACGTAATCAAGACGCGGCCATCTTCAATGCGCTTGCGGACACGCAGCTTCTTGCCGTCCAACTGCGCGTGAACCGAGGTTGGCGCGGCCGTCGCGGAAAGGGCCAAAGTTTTAAGGCGCAGTGTGCCCCACTTGATTTCGACGGTCGCCGTTTTGTTCCGCCCGGTTATCTTCTGCGTGAATGTGCCCCAGCCTTCGGCGCTGGTGAATGCGGCCCGGAAATCGTGCGGATTTACCCGTGGATCGAACGCAAGATAACCCTTCGGGCCATGATACTCGAAGCCGCACGCGGCAATAAACACTCCATAACTGGCCATTGAGCGGGCGTAATGATCGCCGCATTCGACTTCGTTCCACGGATTGCGCCGCGAGGCGTGGTAACGATCATGCACCGCCCGCGCGACAGCCAGCCCTTCCATCGTCAGCCCCTCCCAAATCATGTGCCCGGCGGCCTGATACTCGAAGCCGTTCATGCACTCGTTGAAATAGCCCGCCGCCCACTCCGGGCCTTTGCCCCTGGCCTGCGCGTAATCCCAGTCGCGCCGCGGAAATGTGCACATCAGCAAACCCGCCTCCCCCGCCAGCGCGTACCATCGTCCCGGCTTATAATTTTCGCGATACGGGCCCACGTCCGGTGAAAAATTGTAGCGCCAAAGCGATTGGAGCGCAGATACTGTTTCCTTGCGCGGGAGGATGCGCGGCAGGCCGACTTGAAAGGCCCAGCTTTGTCCGAACACCTGGTCAATCTCGCAGCCCGTTCCCGAATTGATCGCGTCGAGGTGTTTTGGGTCAACTTTGTCGATGAAATACTCGCCATCGAACAGTTGTCCGACGAGATTCTTCCGGCCCGTCTCAAGAATTCCCCGGCATTGAAGCGCGAACTCCGCGTCGCCGGCTTCATCGGCCATTTCCGCCGCCGCCGCCAGGGCCGCCAGATACAGCCCGCTCAACCACGCGACGGCCCCGAACCAATCAGTGTCAAGCGTATTGTGCTGATTGCCCTTGATGAGGCCGTCGCCGTCGCCGTCCTTGGCGATGAGCCATTGCGTGGCTCGCTTGATCCCGGGCCAGGTGCGTTCGAGAAATCCCGCGTCTGGCGCCATCTGATGTTCCCGCAACGCGCGCAAGATGGTCCCGGATTGTGCGTCCACGGCAGGGATGTTGTTGAACTCGCCCCGAAAATGAATCGCGCCATCGGGCTGAAGGGCGATTCCGAAATCAATTTTCTCGCGTGTCGTGCGTTCCAGGTCGGGAAAAAGCCGCGCCGTCGCGTGGGCGTACTGATAAACGTGCCCGCAGGTCCCCTCGCAACAGCCGACACCCTCCCAACCGTAAAAACGCTCATTCGCAAAACGAAAGCAGGTCGAGGTGGCAAGTATTGAAGCGTTGAGAAACGAGCGGTCCAGGAACCAAAACGGCAGCGTCGAATCATACCAGGTATCGCGCCACAACCGCGTGCCGCCCGCCAGCCGGTCGAACTGCTCCGCCACATACTGCGCGACGCCGTGCGCCGAAGAAAACCGGGTGGCGTAATAACGCCCCGCTTTCTTCAACGGCCCGCCCAGCGAGAGATTCGGAAAATACCACGCCAGCACGAATGTGACCAAAACCGGTTGCCCCGGCGCAAGCGTGAGTTTGCGGCCAAGCGCGCCGGACAATTTCCCGGTGAACGGCGCGGTCTCGTCGGCGCCGGCCTGGTCCGCACTGGCCCGCTCCGCGGGTTCGCCGAGCAACGCCAGGGCCATCGTGCCAAAATCCGGCAGTTCTTCCAGCGGCGCCGTCGGGCGACTCGCGGCCTTTTCCGCGGAGCAGAGCAAAGTTGTCAGGCCGACCTCACGCACGACACGATTGCGCAACAGCCCGTCCTCCGAGCGGTTGTTCAGGCATACGCCATTTTCCAACTGACCGGAGAGCGTCGCCTCGACCGGCAAGGCGGAGGTGTTGCGCAGCGTGAATTGGAGAATCGTCGCGGGCAAACTGGAGTCGTCGGTGTTCAGGGGGATGAACGGCGAAAACGCTTCCAGCTTTACGGCCACCGGCACGCCGGCGTCGGCGTATTCCACCGTGCCAATCGGATATTCTCCGCGAAAAGCAACCTCGGAAAACCCGGCGCCATCGAGCGTGCGGGTATCCGGCCCGATCGTCAGTGTGAATTGTTGCTGCAATGGCGAAGCCGGAGTCAGCGGCCTGGCATAATGCTCCGACCCGGTTTGGATGGACTGATTGAAAATGTCCCAATGCCAAAGGCGCCCGTCGCCACCCAGATAAAGCTGCCCTGCCCCGATGCCGCCGACCGGCATTCCGATAAATTTGAGGTCGCTGCCGCGCAAAATCTCCGGTGTGCCGCGTTCGAAAAGGGATTTCACCCATTCAGGCCGCAGCTTCTTGTCGGCCGGCACGAGATGTTCGAAGTCCGCCCGGGTGAACGGCCCGGCCATCACGGGCAGGCGTGAAAACGCCAGACCCAACGTCGTTGCCGCCGAGATTTTAAGAAACTCCCTGCGATCCCAATGAGCCTTCGTGCTTCTATTGTTCATGCTCCGCATTGTCGACGCCCCGCGCCGTAAAGAAAGTAGTGGTCAGTCTGGCGAATATCGAAATGCCAGCCAAGGTCGCGCAATCGCCCGGTCAGGTCAGCGGGATCGTAGAAGATTTTGCAAACCTCGAACGTCCGCCCGTCATTGAGTCGGCGGCGCGCCACGGTTGCGGCCGGCTCCGGCAACTGGTGGTCAACGGCTGTCGAAGTCCGCTCGCGCCGGGAATCCACGAAGAACACGCGCCCGCCGGGAGCAAGGCACGAATGGACAAGCCGCCAAAACGCGGCGAACCGTTCCGGCGGAACATGAGACAGCCAGAAGCCGAAGAACACAGTGTCGAACTGCTCGTTCGGCTGCCACGCGAAGATGTCGGCCTCCACATAGTCAACAAGCGGTGAACCAAGGCGGGCGGCGTTGATGCCAAGCATCTCAGGCGAGCCGTCGAGCGCGGTCAGGTGAGAGGCGAATGCCAGCAGCTTCTCGCTCCAGATACCGGTACCGCAGGCCAACTCCAGGACGCGCCCCGCCGGACGGAATGCGGACAGTGCCGATGAAACCATCGCGCCCTCCGCAAACCATTGGGCATTGAGAGCCGGGCCCCGGTCGTAGCGCCCCTGTCGCCACCACCACTGGTCATATTCGCCGACTCGTGCCCGGTAGTACTCAAGCTGCTGCCGCAGAGTCGTGGAGCTTTCTGTCGCTGTCATCGCGTGATAGGTTTAGATAAGCCCTTTTGCGGTTGAGTTGCAATACCGCTGAAGTCACCGGCCATAAAATATGTTGGACACACTCACGGCTTCGTGATAACCCATCACCAATGGAAGCGTCCTTGATCCGAACACACATGAAAAAGCTCGTCGCAATACTTCTTCTGGCTGCGGTTTCGTGGGCTTTGGCCGGTACTCCGGCGCAAGCCGCCGAGGTCAATTCATCCGCCATGACTCTGGCCCACAAGCACCATCACCACAAGAAACAGAAACACCACACAAAGGCCAGGAAGCACGTCACGGCATAATCGCCTGGCGCCTTTAGAGGTCGCTCCGCATTTGCTTTAAGAAAGCCCCGCTTGCCAGGCTGCGGGGCTTTTTGTCCACTTGCTCTGAATATGAAAAAAGCATTCGACTCCATTGAATCTGTCATTGCCGATGTCCGCAAAGGCAGGATGGTCGTGGCCGTCGATGACGCCGACCGTGAAAACGAGGGCGATCTCATCATGGCCGCCGAATGTGTCACCCCCGCCGCGGTCAATTTCATGGCCAGGCACGGGCGCGGGTTGATTTGTGTTCCGACCAGCTACGAGCGCTTGAAGCAGCTCGGCATCGAACAAATGGTCGTTCAAAACACCGAGAATTTCCGCACCGATTTCCACGTCAGCGTCGATGCCGCTCGCGGCATCTCCACGGGCATCAGCGCCGCCGACCGCGCCCTGACCATCAAAATCATGGCCGACCCGACCGCTGTGCCCGAAGACCTCGTGCAACCGGGCCATGTCTTTCCACTCCGCGCCAAAGCCGGCGGCGTCCTGCAACGAGCCGGGCATACCGAAGCCGCGGTCGATCTCGCCAAATTGGCCGGGCGGCGGGGCATTGGCATCGTTTGCGAGATCATGAGCGATGACGGTTCGATGGCCCGCCTGCCGGAACTGAAGCGCTTCGCCTCCAAACACAAATTGAAGCTTTGCACCATCGCCGACCTGATCCATTACCGCCGAACCCGCGAAAAACTCGTCGAGCGCATCGAAGTGGTGAAAATGCCCACGGCCTACGGCGACTTTGATCTCTATCTTTACCGCTCGAAGCTCGACGGCCAGCATCACCTCGCGCTCGTAAAGGGCGAAGTGGCGGGGAAGGACAATGTCCTGGTGCGCGTCCACAGCGAATGCTTGACAGGCGACGTTTTTGGCTCGCGCCGCTGCGATTGCGGGCCGCAATTGCACCAGGCGATGCGCCTGATCGCCGCCGAGGGGCGCGGTGTCCTGGTTTACATGCGGCAGGAGGGACGCGGCATCGGGCTGCCTTCCAAGATCAAGGCTTACAAATTGCAGGAACGCGGCTACGACACCGTCGAAGCCAATCTGAAGCTTGGCTTTGGCATGGACCTTCGCGAATACGGCCTCGGAGCGCAAATCCTGGTCGATCTGGGTCTGAAAACCATTTCATTATTGACAAACAATCCGCGAAAGGTCGTCGGACTCGAGGGCTACGGTCTTGAAATCATCGAGCAACTCCCGATTAAAATCCGCCCCAATCCGCACAACGAGAAGTATCTGGAAACCAAACGCAAGAAGTTGGGCCATTTGCTGTGATAGCGCCGACGACGAGAGCCGCCTGCCGCCTCAATATTCGTGATGATTCAGAAAGATGCGAAATCCGGAAAATGCTTGACAATCAGAGTGGGGGACGATCTGTGAGGACTCCTGATAAATAGTATTGTCACTTCCGAGTCGGGCGCCTTCAACCACTCCATACGCAAGAAATACTCCCCCTATCCCTGCTCCGGATATCGTGTTTGCTGATTTAATTCCAATGCGCCCTTAGCCACACGACACCAAGCAGCACCAGACTCGCTGCGACAAAAACATATGCCAGCCAATAAATGCGTCGATGCGTTCGATCTAGATGCGTCGGACCGATACTCCAAAACCGGCGCTGCTTGTAAAGAGGCAGCCGGGCGACAAAAAGCATGACAATACTTATTACGCCCACCCCCAATCCGACACCATAGAGCGCACGCAAGTCCCCAGCCTTCAGTCGTAAGACAAGTGGAATCAAGATGCTCGCCAACAACCCGATTACGAGAGGCACGCCGGACATGCCCAAAAGGCACAGCCAGTCCCGAGGAACATACCAATCCGAGTCCCGCTTGTTCACGGAACAAATGTTATCACCGACAGCACCCAGAATCAAGCTTCCGGCATGGAGTCGGCTTTGAGGAAGCGGCGATCGTGTTTGGCGATGTTCTTTCGCTGACGATCTCTGACCCTGCGCACTCACAATTGGAAAACCGATGGATTTCGGTCCGACAGTCGCACCAGAGAAAATTGCTCGTTGTCGTACATACTGAAAGGGGCGATAATGTCCGCATTGTCAGCGCTCGGCGGGCGAGCACCTCCAGCGCATCGTTAATGCACAGCAACTGCGTGTCATCTACGTCGGCGGCAACCTCCAGAGAGTCCAAATCAACGCGTTCGGAGCCGGACCCACGTTTCTGCGCGTTCTTGCGGCGCGCGTTGTCAATCAGGATGCGGCGCATCGCCTCCGCTGCGGCGGCGAAGAAGTGAGCGCGACAGTCCCATTTATTATTTTCGCCGCCAGCCAGTCGCAGCCATGCCTCGTGAACCAGCGCAGTGGGCTGAAGCGTCTGCCCCGCGGCCTCGTGCGCCATCTTTTGCGCCGCGAGTCTGCGCAGTTCGTCATAGACGAGCGGTAGCAATTCCTCGGCGGCCTTAGAGTCGCCCTGATCCACCCGCGACAAAATGTGCGTGAACTCTGTCACTTTTCCAGAATAAGGACGCGGAGGCTGAGGACAACACTAATTCTGATTATCAAGCAGCCTGTTGCTTTGCGACGCCGGAAATCATTTTACGATAGTTGCTTCTTCTGCCTGCCACTTGGCGGCCTGGTCTTTGCTTGCGGCCTGCCACACTTTGGCTGTTTTATCAAAACCGCCCGTGACAATCCTCTGGCCATCCGGGGAAAAAGCCGCGGACAAAACTCCGGCATCGTGCCCATGGAGAGTGAGGAGTTCCTTGCCACTGGCCGCATCCCACACCTTGGCCGTTTTATCACCGCCGGCGGTAACAATCCGCTGGCCGTCCGGGGAAAAGGCGGCAGAATGAACCGGGCCGCCGTGCCCACGGAGAGTGAGGAGTTCTTTGCCGGTGGCCGCATCCCATACCTTGGCCGTTGCATCTCCACTGGCCGTGACAATCCGGAGCGCGTCGGGGGAGAAGGCCACAGAGTTAAGCTGGTCGCCATGCCCCTTGAGGGTGAGGAGTTCCTTGCCGCTGGCCACCTCCCATACCGTGACCGTCTTGTCGATACTGCCCGTGACAAGCCGCTGGCCATCCGGGGAAAAGGCGAACGCGTTAACCAGATTGCTGTTTAAGTTAAAGGTGGAGAGTTCCTTGCCGCTGGATGCATCCCAGAACGTGGCCGTCGTGTTCGTGCCGGCCGTGAAAATCCGCTGGCCGTCCGGGGAAAAGTCCACACCGCAAACCAAGCCGCTGCGCCCCTTGAGGGTAAGGAGTTCCTTGCCGCTGGCTGCGTCCCACACCTTGGCCGTGTTGTCCTCGCTGGTCGCGATTCGTCGGCCGTCCGGTGAAAAGGCCCCAGCCAAACCCTTGAGAGTGAAGAGTTCTTTGCTGGTGGCCGCATCCCATACCTTGGCCGTCTTGTCGCTACTGCCCGTGAGAATCCGCTGGCCATCCGAGGAAAAAGCCACGCTGTAAACCAAGCCGCTGTGTCCCTTGAGGGTGGGCAGCTCCGTGCCGCTGGCCGCGTCCCACACTTTGGCCGTGTGATCCCAACTGCACGTGACAACCCGCTGGCCGTCTGGGGAGAAGGCCACACCACTGACCAAGCCGCCATGCCCCTTGAGAGTGAGGAGTTCCTTGCCGCTGGCCGCATCCCACACTTTGGCCGTGTTATCAAAACTGCCGGTGACAATCCGCTTGCTGTCCTGGGAAAAGGCGACTGACCAAACCTCGCCGTCATGGCCTTTGAGAGTGAGCAGTTCCTTGCCGCTGGCCGCATCCCACACTTTGGATGTTTTATCCCGACTGCCGGTGACAATCCGCTGGCCGTCCGGAGAAAAAGCCATGGAGAAAATCCCGCCGCCGTGCCCCTTGAGGGTGAGCAACTCCTTGCCGCTGGCGGTCTCCCACACCTTGGCCGTGTTATCGTCACCATCCGTGGCAATCCTCTGGCCGTCCGGGGAAAAAGCGGCACATTGACCCGCGCCGCCATGCCCTTTGAGAGTGAGGAGTTCCTCGCCGCTGGCGGCATCCCACACCTTGGCCGTGTTATCAAAGCTGCCCGTGACAATCCGCTGGCCGTCCGGGGAAAAGGCCACAGACCAAACCCCAGCACCGTGCCCCTTGAGAGTGAGGAGTTCCTTGCCACTGGCCGCATCCCACACCTTGGCCGTGGTATCTTCACTTCCCGTCGCGATGCGCTGGCCGTCCGGGGAAAAGGCCACGGACTCAACGGCAGTGCCGTTCCAGCCAACCCCGAGTCCATGCCCTTTGAGAGTGAGGAGTTCCTTGCCGCTGGCCGTGTCCCACACCTTAGCCGTGTTATCCCGGCTGCCCGTGACAATCCGCCGTCCGTCTGGGGAGAAGGCCACTGAAGTTACTGAATCCAGATGGCCGCGCAAGGTGGCCAAGGCCAGATGCGTTTGCCGCTCCCAATAATACCATTCAAAACCGCGCCTCGGAAACCCTTTGGTTTCCTCAAGCAGTTCCCGCACTCGGTCAACAGCGCCTTGATCCCACGCCTGGCCAGCCAAATTCATATCGGCGATGTAGAGGAGGTGATCTGCCTCAGCTTTCTCTGCTTCCGCCTTTTCTTTGCTGGCCTGCGCCGCTTTTCGCTGGCTCGCTTCGGCTATGGTGGCTTGCAATGCCTTGTCTCGCTCCACGCGAGTTTGACTCCAGCCCAGCGCAGCCAAGGCCAGTCCAGACACCAGTGCGACGACTACTGCCACGCCAGCGCCGAATGCCAGTTTGTTTCGATGGAACGCTTTCTGGAAGCGATAAGCAGCGCTAGGCGGGCGGGCGGTGATGGGTTCGTTTTCCAAGTGGCGCTTGAGGTCCGCCGCGAGGCCGTTGGCGGTTTCGTAGCGGCGGGTGCGGTCTTTTTCCAACGCTTTCATGACGATCCAGTCGAGGTCGCCACGCACCATGTTGACCAGACCAAGCGATTCGACTTTCCGATGTTTCGCGATCTCCGTCAAATCGGGGCCCTGCATCGTGCTCAAGCACGTTGAGGGTCGCGCCGGTTCCTGTTCGCGAATGGTGCGGCGGATTTCGTCGAGGCCGGCTTGCAACAATTCTTTGGCGTTGAAAGGAGTTTGGCCGGTAAGTAATTCGTAGAGCAAGACGCCCAGGCTGTAGATGTCGCTACGGGTGTCGATATCGAGCGCGCTCATCTCCGCTTGTTCGGGACTCATGTAAGCTGGCGTCCCGATAAACTGTTCGAAGGCGGTGAAAAGAGTCTGGTCGGTCAATTTGCCAGACGTCGCTTTGGCGATGCCAAAATCGATCACCTTTGGAACCGGCACGCCGTCGTGCATGGTGACAAGGATGTTGGAGGGCTTGATATCGCGATGGATGATGCCTTTTTGGTGCGCGTGTTGAATGGCGCGGCAAACTTGAATGAAAAGATCGACGCGTTCGCGGGTGGAGAGGTTGTTCTGGTCGCAGTAGTCGGTGATTTTGATGCCGCGCACCAGTTCCATGACGAAGTAGGGGCGGCCTGTGTCTGTGGCTCCGGCGTCGAGGACTTTGGCGATGTTGGGATGGTCCATCATGGCGAGGGCCTGACGTTCGGCCTCGAACCTGGCAATGACGCCTTTGGTGTCCATGCCCAGTTTGATGACTTTGAGGGCGACGCGTCGGCTGACTGGCTGCTGTTGCTCGGCCATATAGACGACGCCGCACCCGCCCTCGCCGATTTGTTGGAGCAATTTGTAGCGACCGATCACAGTTCCGGGAGCTTCGGAAAGGGGCGTGATGAGGACCGTGGGCCTGAGCGCGGCGGCTGGCTGCTCGGGCAGGAACCCTTGCGGCGCCTCGTGGGCGCGCAGCAAAGCTTCGACGCGGTGGCGCAGGGGGATGTTATCCCGGCAAGCGCCAGCAAGGTAAACTGGGCGCTCGGAGAGGCTGAAGGCTAGGGCGGCGTTGAAAATGGTTTCCGCTTCGGCGGCGTTCGGATTGGCAGGTTGTTCGTTCATAATCTCGTTCTACCTCTAGTGGCGCTTTTTCGGGGCCAAATTGGTTCAGGTAAAAAGAGAAGTATTGGATTTATTTTGAATCGCCCTTGAGTTGCTCGTAAAGCCAAGCCCGGGAGTAAGCCCAGTAACGCTTGGCGGTGGACTCCGATAGGCCCAAGGCCTCGCCGGCCTCGGCGATGCTCAGGCCGGTAAAAAAACGAAGTTTGACCAACTCGCCTTTGACGGGATCTTCCCGAGCCAACTCTCGCAACGCGTCATCCACACGGATGAGAGTGTCGTCATCCGAATGGATCGCCATATCCAGTTGGTCCAAGTCCACGCGCGCCAGTCCCTGGCCGTGGCGGAGGCGGTTCTTGCGGCGGGCATTATCGATGAGGATACGGCGCATCGCCTCGGCAGCGGCGGCGAAAAAGTGTCCCCGGCTGTTCCATTGCTGATCGTGCGAGCCCGCCAGCCGAAGCCAGGCCTCGTGGACCAGCGCGGTGGGCTGAAGTGTCTGGCCTGCGGCCTCGTGCGCCATTTTATGAGCCGCCAGTTTGCGCAGTTCCTCATAGACCAAAGGAAGCAATTGGCCGGCGGCCTTGGGATCGCCAGCATCAATGGCGCTAAGCAACTGGGTGACGTCAGACACGGCGAAATCCATCCTAAACGGATTGCGAGCCGCAAGCAATGAAAAGCCGCGACACGAAAAGCGGTGACGTAAGGAATTCTGATAGGGCCTAGACACGGATTCCACTCCAGGTAATAATTGAATGCGACAGGTTAATTTCGACTGGCTGCCAACTTGCTCAACCTGCTGATTGTATCACAGGCGTTTCAACCATCTGGTGATCACCGTCCCTCCGCCGGACAGAGAGAAGTCATCGTAAACAGTGAAAGGCCCGGAACTCGTAAGATTGTCCGTCTTGTCAAAAGGTTGCCTGTAAAGCACAACTGGAATACCCGCCTTGGCACTGAATGCGACCAGCATTCCCCACGCTAGAATCGATACGATCCTTACGCTCATCCTCCCCAAGCGTTGGCTGGCTTTCATGCAAAGTCAAGCACATTAAGCGCACATTCCATGTCGATCAAGCCGCGACAGATGGCAGAGGATTCACAGGAAAGCGCTTGCCTCTCCCACTTTTATATGGGACGTTAAAAGTTGTGAGAGATGAGGTTCTTTGACAATTTGGGAAAAGAGATTGCTCGCGGGGCCGGCCACCAACGCAACGACGTTCACCACGTAAAACGTGGCTAAGGCGCGGAGTTGTTGGAAAATAATTCCTGGCTCCCTGCCACGTTCTACGTGGGTAAGCGCTCACTGCACGGCTCACGTCACGTTAACGTTGTCGTGGCGCCCACGAGCGGACCAGTCGCACTCAGCCAAACCCAGTCAAACCATATCACTGTCAGGTTTGACGGGGTGTCCCCGAGGCTGGCGCCCCCTCGCCAATCAAGGTCAATCAAGGTTGCTAAAGGTTCACGGCAAACCTGGCAAATTCAAATCATGGGTTCCGCCCTTCGTTTCCTTTGTTTGCTTCTGTTTGGCTCTGAAGAGTTTACAGAAGATAACCAAGGCAACGAAGCAGGAATTCTCGCGCCTAAGCATTCTGTACAGCTCACCCCGCCAGTTGTGGCCGCCCGCTAAAATTTCTCGCGTGCCCGAAGCAAATCGGCTTACCTTCGATTGTTGGAGCAATGCAAGTGACCATGTTGACGCCGCTTAAGAAACAAAAAACCCGCCGCACTCGTGGCTCTTTCGCCATCATCGCGTCTCGATACAACGCCCGCTACGTCGATGCAATGGTCGCTGCCGCCGAACACCAATTGAAAGAGGCCGGCGCAACCAAAATCCGCGTCATTCGCGTCCCCGGCGCGTTTGAGATTCCGGCGGTCGCCGCGCGTCTGGCCCGCGCGCGCCCTCCCTGCTCCGCTTTGATTTGTCTGGGCGTCATCCTGCGCGGCCAGACTTCTCACGCGCAGCAAATCGCCGACGCCGTCAGCGGCGCCCTCGCCCAATTGCAGATTCAACATGCCCTGCCGGTGATCCACGAAGTCTTATTACTTGACAACGAAGCGCAAGCCGTCGTCCGTTGTCTTGACAAGCAACATAATCGCGGCGCTGAAGCCGCCCAGACGGCGTTGGAAATGGTGCGAATCATGGCGTCACTGCCCTGAATGATCTCCCTACTAAAAGCAGCCTGTGACGCGGCGTTGAACTTTATCTATCCGCCCGTCTGCCAGGTTTGCGGAGCCGAGCGCGCGACAGCCGGCGAGGGATACGTCGGCGGCAAATGCTGGTCGGACCTCCGCTTTCTAACCGCGCCGTTTTGCGAACGTTGCGGGTTGCCCTATGATGGCAGCATCACGCATTCGTTTGTGTGCCAGAATTGCCAGGGGCTGGATTTCGGTTTTCGCTTCGCCCGTTCGGCGATGGTGGCCAACCGGGTGATTCTTCAAGTCATCGGGTCCTACAAATACAGCCGCGCGGTCTGGTTCGAGCCGTTTCTGGGAGATTTGTTAACGCGGCAGGCCGCGCCGTCGCTGGCGGATCAGAAGTGGGACCTAATCGTCCCGGTGCCGCTTCATCCGGTAAAAAAGCGTGAGCGGGAATTCAATCAAGCCGAACGCATCGCCCGCCATCTCGCACTCGCGGTGCGGGTTCCAATCAACACGCGCCTGGTGCGCCGCGTCAAATTCACAGGCACACAGACCCTATTGACACGTTCGCAGCGCGCCGCCAATGTAGACGGCGCGTTCGTCCCGCGGGCGGGAAAACAATTGGATGGCGAAAAAGTCATTTTGGTGGATGATGTATTGACGACCGGAGCGACGACGAGCGCGTGCGCATGGGCTTTGCGCGAATGCGGCGCCGGCGATGTCTGCGTCTGGACGGTCGCGCGCGGGGCTTGACGAGGCCAAAGCAGCTTCGTTAAATGCTTGGTGTTTGCAACGAACAATGGAAGAATGAGGTTTCAATATGGCTACGACTTCGTTTACAAAAAAGACAATCGGACTGGACACCGTTGAGCCTGCCGTCACGCCGCCACCCTCGGACGCCACCGCCTCATTCGTCAAAAAGCACAAACTGGCCTCCTCTTCATCGCGCAAACGCGACATCCCGGAGGGCCTTTGGACCAAGTGCAAAAAGTGCGCCGTCATGATCTATGACAAGGAGCTGGACGCCAATCTCAAGGTCTGCCCGAAATGCCAATACCATTTTCCCATCGGCGCCCGCGAACGCATTCACGCCCTGGTGGAAACCTGCTCCTTCGAGGAGACCAACGCCTCGATGGAAAGCGTCGACATCCTCAAATTCACCGGCGTCTCCTCCTACACCGCCAAACTCGAACAATATCAAAAGGAATCCGGCCTCAAGGACGCCGTCTGCACCGGCATCGGGCGAATCAACAGGCACCGGGTGGCTCTCGGAGTGATGGATTTCGGGTTCCTCGGCGGATCGATGGGGTCCGTCGTCGGCGAAAAGCTTACCCGCTTATTCGAGGCGGCCACGGACAAAGGATTGCCCATCGTGACGATCTCGGCCAGCGCCGGCGCGCGCATGTATGAAGGCATGTTTAGCCTCATGCAAATGGCCAAGACGTGCGGCGCTCTGGCTTACCATGCCAGGAACAAGCTTCCGCACATCAGCGTGCTGACCAATCCCACTCTGGCAGGTGTCATGGCCAGTTTCGCATCAGTCGGCGATTTGATCCTTGCCGAGCCGGGCGCCATGATCGGTTTCGCGGGCCCTCGGGTCATTGAAAGCACGACCCAATCGGAATTGCCGGCGGATTTTCAAACTGCCGAGTTTTTGCTCGAACACGGCTTGATCGACGCCATTGTTCCGCGCCTTGAGATGAAGGCGCGCCTGTCCTCCTACCTTGAATACCTGATGGAAGGACGCGAACACCTGGCCGCTCTGGGCGGTTGACATGGAAGAGTCCATTTTACGATTGTTGGGCCGGAAAGATTACACACCTTCGGACATCCACCAACTGCTGGGCCGGCTGGGCCTGCGCCCGGAGAGTCAAAACCTGCTCCAACAAGCCGTGCGCCGTCTTGAGGAAAGCGGCCAGATTATCCGCACCAAGGGCAACCGTTACATCCCGTCCCGCGAAGCGGACCTGGTGCCGGGCATCATCCGCGTCAACCGCCAGGGCAAGGGCTTTCTGGATCCCGAGGACCCCGCCCTGCCTGAAATTGTCGTCCCGGAGAGCGCCACTGGAACCGCCCTCAATGGAGACCGCGTCCTGGTCCGCCGGCAGGCCGGCCGTGGAAAGGACGAAGGCACCGGGGCCGTCGTCCGCATCCTCCATCGCAAACACGCTCAAATCGTCGGCACTCTCCAACGCAGCAAGCAGTTCTTATTTGTCATCCCCGACGATCCCCGGATTCCCCACGATATTTACGTCCTGCCGCCGCGCGACACCGGCCGGCCCGCCAACATTGGCGACAAAGTCGTCGTCGATTTGCGCGCCTGGGAATCGCGTCACACCAATCCCGAAGGCGAAATCATCGAAGTCCTCGGTCCGCCTGATGCCGAAGGGGTCGACATGCTTTCGGTGCTGCGGCACTACAGCCTCCCGCTTCACTTTCCGAAAAAGGTCCTGCAGGACGCCTCCGCCCTGGCCAAAACGCATCCGGGCGGAGAACCCGCCGCCGCCGAATTGCAAGACCGGGTCGATTGCCGCCAGCACGCCGTCGTCACCATCGACCCGGATGATGCCAAGGATTTCGACGATGCGATCTGCCTCCAACCCGACACCCAGAACCGATGGAAGCTCTGGGTCCACATTGCCGACGTCTCGCACTACGTTCGACCCGGCACCGCGCTGGACGAGGAGGCACGCACGCGCGGCAATTCGACCTACCTCGTGGATCGGGTCATCCCGATGCTTCCCGAAGCATTGAGCAACGAAATTTGTTCCCTCAAACCCGGCGTCGATCGATTGACCAAATGCGTCGAGTTTCTGCTTTCCGCCGAGGGCCGCGTGCTGGACGCCAAATTCTATTCCGCCGTCATCCGCTCCAAAAGGCGCTTCTCCTACAAGGAAGCCCTCGCCATTTTGCAGCAGCCGCCGCCCGACGATCCCATCGGGCAAATGCTCCATCAAGCCCACGCCATTGCCCAGCGCATCCGCCAGGCCCGCTTTCGCGCCGGTTCCCTCGCCCTTGATTTTCCCGAAACTAAAATTCGTCTTGACTCCCATGGCCGCGTCCTGCTGATTGAACGGATTGAGAACGATGTTTCCCATCAATTGATCGAGGAATTCATGCTGCTGGCCAACGAAGCGGTCGCCACCCGGCTGATGTCATTGCGTCGCCCCGCCATTTACCGCGTTCACGAGGCGCCCGACGAATCGCGCCTCTCGGATTATCGCGAGGACGTCCTGAGCCACAACATCCCGTGCGGCAATCTCACCCAGCGCCCGGAGATACAAAAACTGATGCATCGCTTGGATGCCGTGCCGATTGGCGCCGCCTTAAAGATCGGCTTTCTGCGCTCCCTAATGCGCGCCCGCTACGCCGTCGAGCCGCTCGGCCACTATGGATTGGGCAAGCCCAAATACACCCATTTCACCTCCCCGATCCGCCGATATTCCGACCTGGTGGTGCATCGCGCTTTATTTGACAGCGTCGCTGCGCCTGCGCACGCCCTCAAGCCCGTGGCAATGCACATCTCGGAAACCGAACGCAATTCCTCCGATGCCGAACGCGACAGCAAGGAGACCAAGCTCTTTGCCTTTCTTCGCAACCAGCTAAAAACCGGGTGCCTTGAAAACTACACGGGCCTGGTCATAGACGTGCGGAACTTTGGCTTTTTTGTCGATGTCTCCGGTTTGGGTATGAGCGGGCTTGTGCATCTCTCGTCGATCGAGGACGATTTTTACGTCTTCGATGCGGCGCGCAATCATTTGGTGGGCCGGCGCACGCGGCAGGTAATTCAGTTGGGGGAAAAGCTCACGGTGCAGGTGTCCAAAGTGGACACGTTTAAGAAGCAGGTGGATTTCCGGCTCGCCGACCGCTCCTCAAAAAAGAAACCGCCTGGCTCGCCAGTGGCCGCGCCTAACCGGAAACAGGGCCGCCCGCGCTATAACTCCGGCAGGACGAAGAACCAGCCGCCCTAGTGGGGGGGCTCAAGATTGAACGGCGCGTTGGTCGCATCGATCGCGTCGGGGGTAGTTGTTTGCGATGCGGCCCCGGCGTCCTTTTTCTCGTCTTTCTTCTCAACCAGGAGTTGAGCGCGATCGCGTATCAACGGGTCGATCAGCCAGGAATTGACAACGAAGGTCCATTTGTCCAATGCCTTTTCCTGGTCGAGCTTGGCAACTAGCGGCTTTGTCTTGTCGGCAAACTCCTTGTCGAGCCGTTTCTTGTCGTCAGGCTTTTCGTCCTTGCCCGGCGTTCTATCCGACGGGATGGCCCCGGTGACAGTGACATTTAGATTGTAATCGTTCTCCGGCGTTTTATCGCCGATCTTCAGGACGTACGTGAAATGATCGAATGTCTCAATGGTCAGCGTCAACGGGTTGTTCATCCCGGTCTTTGCGGGGGATTGGTCCGCCGCCACATCGACTATGCTCGGATAGCTCAGCGTGCTGGACAGCGATGAAACCTTGTTCGTGTCAAGCACTTCCCCCGGCTTGACGTCGGCCAGCACCCACGGGGCGGATTCGCTCTGCCGGCTCAACGTCCAGGAATTGGAGGCGTTGGTGGAGACAAACGAAATCGTTGCCGGTTTCTCCACTTTGAAGAAATCCTTGTCCAGCCATTGCGCCGGTTTGGGGTCCACGCTGTTCAACGGGTCGGACACCGTGAGCAGGTCCTGCGTGTCGCTGCGCAGCATGACGTAACGCCCATCGGCAAAACCTTCGTCGCCGAAGGACCCTGGCGCCGGTCCTTCGGATTTCTGGGTGTGCTTCTTGCCCAGTAACAGCGAGTCCAAAACCTTGCCGCCGGCGTCCTTGAATTCAAGAAGCGTCGCCGCGTCGGGGCCCTTGCCCGGTTCCCCGAGGTGCATGCGATCCAACTGCGACGCGCCGATCGGCTCGGATTGCGCCACTTTCAAATCGCCCATCTTGATGAGCAATTCGCTGATTTGCGAGAAATTGGCCGGATAACCGCCTCTTTGCTCCACGCGCCAGCGGCCGTCTTTTTTCTCCAGGTCCAGGTCCGTATCGCCTTTGATATGAATGGAGGCCACGTCGTTCATCTGGAAATTGTTGAGCAGCTTCTGCCCGATCTGCGTCTCCGAAGCCGTCCAGGACTGCTCTCGGCGGTTGAGCAGCACCAAACACGCCCCCCCGATGACGGCCAGGGCTACCAACAGCATGATCAGTTGTTTGCGATTCATTTTGCGGCTGTGCGTTTGCGTTTAACGACGGCAAGGACAATTCCCGTCAACGCCACCAGCGCCGGCACCGCGCCGATGTTGGCGACTTTGGTCCACAACTCCAGCGAGTCGGTGTCCTGGCGCAGTTTCTTGCGCGTCATTTTCAAATCTTTATTGACGTCCGCGACGGCCTTTTGATAGTTCTCCAGTTCCTTCTGCTGTTCGGGAGAAAGAATGAATTGCTGTTCGGCGCCGGACTTGCTGGCTTGCAATTGGCTGATCTTTGTTTCCGTTTCGGATTTCGTGGCCTCCAGTTCCTTGAGTTTGTCCTCCCATTCCCGGCCCGCCTTGGCCTCCATTTCGTTGAGCCGGGTGAATGGCCGGTTGAGGCTCGCGCGGCTCCGCAAGCTGATCAAGTCATTGTCGCCGGAAAGCTGTTCAACAAAACTCTGCACGAGGTTGAGATTGCCGTTGAGCGGACGGACCAGCCTGTAGCCCATGAAATTCTGCACCGTCACGCACACCTGGTCGTTAAGCAAGTCGCTGTCGGCCACCAGAATCACCACGCCGTCCGATTTGGACTCCTTCAACTGCCGTTCTTTGGACTGATCAACGGCGTCGCCCTTCTCGTCCTTCGAGGCCTTGGGCGGACCGTCGGGAAAGGCCGTTTTGAATGTGCCGGTCAAGCGCACCGCCAGATTGTAGCTGATGTTCGCCGCCTTGAAATCCTTGACGATTTCCTCCGCGCCGATGCTTGCCGTGACGCCTTCAACCAGTTGGGATTCCAGCGAAGTATGCACCAGCACGGTCTCTTTGAGGCCGTCCGCCGGTGTGCCCGTAAACGCGCCGGCAAAGGGCAACACCAGGTTGTCGATCTGGCTGGTCACCACGTCGTCGCCATTGATGCCATCCTTGTTGATCAAGAGAACCGTCGGCATGACCGCGCCATTTTGTGGATTGTGCCCCGCAAAAGTCATGTCCGCCGCGACTTTGTTGATGTCCATTTGCAGGCCCCAGGCCTTCAGCAGCTTGTCAAGCGATGATTGCCCCGAGCTTTCTCCCAGGACCTGCGCCATTTGATCGTGTTTTTGATCGAAGTACGCGTGCGGATCAAGGAACGCCAACAGTTTACCGCCGCGCAGAACGAACTGGTCGATGGCATATTGCGTCGCGTCGGAAATATCCCGCGGATGGACCACGACCAGGACGTGGATGTCGTCGTCGATCGTTGCCGCCGTCATCGGAATTTCCCTGACCGTGAAATCCTTTTTCAATTCGCTGACAAACGCCCAAGGCTCGGACTGAGCCTGCCCCATTTGCTGCATCATCGGATTTGGCGTCGAGCCGAAAATCGGCAACGCGCTCATCATTCCAATGACGGCCGGTGTGGGATTGATCACGCGTGCAATCGCGCGCGAAATGTCGTACTCCAGCAACCGTTCGCGTTCCGGCGGCAGCCACGGAATGGATTCCTTCTGGTCCAGCATGCTGACCACCAGCCCCAGATAGACCTTGTCCCCGCCAAAGGCCGAGGTCGCCTGCCCCTCGATGCCATCGAGGCGGGCCGAGTCCTCGGCGTCGGAATCCGGTTCGGGATCAAATTTCTTGATGACAATCTTGCCGTGGCTTGCCACCTGGTACTCGGCGAGCAAATCCTCGACATGTTGCGCGTAAGTGCGCAGTGACGGCGGCATTGTCGTGCCGCCCTGCGTGCTGTAGAATCGGATGATCACGCGCGAATCAAGCCTCCCGAGGATTTTCCGCGTTCCCGGCGAGAGCGTGAAGGCCCTTTCGGCCGTCAAATCAACCCGGTCGCTGAAGGCGCTGGTGACGACATAGAGAGCGATGACCACAACGAACATGACCACGACACCCGCGGTGGAATAGAGGATCGTTTCAAAGTTTTTCTTCTTCATGGCTTGGTCCGTGACTGATTAACCCGCGCGATGGCTGCGGAGAATGACCCCCGTTGTAAAGAGGGAAAATCCAATGACGCACAGGAAGAAAACCACGTCCCGCGAATCCACGACCCCCTTGGTGAAATACTCGAAATGCGTGATCACACTGAAAGTCGCCAGCAAATGGACCAGCCAGCCCGTGTCCGTCAGTTGCGTCAGAAAATTGGTCGCCGGCGGGAAACCGCACAGCACCAGCACCAGGCAGATGACGATGGATAAAATCAGGCTGACGACCTGGTTGCGCGTGATGGCGGAGGTCATGCAACTGATGGCCAGGTAGGCCCCGGCCATCAGAAAGCTGCCGAAATAGGAGGCCAGTATCACGCCGTTGTCGGGCGACCCAAGGTAATTGACCGTGATGACCACCGGGAAAGTCAATACTAACGCCAGCAGAAGAAACAGCCACGACGCCAGAAATTTTCCTACAATGGCCTGCCACGCCGTGATCGGAAGGGTCAGCAGCAGCTCAATAGTTCCGACCCGCCGTTCTTCCGCCCAAAGCCGCATGCCGGCCGCCGGAACCAGGAAAAGATAGAGCCACGGAAACCAGATAAAAAAGGAGCGTTCGAGGCTCGCCTGGCCATATTCAAAAAAACCGCCCAGAAGAAATGTGAACGAACCGGTGAGCAATAGAAAAATAACGATGAACACGTAGGCCACCGGCGAGGAAAAATACCCCGCCAGTTCGCGTTTGGTGATGGCTTTGATATTGCTGATGGAATTCATACGATCTCTTCCTATTGCGTCCCGGCCGGTTGCTTTTCCGTTTCCGGCAATGTGATGCCCCGGAAAACTTCGTCCAACCGCCCCTCCTCCGTGTGCAATTCCTCCACCTGCCACGATCCGGCCGCCGCCAGGACATTGCGCGCCAGGTCCCCGTTCTGGTTCTGGCTCCTGGGATAAACCCGCGCCCACACCTTTCCGTTCTCCTCCTTGACGATCGACGCCCGGCGCGCATTGGCCACGCCCGAAAGCCGCTCCACCAACTGCGTTCCGCCCACGCCCCTGACGATCAACAGCACCGCCCCGGCCATATCGGACTGCTGTTTCAATTCCTGCGGAGTGCCGTTGGCCACGATCCGCCCGCGGTCAATTATAATGGCTCGCGAACACACCGCCTCGACTTCCTCCAAAATATGCGTCGAAAAAATAATCGCCTTCCGTTCGCCCATTCGCCGGATCAGGCTGCGCACCTCGTGCTTCTGATTCGGGTCCAGGCCGTCCGTCGGCTCGTCCAGCACCAACACGTCCGGGTCATGGATGATCGATTGCGCAAAACAAGTCCGGTGCCGATAGCCCTTCGAGAGCGTGTCGATGCTTTGGTACACGACCGATTCCAGGAAACACATTTCCACGACGCGCCGGACCGCCTTTTTCTTCTGGTCTCCGTGCAACCCGCGCAATTCGGCGATAAACCCCAGGAAACCCTCCACCGTCATGTCCGTATAAGCAGGGGCATTCTCCGGCAAATAGCCCATCAGACGCTTGGCCGCAATCGGGTCGCCCACGATGTCGTGGCCGCCGACGGTGACGGTTCCCTCGGTGGGAGGAATGAAGCCGGTGATCATGCGCATAGTGGTGGATTTTCCGGCGCCATTGGGCCCCAAAAAACCAAGCACTTCACCGCGCTCCACCGTGAAGGAAACGCGATTGACGGCCACTTTCGTGGCGAAAGATTTGCTCAGGTTATCAACTTTAATCATTCTTTGACTCCGGTCCGCTCCGCGACGGAACACCCGCGGTTGTATCAATCTGACTAATTAACCGCTCGTCCGTTCAAAGGCAATCTTTTAAGCCTGATAGCCTTTTGGAAAATTCCCCGGGAGAAATGTTCAAAAAAAATTTCCTTCTGGCATGGACTCCATCGGTGGGTTAACCTCGCCGGGTGAACATTCCGGTCCGCCCTGAAGTCATCCTGACACACGAGAGCGATTTGGACGGGTTTGTGGCGGGCCTGCTGCTGCAACGCCTCGCCAAAGGCCTGTTTAACGCCGACGTCCCCCTGGAGGCTTATCATTACAATAGCTGGCGTTTGCGGGAGCCGCGCGAGAAGTCCGGCTGGATTTGCGATTTGAGCTTTGAACCGCGCCTGGACAAGGCCGACTGGACGATCTTCGATCACCACGCGACGGACGTTCAACCCAAAAACGCGCGCTTGATTCACAGCCTGGAAAAATCCGCCGGCCTCCTCTGTTACGAGTTGTGCCGGGAAAACGGCCTTGCCTCGCCCGCGCTGGACCGCCTGGTGCATTTGAACAACGTCGCGGATTTGTTCCTCGAAGACGACCCGGATTTCGCCCTGGCCAACGATTACGCCAACCTTGTCAAGACTTACCAATTCTGGAATTTGCACGCGCTTATCGAAGGCCGGCTGGAACGTTTGCTGGACCATTCATTGCTGGAAGTCATGGCTGTCAAACGGCGGATCGAGGACCCGATGGGCCTTCAGTGGAGCAAACGGCACATCCTCGAAATCGTTCCTTCGGTCGGCTGCGTCGACACGGTGATCGGCAACACCAACTTGATTGTGCACCAACTGCTCGACTCAGAGACAACGAAGTATCCCGTCCTGATGACGCTCTTTCGCAAGGCCAACAACACGGTCGTGGTCAGCTTGCGCAGTCGCAATGGCGAGGCGCTGAAGTTCGCGGAAATACTGCAAGGTGGCGGCCACGCAAACGCCTGCGGCGCCACCCTCCCCCGCTCGATCCGAAATATCCCGGACGCCATCGATTACCTGCGCAACATCCTGGGCAACACGCCGAAAAAGGAGGCGCCGCTCAACAATCTGGAAAGCCTGTTCTCCAACGTGGAAATCAAGGCCTCTTGATTCCAATCTCCGCCCGGCCCGCGATTGAAACCAGTATTGACTCAAGCCCGGGGATGGGCTTTGTCGTACGTTCGCTTCAGCCTCTCGGTGGTGATGTGGGTATAGATTTGCGTGGTGACCAGGTGCGCGTGGCCGAGCAATTCCTGAACGCTCCGCAAATCTGCGCCGGCGTCGAGCATGTGCGTGGCAAAGCTGTGCCGCAGCTTGTGTGGCGTCAACTTCGGGTCCAATCCCGCCGCCCGAAGATATTGTTTCAATCGCAATTGCACGCTCCGCGAGGACAACGGCAAGACCCTCTTTCCGCGCCCAAAGAAAACCGGCATTTCCGGACGGGGCACATATTTCGCGTGCTTCCAGTAAACCCGGATGCCATCCAGCGCCGGCCGCCCGATGGGAACCAGCCGCTCCTTCTTGCCTTTGCCACGGACCCGCGCCAATTCTCCGGCCCAATCCAAATCGCCCGCGCAAAGCTGGCATAGTTCGCTCACGCGCAAGCCGCAGGAATAGATCACTTCCAAAATCGCGGCATCGCGAAAATAGACGGAGGCATCGACTTCCCTGGTTTTTGCCGCCCGGATCAGTTCCTGGCCGGGCGCATCGGCAAGGGCCTTGAACTGGTCAACCGTCAGAAACATCGGGATGCGCTTCTCCAGCTTGGGCAGGGAAATATTCCGTATGGGCGAGGCGCCGACCACCCCTTCGCGGACCAGGAATTTATAGAACGATCGCAGCGCCGAGAACCGCAACCGGACCGCCGCGCGGCTGATCCGGTTCCGGCCCAGCGCCCGCAAAAAATCGCGGAAATCGTCGCGGCTCCGCGCGGCCCAATCCGGTCCCGTTCCGTGCCGCGCCTTCGACCACGCGGCGAATTCGCGCAAGGCCTGCCGGTAATTGCGCTCCGTGTAAACCGACCCGCCCTTGGAGGCGAGATATTGAAGAAACTTATCCGCCAGCGGGTCGGGACGTTCTTCCGCTTCGGAGTGTTCCGGCACGGCCTAAGATTACAGCGCCCTCATTGAATTGAAAACGTCCGATTTAATCCGGAGGTTCCGCCAAAAATCCGCCTACCAGTCCTTGATCTTGACAGATGGATTATCGACAGGCTTGTTCTCAGGGGCGAAGATCAGGACTTTCTCGTTGTCTTGCTGGGAGTCAAGAAGCCGCCGGGCCTCCTCGGGGGACATTTTTGCCTCGGCCATCGCCGTTTGTTCTCCTTTTTCGGCGTCCTTGTCACGCTTATCACTGGAATTGGCCTGGGCTTGCTGTTGTTGTTTTTCCTTTTCGGCATCCTTCTTGGCTTGTTCCTGCTTCGCTTTCTCTTCGTCCTTCTTTTGCTGGTCGTCCTGTTGTGATTTCTGCTGGTCGCCTTTTTGGTCCTTTTGGTCCTTTTGGTCCTTTTGGTTCTGGTTCTTTTGGTCTTGCTGGTCCTTCTTGTCCTTCTGATCCTTGTTGTCTTTCTGCTTTTGATTCTGTTGTTGCTGCTGTTGTTTTTTCAGCTCCTCCAATTTCTGTTTGACATAGGCGAGGTTGTTTCTGGCGTCAATGTCATTGGTATCCAGACGATAAGCGCGCCCGAGATTCTCAATGGCTTGTTGCCACAGCTCCTGTTTCTTGTCCGGTTCGGGCAGCGGCTCGCCCATTTGGTAGAGCGTATTGCCAAGGTCGTAATACGTGTGCTCCTGTGTTTTCGGGTCCGACACAATGCTTTGCGAATTGAGCGCGTCGTTGAATTGCTTCCGTGCCTGCTCCAGTTCCTTGGCGCGATAAGCCGCGGACCCGGCGTCGAACTTCAGCCGGTAATCGTTGGTTTTTCGTCCGGCCAGCCGGCTGTATTCGTCCAGGGCCGCCTTGAAATCCCCTGATTGATAATCCCGATACGCGCTCGAAGGCGATCCCAGCGCGTTCAGGGCAACCAACAGCAACGCCATGATAGCCACCGCTTGCTGGACAGCAGGCGCGGCTGAAAGCGCGACAGGGCGGCGAACGCGCGGGCTTTCCGGCAGCAACGCTTCGATGACAAGGCACACAATGGCGAACCCGAGCGGCCAATGGTAACGCTCCTGATAGACCCGTGTCAGCCGCGTCGATTCCTCGGACTTTGGCAGCGGCGCCAGGCCGCGCGTGTAGAGCGTGTCCATAGGATTGGCCCCTTGCAGCGGCAGGTAAAAGCCGTTGGCGTCAGTCGCGATTTGTTCCAGAAGCGTCTGGTTCAGGCGCGATTTGACCACATTGCCGTCGTCGTCCTTGATGTAAGAACTGTTGCCCTGATCGTCTTTGACACGAAGCAATTCCCCTTCAGGCGTGCCGACGCCGATGGTGAAAATGCGAAGGCCCGCGTCGGCGGCCTCTTTGGCGGCGGCAAGAGTTTCGGTGTCGGCATCGTGGTCCTCCCCGTCGGTGAACAGAACCAGTACCTTGTGATTGTCATTTCCCTTCTCAAAAGCGCCCATTGCCGTTCTGATCGCGGCGGAAAGAGCCGTGCCGCCCTGCGGAATGATGCCGACAGATACCGCATCAACGGCTTGTTCGAACGCTTGCTCGTCAACCGTCAAGGGCGCTTGCAAAAACGCGGTGCCCGCGAAAGCGACCAATCCCAGACGGTCCGTCTTGGCCAGCCGCATCAGGTCGATCGCCGCAAGCTTGGCTTTTTCCAGGCGGTTGGGGGCGACATCCTGCGCGAGCATGCTGCGCGACGTGTCGATGGCGACGATGATATCCAAACCCTGGAATCTGGCTTCCTCCCACGCGAATCCCCACTGCGGCCGGGCAAGCGCAAGGAGGATGCCCGCCACCGCGACGACCAGCAAGCCGAGGCGAAATTTCTGGCGTCCCGGTGAAACGCCAACTGTCAGGCCCGAAAGCAGCCGCGGACGCACAAATTGGAGGATCATTTTCTGTTTGGCCCGCCACGACCAGTACAGAAAACCAATCAGCGCCGGCACGGCCGCCAGCAGGACCCACAAAACTTGTGGCTGCGCGAATCTCATATTTTCAAGGCACTCTTCTCCACACGGTGTGGGCCAGCACCATTTCCAACACAAACACCGCCAGCCCCCCAATGGTTACCCACCCGAACAATTCATCATAATGCTGGTATTTCTTGACTTCCACCTCGGATTTTTCGAGGCGGTCGATATCGGCGTAGATGCGGCGCAATGTGTCGGCGCTGTCGGCGCGGTAATACTTGCCGTTGGTTTGCCGCGCGATTTTGGTCAGGGTGTCTTCGTCAATGTCCACGTCCATGTACTGGTAATGTTTCTGGCCGAATTGATCGACGACCGGATAAGGCGCCTTCCCGCGAATGCCGATGCCGATGGTATAAACTTTGACCCCGAGGGCTTGGGCGGCATCGGCGGCAGTCAGCGGCGGGATCTTGCCGGAATTGTTCTGGCCATCGGTCATCAGGATGATGATTTTGCTTTTGTCCTGGAGGTCTTTGAGGCGATTGAGCGCAGCCATGAGTGCGGACCCTATGGCGGTGCTCGATTCGTCGATTTTGCCGATGTCAAGCCGGTCCAGGTTGTGCTGGAGAAAATCATGGTCCAGCGTCAGCGGCGCCGCGATGTAAGCCTCCTTGGCGAAGGCCACCAATCCGATCCGGTCATCGGGCCGATTATCGATGAATTTGCCCAGGACCTCTTTGGCCAGCTTGATGCGGCTAAGGCCCTCACCGAAATCCTCCGAGCGCATGCTGCCGGAAAGATCGATGGCCACGACAATATCGATCCCGCTGGCTTTGACATGAGATTCGCCGCGGATCATGCGCGGTTGCGCCAGGGCAAAGATAAAAAGCGCCAGCGCAATCCAACGCAGATTGGTCAGAATGGCCCCCGCGCGCGAACGCCGCAGCCCGGAAATCGGACGCACCAAATCGATCGACGAATAAACGAACGCCGCCGTTCTATTGGCGGCCCTTCCCTTCAGCCATGCCAGGACCGGTAAGAGCAGTAGCAGCGTTAAAGTGTAGGGATGAGCGAGGTCGAAATTCATTTTTCAGCGCTGGCCGCAACAGGGGCCTGGGCGGCCGTGGATTGGCTCCCGGACCATCTGGGTTCCGTTTCGTTGACAAGGCGCAGGGCGGCGGTGTGCAGGGCGCGCAACTCGGTTTCCGTCGGTTCGTACTTGGCGAACTTGATCAGATCGCAACTGGCCAGGAAATCGGCCAGGCTTTCCTTTTGCTCCGCTGTCAATAAATCCGTCCCCTGCAACTCGTAAAGAAACTCCTCCGTGGTGCGGTCGGGGGCGTGGAAGTCAAACCGCTGCTCCAGATAAACGCGAATCGCGCCGGACACGGCGATGGAAAACGGCTTGGGCTCGCTGATGAGCGAAAGGGCCGCCTCGAGCATCCGCCGCGCGTGCACGTGCGGCGGCACCGGCGGCGGCGCGGCAATGACCGCCTGTGTGCGCTTCCAATGGCGCCACCACAGCCAGCACGCGCCCAGAACCACCAGCACGCCGACAATCCAAAAGACCCACGCCCACACATTGGCGATCTGGATCAGCGGCTTGACTGTGTCGTGAAAAACCAGCGGGGCCGCATTGGACGCGGCGGGCGACTGCGCCGGAATGATGAGCGCCGAATTGGTGTTCATACCCCGCCATGCCGCCGTCGTTTTTCCCGCGTTTCGAAAAACTGGCCCAACGTGGCCGCGTAAGGCTCGCCGGTACGCGCCTCGATGGCGTCGATATTGGCGGAGCGCAACTGGCGCAACAATTCGGCCTGATGTTTTTCCCGGCGCTCGGCGAAGGCGCGCCTCTTGCGGGAATCGTGCGTGTTGATCTCGATCATCTCGCCCGTCTCCGCGTCCTTCAAAATCAGCCGGCCCACCGGCGGCAATTCCAGCTCGAAGCGGTCCACAACTTGAATGGCGATGACATCGTGCCGGCGATTGGCTTGCCTCAGGGCCGGCATCGTCCGCGGTCCCAATGTGGGCGAAACCAGATACGCCGAGGCCCGATTGGGATCGTTCTGTGCGGCGGCGCGATGCTCGAATAGAAAATCGGAAATGATCACCACAATGGCGTGACGCCGGGCCAGCCGATTGAGCACGTCCAGCGCCCCATTGAAATCGGTGCCGCGCTTGGCGGGCTGGAAACAGAGAATCTCGCGAATGACCCGCAAAACGTGGCGGCGCCCCTTCTTGGGAGGAATGTACTTCTCCACTTGTTCGGTGAAAAGAATCAGCCCGACTTTGTCGTTGTTGCGGATGGCCGAAAAAGCCAGGACAGACGCGATTTCGGCGGCCAGTTCGCGTTTGGATTGGTCGCGCGAACCAAAGAGGCCCGAACCGCTCAGATCGACCACCAGCATGAGCGTCAATTCGCGCTCCTCAACAAACTTCTTGACAAACGGATGGTTCATTCGCGCCGTCACGTTCCAGTCGATGGATCGGACTTCATCGCCCGGCTGGTATTCGCGGACCTCCTCGAAATTCATCCCCTGCCCTTTAAAGACGCTATGGTATTGGCCGCCGAGGGTTTCGGAAACCAGCCGCGTGGTGCGAAGCTCAATCTGCCGGATCTTCTTAAGAATCTCCCGGGGGATTACGGACGGTGGCTGGCTGTCGATGTCATTCATGGTAGTCCCCTCGCCTCGCCTCACGGCACCGGCAATTCGTTGAAGATTTTCGTGACCACCGTTTCGCTGTTTTTCTCCTCGGCCTCCGCTTCGTAAGTCACCGTCACCCGGTGCCGCAACACGTCCATGCCGATGCTCTTGACATCCTGCGGCGTGACATACCCGCGCCCGCGCAAAAACGCATAGGCCTTCGACGCCAGCGTCAACGCAATGGTGGCGCGGGGAGAAGCGCCAAGCTGGATCAACCCCTGCAAGCCGTCGATCTTGTAAACCGCCGGGTCCCGCGTGCAACAGACTATGTCGACGATGTAATCCTTCACCTTGTCATCCATATAAATATCGTTGAGCACCTGGCGGGCCTCCAGAATCTGTTGCGCGCTGACCACCTGCGTGACCGAACTCACCACCGACGTGCGCGCCATCAAATCCAGAATCTGCCGCTCCTCCTCGCGCGACGGATAAACGATCTTGAGTTTCAACATGAACCGGTCCACCTGCGCTTCCGGCAGTGGATACGTGCCTTCCTGTTCGATTGGATTTTGCGTCGCCAGGACCAGGAAAGGTTCCTCGAGTTTGAAGGTTTGGTCGCCGATGGTGACCTGTTTTTCCTGCATCGCTTCCAGCAACGCGCTTTGCACCTTGGCCGGCGCCCGGTTTATTTCGTCGGCCAGGACCAGATTGGCAAAAATGGGGCCGCGCCGCGTGGTGAATGCCCCGGTTTGAGGATTGTAGATCTGTGTGCCGATCAAGTCGGCGGGAAGCAGGTCCGGAGTGAATTGGAGCCGGGAAAATTTGACGTTGATGGCGCTGGCGAGAGCCTTGACCGAGAGAGTTTTAGCCAGGCCGGGGACGCCTTCCAGGAGGACATGCCCGTTGGCCAGCAAGCCGATGACCAGGCGTTCCACGAGGTAATTCTGGCCAATGATGACCTTCCCGATCTCGCTGAAAAGCGGGCGCACAAAGGCGCTGGAGTGTTGGACCTGCTCGTTAATCGCGCTGATTCCTGTATTCATAGATTAAAAAACTACTTATGCCACAAAGACAATCCAATGGGAAGATTGTTCAGAAAAACCCGTGTAACGGACGGAGAGGATTGCAATTATTATCCGATTCCCCAGGCAGGCAGATCGCCCTTCATCCCTCCTTCCCGACCCTCGCGCCAGGTCCCATCACGCAACTCAAAGACTGCGGGTTTGGGCTACATCCAGCGCGATTTGCGCGCGAAGCGCCTCGGTCGATGGAAATTTCTTTTCTTCGCGCAATTTTTTCAGGAAAGTCAGCTCCAGGTCCTGGCCGACAATGTCCCCGTCGAAATCCAGGAGATGCGCCTCGACATGGATCTCCGGGTCGGCCGGCTGGACGGTCGGACGATGGCCAATATTGACAGCGGCACGGTGCCGCTTCGCGCCAACCCTGGCCTCCGCCGCGTAAACGCCCGCGGGCGGCACAACAATGCCTGTGACCGCGATATTGGCAGTCGGAAATCCGAGCTTGCGGCCCAGTTGCCGCCCCTGGATCACCGGCCCGCACAAACTGTAGGAACGGCCCAACATCTGCCCAGCCAGGCCAAAATCACCGGCGCGGACCGCGTTGCGGATGCGCGTGCTGCTGACAGGCTGGCCGTCGAGGTCAACGTCGGGCACCGCGTGGACGGCGAATCCCGATTGACCTCCCAGTTCCCGCAGCAACGTCACGTTTCCGGAACGGCGATGGCCGAACATGAAATCAGCGCCGACACAGACGCTCAGCACTTTGCCGAAATCCCGGACCAAATCGCGCACAAACTGCTCGCCGGGAATCTGGCTGAACGCCTTGTCAAACCGAATAACATAGGCCGCGTCCATTCCAAGGGACGCGAGCACTTCGAGCTTCCTGGCCAATGGATAAATCAAGGGCGGCACATTGCCGGGCGCAACGATGGCGTTGGGATGGCGGTCAAATGTGACAACCGCGGAAATGCCCTGCCCCCGCCCAGCATCGGAAACTGTTTGCTGAAGGACTCGCTGATGGCCGAGATGCACTCCGTCGAAGACGCCAATGGCGGCGCATACCGGGCGCCCGCCGGCATTCAGTTCGCCCGTGGCTTGGATAAGTTTCATCAGCCGGGAACGCTCGTTTGGGCCAGCTTCAAGAACGGGATGACCCGCTTTTGCAGGTCGCTCGATGACATTTTGAGGACGTCCTCAAATGTGGCGGCATCCTTGACTTCAAATTTTCCGGAAGCCACCCTGCGCAATGTGGCCAAATGCGCGCCGCAACCCAGTTTCCCCCCCAATTCGTGGGCCAGCGCGCGCACGTAGGTTCCCTTGGTGCAGGCGATTCGAAAACGCCCCACCGGCTCGCAATACTCCGAGAAACGAAAGTTATAAACGTGAATCAGCCGCGCCTTGCGTTCGACTTCCACTCCCTTGCGCGCCATTTTGTACAGCGGCACTCCCTTGACCTTGACCGCCGAAACCATGGGTGGCAATTGCATTTGGTCGCCCTGATACACGGCCGCCGCCTCGTTAAGCTCCTCCACCGTCATGGGAAGCACCGGAAGCGACGACACCAGTTGCCCGTCGGCGTCAAAGCTGTCGGTCGTTTCGCCGAACCTGATGCTTCCCTCATAAATCTTGTCATCGGACATCAGCTTCTCCGAAAGCTTGGTCCCTCTGCCCAAAACGATGATCAACAAACCGGTGGCATTGGGGTCCAGCGTCCCGCAATGGCCCACCTTCTCGAAGCGAAAGGCGCGCCGGATGGCATCGACCACGTCGTGCGATGTCGGACCGGCCGGCTTGTCAATTAGAATTGCGCCGTCGAATGGTTCAAATGCGAGCATGTTTCACCCGGCCGAATCAAGCGCCTTCCGCAGCGCGCCAACCACACGGCGCTGCACGGACATCGGTTTGCCGGCGATCCGCGCCCCGGCGGCGGCAATGTGCCCGCCCCCGCCGAATTGCGCGGCGATTTTGTTCACATCGACCTTGGCGGACTTCGAGCGAAGGCTCACTCGTGTCAGCTCCGGCTCCACTTCCTCGAAGATACAAGCCACGACCACAGGTTCGATGGCGCGAATATGGTCGATGAGACCCTCCGTATCGCTTCGGTCCGCGCCCGTGCGCGCAAAATCCTTCTTTTTCAACCATAGGTAGGCGATGCGGTCGTCATGCGTCAGGTGAAAGTGGCCGTAGAGGTGCTTGAGCAGCCGGACGCGGGAGATGGAAAAGGATTGATACACCTCCCGCGAGATGGTGTCCACGTCCGCGCCCAATTTGACCAGTTCTCCGGCCGTTTGGTAGGTCGTCGGTTTGGCCGTGGCGTATTGGAAGGAGCCGGTGTCGGTCGAAACAGCGGTAAATAGACAATCGGCTATGGCCGGGGTGATCGGCCATTGCGCGGCTTGCAGGAGACGAAAAATCAATTCGCCCGTGGAGGCCTCGTGGGCCGAAATCCAATTCAAATCGCCGTAGCGCGTGTTGCTGGGGTGATGGTCGATATTGACCAGGCACTTGCGTTTCTCAATCGCCGGCCCGGTGACGCCCAGGCGCTCGAGAGACGCGCAATCGGTGGCGATCACCAGATCAAACTCCGGGCTGCCGGCGGGTTTTTGGAGGATGTGATGCTGGTCCAAAAACGCGTACTTCTGCGGCATTATATCCTCATTCCAGCAAACAACGTCCTTTCCCTGCTTGCGCAACGCCAGGGTCAGGCCAATTTGCGAGCCGATGCAATCTCCGTCGGGCCGGACGTGGCCGGTGACGCAAATCGATTGGCTCAGGGCGATGGATTCGAGGATGCGATCAATGATCTTGAGGCGGGATTTCATGAAGATGACGAAGGCTTTTCCAATTCATCCAGGAGTTGGAGGACGCGGTTGCCGCGTTCGATCGATTCGTCAAGCACAAAACGGAGATGAGGTGTGTATTTCAGTACGATTGCCTTGCCCAGCAGACCCTGGATGCGTTTCCGGCTCAGTTCCAGCGCTTCCATCGCTCGTTTCTTTTGCGCATCGCCACCCAGAACACCGATAAATACTGTGGCCGTGTGCAGGTTGGCCGCCACCTTCACATCGTTGACATTGATCAAGCCCACATGATCCACGGGCAATTCGCGCCGGATGAGTTCACCAATCTCGCGCTTCAACAACTCGCGCACCCGTTCGAGTCTCAGGGACATAATTCACCTCACTCCGTGTCAGGCCACTTTGGGGGCCACTTTCTCTGTCGTAAAGCATTCGATGACGTCGCCCGGCTGCATGTCGTTAAATCCCTCGATGCGGATGCCGCACTCCATGCCGGCGCGCACTTCGTTGACTTCGTCCTGAAAACGGCGAAGCGTCTGCACAACCCCCTCGTAAATCAATCCTTTGCGCCGCAGGATGCGTGATTTGCCCCGAACGATGCGCCCCACGGTGACCATGCAGCCGGCCACATTGCCGCCCTTGGATAATTCAAAGATCTTGCGAACTTCCGCCGAACCGATCACCACTTCTCTGACGACCGGCTCGAGCATCCCGGCCATCGCTTCTTTGACGTGGTCGATCAATTCGTAAATAATCGAGTACAGCTTGATCTGCACTCCCTCGCGCTTGGCAAGGTCAGCCACCCCAACATCGATGCGCGTGTGAAATCCAAGAATGATCGCGGAAGAGGCCGAGGCCAGCAGCACATCGGATTCCGTGATCGTGCCCACGGCGCTGTGAATGACTTCCAGCGCAACCTGCGTCCCCTCGATTTTCTTGAGCGCCTCGACAATCGCTTCGACCGAACCCTGGGTATCGGCCTTGACTACCACCTTGAGTACCTTCGCTTGCGTGGCGTCCAGCGTCGCAAACAGGTTTTCCAGCGTGACTTTGGCGCGCGCCTCGGTGGAGACGGTGCGGGCCTCCTCGGCACGTTGCTCGGCCAGGTCGCGCGCCGTTTTTTCATCCTCCAGCACGCTGAACTCCAAGCCGGCTTCGGGCACGCCATTGAGCCCCAGGATCCTCACGGCCACGGATGGCCCGGCCTCTTTTTGGCGGTTTCCTTCCTCGCTGATCAACGCGCGTACTTTTCCCCAGTACGGACCGCAAATGACGACGTCCCCAACCCGCAGCGTTCCTTTGCGAACCAGGACCGTGGCGGTCGGACCCCCTGGCTCCAGCCCCGATTCAATCACGTTGCCCTTGGCGCGCCGGTCGGGATTGGCCTTGAGTTCCAGAAGATCGGCCTGGAGCAAAATCATTTCCAACAGCTTGTCCACGCCCTGTTTGGTTAGCGCGGAAACATCCACGAAGATGGTTTCCCCGCCCCATTCATCGGGGACCAGCCCCTTCTCTTGAAGTTGCTGGCGGACTTTCATCGGATTGGCGTTGGGATGGTCGCATTTATTGACAGCAACCAGAATCGGCACCCGCGCGGCCTGCGCGTGGCTCAGGGCCTCCAGCGTCTGCGGCATGACGCCGTCATTGGCCGCCACCACCAGCACGACAATGTCCGTCACCGTCGCGCCCCGGGCGCGCATCGCGCTGAATGCCGCATGGCCCGGCGTGTCAAGAAACGTAATTTGCTGGACGTCGTTCTTGCGCTCGGGATGGGGGAAGGAAATCGTATAGGCGCCGATGTGCTGGGTGATGCCGCCGGCCTCCCCCGCCGCGACATTTGATTTGCGGATGCCGTCCAGCAACGTCGTCTTGCCGTGATCGACGTGGCCCATGATCGTGACCACTGGCGCCCGCGGCTTCATCTGCTCGGGCTTGTCCTCCACGTCAAGCTCGACTTTCCTGACGGGTGTATGCGCGCCGGCCCCGCGCTCGCGCTTTTCCAGTTCAAACCGGTATTTATACTTCGCGCATATCCGTTGCGCGACATCCTCCCCGATCGATTGGTTGACGTTGGCGAATTCGCCGATTTCCATCAAATCGGCGATGATCTGGAAAGGCTTGCGTTTCAGTTGCTCGGCCAAATCGCGCACGATGATGGGCGGTTTGAGGGTGATGACCTGGTCGGTGGCCAGCGGCACGAATTTTTCCGGCGCCTTGGCGCTCGCGGCGGCCGGGGCCGCCGGTCTCAGGGCTGGCCGCGGCGCGAATCTCTGCCCGGACTGCGGCGGACCGGACGGCGCCGAAGGACCCCCGCGAACATTGCGATTGTCCCCCCGACCCTGATAACCGCCTCGACCCACCGACGGAGCGGCCGGAGCCGGAGGGCGGCTCGCAAGTCGATCCGGTTGCGGACGAGCCGACGGTTTGACCGGCAATTGAACAAATCCCACCTTGTCTCCGACTTTGGGCGGAGGGGGAGGGGCCGGCGCGACCGGGGGCAATATAATCTTGGGAAGTTCAACCAGGATCGGCGGCGGAGCCAAAGGCGGCTCGTGCGCAATGACCGGCGGCAAAAGCGCGCCGACTGGCGCCGCTACTGGCTCTGCTGGCTCGGGCGGCGGCTGCGTCGGCTCGGCAACTGGCTCCAGTGGCGGCGGGGAAACGGCTGCCGCTTCCTTGAAAGGTTCAGAAACGACAGGGGCTATCGCCGACGGCGCCTCTGGGACCGCCGGTGCGGCGGCGAAAGGCTGGGCCGGAACTGGCGGCGCGTGCTGCGGAAACAGGGCGGCGAGCTGTTGCTCAAGAAATTCAGCAGTGATCTTGTCCAGCGAACTGGACGGTACTTTCGCCTGGGAAATGCCCAGGTCCTTGGCTTTGGCAAGGACGTCCTTGCTTTCGATGCCAAGCTTCTTCGCTAAATCGTAAATTCGTACGGGCATAGTCTTCTATCTGCCAACTGCCTTTGACCCACAAGTCTTTCATGACATTACCATGCAAACATTGCGGGCTTCCGTCTCATCTGTTCAAGCCCCTTCCCTTTTTTCCCCGGCTTCCCCTCCCCTGCGTCGCAGCGCCTCGGCCTTGATCGCTTCCATGATCGCGGGCACCTGTTCTTTGATCTGCTCGATCTGCTCCAAATCATTTGGCTCCGCCTGAAGCAATGCGTCAACGGTGGAAAAACCCGCATGCACCAGCACGCTGGCCACCTCCGCCGTCAACCCCGGTATGGCCGCAAATGTTTGCACCGCCCGCGCGACCTTCTCCTCGAACCCCACATGCACCACCGTCTCCGGTTCAATGTCGATCTGCCAGCCGGTCAGCTTTGATGTCAGCCGGGCGTTCTGTCCCCGCTTCCCGATTGCCAGCGAAAGTTGGTCCTCCGCCACCGTGATCTTAACCCTCCGACGCACTTCGTCCACCGCAAAAGACTTCAATTGCGCCGGCGCCAGCGCATTGCCAATATACACCTTCACGTTCGGGTCCCACTTGATGATGTCGACCTTCTCGTTGTTCAACTCGCGCACGATATTTTTAACGCGCTGCCCGCGAAGCCCCACACAGGCCCCGACCGGGTCCACCTTCGGGTCCCGCGTATGGACCGCCAACTTCGTGCGGAAACCCGGCTCGCGCGCGATCCCCTTGATCTCGATGGTCCCGTCGTTGATCTCGGAGACTTCCAATTGAAACAATTTAATCACGAACTGCGGGTCCGCACGCGAAAGTATGATTTCCGGCCCGTGCGTCCCGCTTTCCACGGCTTTGACATAGCACCGGATGCGCTCACCAATCTGGTATTCCTCCGTCGGCACCCGCTCGCGGTTGGGCAGCAGGGCCTCGTATTTGCCCAGGTCAATCGTCACGTCGGAACGCTCGAATCGCCGGACCACCCCGCTCATGATGTCCCCAACGCGGTCTTTGAATTCCGCAAATATAAGCTGCTTCTCCGCCCTCCGAATGTGCTGCATCAACGCTTGCTTGGCGTATTGCGAGGCGATTCGCCCGAACCCGGCGGGGGTCACCTCCACCTCCAGTTCATCGCCCAATTGCGCGTCGGCTTTGATGCGCCGGGCGTCGAAGACGGATATTTGATCGTGTTTCGAGACAACCTTCTCTGACACAACGAGTTTCGCAAACGCCCTGATGTCGCCGGACTTGGTATCAATCACGCAACGAAGTTCCCGGGCCGGGCCAACTGCCTTTTTTGCAGCCGAAAGCAACGCCTCTTCGACAGCGCCGACCAGTACGTCCCGGCTGATCCCCTTCTCGCGCTCCCAAAACTCCAACACGGCTAAAAAATCGGCGTTCATAATGTCTCTTTTCCCCATCAGGGAACAAAAAAGTCGGCAGAACCTGGCTCTCCGACTTGCACGCTGAATCCGAGTTCAGCAAAACCATTTTGTACGTTGTCTATATTACCGCGAATCCAGTTGCCGTCAACCTGAAAATGCGCCAAAAAATGCTCCCCAAACTTTCAACTTTGCCCTCAGCGACAAGCTGTGCCACTCTCTTTCCATGAGCAAGCCTTTGGCGCTGGTTTATTATTCCAATTTGCTGCCGGGCAGCCAGTTGATCAATCGGTTGCAGGACCTGGGCTACCGCGTTCAATCCCTGGAAGCTGTGGCTTTGATGCCGGCCGCATGCGAACGCGAAAAACCGCTGGTGGTCCTCGCCGAGCTGGTGCCCGTGGACCTTGCCTGCGCCGCCATTGAGCAATTGAAGAAAAATCCCGCCACTCAGCATCTTCCCGTGCTCGCTTTTTCTCCCGTGCATGACCCTGCGACTCAGGAGTCGGCCATCAATGCGGGCGTCACCCTCCTGGCCGGCAACGCCGCCATCACCGAACAATTGCCCAAATTGCTCGATCAAGTCCTTCAAATTGAATGAGAACCAATCTTCCGGTGATCAAACTGGATCGGGGCATCCACGCGATGCACCTGTTTTATCGCGTCGATCGCGAGCGCTGGGCCCGCCTTCCGGACGGCCAATCGGATCGAAGCCGCACCCAACTGGAATCTCTCTGCGCCGCCAATGCCAATCCCTCGCACCCCCGGCTGATGACGTATGCCAACGTCGGCGCCAAGGCGGACCTGGCTTTCATTTTGCTGGCGGCGGGCCTCGCGGAAACCGGCCAGATGCACCGCGATTTGGAGGCCTGTTTCCCACCGGGGACATTGCAGCGGGTCTTCTCCTATTTGAGCGTCACGGAGTTGACCGAGTATATGCCCACTGAGGAGGACAATCGCCGCCTGCTGGTCGAACAGGAAAAACTCGCCCCGGATTCCGACGCCTTTCAAAAACGCATGGCCGAACTGCTAGAGCGCATGCGTAATTACGAAAAATACCGCCTCTACCCCGAAATGCCCGAGTGGGAGGTCATGGGCTTTTATCCGATGAGCAAACGCCGCGCCGCCGCCGACAACTGGTATGTCCTGGATTTCCCCACCCGCAAAAAATTGATGGCCGGCCACGCCCGTGTCGGGCGCAAATACGCCGGGCGCGTCTCGCAGTTGATCACCGGATCGGTCGGGCTGGATGACTGGGAATGGGGTGTGACGCTCATGGCCCACCAGGTCGATGCGCTCAAGGAGATCGTTTACGAAATGCGCTTCGACGAAGTCAGCGCGCGGTTCGGGGACTTCGGCCCCTTCTTCGTCAACATGAAAATGTCCCCCGCGGAACTGTGGCCCCATCTCGGCCTCTGACCGCGGAGCCCCTGGGCGTCCCTACGCGAATTGAATGCCGCCGAAGCACCGCGGCAGATGAAAATCAAATTCGTCCACTGGCGCCCACGATCCCCAGTGCGGATGCGATCCCTCATCGGCGCATTTGTAAAAATTGCCGCGCCATTCCTGCCCGCGAACCTCGCCCAAAGTTCCCACGTACCCCTCCAAAACGTCAAACGGCACGAAAAAATTCAGTTGCCAGCGCACCGGCCCGGTCATTTCCGGGTCGATGATTTTGGGCAGCGTCGATTGCACCTGGATCCTCCGCCCGATTTCCTCCGGTAGCCGCGTGAATTTCTTGAAACCGCCCGGCGCCCGCTCCGGGTCCTCGATGTAACAGCACAAATGCGCCCCGCCCGCGTTCATCTCCAGGTTGAAATAACCGGCGTCCCGTCGCGGTTGTATGAAAAACTCCACACAACTGTCCTTCCAAACTTCGTCCATGTAGTTGGTCCGCACCGAGCGCACGTACTGGTCCTGGATATCGAAGATTCCGCGCAGGCCCGCCGCGCCATAGACAAGCCTCACCTGCGTTCGCGGCCGATGCGCCCCGCCTTCGCCCCGGAATTGATCGACCTGCGCCGTTTGCGCGCTTTTCCACGCGTTATCGTTCCAATCCGCCCCCCCTTCCGGCAGCGCCTCGACCCATTCCGCGCAATACCTGTATGCGCTCAAGCGAACAATTCCATGATCGGCTTTCCCACCCCGTCCCGCGTCACGTAGAAGGGCCGCCTCTCGATCTCGTAGGACAGCCGCGGCGAAATTCCAAGCGCGTGGTAGATGGTCGCGTGCAAATCCTCGATGACGACACGGTCCTTGATCGTTTTGCACGGGCGCTCCTCCGCCGTCAACCCATGTAAATGCCCGCGCTTGATGCCGCCGCCCAACAGCAGCACGCTCCCCGCGTCGGTGAAATGCCGGTGCATTCCGTAAAACTTCATCTCGTCCACTTTTGCCGGCACCTCCACCTGGTCCTTGACCGGTTTGTCCGGTTTGCCTTCCAGAAGCGCGTCCCGGCTGAATTCGCTGGCCAGCACGATGAGCGTGCGGTCCAGCAAACCGCGCTCCTCCAAATCCAGCACCAATTGCGCGATCGGCCCATCCACCGTCTTCTTCAGGTCCGCCGCCCGCGTGTGGCCGTTTTCGTGGGTGTCCCAATATTGAAATGGAATATATTCGGACGTCACTTCGATGAACCGCGCGCCCGCCTCCGTCAAACGCCGCGCCAGCAAGCATCCCAACCCGAACCGCCCCGTGTCGTATTTCTGGTAAATCTCCTTTTTCTCCAGTGAGAGATCGAACGCCGCCGCCGCCGGCGAACTCAGCAGGCGATGCGCGTTATCCATCGAACGCAAAAGCGATTCCTTTTGGTAATCGCTGCCAAATTCCCCGACCGGGCTTTTGGCAACCAGCGCCTTGTAAAACTTCTCCCGGTTCTGAAACCGCGTCGGGCTCATCCCTTCGGGCGGGCGAACACTCTCGACGGCATCGGCCGGATTGGCGATGAGGAACGGCCCAAATTCCCCGCCTAGAAAGCCGGCGGTATGAAACGCCTTCTCTTCCTCACTTTCGCCCACGTCAAAACGCTGTCCGATGTCAATAAAAGCCGGCACCGCCGGATTCTTCGGACCCAGCGTTCGCGCGATCACCGCCCCCAAATGCGGGGCGGCGACGGTTTGCGGCGGAGCGTAACCGGTGTGCCATTGATACTGGTGCCGCGAGTGGAGGATGAACCCCAGATCGCCGGCCGTGTACGACCGGATCAGCGTTCCGCGATCCATCACCGACGCGGTCCTCTCAAGCCCCTGCGAGAATTTAATGTTGTCCACCGCCGTGTCGATCTGCGGAAACGTGCTAAGCATGTCACTGGCCGGCATCCCCTTGCTGAAGGCCACATAACGCTTTGGATCAAACGTTTCGGTCGCCGCCATTCCCCCAGCCATCCAGAGCACGATCACCGTGTCGGCGCTCGGCGCTATTCGGGCGTCTTCATCCGCCATTACCCGCCGCGGATAACCTGCCGTCAGCGCGCCGAGCGTTGCCGCGCCGGCCGTCTTCAAAAAATCACGCCTGTTCCAATCACGATTCATCATAGTATTTGCTCAGCGGAGATTAGCTCCTAATAGATCAATTGAAATTCCGGCAGCATCACCATCGCCCACAGGAAATCCTCGATCCCGTCCGGTCCCGGTTCTTTGACGAGCAACCCCTCCGCCGTCTTCAATTCCTCCGGCGTCGGCTCCCGCCCGACGGCCCCCAGGTAAATCGAGCGGACTAGGTCCGGCGCGGAAACCTTCTCCTTGACAATGATTGCCGCGCCTTGTTTGAGCGCGTCGGCCAACGTCCGGCCGTTGGTCAATTCCAGCGCCTCCAACGTCGTCGCCTCACTGCTCCGGGTGGTCACCACTTGTTCGCGGTTGGGACGCCCCATGGCCGTCATCAGCGGGTCCGCGGCCACCAACGACGCCCTCACCACGCCCTGATGCAGCTTCGCGAATCGAATCGCAATCAAATCCCGCCCCAATCCCCACGGCTGGATTTCCCCCGTTCCCAACACGCTGGCAGGCGTCCAGCCCGTCGTCGAGACACGCGGCTGTTCCCAGCCCGCGACCTCCCGTTCCGTCACGACCCATGATGCGTCGGTCACAAAGTCCATCACCTTCTTGCCGGACCGCCCCCGGACACGCGCATAAACATACAATCCGGCCGGGTTATTGGTGCCCGGCGAGCCGGGGGCATTGACCGCGTGGACGGCGATGACATTGTTCCCGCGATTCAACCAGTGCTGCATGTCAATCATATAGGGCCTGGAGGAATCGTCGCCCGAGCCCGCCTTGTGGCCGTTGACAAACAATTCAAAGCTGTTGTCGCACACCACCAGGGCCACCGCCTCTTCCGGCGCGGCGGATAGATGCACCGTTTTTCGGGCGTAAATGTCCCCGGCTTTGGCCGTTTCGGCGGCGCGGGGATCGTTCCAGATCCATTCTGCCGTCTTCTTCGCGCCAAACTCTTTCTTGGCTTGTTCTCCGATGCCAATGTCCGCGTCCGCGCTGGTGTAACCCGCTCCCGTCAAGGATGACAAAATATCCCGAAATTCCTCGGCGGACAGCCGCCGCACTTCCGGGCCTGCAAATACATAATTAGTCCCCGCTGCCCCTCCCAAATCCACCGCCGGCAATTGGTAGGCGCGCGAAGTCATGATCAGCTCCATCGTGTGTTTCAAGTCGTAGTGATGCGCCGTCAGGTCCTCGGCCAGCCAATCCAGGAGGTCCTGGTCCCACGCCACTTGCTGCATGTCATCCACCGGTTCGATCAATCCCCGCCCCAGAAACCGCGCCCAGAGCCGGTTGACAATCGTCCGCGTCAACCGCCCATCTTTCGGGCAGGTCAGCACTCGCGCCAGATCGTCCAAACGCTCCTCCTTGTTCGTCGTCGCGGCAATCTCCCCCAATTGCGGGAAAAGGAATTTCGTCGCCGCCTGCTGCCCCGTCGGCGCGTCGCAACGATAGATTTCCAATGGCTTGTCGCTAAAAATGTTGGCAAAGCCGTAGGCGTCAGACAATTGCCAGTCGTTGATAAAACTGTCGTGGCACGAGGCGCACTTGAGGTTCAGACCCAGGAAAACCTGCGAGATGTTTTGCGCCGCCTGCATCTGCGGCATTTGGCTGGCGTTAACCGTGCCCCGCCACACGATTCCCTTGATGAACCCCTCCGACGCCGCGCCCGGATCGACCAATTCCCTGACGAATTGGTCGTAAGGCATATTGCTCGATAGCGCGCCGTAAAGCCATCGGGTGATCTGTTCCCGCCCGCCGTCAATATAGCCCGTCCCCCTGTAATCATTTCGCAACAGGTCGTTCCAAAACGTCAACCAATTCTGCGCATACGCGGCGTTGCGCGAAAGAAGGTCTCGAACCAACGCCCTCCGCTTGTCCGCTTTGCGGCTCGATTCAAACGCCTGGAGCTCCTGCCCCGTCGGGACCAATCCGATTGTGTCAAGATAAGCCCGCCGGGCAAAGATGCGGTCGCTCACCGGCGCAGGCGGCGTGACTTTGTGCTCCCGGAAATAAACATCGACGAACCGGTCCACCGGATTGATTTCGATTCCCGCTGCCGGAACTTCCGGCAGACGCGGGTCCAGGTTCTTCGGTGGGATCGGGCCGAAACCGATCTCCGGGTCCCACACCACCCCTTGATCGATCCACGCCCGAAGCAACCCGACCTCTTCTGCCGTCAGTTTCTTGCCTTTCTTCGGCATGACTTCATCCGGATCGGTGCCCGCGACCAGCGCGATCAGGTGGCTCTCGGCGCTTTTTCCGGGAATGGCGGCGGGACCCGAATCGCCGCCTTTAAGCAATGTCTCGCGCGAATCGATTCGCAATCCGCCCCGCCCTCTGCCACGCCCGTGACACCGGATGCAGCTCGCCTCAAAAATCGGTTTGACTTCGACGCCGAAATCGACGCGATGTTTTGCGGGCGGCGGCAGCGCGTTGATTTGTTCGGGGGTCAGGGCCGCCCCGCTCGAAAGCGCCAGGCTGCAACCGGCAGCAAAGATTGCGGCGAGTTTGGATTTCATCTAGACCTCATACTATCACTATCCTGGACGAAGATAGAGGCAATTATAATCATCCCACGCGATTCAACCGGGCGCACCTCATTTTTTGGAATTGCCATTTTTCCGGGGGGTGAGCAGCACCGGATGCGGTGCCTCTCTCGTCTGTTCTGAATCCGCGAGCCCCAAATTCGTCTGGGTCTTGAACGTTCTCGGTTAGCGACCCCTCTTCACTTGCCTTTTGGATCCAGGTTCTGCTTCAAATCATCCTCCGTCACCGTGCTTTCGACCCCGTCGGCAGGCACCTCCGCTTTCGCTATCCAAAGGATGCCATTCAAAACGATTTTCCGAAAATTATCGTTCCCCCAATTCTTGTGGTAATGCGCCCCGGTAAATCCAAAACCGCGCCCCCCGTCAGGCCTCTCGAATGCCCACGCCACGATGGCCGGTTCTCCATTGCGGACCGACTCCCGCACCGCTGGATTCCCCGAATGCGGCCCATCAGGCCGGTCCATCGTGCTCGCCGGGGGAATGGCCGAAAGAATGGGCGTGACCCCTTTCATGCCGTCCGGAAACCGCAAATGAAAATACCACTCGTCCCTGATTTCAAACGGTTTGACGCCGCGCGTTATCGGGTGGTCGGGCATCGTAGCAAAATCGGCCTTCCATACCGGGTTGACCGACCAATTCGGTTCATACGCGCCCCCAAGCCAGTCCAGATACTCTTTTTCACCCTTCTCCGGCGTCACCTCCACCGCCCAATGAATGGCCGCCAAACCGACGCCTTTATCCATCAGCGCGCCGATTTGCTGTAAATGGTCGTCCTGCAGCAACGCGTGTTGCGGGCCGCCGTCCATTGAAAGCACAATCGCATCGGCCCCGTCAAAGGCATCTGCCGCCGTGGGCCACCCGTTGGTATAGACAACTGTCTCGATGTCCGGAACGCTGCGCAGACATTGCTGCAACAGCAGACACCCGGCGTTGTACTCGTGCTCGCCCGGCCCGTGGCTGGGTGTGCCCGCGACAAACACGATTTTCTTGCCGCCCAGTTTCTCGTTTATCCGCAAATCGCGAAACTCCACCGTCATCGGCTCTCCGTGATGCAATTGCAGGCCGATGATCCCCGTGGCGGCGAATTTGCCCGTTTCATCGTCCACCACGTCAATCATTTCCTTGCCGTTGATAAATTGCTGGAGATGGTCGCCTTTGGCGATGATGACGTAATCGTTCCAATCCCCCTTGTGAATTTCATTTTCCAAATCGGCCGCACTCCCCAGCGAACCGACTACTTCCTTGGTCCCGTCCGCATGAATGACCAGCTTTTGGCCGCGCGAGGCCAGAATGCCCCGTTCCTTCTCCTCGTACAATCCGCCCGTGTAATTCGGCCCCGCCTCCATGTCCGCCTGGTAACCGGCCATCACCCAATACGAGGGCTTGACGACCTTGCTACGGTATTGGATCCCGGAATTGGCGAAACCCACGTCATTGTTTGCAACGATTTTAAACGAGCAGCGCATCTCAAAATCGCCCGGCTGCCCGTTGGTCCAGATCAAAAATGTATTTTCCTGCGCCGGCTTTTCCTTGGTCGTCTGGCCCACGATGGCCCCGTCCCTTACCGACCACAGGTCCGGGCTGCCGGACCATCCCGTGAGGTCCTGGCCGTTGAACATGCTCACGAACCCCGGCTCCGCCCTCAAAGAACCCCCGCGCGCCACAAGGCACGCCACGCCGACGGCAATGAATCCGCTGATATTTAATCTCATGATTCCAGCAGCCTACAGAGTTCCTCGCCCAACTTCAACTGCTCAAATGGCGCTGATGTTTATTGCATTATTATTCGCCTCTGATAAGAATCAATTCCGCCAAGTGAAGCCAAAGAAAAAGAACTGGCGCGTTGTTTGCAAAGGACAATCAAAACATCAAAAATTATCTATGAAGACACGTGAATTGACGAATTGTTTACTTTTCCGGCGCCTCTCCGGGGCCGCGGCAGCGCTGGTCATTGCGTTGGGCGCGGCCCAGACCGCATCGGCCCAGGCCACGAATTACCCCGCTACGATCCTGTCCAACAATCCGGTCGCCTACTATCAGTTGCAGGAATTGCCGGGCGCCACCACGGCCATCGATTCCTCGATAAATCACATGGACGCCGCCTATGATTATGACGCGTCTGACGCCACGCCGGTGTTGGGCTTCGCAGGTATTGACACCAATTCCATTGCGTTCCTCGGCAATCTTTCCGACGGCTACGGCGACATTGACATCCCCTTCAACAACTTGCTCTCTCCCACGACCAGTGACGGTATGACCGGCGCTCCGTTTTCCATCGAGTGTTGGGCTCAGGCCTATTCGGGAAATGTCGGGACGGGGATTTATTTATCCGTCATGGGCGTGTTCGGGGTATATGGCAGCGGGACCTATTACAACGCCTCCGGATGGCTTCTGGGCCAGACCCCCGGCCCGGGCAGCACCTGGCTCTTTAATATGAAAAACGCCGGCTTCCTCGGCTCCGGACCCGTGGTGCCGTTGCAATGGACTCATTTGGTGGGGACCTTTGACGGAACAAATCAGAATTTTTACGTCAACGCCCAATTGGTTGGCACCGCGATTGGGACAGGCTACCTTGCGGACAACGATTCCGATGGCATGATTGGCGCGGTGCCCAACGCCGGCTTTCCGCCCTACGGCCCATGGTTGGGCGGCGTGGACCAGGTTGCCTTTTACACCAACGCACTGACATCGGAGCAAATCTCCAACGACTACGCTGCCGGCATCAACTCCTTGAGCGTTAGACCCATGGCGCCCTTGATCGCGACCCAGCCGGTCTCGGAAACTAATTTTTCAGGAACCGAGGTTACTTTTTCCGTCGTAGGCGTTGGCACGCCGCCGCTCTATTATCAATGGACCCGGCAGGGCGTTGGCCCGATTCCAAATGCGACCAACGCCAGCTACTCGTTGGTCTCCCATTACCCCGACGACAACAACGCGGTTTATTTCGTTGAAGTTTCCAATTCGATCAGCGAAGTGGAATCTGATCTGGCGACCAATGTCGTGCAAACCGGCATCGAGGTAGAAGGCCCCCCATTCTCCATCACTCGCAACATCGGCAGCCACGCGGCGTTCCGAATCGCCGTCGTCGGCGCTGTGCCGCTCGGCTATCAATGGTCTGAAAGCACCGACGGCGGCGCCACTTTCCAAACACTGCTCAACCAAACCGCCGACACGCTCTGGCTCACCAACGTCCAAATGAACTTGAGTGGCAACGAGTATGCCGTGTTGGTCACCAACCCTTTTACCTCCTACAGCAATTTCGCCACCCTGACGGTCCAGCCCAGGGCCACCAACGAAACGCTTTCGGGCTATGCCGCCATTGTCGCGGCGGACAATCCGGTCGCCTTTTGGCAACTGAACGAACCCAACGGCTCTACCAACGCGATTGATGCCGTCGGCAGCTTCGACGGCGGCTACAGTAACGCGCTCGGCACTATCGTGTTTGGCATCACAACGGGCGTTCCGAACGACACCAACTTCGGGGTCGATCTTCAAGACTCGGAGACCACCAACATCGGCCTGGGCGGCCAGGTGGACATCCCATACGCATTGGAGTTGAATCCCTTCGGCCCCTGGTCGGCGGAAGCCTGGATCAGGCCCGACGGCGTGGACGACGTCTTCCGCGTCCCGTTTTCATCGCTGTCGGATACAAACTATGAAAACAACGAAACGGGTTGGAATATCTATCAAACCCCAACTCCCCCTCCGGCTTACTGGGCATTGAACCTGTTCAACGGTGGAAACACCGCGGGCTATACGGGCAACGACCTTGGCCATCCGCTCGTTCCCGGGACGTGGTATCACCTGGTCATTACTGATGACGGAAACGTGATCCAACTTTACGTCAACGGCGTGCCTGGAAGCGCCAGCACCACGGTGGCCGCCTCCGGCTTTATTCCAAATGGCCTGAATGGCGATACGAATGTGGCCGGCGAGGAAGAAGTGCTCGGCCAGGGCAGCGACGGCGCCTATAACGGTGGCAACAATGGCATGGCCGACGTCGCTTTTTACAATTATGCCCTCACGCCGGCCCAGATCCAGTTGCATTACCTAAACAGAGCCTCGCTGACTGTCTCCCAAGCCAACGGGCAAACCATCGTGACATGGCCGGTGGGAGTTCTCCTTGGAACGTCCGATCTCACGCAGCCTTTTGTCCCGGTAGCCGGCGCCGCGTCGCCCTATACAGTTCCCCCAGGCAGCCCCCAATTCTTCTACAAAGTGGTCGTCCATTAGCGTCAACAAGAAAGAGACCGTCACCCCATCCATCCCTGTAATCCGTGTAATCCGCGGGAAATTTTCTTCTCAAAAAGGAGAATCTCCGCCCTCCAAATAATCCCTTCCCGACGCTCCCCGCGGCCCAACACACGACACCCAGCCCTTCTATTTGTTGACCCAAGTCCCTTTCAGGCTATCTTCCGACATGTTTGAAAATTGTTGGAGTTACGCATGAGCGAGGTCCTGGTCATCGGGCATCGGAACCCGGATACGGACGCGATTTGTTCGGCGATCGGCTATGCCGAGTTCAAGCGGCGGACCGGTTTGACCCAAGCCGTCGCCGCACGCTGCGGTGACACCAACGACCGGATCGATTTCGTCCTGCGCACCTTTGGAGTGCCCCCGCCTCGTTTCGTGGCGGACGTCTCCCCCAAAGTCTGCGACGTAATGCAGCGGGAGGTATTCAGCGTGGCTCCCACCGCCACCGCCACCGAAGCCCTCGGCAAGATGGACGAGCACGACTTGCGCATCCTGCCGGTCCTCGACGATGCCGGGCGGTGCCAGGGCATGCTCTCCCTCTTCAAATTGAGCAAGTTCCTCTTTCCCGGTCCAAACCGCCCCTTCGATTCCCGCCGCGTGCTCTCTTCGTTGCGAAATCTCGCGCAAACTTTGGGCGGAAATCTGCTCGTAGGCGATGACTCTGAGCAAGAGGAAGATTTGATCCTGACCATCGGAGCGATGGGCTTGGAATCCTTTGCCGAGCGCCTCGAGCATTACCCGCGGGAAAAACTCCTCGTGGTCGTCGGCGATCGCTGGGACATCCAGAACCTGGCCATTCGCGAGCGTGTCCGCGCGGTCGTGGTCACCGGCGGCACCCCCGTCGAGAAAAAGACGGTCGATGCGGCCCAACGGAATCGCGTCGCCCTCATCACCTGCTCCCATGATACCGCCACCACGGCCGCCCTTTGCCGCGCATCCATCGCCGTCCGGCACGTGGTCAACGAAAACTTTGAAATTCTCAACGAGCAAGCGTCCCTGGCTGAAATCAGGGTCGCCGCCACCGCCTCCGGTTTCCCGGCCTTCCCGGTGCTCAATTCCGAACGGCGAACCGTTGGCATCCTTTCCAAAACCGACTTGCTAAAAAAGGTCGATCGCCGCCTCATCCTGGTGGACCACAACGAGCTTTCCCAGGCCGTCCAGGGCGCCGAGCAGGTCGAAATCATGGAAATCATCGACCACCACCGCATCGGCGCGCTGACGACCCAACAGCCCATCTTGTTCCGCAACGAGCCGGTCGGCTCCACGAGCACCATCGTGGCCGATTGCTTCCTGCGCTATGGCGTCGAGATGCCGCCGCCCATCGCCGGTCTGCTGCTGGCGGGCCTGGTGTCGGACACCCTCAATCTCACTTCGCCAACAGCCACCCCGCAGGATGCCGAAGTCCTCCGCAAGCTCCAGGAAATCTCCGGCGTCAACGCCCGCGAATTTACCGAAAAACTCTTCGCCTCCGGGTCGTTGCTCACGCTCAAGCCCGCCCCCCAGGCCGTCACCACGGACTGCAAGGAATACAAGGAAGCCGGTGTCAGCTTCAGCGTCGCTCAAATCGAGGAAATCGGTTTCGATCAGTTCTGGAAGCGCAAGACCGAATTGTTGGAAGCGCTGGAAAACTATCGGCGCAAACGAGATTACCTTTTTTCCGCCCTGTTGATCACCGATGTCAATACTCAAAGCTCGCTCCTCGCCCTGGCGGGTGAAAAAAAGCTTGCCGAACTAATTGACTATCCCCGCATCGAGCCTGGCGTTTACGAGTTGCGCGGCGTTGTGTCTCGCAAAAAGCAATTGCTGCCCTACCTCACCCACTGTCTTGCCCAGATCACCGCGTAACGGGCCGTGTCGCAACTCTGTCAAACAAGTTTCCACGGCGGGCGAAACGGGCGGGAGAGCAGCTCGGACGCTTCCGGATCATCCAAAATCAGCTCTTGCTGGGCATCCCATTTGAGTTTCCGGCCCACTAGCATCGAGATAAGCCCCAGATGACCGGGGATCGTCGAGTGGTGCGCCGTCTCCACCGGCGTGATGGTCGGTTTACGGGACTTGACTGAGTCCAGGAAATTGGCCGTGTGATCGGTGGAAATGATCAGTTTGATTTTGCGCTCGCTCTCGGGCAGTTGCTTCATATCACGCCAGTCCTGATTCGACGCATCGAACCCGTCCCGATCCACCCAAACCCACCCGTCAGTTCCAATCCATTTCGTCCCGGAGCGAATGTCCTCGTATCCGCCCGCAATCGTCATCGCCACGTCTTCGGGATACTTGAGTTCAATGCGGTATTTGGTGGAAGTATTCCACACGGCGTCCTGCGGCGGAAACTCGCCGTGCCCTTCGATCTCCATCGGCCCGGTGTTGTCAAAGCCCAGCCCCCAGTGCGCGATGTCACAATGATGCCCCACCCAGTCCATTAATTGCCCGCCGCCGGTGTTGTAGTTCCACCGCCAGTTGCCGTGAACCCGGGCGCGAACATACAGCATCATCCGGGAAGGGCCGATCCAGGTGTCGTAATCCAGCTCCGGGGGCGCTTCGCTCGGCATCATGAATTCGGCGTTTCGGGCCGCGTCCCCGTCGCCCGCCGGCAGACCCACTTCGACGCGTGTAATTTTGCCGATCAAGCCGTTGCGCACAATTTCAGCCGCCTTGTGAAACGTTCCCACCGACCGCTGCCAGGACCCGGTTTGCCAGATGCAATCGTGGGCGACCACCGCCCGGACAATGGCCTGCTGCTCCGCGATCGTCCGGGCCAGCGGTTTTTCCCCGTAAATATCCTTCTTGCGCCGCGCGGCTTCAACGGCCACCAATTCGTGCCAGTGATCCGGCACGGCGATCATCACGGCGTCAATATCGCCCCGCGCCAGCAACTCGCGGTAATCGTGGTAGGCTTTGCAATCGTTGTTGTTGTAATATTTATTGACTACACCAACCAGGTCACTCAGGTGCTTTTGGTCCACATCGCACGCCGCCACGACTCGGCAATCTGAATGGGCCAGAAAGGAATTTGTATTGTTGGTGCCCTGCCCGCCGGAGCCGATGATCCCCACGGCGATTTGTTCCGAAGGGGGTTTGCGGGTTGTGGCGCAACCGGTAATAAGATGCGGCACAACAAGGGCCGCGCCGCCGGTGATAAGAAAACGCCGCCGGCTGACGGCATGTCCAATTACGGAAGTGATCATTAAGACAAAATGACGAGGTAGAACGGAGAATTATTCACTACGAGCAGATCCGCTCGACCAACAAATCGCGGAATCCATCAATGTCAGTCCACTCCGTGGCCACGTCCATCTGCTTGGCTTGATCGTCAATCTTCGTAAACCCCTCGTCGGTGACGCGGATTCCGAGCCGTTCCATTTTGCAAAAATGCCGCGAGAACGCCAGATAAACGGCCACAGGATCAAACAGAGTCGACGAGTGCTCTTCCGCCTCCGCCTCCCTCTTGCCGGCCTTGCTCCACAGACGATAGTTTTCCACGATCGTGGTGGCGACCGGCCCCCGAGCCTCCAGAATTCGTCGGTAGCGGTCCCCTTCGAGGGTCACCAGCCCGCAAGTGTCTAGCGGCGTGATCGTGATCTCCCAATTCGCCGAAAGCCCCTTCCTCGCGGCGCCAGGATCGGCTTTGACGTTCCATTCCGCGCACGGTGTTTTCGCCCCGTCATAACCCAGGCGCACGCTCCCGTCCATTCCGACAAAACGCGCCCGGTTCGCGATGCGCGGCTCCCGCTCCAACGCCGCCGCGACATTGGCCATCGGCCCGATGCAGATCAATGTCAACGGCCGCGCCGAGCTCATAATGACGTCAATCATCGCGCCCACCCCATCGGTGTGGACACAGCCCGGATACGAACTCAAATCGTAATCCTGGACCCATTCAGCCAGCGCCCCCTGGCCACGAGGTTCAACATCCGGTCCCACGGCGATGGGAATATTGGCATGACCCGTCTTCTCCAAAAACTTCCCCAGGAGCTTGGCGCGATACGGCGCTTTGCCAAACTCCGTCGCGACCAGTTTCAAATCCAGTTCCGGGCATTTCAGCAAAAACCCCAGCGCCCACGTATCGTCTATGTCATCGCCAATATCCGTCGCAAGGATGACCGGGACCGGGTCCGGCGCGGGCGACGTCGCCGTTCGGCACCCCGCGCACACCGCCGCCGACAGGGCGGCGCCCGCGGAGGCTCTGAGGAAGTTGCGGCGGTTCATTTCCATTGGTATGGGCATCCCCGATTCAAACAACTTGAAACCGTCCGTGACAAGATCAATCGGAAAACCGAGAGCGATCACGCGAATTGATGGCGACGTTTTTGACATAAGCGAGGGAATGGACAGTTCGGTGTCGGTAGCTTTTGCCCGTTAGCTGCCAAGGCCCGCTTCCCTGATCTTCCTTTGGGTGGCGGCAATATCATACGCTGAACGACGCAGTTCGATCGTTCCCTCATCCATGTCGTAAATTACATAAGCTGCTTTTGGACTGTTGTCACGAGGCTGCCCGACGGCGCCTGGATTTACAAAGTATTGTTTGCCGACCTCTACTCTAAACTTTGTGTAGGTGCCGCCGCGGATAACGGTGTCGCGAATGAAGGCTATCGGCACATGCGTGTGCCCGAAGAAACAAACCCGCGTATTCTGATGAGTTAAGCTGGCGTCCGCAGCCAGTTTTTCGAACACGTATCCCCACCGCTCTGGGCGATCGAGAGTCGCGTGGACAATGGTGAAGTCTTCGACCGTGCGCACATGCGGCAGGTTGTGCAGCCATTGGCGGTCGTCCTCGGTAAGCTGATTGCGAGTCCACTGCACCGCTTTGGCAGCGCCAGGGTTTAAGAAATCGAGGGATATGTCCGTCGCGCAGTATTCATCGTGATTGCCTTTCACACAGGGAGCATTCATGGCACGTACGATATCGATGCAAGCCTTCGGGTCGGCGCAATACCCGACAAAGTCCCCCAAAAAAGCATAATGAGTGCATCTCTGTTCCTTCGCGTCTCCCAGAACAGCCTGGAAGGCTTCAAGGTTTGCATGAACATCGGCCATGATCGCGAACTTCATCTCACTGTTCCGAATAGCAGCATCTTTCGATACTGTCGAACTTATCAGCGTCGTCACTGGGGAGTATGACAATTTTCGGGAGGGCGGAGCGCCGCGACGCCCTAACTTATTAGCGACTTGCGGTGCTCCGCCCTCCCGGAAACCATCGGTTGTATTTATATACTCATATACTTCCAAGGTGTAATCCGGTCCAATGGAAGAATTCTGTCCCACACCCTCGTCACTGAAATAACCCCCCCGGGTAGCGTTCGTCATCCAAAGCATCAGCGCGTGAACGTGGCCGCTCTTTTGCAAGTGTCGTCGGCGTCGGATTCATCCAATGTGCATACAGACCGTGCGCAAGCCAGCCGTCGGAATTGCATCCGGTGCCAAGCAATGCAATCGGCCCAGGAATTTCAGTCAGGTTATTGCGGAGGCCCGTGCAACCGGCCAAGCGCACGAATGGAAAGTGTTTGCCCGATTTGCGCTCGTTCGAATATTTCGGGCCTGAGAGCGGTGATTCACTCAACGCTTGAACGATTTTGAAATCTGCCGCCGCCCCGTTTTTCAGCAAGATCAAAGAACAGGACTTGACAGAAAAGCCGCTATTGTCTATTGTACGCATACAAATAACAATGTATGGAATTGGTTCTTAAAATCGATCTCGATAGGGCGGCGCCGGTCTATCGGCAGATTGTGGATGGGCTGCGGGCCTTGCTCGTGGCCAAGGCGTTCAAGCCGGGCGAAAAGCTGCCGACCGTCCGGCAACTGGCGATTGATCTGGCCGTCAATCATAACACGGTGGCGGCCGCCTACCGCTTGCTCGCCGAGGAAGGCTGGCTGGAATTGAAACGGCATCATGGCGCGATTGTCGTCGCGCGCCCTTCCCCGGCGGCCAAACCGCGGAGACAAAGAGACTTCGTCAAGCGCCTGCGAGAATTGGCGTCGCTGGCCATCGCCGAGGGCGTGCAGACCCGCGACGTTGCCGCCCAACTCAAGGCGCTGGCCCGGAATTTGAAGGAGGAACAAACACCATGAACTTAACGACCATCTTTGTCTCAACCACTTTGACCACTCTGGCTATGGGATTGGGGTTGTTTCTTTTTGTCGCACGGCGGACGCGCCCGGAAATTTTCTTTGCCGTGACGGTAAACGCATCTTTCCGCGACTCGGCTGCCGCCAGGGAAATCCTGCGGAAGTTCAACCACGCGGCCGTGTTTTGGACGGTTCTGGCTGCGATCGTCGCGGCATTGGCGTTCTTATGCGCGCCAGCGACCGCCCTTATAATGTCTTGCGCTGCGGAGTTGGTTCAACTTGCGGGAACCACAATGGCGCTTGTGCAGGCCCGCAAGAAAACCCTGGCGCACCGGACCGAACCAAGCAGCGAGCGCGAAGCACAACTGACCCCGAACGATTCCCGTCCCGCGGGCGGTTGGCTTGGGCAACTGGGACCGTTTCTTGTGCTGGCCATTCTTGCGTTGGTGGTCGGAATCCAGTGGCCACAGATTCCGGCGCGTTTCCCCATCCATTGGGGAGCGGATGGAAAGCCCAACGACTGGGCCAACAAAAGCTGGGCCAGTGTTTTTCTGCTGCCGATCATGGGCGCAGTGGTGTGCGGCCTGTTCTGCGCCTTGAGCCTGAGCCTTCAGCGAGGTATCCGGCGCATTCATGCCTCCGGCGCGCAACGGGCTCATGAAGACGCGCTTCTCCGGTGCGTCCTGTGGATCTTCCTCGCCGTCGAATATTTTATGGCCGTTCTCGTGGGCGGCGTTGCCTTCCTGCCGCTGATGATTTCCACTGACCCGGGTCACGACACTTTTCCAACCAGCATTGCTGTGATCCTTGCGATTGCCATTCCAAGTCTCGCTGTCGTCGCCATAGTCATCATCGCCGCCAGGAGCAAAGAAAGCGGAAGCCGTTCGTCCGCCGGGGAAAGGGCCGGCGTCCATGCGGAGCGCAAACCTGTGGGAGATCGAACGCCCGACGAATGTTGGAAGGGCGGCGGCTTGTTCTACTACAATCCCAACGATCCCGCGCTCTGGGTGGAAAAGCGTTTCGGTGTCGGCTACACTGTCAACTTCGCCAGGTGCGGCGCGTGGTTTCTGCTGGGAGGTGTGCTTCTTTTTGGCGTGCTCTCCATCATGCTGCCCAGGTTGCTGTTGAAGTAACGGCGGAGCAAAATACGGCCCTGCAATGATTTTTCGGGTACTATCTGTAACCGAGGGGCAACGCCGCCAGAAGCCCGTTCCAAGCCAGCGCGCCCGTCCCCTGTTGATGAGATGGGTTCTATGCGCAAGTCACTAAAACTTATAGTCTACCCCTCCAAAAACTCCCCTTCGCTCCCCATAGTAAGGCGCCGTCGTCCCAATGCCGCCCCCGTGATGGAATACGTATACGTCGTCGAAGACGTTGACCACGTCACAGCGAGCGGTCAGCATTTGGTGTTTCCCAACCTTAAAATCATGCCTGACGCCACAATTCACCGGGCAATGCGGGGGAACTTGATCCAAATCGGCAAACCCGTCGTAAAAGCCGCTGCCGTACAATGCGTCAATATGGAAGGTCGTATTCATGAAGGTATAGGCAGCGCCGGCGGATACAGTGATAAACTGGTCGTGATTCAGATGAACATAATGTTGGGCGGTATAATTCAGCTCATCCTGTCCAAAAAGAAATTCGCTTGAATTGATATCGGTCGCCATGGCTCGGCTCAACCCTAAACTGGCAAAAGCGCTGAATCCGTCCCTGGAATAACTCGACGTCAATTCAGTGCCGAAGTAGTAGCCGCGCCCATAGCTAAATGGCACGTAGATTTCAGAATTCCCAACTTGAGCTTCGTCGGCCACGTTTCTGGCCGTTTTGCCGTAGCCTTCCAGCCCAACTTTCCAATCCTTATTCACCTGATAAGTAACCCCGGCATCGTAATAATTCGCCCGCTCCGCTTTAGGCTTGTCATCGGTTGTCACCGGTGTGGCAGCCGTCGTATCCTCGTACTTTTCAACGCTTGAAGGAGGAAGATATTCCAATTGAGCAGGAACAAAAAATCGGGAATATCCCACGAAAAGTGCCGTCGCCGGAGTCGCTTGATAAACCAGGTTTATTCTCGGACTGACCTGATTTTCGGTGACATATTCGTCCACCTGGTCAAAGCGCAAGCCATAGTTGACTGTCAATCGGTCGATCGCCTGCCATTCATCCGCCAGATAAAGCCCGTAGAGATAGCCGTCCTTATTCTGCCCATCTTCGATGGTTACGGGAACATCCGAGAGCACAGTCCCTGAAAAACTGGTTGGAAAAGCGGTCGTGGTGCTGGCCGCCGATTCAATTTGGCTTGTGAGGTAGGTGCCCGCCTTGAGAGTGTGTTTATCGTTGATCTGATAACTCATGTCGGTCGTCCACGTGTTCTCAATAAGACTTCTGTTTTGTTCGCTCGCCAAGCCATTGATCATCAGATCGCCAGTCCAATCGGGCCGATACAGCGTCTGTGCGTAACTGCTGATCAGCGACGATTGAATGTTAAAATCACCGATTTCCTTTTTGTAGGAAAGGATCCCGTAGTGATACTGCTCGATCTGGGTCTCATTGAGGTCGGACGAATTAAAGGTGGACATGTTTGTCAGTGTATAGGCCACAGGGATTCCCGGCGTGTTTGGAATTTGAAAAGTGCCATAGGACCCGTTCAACATAAAGGTTAACTGACTGCTCTTATCCAAATGATCGCAGAGATGGAGAAAACCTTTGTATTGCTCGGTAAAATCATGAAGCGGATACGAACTGCTCGTGGGGTTTTCAATTCCAATATCGCTTTGCTCATAGGTTCCCTGGAAAAAATAGTCGATGTTATTGGAAACTCCGCCATACGACAAATTCCCTTGCACGGAATTATAGGCTCCGCCATAGATCGAGGCATCCCCGCCCGCCAACTCCGAACCCTGCTTGGTTGTAATATCGAAAATCCCCCCCGTCCAGAGACCGTATTGCGCGGGTAAAGCTCCATCCAATAACGACACGCTGTTGATAAAACGGGTGTCAAATTTCTGCCCAAATATCGAGTTCACGATCCCGAGAGGTATTGGTATTCCGTTAAGTAGGTACTCGGTAGCCGTGTCTTCTCCACGGATATGCCAACTGCCGTAGGCATCCTGACTGACGCCTGGAGAGCGTTCGACCACTTCGGCAAAGGTTGTATCCTCACCCTCAGGCATGTTTTGAATCTCGGCCCTGTCGATGGTGTAAACTCGTATACCCAGATTTGGATCAATCGTCGAATGTTCGACATCGACGGGGTGCGCCTTGACGAGAATAGCCGGCAAAGCCTTTGGTACGTTTGTCGTCGGTGTCGTGACAAGGCCGTTGGTTGGATTGCTTGGGGCCGACGCGGAGTCAGCCGCGCTGTCACTCACCGTCTGCGTCTGGCCCCTTGCGAGCGCGACGGACAACAGCAACAATCCAGTCACTTCGATCATCGTGAAGGCGTTCCTCGGTTTTTTGAAAACGCGTTCTTGGTTCATGCGCGGGTCTGTAGCACGTTGAGGGCCAACCCCCGAATCACAAGGTTTACCCCGGAAGCGGGGATTTTCGCCCGGCTAACGTTGCATTGCGACGGATAAATCTTGTTCGCAGCCGCTGGCTTAAGGTATAATAACTATCCCTGCACAGACGCCAATTGTTTCGGACCGCAATTTCCTTCCTCCTCTTTGCCGGACCGGGAACAGTCGGATTGATATTCCTGCTCAACGCCGGTTTTCAACGGCCGTCCGCCACCCCCAGCGAAAAACTCCGTCTCTCCGAGAAAATCCAGTCAATACGACAACGCGCGTCGGGCGCCAGTTCGTTGATCTCTTATTTGACCCCGCTCTGATGACCTAGGATTAAGACCGCGACTAACTGTCAAAACTGCTACGATGCGACCCGCAAGTAAAGGCGCCGTCTAGCTGAGTAGCAGAAAAGTAGACTATAAGTTACTGGGGGAAATACCGTATATAGCTTTCCCCGTCTTTCCGCCGATGCTAATCATGTGAATTTCAAAGACTTTTGCAGAAGCTCATTAGTCAAGCATCAGTCACTGCCTCCCGAGTCTCACGGACAATTAACCGCTCGGGATCAGTACCTGCCCGGTTACGATACGATTTTTGAACCGGCCGAAACGCCGCCCGCGCAACCTATCGGGCACGAAACGGCAGAGCTGCCGAAAGAACCATCTACTCGCGAGCAGAACGCCGTCGCCGCGGGAACCGACGCCGAAGTCACGCGCGAAGTGCTACTCAAAGCAGGGGCATTGCAGGGCGCCATTTTCAGCAGCGCCAACTTCTCCTGCATCGCCACCGATCAAAGAGGCGTCATTCAATTATTCAACGTCGGCGCCGAGCGCATGCTAGGCTACTCGTCCGCTGACGTGCTTGACAACGTCACTCCCGCTGACATCTCCGATCCCTACGAAGTAATCGCTCGCGCCAAGGCATTGAGCCTGGAGTTTGGAAATATCATTGCCCCGGGGTTCGAAGCTTTGGCCTACAAGGCCTCGCGCGGCATCGAGGACGCGTTCGAGTTGACCCAGCTCCGCAAGGACGGCAGCCGCTTTCCAGCCATCATGTCAGTCACCGCCCTGCGCAACGCTCAGGGTGGAATCATCGGCTATCTCTTCATCGGCACCGACGACACCGCGCGCCGGAAAGCCGAAGCGGAAGTCAACAAGCTCGAGCAGCGCCTCCGCGACCAGCAGTTCTACACGCGCTCACTCATCGAATCCAGCGTTGACGCGCTGGTTGCCACGGACCCGCTCGGCATCATCACCGATGTCAACAAACAGATGGAAGTCATCACCGGCTGCCCGCGCGACGCGTTGATCGGCGCGCCTTTCAAAAACTTCTTCACCGATCCCAAACGCGCCGAAGCAGGCATCACACTGACTCTGGACGAAAAGAAAGTAACCGACTACGAACTTACCGCCCGCGCCAGCAACGGCAGGAAAACCGTCCTGTCCTGCAACGCCGCCACCGTGTGCGACCGCGATAGGAAATTGCGCGGTGTCTTGGTGACCGCGCGCGACGTCACGGACCAAAAACTCTCCGAGCAGGCGCTCCGGGAGGCAAACGTCGAACTGGAGACAGCCAGGGTCGCGGCGGAAAAAGCCAGCCGCGCCAAATCGGATTTTCTCTCCAGCATGGGCCAGGAATTGCGCCGCCCGCTTAACGCCATTCTCGGCCTTGCCCAAATGATCGAGCCACAGTCCCAGTCCCCGGCGCCCTCGCAGAACAGAGGCATGGCCCAAATTCTGGAAACCGGCGGGTTCCTCCTCAACCTCATCAATGAATTCCTCGATCTCGCCGTCATCGAGTCCGGAAAAATGCCGCTCTCGATCGTGCCCGTGTCCCTGCCCGAACTCATGTTGGAATGCCGCGATTTGATGGAGCTGGAGGCCCAAAAGCGTGGAATTCGCATGACCTTCCCGAACTTCCCCAACCCGGTTCTTGTCAGCGGGGATCGGGCCCGCCTCAAACAGATCATCGTCAGCCTGCTTTCCAACGCGATCAAATACAACAAGGACCAGGGCACCGTCGTCGTGGACTGCCCGGCAACCGGCTCGCAACGCGTCCGCTTCAGCGTCACCGATACCGGCGCGGGATTGCCTCCGGAAAAAATGGCGCAGCTATTCACGCCCTTCGATCGACCGGGCCGGGAAAACGGCGGCGTCGCCGGCTCGGGCATCGGCCTGGTTGTCACAAAGCGATTGACCGAATTGATGGGAGGCGCCCTCGGCGGGGCAAGCACCGTCGGGGTGGGGAGTGTTTTCTGGTGCGAAATGAACTCCGCCGGGGCGCCGCCCATCTCCGTCCAAAACGGCGATGCCAGCGACACGGTCCAGGCGAATGCCACAGCCTGCGCCCCGCGGCGCACCCTCCTCTACGTCGAGGACAACCCCGCCAACCTAAAGCTCGTCGAGGAAGTCATCGCGCTGACCCCGGACCTGGAGCTCATCGCCGCGGTCAACGGAACTCTCGGCATCCAACTGGCCCGCGCAACTCAGCCGCGCGTGATTCTGATGGACATCAACGCGCCGGACGTCGGTGGCGTCAAAACATTGAAAATCCTCCGTCAAGACGCCGACACCGCGCACATCCCCATCATTGCCCTCAGCGCCAATCCACTGCCGCGCGACATTGCCAAAATCCCGGAGGCGGGTTTCTTCCGATCTCTCACCAAACCAATCACCATGATTGACCTTAATGACACGCTGAATGCGGCTCTGGATTTTGCGGAAAATCGATTGCTCGAAGCAGTCAACTGGACCCACCTGCCATGATCCCTCCAGCGGCCCTCTTAACAGCGTCATGCTCAAACAATCAAGAAAGCGCGCCTATGAATGAACGCCAAATTTGAAAATATCAGAAACATACTCCTCGTCGAAGAGGATCCGCGCGACGTGGAACTGATCCTGCCCGCGCTGGATGAATTCGATCTGGCCGGCAACGTCGTCGTCAACGATCGCGCGCAGCCCCTGGTTTCTCCTTGTCGCCGGAGAAATTCCAATCGCGCCCGCGCCGCAAACCCTCCCTGGTGCTGTTTGACACCGGGACGCCGCCACTCGCCTCGCCGCCCGCGCTCCAAACAATCAAACCGGCGCCCGGTTCAATGCCATTCCCGTCCACCTCTCGAATGAACACCAATTTAAAAATCATCAAGAAAATCCTCCTCGTCGAAGACGACCCGTGCGACGTCGAATTGACCCTCGCCGCGCTGGCGAGATATCGACTGGCCAGCAAGGTTGTCGTCGTCAACGACGGCGCCGAAGCGCTGGATTATCTCCAACGCCGCGGCAAATTCGGCGCCCGCCCCCCCGGCAACCCCATTCTGGTTTTGCTTGACAACAAAATGCCCAAGGTCAGCGGCTTGCATGTGCTCAAGACCATAAGGTCCGACGAGCACTTGAAAACAATCCCTGTCGTGGCGTTCACCTCCTCGCGTGAATATCCGGACTTAAACGATTTTTATAAACACGGCGTCAACGCCTATGTCGTCAAACCCGTGGATTTTTCCGAATTCATGAAGGCCGTCAAACAACTCGGTGTCTTTTGGACGGCTCTCAACGAACCGCCCCCGCAGACCAGCACGGAAGCAACCCCGACTCGCCACGCTGAAATCCCCTCTCCACGAAACCATCGCGTCAACAATGAAATCCCCACTCCACATCCTGCATTTGGAGGATGATCCAAACGATGCCGGGCTGATTCAATCCACCCTGGAAACCGAGGGCATCGCTTGCGACACCATTTGCGTCCAAACCCGCGACGGATTTGTGGCCGCCCTCGACCGTGGCGGCATTGACTTGATTCTCTCGGATTTTTCGGTAGCCACCTTTGACGGCAGGGCGGCGGCGGAATATGTGCGCGCCAAATGCCCGGCCATCCCCGTGATCCTGGTGTCCGGCACCCTTGGCGAGGAACGCGCCATTGAATCCCTCAAGGGCGGCGCGACGGACTATGTTCTGAAGGGACACTTGGCCCGCCTCGCCCCTGCCGTGCGCCGCGCCATGGACATGGCGGAGGAACGCGCGGCCAATCGTCACACAGAAGAGGCCCTGCATGAAAGCGAGGAGCGCCTCCGCATAGTCTTCAGTGAATCGCCCCTGGGAATCGCCCTGGTCGGCGCCGACGGCCGCGCGGTCCTGACCAACGCCGCCTTGCAGAAAATGCTCGGATACACCGGCCAGGAGCTAAACGGGATTCTGTTCCACGAATTGACGCATCCGGAAGATCGCGCAACCGGTGTCGAGCGTTACCAGGAATTGATTCATGGCGGCCGCCCGTCTTACCAACTCGAAAAACGCTACCTCCGCAAGGACGGCCAGGTGCTTTGGGCGCATCTCTCCGTCAGTGCCGTGCACGAGACCAACGGCCACGCTGGATTCGCCATTGGAATGATCGAGGACATCACCGAACACCGGCATTTGCAGGCACAATTTATCGCCGCCCAAAAAATGGAAGTCGTCGGCCAGCTCGCCGGCGGCGTCACCCATGACTTCAACAACATCCTGGCCGTCATCATGGGTTACAGCGATTTGTTGATGCAGGTCCTCGGCCCCGACAGCGTTCACAGGAGTCATCTCGAGACCATCAGATCCGCGGCAGAGCGTGCCGCCGGCCTGACCCGCCAACTCCTCATCTTCAGCCGCAAACAAACGGTCCAGCCAGTCGTGCTCGACCTCAACGAAGTGGTCAATGACCTCGACAAAATGCTGCGGCGCCTCATCGACGAGAACATCGACATGACCATTCTTCTCGCCCCCAGGATCGGTCGCGTCAAGGCCGACTCCGGCTACGTCGGTCAAGTCTTGATGAATCTGGTCGTCAACGCGCGCGACGCCATGCCAAACGGCGGCAGGCTCACCATCGCTACTGCCAATGTCACCGTCGATAAAGACTGCGCCCGGGCGCACCACCTCGCAACTCCCGGCGACTACGTGATGTTCAGCGTCACTGACACCGGGACCGGCATGACCGACGAAGTCAAGGCCCGCCTCTTTGAAGCATTTTTCACCACCAAGCCCAAAGGCAAGGGCACCGGCCTGGGCTTGGCCACCTGCCAGACCATCGTCCAGCAATCCGGCGGTTACATCGATGTTTCCAGCGAGCTTGGAAAAGGCGCCGCCTTCAAAATTTATTTTCCCCGCGTCCACCAGCCCCTTGATATCGGGACCAAAATGATCAGCAGAGGGCCTTTGCCGCGCGGGATCGAAACTTTGCTCGTCGTGGAGGATGAGCCTTCCGTCAGGCACCTTGCTCGCAACGTATTGGAAACCCAGGGTTACACAGTGCTCTCGGCCTCCAACGGCCAGGATGCTCTCCACATCGCGCGCAATCACCATGGACCGCCGATTCAACTCGTGATCACCGACATCATCATGCCCTTGATGGGCGGCAAAGTGATGGCCGAGTGGCTCAAAACATCCTATCCCAACCTCAAAATTCTCTTCACCTCGGGTTACACCGATGATGTCGTCTCGAATAATGGAACGCTTCAACCAGGAGTCGAGTTCCTTGCCAAACCCTATACGCCCTCAACGCTTGCCCGCAAAGTGCGCGATATGCTCGGCCCCGTGTGAATCCAGACCGGAATATTCAATCAAAGCCCCGCCCCGAGCCTCGTGGCTCCCCTGCCCCTCGAAATCCCACCGGTGCGCCCGTGGAAAAACCACCTCGAGTTTTCAAGCAGTCCAATAAACCCAGCCCCGCATGAATCACCGTTCCGTCACCATGCAACCATTGTTCCGGAAACCAGTCGTGCATGGCGCAGCCTTTGCGTTCGTTGTCATCGCGGTTCTGGCCGACGCCGCGGACACAAACCAGGCGCCGCAGTCCTCCGCCAATTGGGGAGACTTGACGCTCGAGCAGTTGGTCAACGTCAAGGTCACCTCCGTTGCCAAAACGCAAACCGATCTCTTTACCTCCCCAGCCGCCATTTCGGTCGTGACCAGCGACGATATCGACCGCCTTGGAATCACCTCCATACCCGAGGCGCTCCGTCTGGTTCCGGGCATGGACGTGGCGCAAATTAACGCCAACCAATGGGCCGTCGGCGCGCGGGGATTCAATGCACAATTCAGCAGAGACTTGCTCGTCCTTGTTGATGGGCGGACCGTGTACTCGCCCTCCTCCTCCGGCGTATTTTGGAACACGCAGGACATGGTGATGGAGGATTTGGACCGGATCGAAGTCATTCGAGGTCCGGGCGCAACCCTGTGGGGCGCCAACGCCGTCGACGGCGTCATCAATGTTATCAGCAAAAGCGCCAGCGAGACCCAGGGCCTCCTCGTGTCCACCAGCGCCGGGACCGAGGAACAGGATTCGGCCTCGGTGCGCTACGGAGGAGTTCTTGAAACCAATCTTTATTATCGAGTGTACGCCCAGCGCTCCGATCAAAACGGCTTAACCAGCTCTGCCGGGCAGCCGGCGGGGGACGCTTGGGATTCCAGCCAGGCGGGCTTTCGCACGGATTGGGAACCCCCTTCCCAAAGCCTTCTCACACTTCAAGGCGACTACTATTATAACATCGCAGATACACCAACTGAAAAAGTCAGCCTCGCTCCTCCCGCCGTCTCATTGACGGACGACAAAGAATACAATGAGGGAGGCAACATCCTGGGGCGATGGACCCGCGATTTTTCGGATTCAGCGCAGTTGACGTTGCAAACTTACTACGATCATGTCGAACAAGGCACCGGATTCGGGATTCTAATTCAGAATACGGATGACATCGACTTGCAGTACCGGCTTTCTCTCGGCTCCTGGAACGATTTCCTCTTTGGAACCGGCTATCGCTATCAGTCCGTCGAGGATGCCCCGGATTTTGAGTTGTCCTGGACTCCGGAAATTCAATACATCCGCCTCTTCAACGTATTCGCCCAGGACGACATCATGGCTGTGCCAGATCGGTTGCATCTCATTCTCGGCGCAAAAATCGAAGACAACAGCCTCGTCCAATGGAAAGTTGAACCGAGTGGCCGGCTGCTCTGGACACCGGCAAAGAATCAAACCGTTTGGGCCGCGGTTTCGCGCGCCGCGCGCACGCCCTCTCTCTTCGAGTTGGACGGACAATTGAATGCGACCGCTTTTCAGCCCTCGCCATCGAGTCCCCCAGCCCTGGTGTCGATTCTTGGCGATCCAAACGACGCTGTGGAAGAATTGCTTGCCTATGAGTTGGGTTACCGCATTGCGCCAGCCAGGAATTTGTCGTTCGACATCACCGGATTCTACAACGTCTATGACAATCTAATCATACCGGTTGCCAATCCCACCGTCATTGAGACCACTCCCTCCCCAACGCATCTGCTCATCTCCTCCACCTACCTAAACGCGGGCTCTGGCGATACCTACGGCGTCGAATTGTCAAGTCAATGGCACGTCACGGAAAACTGGCGGCTGATGGCCAGCTACAGTTGGCTGGGCGAGCGCTTGACGCCCGCTTTAGACTATGCCACCAGTCCCCAGCAACAATTCCAGGTGCGTTCCTATCTCGACCTCCCTTACCACTTGGAATTGAATGGCGCGGTCTATTTTGTGGGCCGAAGCACGGCGCCCGTTTCGGTCGGTGTCGATGAAATTCCCTCCTATGTCCGCGCCGACCTGGGTCTGGTCTGGCGTCCGCGCAAATGGCTCGAGCTTGGCATCTGGGGGGACAACCTGCTGCAACGTCAGCACGTGGAATTCTCCAGCGAGGAAACCGGCGCGTTGACCGAAATACCAAGGAGCGTTCTGGCCAAGGTGACCTTCCGCTTTTAGCGCCGCGATCCATGAACACGTCCAACTTCAACCGGCAGGGCCTCGGGACAGACCGCTGGTTCGTCCATGTCATGGCGCGGAGCGTCTGCCTTGGCCTTTGGTGGGCCGTCTGCCTGGCCGGCGGAGTTGACGCCTCCCTGCAGGAGTCCCAGGTCAAGGGCCTTTTCCTGTTGAACTTCGCCAAATACGTCGATTGGCCGCCAACGGCATTTGCCGAGGACACCAGTCCCATGACCATCGGCATTT
>DATKFW010000035.1:0-5698 GCA_035511075.1 Vulcanimicrobiaceae bacterium
GGCCGAATCCGAAGAGGTAGCGGATAGCTGGCGGATTAGGCCGGACTACGCTGGTTTCTTACGGATTGGAAAATAGGTGTCCGTTTTGGTGTCCGTTTGGACTCCTACACCCCCCAAACTGATGCTGCACACGCAGTTAGAATTGGAGGCGGAGGTCGGAATCGGACCACCGAGGCCCTCACCGCCAATCCTGTGGCCGCCGCCGCCTCCGTTCCCTCTTCATTCACATCAACGTAAGTCTTCTGCTTGACCCAACCGATATAAAGACGCTCCCTCGAAATGCCGCTGAAGTCCGCCTGCGGCGTGAAAGCCAGCGGCATTCCCATAGCCGCCAGCACGGGCTTCAAATCGTATTCGTTTTCCAGCTTGAACCGCGGCAATTCCAACGTGCCGCGGCGGGTCTCCATGCGCCCAACCCATTGCTCGAAGTTCTCTGCCGTCAAAGTTCGCAGGAATTCGTCCAGACCGCCTTTGGGCAGGATGACATCCATGTTAACATCGCCGCCCGCATACGGAAGTTCCACCGCCTGAAACGATTCATTCTCGCGGTAGGCAAATTCCCCCGATCGGACCATGCGCGGATGCGGCACGACCCGGCCTCCGGCCAGTGTAAACGGGAGGGCGCGCGTCCGATTTCGGTCAAACGGGTCCTGCCACGCGCCCTTGAAATAAATCGCATTCAGCACGATGAGCCGGAGCATCGGGTCCAGCGGGCCCTGGATCATTTGCGGAATTTTGCCGTCCGTGTGACCGCTGACCCAGTCGTTAATAGTTTTGACAAATGCCGGGTCCCTGAAATCCGCGCTCAAGACCTCCGCGTTGTAGCCCGATAGGTTCGCCGCCGCAAACTCCGGTTCGATCACCGCGCTCTTGTCGGTCCAGAGTCCGTTGGCGATGTCCAATGTGACTTTGGGGTTCAGCGATGCGAGCCGGTCGAGCAACGCCTTGTTGGCTGCGTTCAAATCCGCCGGCGCGACGTCTTTAACCTGTAACGTCGCCGTGATCTGCCGCAATGTCTCACCCCTGGCTCCGTTCTGGACCATCGAAAGGGCGAATGCCAAACCGGCCGGGCTCAGAAAAAGGTTGGTTCCAACCGCTTGCTCGCGCGCTTGTTCCAGCAGTTGGAATCCGAAGCGGTTGTAAGCGCGGGCCGCCGCCTCCGGCTCCACCCCCCCGTGAACGCCGGACGCCAACATGGATAGCAGGAACGCCATAATGACTTTCACCACCGTACGGTAATTCGGCTTTCATGGAAGTCCAGTACTGTGGCAACCTCCAGCCATGAGTCATTTGGCCCGTGCGCGGGAAGTCTTCGACATCGAGATCGCGGCGCTGAAAGCCGTTCGCAAACAAATCGACCGCGCCTTTGACGCTGCGGTGGGCCATATCGTCGAGGCTCTCCGGCAGCGCGGCAAAATAGTCGTGGTGGGCGTCGGCAAGTCCGGCAACATCGGCCAAAAGATCGCCGCCACACTCACCAGCACCGGCTCGACGAGCGTTTTCCTCCACAGCGTCGATGCCTTGCACGGCGACCTGGGCGTTATCGGCGAAGGCGATGTCATTCTGGCCCTGAGTTATTCGGGCGAATCGGAGGAATTGCTGAATTTGATTCCGGCATTAAAGCGGCTTTCTGTCAAAACTATTTCCATCACCGGCGCCGTCAAGTCCTCGCTGGCCCGCTACAGCGACGTGGTGTTGAACGTGAAAATCCCGAAGGAAGCCTGCCCCTTCAATCTGGCTCCCACAGCCAGCACCACCGCCATGCTCGCGATGGGGGATGCCCTGGCCATGACGGTGCTGGAGGCGCGCGGTTTCAAGCAAAAGGACTACGCCCGGCATCATCCCTCCGGCGCCATCGGGCGCGCCCTGTTGATGAAAGTGGGCGACATCATGCGCACCGACAGCCGCAATGCCGTCGCGGATGAGTCTGTGACCGTCAAGGAAGCGTTGCTATTGATGTGTCGCGCCAAATCGGGCAGTGTCAGCATTGTCGATCGCCGCGGAAAACTGACCGGCGTTTTCACCGACGGCGACCTTCGCCGCCACATGGCCGCCGACGAGGATGTTCTGGCCAAGCCGCTGGCCAGCGTCATGACGCGCGACCCAATCTGTATTGGAGGTGAGGCATTGGCGGTGGAAGCGTTGAAGATTTTCAACCAGCGCAACATCGACGATCTGATCGTGGTCAACGCTCGTCGCCAGCCGGTTGGGATCGTCGACTTGCAGGATTTGCCGAAGCTCAAATTGATGTGAGACGAAACCGATCGACGCGGTGGGCTTGAATGGTGCATTGCGTATTCCGAATGAAGGTTACTTTCGAACTTCCTCCACTCGTCGTGCAACGGCTCAGGTCCCACGTCCCTTGCGGCGAACGCTCAAAATTTGTGGCTGATTTGATCATCAGAAAACTGCGGAACAGGGGCAATGCGTTGGAACGGGCAGCCCAAAAGGCCAACGCGTTCCGCGGAGTCAACCGGGAGATGAAAGATTGGGAATCCTTGAACGACTACGAGAGTTGAACGCCGGGAAATCTGTTGGGTGAATCTTGGGCCGGTTGGGCATCCTGGACGACGCGGATTTGCGCAAACTGGAATCAGCAGAAGCACTTGTTTGACGGCTGGCTTCCTTGAAATATTCATAAAGCCTGCTTGACAAGAGGCCGGGCCGTCGGCACACTCGCGGGACTCGATGAACTTGGCGGGAACAATTTATATGAGCAAGCGCGCGACGCGGTCCGTTTGGGCCATGCCGCGTTTCTCGCGTCCCGTCTGGCTGCGCACCAATAAAGGACACGGCCACGGCAGGCAGGAGGAAGGCATCTAGAGTTACCCGACACACGATTTTTTCCAGCCTGCTTGCCGAAAGGCCAGCGGGCTTTTTTATTTCCCATGAATCCGATTCATCCATCATTGTTTTCACGCCTGCGGGCATTGCCCCGCCCGGCGTGGATTCTATTCCTGGGAACCTTCCTCAATAAGTTCGGCACATTTGTCCTGCCGTTTCTGACACTGTACTTGACGCGCCGCGGCTTCACCCTGGCGGATGCCGGAATAGCCATGAGCGCGTACGGCGTTGGTAGCCTCATGGCTTCGGGACTGGGCGGCCACCTGGCGGACACCATTGGCCGGCGAAAAACCATCGTGCTCTCGATGTTCTCCGTCGCCCTGGCGATGGTGCTGCTTTCCCAATCGCGCAGCCTCCCGGCCATCGTCGCCGCGACATGGTTTGCCGCGATGACCGGCGAATTGTACCGTCCCGCCAGTAGCGCGCTGCTGGCCGACCTGGTTCCACCGGAATTGCGGGTCACGGCTTTTTCCGCCTATCGAATGGCCTTCAACGCGGGGTTCGCGTTTGGCCCCGCAACCGCCGGATTCCTGGCCGAACGCGGGTATTTCTGGCTCTTTGCGGGCGATGCGGCCACCTCCGTGTTATTTGGCGTGATCGCGCTGGCTTTGCTGCCGCGCGGCGTTCAGGGCCGCCGGGAGGAAGCCGGCTGGATCGCTGATTTGAAAACCTTGACCGGTGATCGGGAATTTCATCGAGTGCTGGCCGGGGCATTTCTCATCGCCCTGGTGTTCCTGCAAGTCAGTTGCACGTTTAGCCTGCACGTCACGAGCCTCGGCTTTTCAACGGCGACCTACGGACTGATTCTCTCGCTCAACGGCGTGCTGGTCACCTTCTGCGAATTGCCGCTGACGTCGTTGACCGGTCGGTTTCCGCCCTGGCGCATGATGGCGCTGGGTTACCTGCTCATTGCGGCGGGATTTGCGGGCAATGCATTCGCGCATACCGTGCCCGAGCTGCTGGGATGTGTGGTCATTTTCACATTTGGCGAGATGGCGACCTTTCCCGTCTCGTCGGCCTACATTGCGGGCCTTGCGCCCGCGCATCTGCGTGGCCGGTACATGGGCGTGTATGCGCTCGTATGGTCAGCCGGGCTGATCGCGGCCCCGCAAATGGGACTGCGGCTTTTCGCCGTGGGACCGAAGACCCTCTGGTTGACATGCGGCGCGCTGGGCGTCATCGCGGCGGCGATCGCATTTCGCGGTCCGGTGAAGAGTAACAATCGCGCACTCGTCGAAAGGCGGGAAGAGCGTGTCATCAAATCGCGCTCCTAGGGTTCGCCCGTGTTCGCTGCGGGAATTGGATAGTAAAGACGCCGTCAGTTTACTAAATTCCACGCATGGAAATTTACGATCATCCCACCTTTCGGATGGCCTGCCGGCAATTCGACATCACGGCTGATTTCTTGCAGATCCCCGAGGATGAGCGCGCGCGCCTTAAATTCCCCAAACGTTCCATGACCGTGGCTCTGCCGGTCCATCTCGACGATGGCACCACCCGCGTGTTCACGGGGCATCGCGTCCAGCATCATCTAACCCTTGGCCCCACCAAGGGCGGATTGCGTTATCACCCGGACGTGGCTCTGGGCGAAGTCGCCGCGCTGGCGATGTGGATGAGTTGGAAGTGCGCGCTGGCCGGATTGCCTTACGGCGGCGCCAAAGGCGGCATCGCGTGCGACCCCCGCCTGCTTTCCCAAAACGAACTCGAACGCCTCACCCGCCGTTACACCCAGGAAATGATCCCGTTCATTGGCGAAAAAGTCGATGTCATGGCGCCCGACATGGGCACCAACGAACAAACCATGGCGTGGATGATGGACACTTATTCCGTCCACACCGGCTATACGGTGCCCTCCATCGTCACCGGAAAGCCCGTCGGCATCGGCGGTTCGCTCGGGCGGCGCGAATCGACCGGACGCGGCGTCGGTTACCTGATCAACCGCGTTATGGACGTTCTCGAATTGCAGCCGGCCAATACTCGCGCGGTCGTGCAGGGATTCGGCAACGTCGGTTCCGTCGCCGCGTTTTCCCTGGCCAAATACGGATCCAGAATTATTGGAATCAGCGACGTCTCCGGCGGCTTGCACAACGAGAAGGGCATCAACCTCTGGGAATTGGACAAATACGCGGCGGAAAAGCACTGCGTGGCCGGTTTTCCCGGCGCGGACCCGATCTCCAACGAACAATTGCTCCTCCTGCCCTGTGACATCCTGGTGCCGGCAGCGATGGAACGGCAGATCACCGGCGAAAACGCCGCCCGCATTCAATGCCGTATCCTGGCTGAGGCGGCAAACGGACCGACCACGCCGGAAGCCGACGTGATTCTTGACCAGCGCCCGGAAATTTTCATCATTCCCGATATCCTTTGCAATGCCGGCGGCGTCATCGTGTCGTACTTCGAATGGGTGCAGGACTTGCAGAGCTTTTTTTGGACTGAGACCGAGGTGATGGACAAATTATTCCGCATCCTGGAAGGGGCGTTCATGCAGACGCTGTCGATGAGCCGGAAACAGAAGATTTCCATGCGCGCCGCCGCCTTAAGCCTTGGCATCAAACGGGTTCAGGAGGCAAAGAAGATGCGGGGGTTGTTTCCGTAACCGCCCACTGCCAGACAGTCGAGCGATCCGAGGTTGTGCTACAGCTCCCGTTGGTTCACATTTAAGGCATACCCAACTCATAAAATTGAGAGTGGCATTGAATTTGCCCCCAAGGTATCGTTTTTATATGAACAACAGCCCAGAATTTGGATTGATCGAACCATTTGAGACTGATAATGGCTCTTTAAAGACAGTGACTCCTGAATACGCGTTTGCGCTCGGAGTTGAATGGGCAATCTTTCGCCAATCTCCCTCCCC
>DATKFW010000036.1:0-6581 GCA_035511075.1 Vulcanimicrobiaceae bacterium
GCCAGAAATTTGTCAGAGAGTTTTCTTCAATTCCTCGTAGAGCCAGGCACGGGCGTAGGCCCAGGTGCGCTTGGCCGTGCGCTCCGGCAGGCCGAGCAACTCGCCGGCCTCGGCGTTGGAGAGGCCGGCAAAGAAGCGCAGCCGGATCAATTCGGCACCCAACGAGTCGTGTGACGCCAGCTTGTCAATGGCTTCGCTGACGGCCAGGACGGTCTCATCATCGCTCGCGGCAGCCACATCCACCTGGCTGAGGTCCATCCGCCGCTGGCCGCCGCCGTGTTTGAGGCGCTGCTTGCGGCGGGCGTTTTCGACCAGGATGCGCCGCATCGCCTCGGCCGCCGCGGCGAAAAAGTGGGCGCGATTCTGAAATCCGCGGTCCTCGGCCCGGACCAGGCGCAGCCAGGCCTCCTGCACCAGCGCGGCGGGTTGGAGGGTCTGCCCCGACGCTTCGTTGGCCATTTTCTGCGCGGCCAGTTTGCGCAATTCTTCATAGACCAGCGGCAGGAGTTCCTCAGCGGCCTTGGGGTCGCGTCGGTCAATGGCACTGAGCAGGGAGGTGACATCGCTCATGGGGCAACCCTACCGCAGAAGGCCGGGAGGAAGCAACTCTCCGGCAATCGTTGCAATCGTTGCTCATTTCTATATTAAGGATCACCTTGCGGCGGAGCGCTTCTTCGCGGCAAAGGTTCACGGAGCTTGCACTTCCGTCGATTCTTCCGCCTGCCATTGGGCGACCTGCTCCTTTCGCGCTGCCTGCCACACCTTGGCCGTATTGTCCGCACTGGCGGTGACAATCCGCTGGCCGTCTGGGGAAAAGGCCACAGACATAACCTCGGCGCCGTGCCCACGAAGCGTGAGCAGTTCGCGGCCACTGATCGTCTCCCAGACGACGGCGGTACTGTCCCAACTGCCGGTAACGATTCGCTGGCTGTCCGGGGAAAAGGCCACGGACGAAACATAGCCGCTGTGGCCCGTAAAGGCGAACAACTCGCGCCCGCTGGCGGCCTCCCACGCCTTGGCCGTATTATCCGTACTGCCAGTGACAATTCGCCGGCCATCCGGGGAGAAGGCCACAGAATCAACCCAACCGCTGTGTCCCATGAGCGTGAGCAGTTCGCGCCCGGTGGCGGCCTCCCACACTTTGGCTGTATGATCCTCACTGCCGGTGACGATTTGCCGGCCGTCCGGGGAAAAGGCCACACTGCGAACAGCTTCGTTGTGCCCCTTAAAAGTGAGCAATTCGCACCCGCTGACGGCCTCCCATACCTTGGCCGTATGATCGCGACTGCCAGTCACAATCCGCCGTCCGTCCCAGGAAAAGGCCACAGCAATAACCTCGTCGCTGTGTCCCATGAGCGTGAGCAGTTCGCGCCCGTTGACGGCCTGCCACACCTTGGCCGTGTGATCGCGACTGCCAGTGACAACTCGTTGGCCGTCAGGGGAAAAGGCCGCAGACGAAACTCCACTGTTGTGCCCCTTAAGAATGAGCAATTCGCGTCCGCTGCTTGCATCCCACACCTTGGCCGTATGATCATGACTTCCGGTCACAATCCGCTGGCCATCCGGGGAAAAGGCAACCGACTCAATCACATCGCTGTGCCCTTTGAGCGTGAGCAGGTTCCCACCTGTCTCGCCGGAGGAAATGCCATGGGACACCTCCCAAACGTCGGCGGTCCTATCAAGACTGCCTGTCGCAATCCGCTGGCCGTCCGGCGAAAAGGCCACCGCAAAAACCCCAGCGCTGTGTCCCCTAAAGGTGAGCAGTTCGCGTCCGCTGCCTGCCTCCCACACTTTGGCCGTATTATCCGCGCTGCCAGTGACGATCCGCTGGCCGTCCGGGGAAAAGGCCACACCATAAATCCAACCGCTGTGCCCTCGGAGCGTGAACAGTTCACGCCCGCCGGCTGCGTCCCACACTTTGGCCGTGTCGTCATAACTCCCTGTGACAATCCGCTGGCCGTCCGGGGAAAAGGCCACAGAATTAATCATTTTGCCATGCCCCCGGAGCGTGAGCAGTTCGCGACCGCTGGCTGCCTCCCACACTTTGGCCGTAAGATCATCACTGCCGGTGATGATCCGCTGACCGTTCGGGGAAAAGGCCACAGACTCAATCCTATTCGTGTGGCCCCTGAGCGTGAGCAGTTCCCGTCCACTGGCTGCCTCCCACACCTTGGCCGTACGATCATTACTGCCGGTGACAATTCGCTGGCCATCCGGGGAAAAGGCAACTGATTCAATCCAATCGCTGTGTCCCCGGAGGGTAAGCAGTTCGCGTCCGCTTGCGACCTCCCACACCTTGGCCGTATTATCAAAACTGCCAGTGACGATTCGCTGGCCATCCGGGGAGAAGCACACAGACTCAATCACATCGCTGTGCCCTTTAAACGTGAGCAGTTCGCGACCGCTGGCTGCCTCCCACAGCTTGGCGGTATGATCATCGCTGCCGGTGACAATCCGCCGGCCGTCCGGGGAAAAGGCGACAGAGCCCACTGGTCCGAGATGCCCGCGGAATGTCATGGCGGCCACATGAGTTTTCGGTTGCCAATAGTACCACTCAAAACCACGGTACGGAGAGTCTTTAGTGTCTTCCAGCAGTTGCCGCAGCCGGCCGATGTTGTTCTGCTCCCAGGCTTGCTGGGCCAGGTTCATGTTGGCGGCGTAGAGAAGGTGGCTGGCTTCAGCTTCGCGCGCTTCCGCCTTTTGTTCGCTGGCCTGCGCCGTCTTCCTCTGCGCCTCTTCTCCCGCCCGCGCTTGCAGTGCCTTGTCCCTCTCCACTTGCGTCTGACGCCATCCCATCGCGGCCAAGGTTAGCCCCGCCAGCAGCGCAAGCACCACCGCCGCTACGGCGCTGAAGACGAGCTTGTTTCGGCGGAAGGCCTTTTGAAATTTGTAGGCCGCGCTGGGCGGACGGGCCAGAACCGCCTCGTTCTCTAGATGCCGCTTGACGTCAGCGGCCAATCCATTGGCCGTCTCGTAACGCCGGGTCCGATCCTTCTCCAAACACTTCATCACGATCCAATCGAGATCACCCTTGAGCTGGTGGAGTAGCTTCGCCGTGTCGGTCGATCGGCGTTTGGCCGTGGTGGTCAAGTCCCCGCCCTGGAGGGTGGCGAAGCGGGTGCTCGGTCGGACCGGCTCCTGCTCCCGGATGATCTTGCGCATCGCGTCGATGCCGAAGGCCATCAGTTCCTTGGCGTCGAACGGTGTGCTGCCGGCCAGCAACTCATATAGCAGCACGCCCAACGAATAAATGTCGCTGCGCGTGTCAATGTCCAGCCCGCTCAACCTGGCTTGCTCGGGACTCATGTAGGCCGGCGTGCCGATGAACTGTTCCAAGGCCGTGAACAGTGTCTTGTCCGTCAACCGCTGGTCGGTCGTGGCCTTGGCGATGCCGAAATCGATGATCTTGGGCACCGGCACACCGTCATGGTCAGCCACCAGAATGTTTGACGGCTTGATGTCCCGATGAATAATTCCCTTCTGGTGAGCATGCTGGATCGCATGGCAGACTTGGATGAACAAACCCAGCCGCGCCACCGTGTTGAGGTTGTTTTGATCGCAGTAATCGGTGACTTTGATGCCACGCACCAGTTCCATGACGAAATAGGGCCGGCCGATTTCCGTCGCGCCGGCGTCCAGCACTTTCGCGATGTTGGGGTGGTCCATCAGGGCCAGGGCCTGCCGCTCCGCCTCGAACCGGGCAATCACGCTCTTGGTATCCATGCCCAGTTTGATGACCTTCAGCGCGACACGACGACGAACCGGCTCCTCCTGTTCGGCCATATAAACCACCCCGCAACCGCCTTCGCCGATTTGTTGCAAAAGTTTATAGCGGCCAATCCTGTCCCCCGGTTGTTCCGAGGGTTTGACGAGCACGGTTTCTCCTCTTGCAGCGACGGCCGGCTTGTCCATAAAGTTTTCAGCCGATTCGTGAGCGCGGAGCAAGGCCTCGACGCGCTGACGCAATGTTTCGTCGTCCGCGCAGGCCTCACGCAAATAGGCTTCCCGCCTCTCGGGCGGCAACTCCATGGCCGCGTCAAAGATGGCGCCAACATGTTTGTGAGCCTCGCTCATGATGTTGTTCCTCTACCGCACATACGAAATCCCCGCGGAAAAAGTATCATGCGCACACAAACTATTTTCCATCGCGGACACCGGCAAGCGTGAACACTGCCGACGAAACTGGTTATTTCGTCTTGTTTGCGCGAATTTCCTCGAACAGAAAAGCGCGCGCGTAAGCCCAGTGCCGTTTGGCCGTGGCCACGGAAAGGCCGAGAACTTCCGCCGCTTCCTCGAACGTCATGCCGACGAAATAACGCAGCTTGGCCAACTCCGCTTTTTTGGAGTCCTCGGCGGCCAGTTTGTCCAGCGCGTCATGAACAGCCAGCAGCTCGTCGTCATCGGCCACGAAAGCGATTTCCACATCCTGCAAATCCACGCGCGCCTGCCCGCCGCCGTGGCGCGCGGCGCGCTTGCGCCGGGCGGAATCGATAAGAATATGGCGCATCGCCTCCGCGGCCGCCGCGAAGAAATGGGCGCGCCCGGCAAAACGGCCCGGCTGGTTCCCGGATAGCCGCAGCCAGGCCTCGTGAACGAGTGCCGTGGGTTGGAGGGTGTGGCCCGGAGCCTGCCCAGCCATTTTGTGCGCGGCCAATTTGCGCAATTCCTGGTAAACCAGCGGAAGCAGATCATCGGCGGCCTTGGGGTCGCGGCCGTCAATGGCACTGAGCGGGGGGGTGACATCACTCATGTGCCAACGCTACCGCAGAAGGCCGGGTGAAAGCAACTCTCGGGCAATCATGGAGTGTGGGTTTCAACGAACCAAAACATTAATATAATTTGCGATGAAGGTTATTTATTTTCCAAATAAGGGAATATTTTAATATTTTTAAAATAATCCTGGCGGCGGCGTGTGTTATGTGTTAAGTTACTCGGTTGAGGTTTCGTGAAGGGATTGACAGGGATATGCCGGCATAGCGGCATAGATGGATAATTCCGCGTATTTCCGGGTTTTCCAATTCGGGGGTGTTCGAGGAATTTCGAGAACTCGGCCAAAAAAAAGAGGAAGCAACTCTACGGAATCAATCTCCGCCCAGAGCCGCGCTTCGGCCGCGGGGAATTCGTTCCAGATGATAGATGATGAAGCCGTGCAGATAAAGGCGGATTTCCCGCAATTGGGCCGGGCTTAAACGCAATCGGAAAATCTCGGGCCAATCCGTCTCCAGCAATCGTTCCAAAATTTGCTTCGTGCCGGGCGTCAAGTGGGTTTGGTCCAGCTTCGGTTTCAAACCCAGTTCCTGGAGCCATTTCATCTCGAATCCGAAAATGGTCTGCGGTTGGGCGGGCTGTTGGGGCAAATGCCTCAGCAGGTTGCGGAAGTTGTCGAAGACCGCCGGCATGGGCGCGTCCGGTTGCGCCGATTGCTCGATGAGCGCGGCGCAGTAGGAGGCTTGCTGGACGTAGATCAGTTCCAGACGCAGGCCGGGGTGGCTCTGCAGCAATCGCACCTCGCGCAGAGTGTGCAGGTCGGAACGGCTGGAGCGCGCGAAACTCAGGTCCGCCAAGTAAAATAAATCCAGTTGGCCGCGAAACGGAGACTTGGGCCGCCGCGCGCCTTTGGCCACGGTGGCGACGCGGCCAAAATCGCGCGTGAGCCATTGCACAATCAGGCTGGTGTCCGTCAGAGGCCGGGTGCGCAAGACCAGGCCGGCCGTACGCGCGAGGTTCATCGCGCGACGGGCGCTGAGGCCGCGTCCGGCGGCGAGGCGGTGAGGCGAAAGTTGGTGTGGTCGGGGGAAATGGCGCCCAAACTGATGATGAACTTGATGCCGTCAGCCACGGACATGTCCAACTTGATGATTTCGCTTTCGGGAAGAAGAAGCAGAAAGCCGGAGGTGGGATTAGGGGTGGTGGGAATAAAGACGCTGAGCAGTTTTTCGCCGCTCAGGCCGGCTTGTTCGCCGGTCACAAATCCGACCGCACGCGACCCCTCGTATGGGAAGGCGACCAGCACGGCTTGTTTGAAGGAGGATTTGTTGCTGGAGAAGGATTGGTTGACCTGTTTGATGGTGCCGTAAATCTTGTTCAACAGCGGCACGCGCATGATGGCGGTATCGAACCATTCGATGGTTTTACGGCCCAGATAATGCCGGCCATAACGTCCGACCAGACAAACCAGGAAAAGCGCCCAAAGCAGCGCAATCCAACTCCAATACCAGTGGATTTCGCCCCACGAGCCGTCGGGGAAATGGGGACGGATCCAGGAGCTGGGGACAAAGAAAAGCAACATGTCGGTCACGTTGGACACGTTATGAAATATCCAAACGACCAGCGCGACGGTTATGACCGCGGGCATGACGATAGCCAATCCGGCCAAGAAATTGTCCCGCCACCGCTTCAAATAATGGTTCTCGCTCAACGTCATAACCGGCCTAGTTTGCCCAAATCGAACCGGCCGGACAATGCCTTTAGCAGGCTATTTTCCCGGCGTTGCATGGCGCGACGAGAAGCAGGGTCAGTGTCGTCAAAGCCTTCCAGGTGCAGAACACCGTGGACCAGGTAACGCGTCATCCTATCTCCCC
>DATKFW010000037.1:0-2787 GCA_035511075.1 Vulcanimicrobiaceae bacterium
GGGGAAGATCGATGTTTGTTGTCTTGCCGTATTCGTCAATTTCCTCCTCCGTCGCGAAGGCGGGGTCGCCGTCGAAGGCCGCGTCGGCGAAATTGCGCGTGGCCGTCCCGGTGTAGTCGAGAATGTTGAACCAGAGCTTGCCGTATTCCTCGCGCACGCGCGTGCCGCGCCCGATGATCTGTTTGAACTCAACCATCGAGTTGACGAGGCGCACCAGCACAACGTTGCGGCAGGTGGGCGCGTCCAGGCCGGTCGTGAGCAATTGCGACGTGGTCAGGATAACGGGCGAGCGTGTCTCCACGTCCTGAAATCGTTGCATGTGGCCGCGCCCAATTTCGCCCTCATCCGAAGTGACGCGGCAGACGTAATCCGGGAACTGCCGGACAAGGTCGGCGTTCAGGTTGTTGAGCGCGGCGCGCATTTCGGAAGCATGTTCCTGATCGACGCAGAAAACAATCGTCTTGGCGAAACGGTCGGTTTTCTTGAGGAAATCGGTCAGGTGCCGGGCCACGGCCTGGGTGCGGGCGCGCATGGCGACTCGCCGCTCAAAATCGGCCGTGGTATAAACTTCGTCGGGAATTTCGCGGCCGTAACGGTCAAGGTCGTCCTTGCTCGGTCGCCAGCCGGCCGCATCCCATTGGGTGACGATGCGATGGACGCGGTAAGGGGCCAGGAAGCCGTCGTCAATGCCCTGGCGCAGGCTGTAGGTGTAAATCGGATTGCCGAAATACAAGTAAGTGTCGCGATTATCGGCACGCAACGGTGTGGCGGTCATGCCGAGTTGGTGAGCGGGGGCAAAGTATTCAAGGATTTCGCGCCAGTTGGAATCTTCTTTGGCGCTGCCGCGATGACACTCGTCCACAATGATGAGGTCGAAGAAATCCGGCGCGAATTCCTTGAAGAGGCCCGGGCGGCGTTCGTCCTTGGCGATGGATTGATAGGTGGCGAAATAAAGCTCCCGGCTGAACACCACCTTGCCGCCTTCGATTTTCCAGCGTGCTTCGCCGAATGGCGCGAAGATTTTATCTTTGGGATCGTCCACCAGGAAATTGCGGTCGGCCAGATAAAGGATGCGCGGTTTGCGGTTTGGATCGCCTTTGGCGTTCCACTTGGCGGACCAGAGCTTCCAACAGATTTGGAAGGCCACAAATGTCTTGCCCGTGCCAGTGGCTTTAGTGAGCAGCACGCGGCGCTTGCCTTGAACAATGGACTGCACCGTGAGATTAGTGGCGATCTGCTGGTAATAACGCGATTCTTTGCCGGTGGTGTGATTCTCCGGCGTGAGCAGTTGTTGCGCGGCGGCATCGTCGGTCAGTTTTTCTGCCGCCCTCAGTCGCGCCCACAATTCGGCGGGCGAGGGGAAGTTTTCAATGATCCGTTCCAAGCCAGTGATGTAATCGAACTCGACAATTTCCTTGCCGTTGCTGGCGAAGGCGAATTTGAGTTTCAGGATTTCAGCGTAATCCTTTGACTGCTGCAATCCGTCGGCGGCCTTCTTATATTCCGCCTTGGCTTCGAGCACGCCGATGGGGAAGTCGCGAGTGTAACGAAGCAGGTAGTCGGCCCGTTTGCCCTTTTTGCGTTCGGCCTTGTTGCCGCGCACGACGATGCGCCCCTCCGTGAAGTATCGTTGCTCGGCGATGGAGTGAGGCTCATTTTCCCAACCCGCCGCCTGCAGCTTCGGAAGCACAAATTTCCGGCATGTATCCGCCTCGTTCATGATGCTCGCAGTCAGCCAATAGTATTGAGAACCCGCGCAGCGGCAACATTAAAACGCGCAAGCTCTTTATTCTCAAGGCGCAAGAGAAGTTAAAGTCAAACTATAGTTTTTTTGTCAAATCTTCCCAGAATATGAAGGCCGTGAGGGTCATGCATTAGGCTTCTGATCAACAGAAAAAGCGTTGTCCATCCGCTTTTTTTAAAACGATCTATCTGCCGGTGCCGGTGTGCCGGCGTCCTGTGCCAGTTCTCTGTCAGACACAAAATCTCATCCACATCGGTTTATTCTGGAACTTTCACCCGCCGGCTCATAATTATTCCACCATGCGATGAAACATGGCTTCTCTTCTTCTTGCTTGTTGGCCGCTGGTTTTGTCCGCGCAGGGAAATCATTTTGCGGCGGAGTATGATGTGGCCTGGAATTCCCTTGGGACAAACGAGCATATTGGGGTTCGCCATCACCCCTCGATCCAATTATCCTGAACGTGTCTATGCAACATGCGCTCCTGATCATGACGTGGATCCCAGTGATTGGCTCCAATCGAGAGTTCACGGGCCGGCCCCGCGGGTTCCTCGCTCTCCTCGTGGCTCTGCTGCCGTTGCTTCCAGGCCCCGCGTCTGCGGCGGAGACCACCGCGGACAAAACGGATGAACCGTGGCTCGTTCCTTACACAGGGACAACGCGCACGGACATCGACCCTACGACATTGGACGGCAAGGTGCTCTGCGGTTATCAAGGCTGGTTCAATACTCCATGCGACACGGAAGGATTTGGTTTCGGGCATTGGGGGCAGGGACTGGAAGGAACCAACGGGAGATTCGTCGTTGACATGTGGCCCGACGAATCAGAATACGACCCGAAGGATTTGTGCGAAGTCCCCGGCCTCAAAATGCCTGATGCTTCGCCAGCCCGCCTCTACAGCGCGTATCTCAAAGGCCCAGTGTTGCTCCACTGCAAATGGATGCGACAATACGGAATCGACGGCGTGTTTGTCAGCCGGTTCGTTGGCGAAACAACCAATCCATCTCGTTTTCGCCACATCAACACCGTTCTGGCCAACATTCCTC
>DATKFW010000038.1:0-93498 GCA_035511075.1 Vulcanimicrobiaceae bacterium
TTTTTGGGTTTTGGCGAGGCTTTGGCGAAGGAGCATGCCCGAAGCGGCCTGTGACTGAGCCAAAACGAAGCCAAAACCCAAAAAGACCGCTTCTCAATTCCATTCGGCCAAACGGCTACAGTATTTCTTAAACCGCTCTAGGTTAAAGCGCCACGCCGCCGGACACTTCAATCCTCCGAGCATTAACCCATCGGTTCTTGCAGTCACATTCGACCGAGAGGAAATGAAGCAAGCGGCGGCAGAACTCGCTGCCAACGGCATCCTCACTTGATCGGAACGCCCAATGCTTTGGCTGCCGCTTCGATGGCGCTCTCCTTTTTGTGGCGCTCAAGTCTTGTCTTTTCGGCCTGGGCTTTCTGAGCATGGGCCGACGCGTTTTCCGCGTTCGTCAAAAAACTGTCTATCGTGTCTCTAAGCTGCGGCGTCCACGCCGATGCGCCGATGTAAAGTTTGCCCCCCTCTTCCCTGAATTTAACCGTGCTCAGTTTTCCGGCGCTTGTCAGCAGCCGGCAAAAATGTTGGAACACAATCTGGTCAATGGGAGGCGCCGTTCTGCAAGCCAATTCAATCTCCGAACTGCTTTGACGGTCTATGGACTCGATGATCACAAATTAATTGTCGTATCTGGCTGACCTTCTGTCAAATGCCCAACATGAACGCGACGGTTTCGCGCTGGATTCAAGAGCATCGCCCCTTCGGGTGGCTGGAAGGATTTATTCATGCTTTTGATCCGTGCAAACCGAGCCGGTGCGCCGCCGTGTCGCGCTCAAGGTCATCAAGCTGGGAATGGACACCAAGCAGGTCGTCGCGCGTTTCGAGGCGGAACGCCAGACTCTGGCCATGATGGACCATCCCAACATCGCCAAAGTGCTCGACGCCGGAGCGACCGAAAACGGCCGCCCCTATTTCGTGATGGAACTGGTCCTGGGCAGAACAAAAGCAACTTAAAGAAGTTCTTCCAGATGTAAAACAGGATCGCCTCGGCAAGTTTGCGCCGAAAGTCAATTGGGTTTCCGTCCCTTCAGAAAAAACGTCTTCAATTCGCCCTTGTCCTTTACGTAAAATTCGCCACGGTCCTCGAACAGGTACTTGTCGCACAGCTTTGCGTAGGTCGTTTCGTTGACCTGTATGTAGCCAGGAGCGCCGTAGGTTTCCATGTGCCAGGCCGTGTTCACCGTTTCGCCCCAGACGTCGTAGCTGAATTTGGTCTTGCCGATGACGCCGGCAATAACCGGGCCGGTGTTGATGCCTATGCGGAGACTGAAGGTTTCTTCGTTGGGAGCATCATAATGAACAATCTCCTTCTGCAATCCAAGGGCGGCTTCGGCGATAGCTTCGGCATGGTCGGACCGTGGCACAGGCACGCCTGCCGCAACCATGTAAGATTCGCCGATTATTTTTATCTTCTCCAGTCCCAGTTTCTGCACCAGCGCGTCGAAGCCGGAATAGATTTTATTCAGCAATGTGACAACGTCAACCACAGGCATGCGCTCGGTAAGCCGCGAGAAGTCGTGCAAGCCTGCGAATAGAATCGTCGCTTCAGGAAAACCATCCGCGATTATTTCCGGGAAACCATTGGCGGCCACATCGGGCCGCGCCTTCAGTCTTTCCACAATAGCTTGAGGCAGCACGTTGAGCAGGAGCCGCTCGGATACTCTCTGTTCCGCCGCAACTCGCTCGTAAAGTTCCTTCGTTTCCAGGTGCAGCAGGCGAACTTCGAGCATGTTATGGACCCGCATCAATACCTCCGCAAGATCAAACGGCTTGCTCACGAAATCTTTTGCCCCGGCTTGCAGGGCGCGTAGCTTGTGATCTGGCTGGGCGGTGATTACGAGGACCGGGAGGTAGCCGTCTGATTCGATTTTCTTCAGCGCTTCCATTACCTGGAATCCATCCATTCCCGGCATTTGCAAATCCAGGAGGATGAGGGAGTAGCGGTTTCGGTGGTGTAGATCGCAGACCTCATCTGAGTGCGTTGTAGATGTGACGGACGTGTACCCGGCGCCGCGCAGCATGCGCTCCAAAAGAAGAACATTTGGTTCCTGATCGTCAACGACAAGGATGCCGGCGTTAAGAATCTGTGAGGAATTATCCATCGTATGGGTTTCGCGTCATTTTGTTCGGGTTAGTCCCTTTTCTGCAAATTCCAAGGCTTCGTTTAACGTGTCCATAAATTCTATGACCCTGATTGGTTTGGTCAGGTAACGAAAAAATCCTGCTTCCAAACCCTTCTCGATGTCGCGTGGCATAGCATTGGCGCTGAGGGCGACTATTGGGATGTGCGTCGTGGCCGGATCTTCCCGCAGGATCTTCATCGCTTCGATACCGCTGATTCCAGGCAGATTGATGTCCATCAGAATCACCACCGGCTGAGAAGCTCGCGCTACCTCGACGCCGAGAGTTCCATTAATCGCGCCCAAAAGGTGTATATCAGGTCGCTGTGCCATCAATTTCTCGACCAGCTTCATGTTAGCAGGGTTATCCTCGACATAGAGCACGGTGCGCTGCCGTGCGCCGTCAGCCACTGGCGGTTGAACAACTATGGTGGATTCGCCATTTGCAACCGCAAGTTTTGGCGCCGTAGTCAAAAGCAGTTCAATCCAGAACACGCTTCCCACGCCAACGGTGCTTTCCACGCCTATCACGCCTCCCATCAACTCGACCAGTCGCTTGCTCACCACAAGGCCGATGCCCGTCCCTTCCTCGCTGCGGGCCTCTTGTCCGAGACGGTTGAATGACTGGAACAGTTGCGCCAGCTTTTCCGCGGACAACCCAGCGCCGTTATCCGTGACGCTGATTCTAATGCGTTCTCGACTGGTCGCGGCGCACTTCACATCGACGGTTCCCTGCTTCCGATTGTATTTGATTGCGTTGGAAAGAAGGTTGATCAGCACCTGCTTCACCCGGGTGCGATCGGCCTGGACAAAACATCCGATGTCCAACTGTGGAAAAGTCATGCTGATTCCACGCTGTTGGGCCTGCGGCTCCATCATGGCTTGGCATTCGGATATTACTTCGGCCAATGACACTGGTTCCGTCGACAACGACACTTTTCCCGATTCGACCACCGCCAGATCGAGAACTTCGTTAATCAACTTGAGCAGATGCCAGCCCGCCTGGAGAATCTGGGTGATACTTTCCTTCTGGGACGGCGACGGCAACGGGGCGGTCGACTCCAGCAGTTGGGCGAAACCGAGAATTGCATTGAGCGGACTGCGAAGCTCGTGACTCATGCTGGAAAGGAAATCCGATTTTGCGAGATTGGCTTTCTCCGCGGCGAACTTGGCGCTCTCCAGTTCAACGTTCGTTTCCTGAAGCGCCTGCTCGAAGCGTTTGCGCTCCGTGATATCCCGCGCGGCGGCAAACACGCCTTGCAGCTTGCGATCACGGTCATAGAAAGTGGTCGCATTGTAGGATACCAGCGTTTTCTTGCCGTTCCTGGCGCGCGCAGTCAGCTCGTAGTTGGTAACCTTTTTTTCGCTGAGTACCAACTTGATCGCCGCTTCGGCCCGCTCGGGGTCAGTGAAGTAGTTTTTAAACGGCGCGCCGATCAACTCGTCGCGCGTGCAGTCGGTGAGCGCCTCCATTTGCTTATTGACGTCAGTGATGATGCCAAGCGGGTCGGTGGTCATCAGCGCGTCGATGTGGGATTCGATCAGGGAACGCGTATAGAATTGCTGATCGCGCAGGCGTTGATCGAGCTTCTTTTGCTCTGCCTCGACCTGTTTGCGCGCCGTATTGTCAGTGCCGATCAAAAGATAGCCGATGATTCCACCTTGCGCGTCGCGCAGGGCCGTGACTGAGACAACCGCCGGAAAACGGCTGCCGTCCTTGCGGATGTACGTCAATTCATAAATATCCTCAATCCCGCGCGAAGCTTTGAAAACCAACGCCTCAAACCCCGGCGTAATCGGCGTGGCGAGCTCGACGCTCAACGCTTTGGCCCGCACTATTACTTCCTGGGAATCTGAAATGTCCGCTGGCGTAATCTTGTTCAACACTTCGTACGCCGCGTATCCCAACATGCGCTCGGCGCCGACATTGAACAATTGAATGACACCTTTTTCATCCGTGGCGATGCTTGAGAAGTTGGCGCTGTTGAAGATCGCGCTCTGCAAAGCTCCAGCCTTGAGGAGGGCCTCTTCGGCCCGCTTGCGGGCGCTATTATCGGTCCCAATAAGGAGATAACCGATGATGCCGTCGCGCTCGTCGCGCAGCGCCGTAACGGAGACCACGGCGGGAAAGCGGCTTCCATCCTTGCGGATGTAGGTCAATTCATAAATGTCCTCGATCCCGCGTGAAGCTTTGAAAACCAAGGCCTCAAAGCCCGGCGCGATCAAGGTTCCGAGTTCCAGGCTCAAAGCTTCGGCGCGCGCGATTACTTCTTGCGGATCGGAGATGTCGGCGGGGGTAATCTTGTTCATTACATCGGCCGCCGCATAGCCCAACATGCGCTCGGCGCCGACATTGAAAATCTGAATCACGCCCTTCTCGTCCGTGGCGATGCTTGAGAAGTTGGCGCTGTTAAAGATTGCGCTCTGCAAAGCCCCCGCCTTGAGCAGCGCCTCTTCGGCCCGCTTCCGGGCGCTGTTGTCCGTCCCAATAAGCAGATAACCGATGATCCCGTCGCGCTCGTCGCGCAACGCCGTAACTGAAACAACGGCAGGAAAGCGGCTTCCATCCTTCCGGATGTAGGTCAATTCATAAATGTCCTCAATTCCCCGCGAGGCTTTGAACACCAATGCCTCGAATCCTGGAGTAATCGGCGTCGCCAGCTCAACGCTCAACGCTTTGGCTCGCGCTATGACTTCTTGCGGATCGGAAATGTCGGCGGGGGTGATCTTGTTCATCACGTCGGCGGCCGCGTAGCCCAGCATGCGCTCCGCTCCGACATTGAAGATTTGGATGACTCCCTTTTCGTCGGTGGCGATGCTTGAGAAGTTGGCGCTGTTGAAAATCGCGTTCTGCAACGCCCCTGCTTTCAGCAGAACTTCCTCGCGCCGGACTTCGGTGACGACTCTTACTGCGACGGGATCGCCATTGAGAATAGGTTTCATATTCTTATGTTGTTCTTCGCGGTGCCTCGCTCGCCCAGATGCTTTTTGAGACAGTCAACCACCTGTGACAAAATGACCGGTTTGGCGAGAAATGGATGCCCTCCGCACCGCCCATCACTCGCGGCAACTTCTGCTTTGGTGATGACGGCAGTCAGAAAGACAATCGGAACGGCTTTCAAACTCGGACTCGCCTGAAAGCGAGCTGCCAATTCGCCGCCATCCATTCCCGGCATCATAACATCGAGCAGGATTAAATGCGGCTTAAACACCTCTGCGGTCGAGAGCGCTGACATGGCGTCATTTTCCTCTCTAACCACGTAATCGTTGGTCTGTTCGAGGTAAAGTTTCATCAATCGGGTGTCGCGACTTTGGTCGTCAACAACCAGGATGCGTTTCTTGTCAGTTTTCATTGTCGTTTTCACATAGTCATTCATAGGGTTACTTCCAATCTCTCGGCGACCTTAACGCATTAGCCGACTGCTGTTCCGGCACTTTGAATTCGGATTGATACGCCGGAGGCGGATTTGTTTTGTTTATGTATTTGCGCACGAGCCAGGTTCGTTGTAGCGCTTCGATGAGGCGCTCCAGTTCGCGCATTGAAACCTGCGTTTCTTGGACCAGACCAGGGAGGTCCTTCGCTTCGTTCGCCATGGCGTCGGTTATTTCCGGAAGCCGCTTCGTGCCGTTCTGAACGTTTTTCACCGCGACGTTTAGGTTCGTCTCCATGTCCTGCATCTGAGCCAGAGCGTTGTTCCCCCGACTCAATAATCTGTCCGCCTCGTCGGCTAATGAGGTGTCGGTGAGTAATTTGCCAGCGGTGCCTTTGCCTTGTTCGACGCCGGCGGCCAGTTTATCGAGCCGCGCCACCAACTGCCGCAACTGCTCTCCGTTTTGCCGCAAATCCCCGCCGAGCGCCGTCCATTCATCCAAACCATCGCCGGCTTTCTTTACCACCGGCATCAATTCCGAATGCAGGTCGGCGAGCATCTTCTCCATCTTTCCAAGAGAATCCTCCACAACAAGACACACGATCTGCGGTTGCCGCGCCGGTAGTGTAGTGCCGGCCCCACGGGTAATTTCCATGAAGGAATCGCCCGCCACTCCGAAAACCTTCTTAATGGACGCCGTCGAATCGATCCGCACAAACCGAGCGAAGTCGCGCCGGATTTTTACGCGCGCCGTCATGCGCCCGTCATCCCCCACGCTAATGTCGTCCACCAGGCCAACCGAGACGCCCAGAATCAGCACCTCGGCGCCGGGGCGCAACCCCAACGCCCCTTCTTCCGGGAGAAGCACATCAAAAGTGTACTTGCGAGCGAACCATCGCTGCGAATGTCCGGTGAAAACGAGTCCGGCCACGACCAGCGCAACCACGCCCAACACAAGCAGGCCGGTTATTTCGTTCACGTGACGAAATTTGTAACGTTTTTCCATCACGGCCTTATAATCGCTTTCACAAAGATTCCGTTTCCATGGCGTGCAATTCAGAGCCGAACATTCTTGCTCGCGTCGTCGCGTGGATGCCGGGATGGTTCCAGATTTTAGGATCAGTGACGGTCCATAGAACGGCGGCGCCGCGTTTGCGAGCCGACTGCGCCACATTGAGCAGCGGGGCCATGAGGTCGGCGTAAACGCCGCGTACCGGCTGTTCGATTATGATAAACATCGGCTGGCCGAGAAACGCTCGAATGCAGGCTGCTTTGCGCAAGTCCCATCGTCGCATGATCCCGGGCCGCCCGCGGGGCAGGCCGGGCAGGCCGAAGACACGCGCCAATTTCAATGCTTCCCCCAGGATGTCTTCCTCGCTCCGCATTGTATGGTGACGCTGGGACAGCAGGATGTTCTGGTCCACATCGAGATCGCCAATCCAGCCCTCATCTTCGAACAGGCGCCCGATTCTCCCGCGCTGGGCGGCCGCATGGTCGGGAGACATTTCCTTCCAGTTTTCTCCCAGAAAGTTCACGCTTCCTTGGCTTGGTGGCACCAGGCCTTCCGTGGCGTCTGCCAACGGGAGCCGTTCGTCTTCGCGTTCAATGCGCACCAGCAATAGTCCACCCGGATTGATCTCGAACGAACTCTTCCACAGTCCGGTTTCGTAGTAGGGACTCGATTCAATCGTCACGTCATTGAATTTCAAGATGGGCGGGCAGGCATTCATGCGAAGGGAGTGCGGAATCAAGAGTAAGTCAGAAGTGAAACCACAGTTGACGTAACGAACAGGGCGAATAGTGACCGCGCCAGCGCGCGCTTTGCCGCCAGCGGCACTTGCGTGACTCCGCCTTCCACGCTCAGGCCCTCCGTCGAACAAATCACTCCGGTCAACACCGCCGGCAGGATACATTTCACCAAAAAACCGATCGCGTCTAACGGATGCACCGCTTTGAACACGCTATTAAGGAACACTTCCGGCACCATGTTTATCCCGCCGAATAAGGCGCTGAATCCGTACCCGCTGGCAAATGCCGCAAGCACGAAAATTATCGTCAAACAAAATGCCGACAGGGCCATCGCCAGCACGCGAGGCATGACCAGAAACAAAAGTGGTTCCAATCCTTGTGCTTCAAGCACCCGTACCTCGCCTCCGACTTTCATGATACCCAATTCGGTGGCGATAGCACTGCCGCCACGCACGATAAGGACAAAGTTGGCGAATAGCGGCCCCAGTTCCCGCGCGACAACCACCACCAGCAACGGCCCAAGTTTCTGCGACTGCCCGAGCCGGTCAGTCCAGACACCCAGTTGTACCACGACCGAAATCCCGACCAGCACGGCCACGATGAGAATGAAGCGGACGGATTCGACGCCAAAGAAAAAGAACTGCCGTGCGAAAATCCCTCGCTCCACCCGCCCCCATCGTCGTGGCTGGACGCTGAGAAAAAGCGTTGTGCCAAGCACCGCCGCCAAATATCGCACCGCGACCCACTGTTCCAGCGCCATGCCTCCCAGGCCCGTCAACGCTTCCCGACAGAAACGGCTCGAAGCGCCCACCCACATCAAGTTTTTGGCGCGAGAATCATGCATGCGAACCTATTCATAGAAATGCGATTTGGCTCAAATCATGGCACGTTTGCAGGCGCGACACAGACTCGGAACGCGCTCACAAACGAACGCGAAATCCCAAGCACCGGTGTCGACGGCAGAAGAACGGACTTTTCACCAACTGCTTCCTTATGCACTGAACCATTTGCATCTGCCCTTTGCCATAAGGTATAACCCGAACGCGCCAAGATGCAAAACCGGGTATCTCGCGGGAAAAAATCTTGAAGCTTTAAAGGAAATCATTACGCATACCACTCCTAAATACCTGGACGCCGTAGCGTCTAAACCCGGGCTAGATAGCCCTTGGCCGTTTGTCCAAAACCGCTGACCTGATCGGCTTGCCAAAGTTCATCTTTCTCCAACTCCCTGGCTAAAATACTGGCGACCCTTGGGGCCATGCGAATGGCTGCCTTGGCGTTAAGGAAAAGAGCACGTGTGCGGCGCGCCAGAATGTCCTCGACGGTGCGGGCCATTTCCATTCGCGCTGCCCACACTACTTCTGCCTCGAGGTAGGGCAACTGCGAGTCCAGTTGACGAGCCAGGGTCTTGTCCTCGGTGATGAGTTCGCGAATCGCCGCCGCGTCTGAGCCATAAAAGGAAAGTGATCCGAAGTTCTCCGCGTTCGTATGATAGCCATGGATGTTCAGGGTCCGAGTAAGGCACGCCCGTTCTGGCAAATCCCCCAGAGTGGCAGCCTGGTCCACAGCGCCTTGCGCCATGTTCCTATATGTGGTCCATTTGCCGCCGGTGATACTCAATAATCCGCTCTGATCAACGTGGATCACGTGGTCTCGCGATAGCGCAGCCGTATTGGTGCCCTCCCCGGATTTCGCCAGCGGGCGTATTCCGGCAAATACGCTTAAGATATCGGATCGGGAGGGTTTTCTTGCGAGATAAAGGGCGGCGGTCTCAAGGATGAAGTCGATCTCTTTGTCAAGGGCGACAGGTTCCAATGAAGTCTCGCTCAATGGAGTGTCCGTGGTGCCCACCAGCGTGTGGCAATGCCAAGGAATGGCGAACATGACGCGGCCATCTTTCGTGCGCGGCACGAGAATCGCATCATCTCCCGGCAGAAACGACTGATCGAACACTAGATGCGCACCCTGGCTTGGCACCATTATTTGTGTTGCGTCCGGGTCGGCGAGACGGCGCACGGAATCGGTGAATGTTCCTGTGGCGTTAATAATGACTCTTGCCTGGGCGGTGAACTTGTCGCCAGTTTCGATGTTTTTCCATATAACGCCGTTCACAATGCCGTCGCTTCCTTTTTGCAACTCGGTGACTTTGGCGTAGTTGAGCAGCGTTGCGCCTTGCTCGGCCGCGGTGGCGATCAGGTTGATGAGGAGTCGCGTGTCGTCAAACTGGCAGTCATAATAAACCACCCCTCCGGTGAGGCCCTCGGGATTGATATTTGGCAGACGTTGGAGCGTTTCCTCCTTGGAAATTTGGCGCGTTTTTCCAAAACCGTACTTGCCGGCCAGCAACTCATAAAGCTTGAGGCCAATTCCGTAGAAAGGCCCCTCCCACCAAGTGTAGCTGGGAACCACACAAGCCAGTTCGCTGACGAGGTGAGGTGCATTTTGACGCAAAAGTCCTCTTTCATGCAGGGACTCCATTACCAGCGATACGTTTCCTTGCTCCAGGTAGCGCACCCCGCCATGCACCAGTTTGGTGCTCCGGCTTGAAGTGCCCTTGCCAAAGTCATGCTGTTCGAGCAACAGCGTTGAGTAACCACGTGACACCGCGTCCACGGCCACGCCGGCTCCAGTGGCGCCACCACCAACAACGATCATGTCCCACGGTTCAATGCGTTCATGCGCTTGTTTCAACATTTCGTCTCGTTTCATGATGCGGTCTCCAGGGATGATTATTCAGTCTAACTCGGTTATAATTTGGACGAATTTCGCTGTCCTTGACGCGGCGCATGCACTTCCCAGTCCTTACACCGCTGGAGCGCGGCATTCCAGCGGGAACGCATCTCGTCCACTTGTGAACGGGGCATCTTCGGCTTGAAAACCTTCTCCACTTGCCATTGTTTGGCGATGCTCTCGATGCCCTTCCAATAGCCGACCGCCAAACCGGCAAGATAAGCAGCGCCGAGCGCCGTGGTTTCGGTTACGGCTGGCCGCACTATAGGAATCTGCAATAAATCCGCCTGAAACTGCATCAAGAAATCGCTGTGGCTTGCACCGCCGTCCACGCGCAATTCCCGCAAACGTTTTCCGGTGTCGCCGTGCATGGCGTCAATCAAATCGGCCACTTGATAGGCAATGCCTTCGAGCGCCGCTCGTGCAATGTGCGCGGCGGAAGTGTCCCGCGTGATGCCAATGATGGCGCCGCGCGCGTACGGATCCCAGTGGGGTGCTCCGAGACCCGCGAACGCGGGAACCAGATAAACCCCTCCGTTGTCCGGGGTTGAGTTGGCGAGTAGATTGACTTCGTCAGCGGAGCGGACCAACCGCAGACCGTCGCGCAGCCATTGAACCACGGCCCCGCCAATAAACACACTGCCTTCCAGCGCAAATTCGCGTTTCTTGCCGATCTGGCAGGCGGCGCTAATAAGCAGACGGTTGTGGGACGTGATTGGTTTGGTGCCGAGATTTTGCAGCAGAAAGCAGCCGGTGCCATAAGTGTTCTTGGCCTGGCCTCGATTCACGCACATCTGGCCGAAAAGTGCCGCCTGTTGGTCGCCCGCAATTCCCGCGATGGGCACTTTCTGCAAGCCAAGCGATGTGCTCACTTCACCATAGATTTCACTCGATGTGCGCACTTCAGGCAGAAGGCTGGCAGGAATTCGAAAGAGCTTGAGCAATTGCTCGTCCCAGCGGCCGGTGTGGATGTTGTAGAGCAGCGTGCGCGAGGCGTTGCTCGGGTCGGTGACGTGAACATTCTGCCCGCTCGTCAATTTCCAAATCAGCCATGTGTCAACCGTGCCGAAAAGAAGATCGCCTGCCTCGGCGCGTGCACGAACTCCCGGCACATTGTCGAGGATCCACGCGATTTTGGTGCCTGAGAAGTAGGAGTCCAGCAGCAGTCCGGTGCGCGCGTTGATACTCTTGTTGTGGCCCGCCGCGCGAAGCCCGTCGCAGGCTTCGGCCGTGCGCCGGTCTTGCCAGACAATCGCATTATAGACGGCGTCGCCGGTCTTGCGATCCCAGACGATGGTGGTTTCCCGCTGATTGGTAATTCCGAGTCCCGCGATATCACCAGGGCGGATGCGCGCCCGGCCCAGCGCCTCCACCGCGATGGATATTTGCGTGAACCAGATTTCCTGTGGATCCTGTTCCACCCATCCCGGCTTGGGGTAAATCTGACGAACTTCCTTTTGGGCCACCGATTGGATCCGGCCTCCCTGATCGAAAACGATGGCGCGCACACTGGTGGTGCCGGCGTCAAGGGCGAGAATGTATTTCATAAGGCCTCGAGAGTTTCGGATCAATTAAGGATCAGTTCGCATGTAGAGTTAATCATTTTCTTGGGAGAGTTAGAACCGGATAATGGTGCGCAACCCCAACACAGGAATCAAGCTGCGATAGGCATCACCACCAGGATCGACACGCGCGGCCAGAAAAAGCCATCACTACGATAGCGCAAATGGCCCGCCATCCGCGTCTATTTATGAAATGGCTTGTAGCACGTTTAGGCGGAATTTTTTCGCAGCAAGTCGACTTCGGATTTGCTGAGGGCAGCCTTGGCGTCGGTGAGGCCACTTCTTCGACCCACCCACCATATCCGGGTTAACCAGGCGCACGCGGCAGCCATTCCGATCCAGCCTGTTGTCCGTACCGCGGCGGCGATTTGTGTGTCGTGACTCAGGACGCGCCAGCGCCCGAAAATTTCCGCCCAATCGTGGCAACCGCCGCCTACCAGCGGCAGGACTTGCGCCCGCGCATCGGCCATGTAGCGGGCGATGTTGAGCCAGTTTTCAAAAAACCAGATGACTGAGGCCGCAACAGAGACGGCCTCGCCTTTGCGCCAGAACGACACCGCCAGCACCACTGGAAAAGTCAGTTGGCCCAGCGTGCCTCCATAGACCTCCAGGCGCCGGCTGAAAAGCCCCACCGCCGGATGTCCCGCTTCGTGGAACAATAAATTGGCATAATCCAGACACGCGACGAAGCCGGGTTCGGAGTTGAAAACCAGGAGCGCAAACAAGACGATGCCAACCCAAAAGCCCGCGAACTTTCGCGTGGATATTTTATCCCAACGGCTGTCATTAACATCATCCATTTTTCGCGAAATGAGCAAGTCCGATGCCATGACCGGTGGAAAATCCTGGGCCCGTGGAGTGCGCCAGTTCTGCCCCCGATCGTCCCTTTCGATTCTGACCATTTGCTGGCGCTTCCTCACGGGCGAATTTTGCCTATATTGGTCTTGCGAATTTTCGCGCCTTCGCGGATAGTCCGCGGCGTCTGATAAAACGCCTGACAGAATCTTTGCGGTCCTTGTTGGTTTTGGCCCTCGCCTTGGCGACGACGGCCCCGGTTTTGGGCAGTGACCCGGCTCCATCCTCGCACGGGCCGGTTTTTCCAACTCCACCACAGCAATCCCAGCCGGATGCCAACCCGCCCAAATTCACCGTCACCGGGATAAAATTGACGGACGGCAGCGGAGACCTGATTACGCCAACGGCCGGAATGCCGTTCTTCGTGGAGGTGACTTACAATTACGCGAATCCAGTCTGCTCCAATTACACCATCCAGCGTGTTGTCAACGGCTGGACCAACGTTGCCCCGCCCATCGACTACGGGTGTGGTTACACGGGCACAACCACTTGGTACCACATTTGGGGCGATTGGCTAATGTATAAAGCCGGCACCTACAACATTACGGTAACGGTCGATTCGGGAAACGCCGTCACCTCCGCCAGCAATACGGGAAAAACAATGTCCACAAACATCACCTTTGGCGGCACCATTATTCCCCAGTGGGCGCTCGTCGATGTCGAATTTGGACGCACCAATTTGGGGCCTGGGACGGATGTGATCGTCGGGACGTTGGACGACGCCTTTGATTTTAACGACCCGTGGTACACCGGAAACGATTCGCTCGGCAGGCCCAGAAAGATTGCGGCCATAGAAAACGACTTGGGCGTTGACGGCAGTCCTTCAAACGACGTCCATTCCACAGCCTGCCTGGGCATCGTGGTGGCAAAAGGCCTCAACGACGGCGATATCACAGGACTGGCGCCCGATGCCCGCTACGTCGCGGTTGAGTTCCTCAATCGCGCCAACGTTTCCGGCCTGCCCGAGCCCAATATCCTCGACGCTCTGAACGCCTGCATGACCAACGGCGCTGAAGTCCTCAACATGCCGTGGTCGGAGTGGACCGGCGACGTCACCTTGAGCGAAAACGGCGACGCGCCCATCACAGACCTGATGGCCGATTATCTTTGTTACGCCAGCAATATCTTCTGTGTCGCTTACGACAACGAGCTGACAAACCCGACCATCCCCACCGCCCCGGGCGCCGCCCGCAACGTGATTACAGTTGGCGGGCTGGCCGCTGACCTGGTTCACGTATGGAGCTCGGACGATTCGGGCCCGACCATCGACGGGCGTTGCAAGCCGGATATCATCGGCGGCGCCGCGACAAACTGCATCACGCCGTCGTCGGATTGGAGGGAGGGATTTCCTGTCGCGTACGGTTATGAGGGGAACAGTTTTGCCGGACCATTCGTCACTGGGGCCGCGGTTGAAATGGTCGATTACGCCAAGCATCATAACCTCAATCGCGACCACCGTTTGTTGAAAGCCATTCTGATGAACTCCGGCGTTCCATGTTTGGACGACAACGGCGCCGCGTGGACCAACTCGCCCACCGTGCCCATGGATTACCAGCAGGGCACCGGCATCCTTAAATTGCAGCGCGTCTATGCGATGTATTCCGCCGGCCAGCAACCAACGGGCGTCGTGAGTGTGCCCGGATATGATTTCGCGACCGATTATGGCACCAACGTACCCAGCGCGACTCTGCCCGGCTCAACCAACGGCGTGGTCAGTTATCTGCTTGGAAGCCCGACGTCCTCCACCGCCGACCTCGACGTCACCCTGGCGTGGGACCGGCACACCTATTGGTCCGACTTGAACGGAGACGGCCAGATCGACGCGGGAGACACATTTTATCTGGACACCAACAACGATGCGCAGAACGTTCTTAACCTGGCCCTCTATCGCAACGGCATCCAAGTCGCCGAATCGATCAGCGCCATCGATACCATCCAGCATCTTCACTTAACCAACCTGACACCCGGCGCTTATCAACTGGACGTTATCCGTCTCTCCGTTCCGAATACGATCGACGGCGAGCCGTATGGCCTGGCCTGGTATTCCGGCGCCATGTGGACAAACACCACGCCCGTGTCGCCCACACTGAATTCTGTCGTCGCGACTCTGGGCGCCGGCGGCACAATAAGCGTCCAAATCCAAGCCGCGAATGCCCAGGCCGGAAACCTTCAGCTTCAAAGCACGCCCACCCTCGCGCCACCAATCATCTGGACGACCGTTTCCGGGGCGACCTTTATCCAAACCGGCACAAACGCATTTCAGGCGCAAGTGCCGATTCAATCCGGCGCCGCCCAATTTTTCCGCGTCAGCGCGACCCAATAGACTTCGTTGGGAGCGTGTTTTAAGGCAAAATTTCTACCCGTTACAAATCAAGTTACAACGCGTAACAGGAGCCGTTACGTCCGGACAAACCCCGGCACGCGCACAATCGTTGCCGATTTAGCCAGCTATGCCGGCTCGAAGTTTTTCGCGATCAGACTCTTTATGACTTCCTCAAGCGTCACCTTCCCCTTGAAACGCTCCGCACCGTCGCCTTCAAAATCAATCCAGCCGGAATTAAAACCATCCAACATTTCAATGCGGGGAGCGGTGCGGTCTTCAGCGGTTCCCTGTTGCACAAAAAGACGGTGCCATTCAGAACGCGGTATAGGATGCCCAGTGACGGGGCGGCCAAGGAGCCTTGAAAAAGCCACAGCGGCCGCCGCCGGGGAATATTTCTCCGGTCCCTCCAATTCCAAAACCCGGTTGCCCTTCCATTCTTGTTGAAGTGCTTTTGCGGCCAATTCTCCGATGTCCCGGGTGGCAACCATCGAAATGCTCCTGTCCAGATTCAAATACAGGTCAATCTCTCCCCGCTCCTGCGCCGACTGAACGTCCCATTGATAATTTTCCAAGAACCATGCGGGGCGGATGAACGCGTTCGCACTCGGAAGGGTGCGCATTTCCTCTTCTAGGATATGAGATTGGGTGATGAGCCCAAGGCCATGCTGGTGCTGCGCGCCCACCGAGGAAAGATAGACCACTTTCTTTGGTTTGTCCGCCGCCAGCGCTGACCGGATATTGGCGACGATGCTTTTCGTTTCAGGATAACCAGGCGCCGGGGCAAAATAGGGAGGCACCATGACAAAAACCCCGTCGCTCCCGCGGAACGCCTCGGTCAAAGCGCCAATGTCGTCCAGGTTTCCATCCAGAAGTTCCACCCCTTGTTTTGCCCAATGGGCGGCTCTGGCTTTATCCCGAACGATACCGCGCACTTTTTTCCCCGCGGCAAGCAACGTTTCGGCAGTTGAACCTCCAACTCTTCCGGTAATTCCCATGATCGTGAACATAAAGTTTCATTCGGTGTTGATATTTTGCTCAGTTTTCAAAGTCTGCGGCCAGCGTCACTTCACGCCAGGTCTCAAATTCCTTTTGCAGCCTTTCCGTCTTTGCAGTCGCGTTATCATACGCGAATTTCCCTAAAAGAAGATGCAGGGGAGGTTTTTCAGAGGTAACAGCCTTGATAATTGCCTTGGCCGCCCGGGAAGGGTCACCCGGTTGTTTTCCATCTCGCGCGGTCGCGCCAACCCGCGTAGCTCCGGCGGTTTTCTCGTACTGCGGAATTTCATTTTCTGCCATCGCCAACGATCCTGCCAAAAATCCAGTTCTGAACGGCCCCGGCTCGACGATCGTTACATGGATTCCTAAAGGCGCGACCTCCGCCACCAGCGCCTCCGAGATGCCTTCCACGGCAAATTTTGTGGAATTGTAGATTCCGAATCCCGGCAGACCGATGAGTCCCCCAATGGAAGACAGATTGACAACATGCCCGCTTTTGCGCTCGCGAAAATGTGGGAGGACAGCCCGCAGCACTCTTAGAAGGCCAAAAACGTTCGTCTCACAGACTCTCTTTATTTCATCGTCAGTCGCTTCCTCAACTGCGCCGATGAATCCGAAGCCGGCATTATTTACGAGCACATCCACTTTTCCGAAGCGGGAAATTCCGGCGCCGACGGCTTTCGTGATTTGATCACCGCTGCCCAAATCCATGGCCACCGCCAGCAGTCGGTCCTTATGCTCGGCAAAAGCCTCGGCAACTTTTTGTGGATTTCGCGAGGTGGCTATCACGGAGTCACCGCGGCGAAGCCCCTCACGCACAAGTTCGTGTCCAAATCCATTGGACGTGCCGGTGATAAACCACACCAAAGATTTATTGTCGCTTTGAGCATTCATAATTTATCTCCTTTTGATTCTTTCCATCATAGTGGCCGCGTACTGCGACGCGCTCCGCCTGGAGAATCAGTGCGGGGCATTGGGTGGCAATCTCTTCTGAATCAGCCAGACATGCCCGGCGGGGTCGGTCACAGTGCCTTGCTGGTAGCCATAATCGTAATTCCGGACAGGCCGGGTTTCGGCGCCGCCGACGGCGACGGCCTTTCGGATCGTGGCGGCCGGGTCCGGCACAAACAACCCGATTGCCGAAGTGGTCCCCCGAAGGGTTTCCGGACTAGCTTCCCCGGAATCGGGCATTTCCTCGTGGATATGAAAGAGGGCGCCATTGATTTCCATCTCGGCCACATGAACGCTTCCGTTCGGATTGCTCCAGCGCCGCAACTCCAGCGCGCCGAAGGCGGCCTTGCAGAACTCAAGCTCGGCCAGGACGTTTCGTACCGTCAGGTGCGGGGCAAAAAACGTCGCCTGATCGTTTTGGATGCCGGTTGGCACCGCGTGAACCTGCCAGTCTTGCGAAAAATGACAAGACGGAAAAAGACGTGGCTGGCGCACGAGGCCAGCCGCGTCATTACGAACTCAATTCGTTTTTGTTGTTGCGTCTCATAAAACCGCGTGATGCTCAACGGCGAATTAGTGTCAACGAGGTAGAACGGCGCGAAACTGGTGATCGTATTTGTCGCGAATGGAATATAAGTCCCGTTCACCGTGGTTCGCGTTTGACGGTTGAGCGCTGAAGAACGGCGTAGTGGCGTTAGTGGGCGCAATGGCGCCAATGATGGTGATGCCTAATACCGGATTAACGGCTACTTGGATTTTGCCCTGGCCGCCGTAAGATACGAGTTGGTTATTTGTCTCCAATTCTGTAAAGTCATTACCATAAACGTTTGTGACGATTACTTTGCTTTTGTAGTCGGCGATGTTCAAAATGCCCAATGAAGGATTGCCCGGCTCGCCCAGCGTCTGCGCCGCGCATTGCTGCAAGTAAACTGTGCCGCCGTTGGTAAGGGTAAGATCATTGGTGCCACCCGTCCCATTCCAGCCCACGCCTAACTGCCCATCTGGAATATAAAGCGAGCCGCCATCAACGATTACTGTGCCTACAGCGGGGTTGCCGTTATTGGTTCCTTGCCCCACCCAAAGATGGCTGCCGCAAGTGAAAGAACAACCTGGCCCAATATACAACGTCGACGGGCCATTCGGGAAACCAACTCCGGTCCATTGTCCACTGGTAACCCCAAACGACACGCTGGCCCCATTGGTAACGATCAGATCCCCGCCTCCGGCCGTGCCATCATCGCCCATGGATTAGCTGATTTAAATCGCTCATGCTATTTGTTATGACGCAAGCAACGTAGGTGCCGGGAGTTCCTAGCGTTCCGTTAATGATGACCCGTTCCGTCTGGCCGCTGTTTGAATCCGTGTAGGCGGGCACTTCACCCAACGACCAGTTGTTGAGATCGTTAAAAAAAGCGTACTGACTGCCGTCGGCGGCGGTCACGATGTCCGACGGGGTGCAAATATTGTCAATAGCCATCGCGTTGAAGGGCAGCATGGGCCGGCCACCAGGCCGGCCACGATCAATGCCTTGAACGTTTGCAGAAAGTTGATCTTTGAGTTCAAATTCTGGGTTTCCGTTCCTTTTTGAATTACTGTTGATGCTTCAAATTCAGGACTATCTCAAGTGGACGCGCATTACCATCCCCGCTTTCGGGGATCGCAAACTGAAGTGAGCAGGCCCAAAAGGTTGTGGAAACCCGGCGCAATGGGCAGTGCAAGCGCGGCAGCCGAACCTCCACGCGCTTGACACAATGACATGGGACGAGGCATGATGCTTGATCATAGCAAGACAGATCAGCGGCCTGCTGTGACGACAAACTAAACGTCTGTGAATAAACGCAATAAAATGAATCGAATTGCGATCTGCGACAAAACTCCGCCGTCAAGCCCGTGGCAGGACTGGCCGTGCTCTCCCAGTCCGTCCTAAGGAAAACGCGTATGATTCTGGTTGTCGGTGCGACCGGTCTGGTGGGCAGCGCGATTTGTCAAAAACTGGCCCGGCGAGGCGAAAAGGTCAGGGCGCTCGTTCGAGCGACCAGCTCGAAAGACAAAGTTGAAGCCCTGCGCTCGTCCGGTGTCGAGTTGTGTGGCGGCGACCTCAACGACCCTCCGTCGCTCGCTGCGGCCTGTCGCGGCGTTGACACAGTGATTTCGACCGCCTCCTCAACCTTGTCCCGCCAGCCGGGCGATTCAATTGAATCTGTCGATGCGGCCGGACAATTGAACCTCGTGGACGCGGCCACCGCCGCAAAAGCGGGCCGTTTTCTGTTTCTCTCATTTCGCCGGCACGCAGGCCTGTCGTTTCCGCTGGACGATGCAAAGCAACACGTCGAGCAGGCTGTCAAGCATTTGAACTTTACCATCATTCAGGCGAGCTTCTTCATGGAGGTATGGCTCAGCCCGGCGCTGGGTTTTGACTATGCGAACGCGACCGCTCGCATCTACGGAACGGGAATCAACCCAATCAGTTGGGTTTCATTCCGGGATGTCGCCGAGATGTGTGCTCTTGCCGTTCACCATCCGGCGGCCGAGCGGAGGGTCATCGAGTTTGGCGGACCGGAGGCGCTCAGCCCGCTTGAGGTTGTGGCGCGCCTGGAAAAAATCAGCGGCAGACCGTTTCAACTCGACCGCGTTCCAGAGTCGGCGCTACTTTCGCAATTCCATGGCGCCACCGATTCCTTGCAGAAGAGCTTTGCGGCACTGATGCTCGCATACTCGCGTGGAGATGCCATGGATATGGCGGGCATCGTGGACACGTTCCGGCTAACGCTCACAAGCGTCAATGACTATGCGCACAGCGTGCTTGGAAAGGCGCCGCCGTCTCCATCATTGGACAAGGCGCAATCCTGATTGTTCCTTGCCCCTCTGCCTTTTGTTCATCCCAAAAAATCTGCTTTTCCACGATGCGAATGGCCTAAACGGTTCGCGCGGGAGGCTTTGGGACACAACTGCAACGCCGTGCATCGAGCCTGCGCGAAGCGGGCTTTGATGAAACGAATCATTAACCGCCGGGTGTGGAAATGGTTGAAAGAATGAAACCAACGCAACGTCGTGGCGATTGCTCGTCAACGGAAGACTGGATTGCCGAGAGGAATCTGTGCCTGGATGGTGGTGCCTTCTCCTGGAGCGGACTCGACATCAAAATGGCCGCCAATCATTTCCAAACGTTCCCTCATGCCGAGCAGACCCAGGCGTTTGCCGCCCTTGGCTTTCATCAGGCGTTGCGCGTGAAAGGATTTTCCGTCATCTTTGATTTTCATGCAAATGCAGTCCGGCAATTTGTGAATGCTCACTTCCACGCTGCTCGCCTGTGCGTGTTTGGCGACATTCGTCAATGCTTCCTGGGCGACGCGAAAAAGCGTCGTGCGCCCCGCCGTGTCCAAATGTTCGATTCCAGCAAACACGGTCAGATGCGTGCGGACGCCGGTCTGCGCGGTAAAGCTTTTCATGAAGGTGTGAAGGGCGGGAATCAGTCCGAGATCATCCAGCACTGCGGGACGCAATTCCCGTGCGAATCGATGCACGATGTCCACCGATTTTTCCACCCAGCGTTGTGTCTGCGCGACGCTGCGATCGAATTCATCAGGGTTAAGCCGGATTCGCTTCGCCAAGGCCCCCAACTGGACGTTTATGCCCGTCAAAGTCTGGGCGATGACATCATGCAATTCGAGGCTGATGCGCTTTCGCTCTTCTTCCTGCGCCTGTAGAACCTCGCGGGAGAGATGGCGCAACTGGTCTTGCATGATGTGCGACTGCGCCAATAGCTGACATTGATGCTGCTCGCTTTTCTTGAGGGATTTTTCCACCGCCTGCCGGCGGGCGATCTCCTGTCTCAGATCACGGTTCGCATCCGCCAGCCCCTCGACGCGACGTTGCGCCTCCTCCGACAACTTGAGCGCGGTGATGTCTGAGACCACCACCCGGCACCATTTCTGCGGCCCGCTGGCGGAGCTTGCGGCAGCGCCATGGATATTGGCGCAGAATGAAGCGCCGCCCTCTCTCAATAAGTTCGCCTCGCAGACACGCTTTGCTGACCCGGCAAAGACTTGTTTAAGGAAATTAAGAAACCCGCGCCGGTCCCCTGGCGCTACATAAGCCAGCAGAGGCCGATTGAGAAGCCGCGAACGGCCCACGCCGAGCAGGGCGGCTCCAGTGAGATTCACCTTGAGGATCTGCCCCTGTTCATTCAGGGACATGTAGCCGACCGGGGCAAAATCGTAGAGATCCGTATAATCCGCGAGCAACACTTCCATCTTGTCCCTGGCTTCTTCCAGCGCGCCATTCTGCATTTCCAGTTCAATTTGGTGGACCTGCAATTCGTGGACCAACCGCTGTGTGTCGGTTTCTGATTTTGGATCTGCGCCTTGGGATTTCTGATTCTTTTGCTGTTTCCGCAATTGGGCTTGGGCACGTCGGTAAAGTGCGCGCATCAGCGGGCGATCTGCCTGTTTGCAGTCGAAATCTCGCAGTTTGGCAGTTGTGCCCGCGGAAGGACGCTTCGTTTGCCGGTTGGCAGTCTTCATGGTTTGCGGGATCACCGCCGCTTTCCGTCGTCTTTGGTCCCCTGACCGATCGCATCCGACGGCATTCGATTCGTGCCTGTGGCCGGCTTCTTGGTTTGACCCGCGACGTTCCTTTCGAGGGCGGCGTGCTTTTCCCGCAACTGCGCTTCCAGGGTCTTGGCCACCGTGATATCCGCGAAGGTAATCACCACACCGTCAATGCGGTCATCGAGCGTTCGGTAGGGCATGATGCGCACAGTGAACCAGCGTCCGTCGCCGGTCTTGATCGGCTTTTCCGAAAAGCCCAGCTTCCGCAACACGTCACGCGCATCGGTGATGAGCTCCGGATAGAGTAGGTCGGAACCCAGATCGGTGATCGGCCGGCCCACGTCGCCGGGGATCAGCTTGATGATTTTCGTCGCCTGGGTGGTGAACCTTCGGACATTGAGATTTTTATCCAGAAACAGCGTGGCGATATCCGTGCTGTTGAGCAGGTTCTTCATGTCGTTGTTGGACCGCGACAACTCGTCCACCTTGGCCTGCAACTCGTTATTGACCGTCTGAAGTTCCTCGTTCAGCGATTGCATTTCCTCTTTGGAGGTCGTGAGTTCTTCGTTGGTGGACTGCAGTTCTTCATTCGTGGATTGCTGCTCCTCGTTGGTCGAGCGGAGTTCTTCCTGCGAAGTCTGCATTTCTTCGCGGATGGTTTGCGCCTCCATCCGGGCATGCTCGTATTTTCGTCGGAGTTCCTTCAGCCTGGCGCTGCTGGCTGGAGTCTTTTCGCCCCTCTCCGGCCGGCTTGATGCGCTTGTTTCCGGCGGCGCTGCCGTGTCGGTAAAGACGATCATAACCAACCCCCGCAATGACTCAGGTTCCTCAAGTCGCTGGACCGTGAAATCCACGAATTGCTGCCCGCCGTTTGTGCCCACTTTAATGCCGTGCACCGATATGGAAGCTTTCTCCTCGAGCGCCTGGTGGAACGCGTTGCCAAGCTTGTAGCGCAGTCCTTCACGAGCCATGACAAAAATATTCCAATTGGCTTTGCCCGCGGCGGGTTCCAGGTATTTGCCCGTCCGTCCACTCACGTAGAGGATGTTGCCCTTGTCATCCACGAGCAGCGCCGGTGGCGCGTAACGTTCCAGGACCAGATGATCCGCCACCGACTGGAGACTGGGCTGCGGTTTTGGCGCCGGCCGGGTCTCAGCGCCGTTGGGCAGCGGAGCGGCAAAGGAGGAGGGAAAGTCGATGGGTTCTGACCGCAAAACGGAATCTGTCCGCCGAAAGATCCGCAATTTATTGTTCAGAGGTGTAAACAGGTCAGTGAAAGTTCCGACCGTTTCGGCACTGCCAAGCAACAGGATGCCGCCGGGAGTAAGACTATAATGAAACAGTGGAATGAGTTTCTTCTGCATCTCGGTCGCCAGGTAAATCAGCAGGTTGCGGCAGCTCAGTAGATCCAGCTTGGTAAAAGGCGGGTCCATGATGATGCTTTGCGGAGCGAACGTCACCATCGCCCGGATCTCAGCGGTCACCCGGCAACCGTGTTCATCCTTGGTAAAGAACCGGCTTAAATGCTGCGAGGTCACATCCGCGCTTATATTTTCCGGATAAAGACCCTGACGGGCCTTGCTAATTGCATCCTTGTCCAAATCCGTGGCAAAAACCTGCAGCGTAATTTTCCTCTTTGGCTTGATCTTTTCCGTGACGTCCTTGAATACCATGGCCAGGGAATAGGCCTCCTCCCCGGTCGAGCATCCAGGCACCCATGCCCGTAGCACATGGCCGTCCGGTCGGCTGGCAATGAGTGCCGGCAGGATTTTTTTGCGCAACTCCTCCCAGACGGCGCTGTCGCGGAAGAAGCTCGTGACGCCGATCAATAATTCCCTGAATAGCAAATCCAGTTCCTGCGAGTTTTCCTGCAGATACCGGACGTAGTCAGCAATCTTGGCGATCTGATGGATCCCCATGCGACGCTCGATCCGACGATAGAATGTGTTTTTCTTGTAAAGTGAAAAGTCATGACCGGTGTGCGTTCGCAGCAGGATGATTGCCTTGTCCAGCGCGTTCTGCGTCTTTTCTGCCAGGGTCGTTTCGGAAGTGTGCGCCAGGGGGGTTCGGTGCAGATAGGCGATTATCCTTCCGGGCAGATCATCCACGGGTGCCACGATATCTGCCAGGCCCGAATCAATTGCGCTGCGCGGCATGCCATCGAATTTGGCCGTCGCGGGATCCTGAACCAATACCACGCCCCCTTTTTCTTTGATGGCCCGCAGCCCCAGCGTGCCGTCGGTACCCATGCCGGAGAGAATCACGCCGATGCTGTGTTCCTGTTGGTCTTGCGCCAGGGAGCGGAGAAAGAAATCAATCGGCAGCCGCAATCCGCGCGGCGAGGCTGGTTCGAGCAGATGCAGAACTCCATGCAGGATGGACATGTCCTTGTTGGGCGGGATCACATAGACGCTGTTCGGTTGGACCAGGGTGCGGTCCTTGACCTGGATTACTTTCATGCCGGTAATGCGTTGGAGCAGTTCGGGCATGATGCCTTTACGCGTCGGGTCCAAATGCTGGACAATCACAAAAGCCATGCCACTGCTCTTCGGCACATGACTCAGGAAATGCTCCAGGGCTTCCAGCCCCCCGGCAGACGTGCCAATGCCGATGATCGGAAATGCAAGGCCGCACAACACGGCGCTTGGTTTCCCGCGAGCGTTGTTGGCGTCTCTTTTCTGTCGGCGTCCCAGTCGGGATTTTGTTTTCATATTGTTATGAGAGGGCTGCAAGCAATGCCCGCGAATGCAGGAAGTTGGGCGCCTGACCGCCTCAGGGTGCCGTGTCAGGCTAACTGCCTTGCTCTTCCTGACCATTGTCGAGTTTGCGCGCGAACCGCCGCACGGACCTGGCCGACTTTACCACAAGCCGCTGCGTTCTGGCTATTTCATTCTTGGGCCCATTGCAGGAGGGGTTTCCAAGAAGCCTTGGCGGAGAGCAAACTGGCGGCGTGGTTTATGCGGCAGATCGGGCTGCTCTCTGGGCTGGAGGCTTTTGAGCGTTTTAAGAAATACTGTAGCCGTTTGGAGCGAGGATTTTTGGGTTTTGGCGAGGCCTTGGCGAAGGAGCATGCCCGCAGCGGCCTGTGACCGAGCCGAAACGAAGCCAAAACCCAAAAAGACCGCTTCTCAATTCCATTCAGCCAAACGGCTACAGTATTTCTTAAACCGCTCTAGGACTGCCAGAAATAAATCTGCTGCAAAAACCGGTGCTCATCTAATTTGGGGCGGTCGCCCGCATGAAACCGAAAAGCGGGTTGACGAAAATGCACGGCGTGGCACAATTGGGACATGACTGTGCTTTTCCGTTGTCGTGTCGAGAAACCATTGCTGGCCAAGGCCAACGCCGTGACCAAATCGCTCGGCACTTCCACCGCCGAGATGTTTCGCATTTTCGTCGCCGAAATCGCCCGCACAGGCAAAGTTCCTGTCGATTTGAATCTTTCGCAAAGCGAGGGTCTGGTGGACGTTCCACGGCGAAACAAAATCTGGAGCCAACTCGATGACGCCCAAAGTTGGTGAGGTTTACATTGTGGACTTGGGACTGGAGGGCAACGTGCGCCCGGTGGTGGTGATCTCGCGCGAAGACACCGATGCGCCCCGGGCTTTGTCTGTGGTTGTCCCGCTGACCTCGCAGTATCGGGGGAGCCGTTATGAAGTCAAAATGCCGCGTGTTCCGTGGCTGAATCTCCAATCATTTGCCAACGTGCAGGCTATCGGTTCAGTGGAATATCACGAACTAACGATTCGAAGGGGGAAATTTGAAGCCGTCGTGGTCAAACAAATCCCCGAATCAATTCGCTGGGCGCTGGAACTCTAGCCACCAAGAGGGGCGGAACGCGCCAAGACCGTCGGCTAGCCCGAACGGTTCGCGCAGGAGGCATTAGGCCACACCAGCAAGGCCGTGCATCGCGCCTACGCAAAACGGGCCTTGATGAAAATTCCGTCCTCGGAAGATTACGAACAGCGGGCGGTTTCAAAAGTTGAATACCACCCGCTCAAGCGGAACGTAGGTGTTCGTCTTGATGGAATCCTTCAGGCTGTCCAAATCAAATGAATCGGTGGTTTGGAGCAGCCCCAAGGCACGGTCTTGCACTCCCGCTTCCGCGAAGCGCGTGCGATTTGATACCTGCCGGTAAGTCGGCAAATCGTGGAAACGGTAATTGTTCGGGTCGAGCAGCAGTTGGGCTGATGGAATGTCGAGTTGCGTAAAGTTCATGTTGATGTCAGGAGGATGGTATGGTGAACGGATTGGCTGGCAACGCTAAATGTCAATGGCCGTTATCGGCGACTTTTTCCGCGTCATCGCGGCGTAAACATCATCGAGGATTTCCTGTTGTTTTGGCGGAACACCTTCGCGCAAAGCTACCTCCACATCGGTCCACTCGGTGCAGTAAAATTCGGCGGGGCTCATGCTGAACCGTGCGCCCTCATCCCGGCGTTTGAAATCGTAAAGCACCCACGTCACCTCGCTGTTCTCAATGTCAGGGACCCGTTTCATTTTCGGGAGCGCCTTGAAAAACTGCTGGTCGACCGCCACGAAGAACTTTTTACCCCAGCGTCGAAAAACCGGGACTTTGAGGTTCAGTTGGTAAATCAGGCGCTTACGGCTAGAGAGCCAATCCATGCCCCTTTGCTCGCAAGGAGGGATGCCCGTGGCGAGGAATTCATGGAACATCGGGTAGTAGGAGTTTCCGGAGACGTAAACCGCCTGGACTTCCAAAGCGCAGAAATCCGCGGGCTTTCCATCCTCATCGAGCGCGGCAATGATGTAGTCCACTTTGCCCGCCTTCTTGCCATTTTCCTTCCGCAAAATGCTCTACCCAAAGTCACGATTCATCTCCTGATCGCCTTTGTACTTGAATCTGTCATGCAATCCCTATCAAATTGGAATGTCTGATTCAAATGCCTGGACGTCCATCTAATTTTAGCGCGAGAACAAAGGGCCGATCGATTAAGACTGAATTCGATTGCAAGGCTGAAGTCGAACGCATGCTTAAGAATTCACAAACCAAGGTGATCATGCCGACCGTGGCCTTAGGGGTGTTTCGGGAGTACGCTTCGACCGGACAAGCTGTGTTTACGGACGTAGAATTGCGACTCGCGTACGAGTCGGCAGTTCACGCGCTAAAAAAGCTCCTCGGACATGACGTTCATATCGGTGCAAAATACGAAGACGCTTATGGTATGAGGATGTCGCGTTACGGCGTTCTGAGCGCAGTGGGTCACCTTCGTTACGCCCTAACTAAACCATTTGCAATTCACGCGCACTCGTTGTGCTCATGGATTCGGGAAATCAATCACCTCAAAGACCGACTGACCTTCGTTGAGGGGGATGGATTCGTCCTCTTGGAAGAGCAGAGAGCTGACACAGATGCGGTCTTTTTCATTGACCCGCCATATACACTCGCGGCGCGGCGTCTCTACACAAAATGGCAAATTGACCATCGCCGCCTATTTGCGACGATGCGAGCCTGCAAAGGCGATTTCCTCATGACCTACGACAACACTCCTGAGATTGCGGGCCTCGCCGCGAAGTTTGGATTTCAGGCCAAACCCGTCGCGATGAAAAACACGCACCATGCAAAGATGACCGAGTTGCTAATCGGGGCGCGATTTGAGTTGGTTCGACTCTGCCTCAGCTATTTGAATCCAACTGGCGTGGCACTGGGAGTCATAAGTTTTTTCTGTCCAAACGATACCTCAACTCGTCACGGGTGCTTATCACCAGCCCCCTTTGGCAGAAGATTACCCCAGGCTTGGAAAGGAAGTTTTTCCGGTTCGCAAACAATTCGCGCCTCCGAAAGATCGTTGTTCACGAACAGGCCGCCATCAACCACGTCCGCGACCGACACGAACACCCCCGTTCCCCGCGCCGCCTTGCAGTTGCGGATCGAGACCCCGCCGCCCTTGGAAAGAGCTATGGCCGCGTTGCCGCCGTCCTCATGCGCCGGACCACCGCTAAAGCCCTCAATATCAATGTTGTTAAAATCCTCAAATTGAATCCCGTGCGAAAAAAACGACGGCAGACGCTCAGCCCATTCGACCTCCAGCCCGTCGATCTTCACGCCATCCGCATACCGGCAATAAAAAGCCGGAATATCATGGGCGAACACCGCGGTCGCGACGTCGCGACAGCCTCGCAAATCGAAATTGCCGCCATAAGACTGCTCCAACGGACTATGATTGATCCGGACCCTGACGTCCTGGAAAAGCAGGTCTTTGATAACGCTCTGTTCACACCCATACACGATGATGCCGCTCGGACCCTCCGCTGTGATATTGTGAAATCGAACGTTCTTGATGTGGCCGATTTGGTTGACCCTGGGATTCCACGGCCGTGCTGAGACTTGAATCGGCTCACCCTTCCCCACCAATGCCCCGTGACCAGCCGCGTTTGAATCACAATGTCCGAAAACAAAACATTTTCTATCGAGCCTGCGCCCCGGACATTTACCGCCAGGCCCCGATTGCTGTCGAAAATCACCAAATTGGCAAAGACGCAGTCCCGAATCTCCCCTCCGGCAAACCCAACGCGGACCGCCGCCGAGCGCGACGACAGGGTGCAATTGGCGACGGTGATGCGTTCCCCGCCCAAAACAACGATCCCATCGTCGCCATCTTCAATGTCGCAATCGCTGATATGGACGATCCTGGTGTCAGTCAGGTCAATTCCGTCGTCATTGGGAACGCGCCGCCCGCTGCCGAAACTATTGATGGACACCCCGGTGATGTTCACCCGTTCGCATCGGACGAAGTGAACCGTCCAGATCGGCGAGTTCTGAATAGTCACGCCGCTGATGAGGATATTCGTGCAGTTAAAAAACCTGATCAAGTTATTAGGCCGATCCTTGGGCTCCAGCGGACCATCCTCCGTCCCGTATTTGGGATTCATAAAATCCTCCCCCTGGCGGGTGTACTTCTTATCATAGTCCGACCCTTCCTCGATCACTTTGACCTTATTGGGATCGACAAAAAACATCCCATTCCCCTCGATCACCCCGCGACCGGTGATAGCGATGTTATTGGCGTTCCGGGCCGTAAGCAGCCCCGCCCGGGAGGGCTCCCCATTCGGTCCCGTTTCCGCCGCGTAATCCCCAAGGTTCGTGCTTCCCACAAGCACCGCCCCGGCTTCCAGCTCCAACGTGACGTTGCTCAGCAGTTCAATCGAACCGCTGAGAAATACGCCCGGGGGAAAAACCACCGATCCCCCACCAGAAATCGAACAAGCCCTCACCGCCTCATTTATGGCTTTGGTATTCAACGTTTTGCCGTCCGGTTTCGCACCGTAACTGCCCACGCTGCGAACGCCCCCCGCCGATTGAGCATGCGCACTCGCGCCCAGAGTCAACAGCAACGACAACGTTACGAACCGGAGAAAAAATTTCATTTCGCGAATTCCTCTGCGTTGGTTGTTTTCCCAAGGCGCAAAATTCTCAACCCTTATTATTATCCGCAAAACCCTTCACCAAATCAGGAAACGCGCAGTCCGTGCAAAGGGCGTTGGTTTGGTCGCAAAAATCATGGACGATTTGCAGCAGCCCTTGCTGGCTGGCAGCCGTTTTCAATAGCTTCGCAGATTGTCCCCCAAGCAGTCGATGCCGAGCCAGCCGCAGCAATGTGTTGTCCTGGGCTTCCGGCCACGTTTGATACCGCTCTTGGGCGATTTGCGCCAGACGCTCGTTCTTGCCCGCACGCGCCCGCGTCCAAAACCACGGGATGATGACGTTGATGGCCAAATCCGTCGCGCGGGACTCGCCAATAAGGGGTTGCGGACGGGGCAGGCGCGGCGACCCAAAGCCCCAGTGCCACGACCAGAATTGGTCCGGCGGCGGTTGCAAACAGGCAAGCAACGAACTTGCAAGCGAGTTGACAGGCCGCTCGCCGGTAAACCAATCCTCAAGCTTCGCCTGGAAGTCCCCCGATGCCAGCCAATGGGACGCCAGGGCGAGACGTCGCTGCGGCTGGTTTGCCGGTCGCAAGCCGTTAAAGCGCCATAGATTCCTTGGCAGTTGCACGGCGCGGAATCGGTCGCTCTCGCGCCACCAGTGTTCCCACAGGACGCGCAAATACTCGTCCGGCAGGGCGGACGCCGCGGTCAAAAAACCGCTGACACCCAGGAGCCGCGCCTGAAGCTCCCGCGCCGATTCCGCCCCGTCGGTCAATTCCGGGAGCAGTTCCGCGACGCGCTGCATGGGCCAGACATTTTGTTTGTAGCCCAGCGCCCTGAATATCCCCTCCCAAAGTGCCTGCTCCCAGCCGGCGTGGCGCGCGCGTGTTTCCAATTCAGCCGCCTTGCGCTGAAAACGGACCAGCGCCGCTTGTTGCAGCAGATCTTCGGTTTGGGCCGCGCTCAATTGTCCGAGCGGAGCGCTGCAGGCGCCTCGCAGGCTCTCCGGCCACCGTTCGGCCCCGCCGCTGACGGCCCACCTTTGCATCTCGGCCAGCGGCATGTCGAGGAACGGCTCCAGCGCCAGGGCGGGCGACGGGCACGAACCTTCCGCCGCGGCAGCCCACACGACATGCAATATGACGTTGGCAAAGGTCGGATTGCGGTCATGTCGGTGCCCCTGCCAGTTCGCCGACACCAAATCAACTTCAACGTCCCCGGAGCGCGGCTCGTCCTGTCCGAACTGCACCACCGCCCCGCGAAAATCCGGTCCGGCCTCCCGATTCCAAAACCCCGGATGCAACACTCGCATTGCCCGGCCATCGGTGGTTCGAAGTTCGTCGCGGCGGAGTCGCTGGTGATGCCACACGCTTTGCAGCAGCCGCTCCGGTGGATTCGGCGATCGGGGTTCCCCCAACAGGGATCGCGCCTCTTGTTGTGCGCGCCATTGCGCGTAAAAATCCGGGCGCGAAAAAGTCACGGCCAATCTTTTCCAACTGCTTCGGGCCAAAGTCAAGTCTAAGCGCGACCCCGGGACGCCCCGTGTGAATAACCTGCGAGTAACTTTTGACAACTGTGTCTTGATTCTTGCGCCCGCGGCGAAATGCTTGGCGCCATGCAAATACCCCATCCGATCGAGACTGCCGCGAGTCCCGTCCATGACCGGCGGGCGACCGATGAAGACGAAGTCAATCGCCGCCGGCTGCGCGCCCGGCCGAGCCGCAAGGCCGGCGTGAAGACGGAATTGCCCAACCGTTCCGACCGCGATTTCTTTGCCCCCCGGTTAATGACCTTCACCCAGTGGGAAGGCCGGGAACCGGCGCCGGACCAAACCAGGACGCCGCTGCCGGAGGATCGCCCCTTGAGCTTTGCCCAGGCAATTTATCGACGGGCTAACGGCGCCCTTATTCGGTGTGAAGAGTGTCATCCCCACGGCGCGCCGCATTCTGTTCTCTATGTCGTCGTAGAACGCGACGCCGCGCGATGGCGCGAACGGCTAAACTCTCTCCATCACGATTTTTTTGGCCCAGGCCGCTCGGACCCGCTGGTGCCCGTACGCCTGGAGGTCATCGACCGCGCCACCCATGACGCCCTGCAACGATTGGTTGCCGCCGGTCTGGTCGCTCCCACGACGCGCGCCACGCGGTCGCTCTGGCCGGTCGATGAATCGACGACCTCCCCGCCGCCATTATCGGAAGCGGAACGCCGGAAAGCAGGCTCCTACCGTTGCCAGGCTGCGCGGAAGTTGAAGATGGCTGACGTGCTGGCGGGCGGCGATTTGGGCGAGGAAGCGCGTCTGGCATTGCTGGACGCCATTGAGCCGCTCGGACGCGCTTTGGCGGTGGAAAACCGTCTGCCCGAGCCGCAATCCTTGGAAGACGCGCTCTTGCCGCCGTTGGGGACGGCGTGGAAAGGAGCGCTGCCTTTGGTAAGGAATTTTCTGCGCGAAGCCTCCCAACCGGTGCCGCCAGTCCTCTTCGTTTTGGGGCAGGTTTAGGACACGCATCTGACGGGCCCAACGCGCATGCCGGCTGGTCGGTCCTGCCGTAATCGCTGGACGGAATAGGGCGAATAATATTGACTAAAGACGCCTGAAATGTTACAAATGCATGACCTGCAATTCTGGTCATTTGTGTCCCTATTCCGCATGGAAAACGTTATTAGCAATAAGAGGTGCGCCATTTCGCCGAGGAATGGCGCATTTACGTTAATCGAACTGCTGGTGGTCATTGCCATCATCGCCATTTTGGCGGCAATGCTGCTGCCTTCGTTGACGGGTGCCAAAGAGCAGAGCCAAGGGATCCAGTGCATGAGTAACATGCGGCAAATGTGCCTTGGCTGGCGAATGTATGCGCAGGATAACAGGGAATTCCTCGTCCTGGCCAGTCAATCCGGCACCGCCAAGGACTCGTTGAATAATTATGCCTGGTGCCAGCAGGAGGAGGATTTTACCGACAATCCCAAGAACTATGATCCTTCCGTCGATATCACAGTGGGGCCGCTTTATCCTTATATCAATTCCTACATGGTCTACCGCTGCCCGGCAGATACTTCCGTAATCGATCATCATACCGGCAACGGGATTGTGCAGTTGCCTCGGGTTCGCACCGTCTCGATGAACTTTTACTTGGGAGGTTTCGGCGGGCAAGGCATGGGCGCTAACGGCGGCCCGGCTTGGGGTAATCTGTACCCCGTTTATATGAAATCCACCGACTTGATTCCCGTTCAGTCCCCCGGACCAAGCGATACCTGGGTGTTTGTGGACGAGCGCCAGGACTGCATCAATTGGGGAAACTATGCGGCAGACATGACAGGCGACGATCCCAGTGATCCCGGCCTTTATGAATTTAGCGAGGATATGCCTGGCATGTACCATGATCGTTCAGCGGGTTACGCGTTTGCCGACGGGCACGCCTCAATCCAGCATTGGCTCGATCCCAGGACCACCCCGCCGCTCGATCCCAGCACTGCGACCGACGGCGGTCCGGCGGTGCCCGCGCTCTTCGTGCCGCGTGACGTAGACGTCCGTTGGATCCAACTTCACTCGGTCAGGCCCCTTCCGCAATAGCCCCTTGATGAATCGCGCCCTTGGGGTTTATTCGTAGGTTTCCACCGGCGTCGCCGGCTGGCCGGCGCGGATTTTCCCTGCTGCTCCACCTCATAAGGCTTCGCCAGAAGCGCCTCCTGAGCCGGCTCAGACAGAATTGGAATCATGTTTGATAAAGCAAAATGTTGAAAAAAGACTCGACATCTGTCCTTCGCACGGCATATTTTGACCGAAAGAGATTACGTATGCTAAAGAAGTCTTCCATTTTCTTGTCGCTGGCTGCCATTTCTTTCGTTGCTGCGGGCTGTGCAGGCCCTGAGGAAAAGTTGGGACGCGGCTTTAACAATCTGGCCGAATTCGCCCGTATCGGCGAACTTCGCCGGTCCATCGAGCAGAGCGCCATATTTGGCGCCCCGGCCGACGGCCCGACTACCGGCTTTATTCACGGTGTCGATCGCAGTTTTGAGCGGACTTTTGCAGGCGCATACGAAGTCTTGACTTTCCCCATCCCGAATCATTCGCCCGGCGATTACGGCCCGGTCTTCTTCCCGGCCGACCCGGTTTATCCCGACAGCTACAAGCCTAACTGGCTCGCCGACACCACCTTGGCGCCGGATACTTCCTTGGAATTTAGCGGTGGCGACATCGCGCCGTTCATTCCGGGCAGCCGATTCCGCATCTTCGATAACTAGGCGGCTACGCGGGATAATCGGGCCTTTGACTATTGGCCCCTACGCGTCTGTTTCATGCTCGCCAAGGCATCATGCTGCAAAGTCAATCTTCTCCTCAACATTCTTGGAAAACGGCCCGACGGATATCACGAATTGGAAACCGTTATCCATCCGGTCGATGTATGCGATCGCCTTGAATTTGAGCGCGCCGGAAACGGGATTCACCTCACTTGCAGCGATCCCCGGCTGCCCGTAAACTCAAAAAACCTCGTATTTCGCGCTTCGGCGCTTTTTTTGCAGAGCGCCGGGGTCACCGACGGAATCCGCATTCATTTGCACAAAAAAATTCCCGTTGCGGCCGGCCTGGGCGGAGGCAGCGGGAACGCGGCTGTCACGTTGCTGGCGCTCAACGAGCTTTTTGGATATCCGCTGGAACCGGCAAACCTTGCCGAATTGGCGGCCTCGCTGGGTTCCGACATTCCATTCTTTCTCCAAAGCAACCCCGCATTGGCCACGGGTCGGGGCGAAGTTATCACGCCTTTGAGTTTCTTTCCCGCGTTGAGCGGAACTTACATGGTCTTGGTGCATCCCGGCTTTGGCATTTCCACCCCTTGGGCGTACGAACAATTGGCCAAGTTTCCGGCAGGCGCTCACGGCACGCCCGGTCGGGCGCAGTGCTTGATTTCCCTGTTGCAAACCGATCTCCCCGCAGCGGCGCGCGAGTTCTATAACTCGTTGGAGCTGCCTGCTTTGCGCAAATATCCGTTGCTGGAGATGTTCCAGGAGGACTTCCGCCAAAACGGCGCGCTGAGCGTTTTGATGTCCGGCAGCGGTTCGACCACGTTCGCGCTGGCTGAATCCAAACCCGTCGCAGAGAACCTCTTGGAGAAATTGAAGGCCAAATTCGGCGCGAACCTTTGGACAGCAACGGTCAAGACAGCCCCGGAATGACCCTTTTTGAGTCGCATTTTTGTAAATTTTATTCAGTTGACATTTAATGGTCGAAATGTAATCTCAACAGCATACGTATGTATGTTACCAGGAATTTTATGAGAAAAATCCAAATCAGTGTGGCGTGCGCCTTGGCGCTCGCGTTTGTCGGGGTTGCAACTCTGAAATCCGCCGAAGACGGTGGTGTGCAGGGCAAAGCAACCGTTAGAGCAAAACATGGCGATGTGTCATACCAGGTTGGCGGTTCATGGGTGCCGCTCCCAATTAATACAGAATTGGATGCCGGCGTGATCATTCGCACCGGTCCCAATTCCACAGTCGACCTCAGCGTCAATGGCTTGTCGTCGGCTTTGCGCATCGAGCCGGATACGACCTTGGCCATTCCGACCATGACGCGCAGCGACACCAGCCGGGATGCGGACCAGGACACAATGTTGGATTTGCAGGACGGCGCCATCCTCGGCAACGTCAAGAAGATTACCGCCAATTCCCGTTATGAGATCAAGACTGCCCACGGCGTTGCCGGAATTCGCGGCACCGACTACCACGTGCGATCCAAGCTGGAAGCCGATGGCCGCCACACCGTAACGTTTACCAGCATCACCGGACAAGTTATTGTCTCAGCGGTGATCGATCCCGGCGGTCCTACGGTGGTCAAGGTGCTGCGCGACGGCGAGTCCTGGACCCCTGGCTACGGCGACGTTGTTCCCACGCCGATCTACGAGCTTCAGTTGTATGAGACCGGCATCGCCTCCTTGCTGGGTTCCATTACCCCCATCGGCCAGCCGCCGCAGCCGCCGCCTGTAATTTATCCGTTCCCCACTGGCGGACAGAGTTCGGTAAGCTCGGCTGAATAAGCGATGCTCCGACGGTCGGGCGAAAAATAGTTTGACGCCGCCGCCCCCTTGAGTTTGCGCCCGGAGTAACTTGTGTTGCTCCGGGCGGTTTGTTTATCCTCCGCCCGTGCGCCTGAGTTTCCTCAAATCGCCGACGTTTCTTATCGCCGCACTGGTCGTTATTGGCGTTTGCATCCTGCAATTCACCCCGCGAATCATCCGGCTTGCGGGCCTCGATCGCCTCGAATGGATGACCTACGATTGGCGCGTGCGCCTGGCCTATCGATATGCTGGCCCCTCGGTCAGTTGCGCCACCAATCTCGGGTTGGTCGAAATCAGCGATGACACAATCGCCGCGGTCAATAACGGCGCCCTTGGCTTCAGATACGGATTGTATTGGCCTAGGGAAGTTTACGCGCGCGCGCTGCACGAATTGACGAGCCAGGGCGCCCAGGCCGTCGCCTTCGACGTTCTTTTTGCCGAGTTGCGCAGTGACCATCCGCCTGTCAAATTGCCTGACGGCGCCTCCATCAGCTCCGACCAATACTTTGCCCGTCAAATAAAAGAATCGGGCAATGTCATTTTGGGGGCGGACCGGGAGTTGTTGCCGGCCCCCCTCTTTCGGAACAGCGCCTGGCGCGTCGCCAATATTTCTGTAAGACGCGATTCCGACGGCGTCCTTCGCCGCGTGCCCGCCTATGAAGATTACCCTGTCTGGCACCGGCTCATCGAGCGAATGGCCGTCGACTATGGCCTGGACCTTGCCAAAACAATCATTGAGCCGGGGCGGATTACGTTCTTTCGACAAAGATTGGGGGAATCGGTGGTTTTTCCGACTGACGGAAATGGCGAGATTGCCACCACCAATGTGACCAGGCCTATCCCCGCGGGGGTTGGCGAGAAGTTTGTGCCCGTCACCACGTATCGGGCTTGGACCATGGGCATCGTTCTGGCCGCGCGCGAATTGGGGCTTGACCTCGACCACCCCCAGTTCGAGCCGGGACGCATCATTCTTCATGGATCGGGCGGTATCACACGCGCGATACCGGTCGATGCCGAGGGCTACCTATACATTGACTGGTCGCTGGCATTGAACGATCCGCGCCTGACGGAAGGGGAAGGATCGCTGGAGGAATTGCTGGAGGAATTCAACGAGCGCGCGAAGGGCGAGCCGATTCCGAATCAATGGAAGGATAAACTGGTCGTCATCGGCTCGACGGCCACCGGCAATGAACTGGCCGACGTTGGGGCGACTCCTTTGGAAAGCTCGACGTTTCTTGTCACTGAACATCTGAACGTGGCCAACTCGCTTATCACGGACCGGTTTGTGCGGATGACGCCGTTGCCATTGAACCTGCTGCTCATCGTCCTGGTGGGCGGTTTCTCGGCGTGGATCACGTGGGTGGTGGCGCGCCCGGCCACAGGTTCTCTGCTGATGCTGGTCTTTGCGGCCGCGTACGTAGCCGCGGCCGCCGATCTGTTTTTCCGATTTCGGATTTCCGCGCCAATTGTTCTGCCCCTGGGCTGTGCCGGCATCATAACCCACCTATCCGTGCTAACGCACCGCGTCAGGGTGGAGCAATTGGAAAGGAAACGCGTCAAACTGCTCTTTTCACGCCTGGTCTCGCCCGACGTTGTCAACGAAGTCCTGGCCGCGCCGACGCTTTCCCTGGGCGGCGTGCGCCGCGAGATCACCGTTTATTTTGCCGACGTCCGCGGGTTCACCGAACTGACCGATGTCACCCAGGCCCAGGCCGCCGACTACGTCAAGCAAAATAACCTGACCCCGGCCGAGGCGGAGGCTTATTTCGACGCGCAGGCGCGCGAATCCCTTGGCACGGTCAGTCTTTATCTGGGCACCATCGCGGACATTGTCAAACAAAGAAAAGGATTGCTCGACAAATACATCGGCGATTGCGTGATGGCCTTCTGGGGCGCCCCGCTGGGCAACCCGCATCACGCGGCGGACGCCGTCCGGGCGGCGATTGAAGCGCAACAGGCCCTGGCGAAATTAAACCTGCAACGGACCGCGCAAAACAAGCGTCTGGAGGAGGAAAACATTTCGCGCCAAAGCCTTGGCCTTCCCGCGCATTCGCTTCTGCCGCTGCTGACGATGGGTACGGGAATCAATACGGGCCTTGCGACGGTTGGCTACATGGGGTCGGAAACTCACCTGCTTAACTACACCGCTTTCGGACGCGAGGTCAACCTTGCCAGCCGGCTGGAAGGCGTTTCCGGGCACGGACGAATCATCATTGGCGAAGCCACTTACGCCGCGTTGACGCGCGACGATCCAAAATTGGCCGCGCTCTGCCTGGAATGGCCGCCGCGGATGGTGAAGGGCTTCCGCAACGCCGTGAGAATCTACGAAGTCTTGTGGCGCGGTGAAGGTGGCACCCCGCCCCGGCCGCCGGAAGAAAATACCGACGTCCGTGCCGTCGAACCTTCGCCGCCCGGCGGCGCCGTCGCTACTTGAGGCCCAGCCGCCTGCGCCGGACCTCCCAGCCCAGGGCCGCCAATTCCATCCGTTGCGATCGCGCGCCGGCAGTCGAACCGTTTTTGGCGATGCCACTGGGCGCGCCGTTTTGTTTAACAACCAGTCGCAGTTCGGGAGCGGCTTCTTCGTCCGCTTCAATTCGTTCTCTCTCGGGGCAACTCATAACATCCAACCTCTTTGTCTTAAAATAGCACAACTAATGCCATTATTCAAAAAGAGCGTTGTTTGAGTCGCAAGACACTTTCGGTTATGCGGTTATAGATTCTATCGTAGAACCCTTTGCAACCCGTTTTTGCGGGCAGAACGCGACAAATGCGTGAAAATTACAACAGCGCGTCGTCGATTCGTTCGGCGATCGACTGCAGGTCATCAGGGCACTTGGCGGCATCGACGACTTTTGAGCATGTCCGCACCTGGTCCTGCGTGAATACGTCCAGAAGCGAAATTTTCAGCGGTCCGTTTGCCCCCTGCAGCGTAATGTGGTCCCACTGCGCCGAAATCACCGACGCTGAGAATTTTTGGATGCACCGGCCGCGTATGTAGGCCCGAGTGGTGCGGGGCGGTTCGGAAATCGCCCGGCGCACCAAAGCCTCGTCGGGAACTCCCAACATCGAGCCGGCCTGCTCGAGCGCGTAGTAAAGACCATGTTCGCGATCCAACCGGTGATATTCCAGGTCCAGGCTTTGCAACCACGGGTCGTCCGCGTTGAGATTCTGGCTGACTTGGAACTCGCGGATTAACGCCAGTTTCGCCACCCAATCCAACCGGTCCCGGCAGCGCATCGGCTCGGTTTCCAGGTCCGACAGGACGTGGTCCCAATCGGCCGCCAGCGCCGCCTTTGAAGGATCGCTCAAGTCGCACAGGTCCATGACGGCCTGCCAATACTCCCGCTGCAAGGCCAGCGCGTTGGAACATTTTTTGTCCTGGAGCGCGACTTCCCAATGGAACTTAGGATCGCGCGAAATGGAAACCAGCGCCTGCAACGGATCGGCCAGCAACGGATACGGCCGCTTGGGATTGCGCGCCAGCGCTTCCAACACCAGCGCCGTCGCGCCGATCTTCAGCCGCGTGGAAAATGGCGACATGTTTGCGTCTCCCAGGATCACATGGAAACGGCGGAAAAGATTGGGATTGGCATGCGGCTCATCGCGAGTATTGACAATGGGACGGCGCTGCATCGTGTCCACACTTTGCAGTTCGCTGAAAAAATCGCTCCGCTGCGAAATCTGAAATCCAGGCGAGATGAAACGGTCCTCCTCTTCAATGGCGAATTTTCCCGCCCCGGCGATGATCTGGCGCGAAACCAGGAATGCCTGGATGCCCCGCGCCAGCTTTTCCCACGGCAACGAGCGGGGGAGCAGGTAATTTTCATGGCATCCGTAGCTGTGCCCGCGAAAGTCCGTGTTGTTCTTGTAGAGACAAACATCGCAGCCGCGTTCCTCGGAGAGCTTTTGCGCGCAACGCATCAGGATGCGCTCGCCCGCGCGGTCATGGGAAATCAACTCCTCCACCGTGCTGCATTCGGGCGTGCAATACTCCGGATGGGCGTGGTCATTGTAATAACGGGCTCCGTTGCCCAGGACCAGATCGCTCTTGATCTCCACGAAACTCAGTTCGCGTCCGGCGTCCTGCGCGAAGTACGACGCTTCGTCGGAGTCCTGCCGAAGTTCCTCGACGTGGAAGCCCCGCATGTCCGCGTGCGGGTCCTCGCACTCATAATCCCAGCGCATGAGGACGCCTGATTTTGTGGCGCTGCGCACCAAGGCCATGGACTCGGCTACGACGTCAAGGTTCTCTTCCTTGTTGCGGGCGATGCCAATTTCCGTTTCAGTGCCAAACTGTATGATCATGTTTTGGGAGGCGCGCGCGGGTCAAACTATGCCGGAACCGAGCAAATCTTTCTTTCGCGGGCGGATGGGCGCGAGCTTGATCACGTTCTCCGGATCGAAATCGGTGAGCTTCAACCAGTCCTCCGTTATATCCGTCGGCGGGAAAAGATCATTCTCCGAGTACTCCTGCTGCAAGGCCTGCAGGAGATCGGCGCGGGTCAATTGAGTCTCCATCTTGGTTTGGATGGTGCGTTTAATCGCCAGACTCTTGGCACGTTCCACAATCGCCGCGATGATCGCCCCGCTGGCCAGATCGCCGCGATAGAGAAAATCCCTTTTGCCGCTGCGATAAGTGATCTCCAGGAACTGGTTATCGACCGTCTTGGCGTAGTGCGCTTCTGTTATGGCTTGGGCCATGGCTTCCTTCGGTTCGCCCAGCGGCAGCGTCTCTTTGAGATAAATCTCGTAAATGCGCCGGGCGCCCTCCTGAGTTGGACGGTTGACCTTGATTTTTCGATCAATTCTTCCCGGACGCAATATCGCCGGGTCGATCAAATCCGCCCGGTTGGAGGCAAGGATGACCACCACATTCTGGAGCGGCTCCAATCCATCCATCTCCGAGCAGAACATCGGCACCAGCGTGCTTAAAATCGTGCTGTAACGCCCGGCCCGCCGCGTCCCAAGGATCGACTCAGCCTCGTCGATGAACAAAAACGCCAGCGAACCTTCCGCCGCTCGCTCGCGGCACTGCGCGAACAAATCCCGCACCTGCCGCTCCGATTCTCCCACCCACATATTGAGGATTTCCGGCCCCTTGACGTGCAAAAAGAACTCTGGATGGTCCACACCCGTGTCGGCGAGGATTTGCTGCCGCAGATTATGCGCCGTGGCCTTGCCCAGCAGCGTTTTGCCGCAACCCGGCGGCCCGTGCAAAAGGAATCCCTTGGGCACCGTGTGGTCGAACCGCTTGAATAATTCACGATGGAGAAACGGCAGCTCGATTGTGTCGCGAATCGCCTCAACGGCCTCGCTCTGCCCCCCGATCGCGCCCCACGGCAGCGCCGTCACCGTTTCCAGCGTGCGTTCGATCCGCCGGCCTACTCCGATGACCTCCAGGGCCACCCGCTGATTGGCGTCCAGGCGCACCTCCATCCCCGGCTTGAGTTTCTCCTTCGCCAATAGAGCCGATCTCAACAGCACCGAGCACAGCAGACCCGACTCCTGCCCGATCCTCAGCCGTCCGCCTGAAAGCAATTCATCGATGCGCACAACCGGCCCGTTTCGGTCGAAGCCCAGCCCCTGGACGATGGCAAACGCTTCATTGAGCAGCACACGCTGGCCCACTTGCAAACTCGGCAGCGGAATCTGCGGATCAACGCGGCAGACATAATCCGTCCCGCTCACGCATACATGCGCCTTGTCCGGTTCCACCGGCATCAGCAGGGTTCCGACGCGAAAGGCCGGCGACCGGAGCTTCTCGACTATCGCATCCAGCTTTTCAATTGTTTGGCGGGCCTGATCGTTGACCTCCTCCACCTCGATCACGCGGTCGCGCAAATACACCATATCCATTATGACGCTGTGCCGCGGCGGAAGCTTGGCGACAATCATATCGACGAGTTGCAAGGTCGACAGAGCGTCGAGCTGTTCGCTCGGCAAAATCTGGCCCTCCAATAGTGGCGATTCGGGGCCGCTGTTGGGGGTGGGTTTGGGTGGGGGGTTGTTAGACGCCGGCTTCTTCTTGGACTCTGCCATGCCATCAAATTTATTCCGGCGGCGGAATTTTGCAACCCCAAGAAGTCATAAAAAAACTTTTCCAGGCAGAGCGCGCGAACATGTGATATGTTAACCGCCCTTGCGCGTATCACGTCGCGCCGGCTCTCAGAAAGTGAGGAATTTCCAGACCTGGACCCTGTCCGAGAAACGCAACAGGAAACGCTCTTGCTGGAAGGACAATTCCATCGGCGCTTCTTCACGATAAAAATCCCACAGTTCCTTGCCGTCCACAGGGTCGAGCCTGTGAATATGGAAATAAACCGGTCCTTCCGGGCGCGGGGCATTGACGGCCTCCGCCAACCCATTGGCCATCGCGATGCCGCCCTGGTTGACGCTCGAGGTGTAGAGGTATTTGCCGCTGATATAACATTCCTGCCCAAGATTGAGCGCCTGCCACAGGATTTTGCCCGATGCGGCGTCGATTTTAAGCAGGTCCGGCGCCGCTTTCTCGAAGGTGATTTGGTCCGAGTATTGGATGTCCTCGGGAGGCGCCGTCGTGGAATCAACGTAAAGGGCGCCCGCGTTGTCCCGCAGAATCTTGGTAATGCCGATGCTGGTGGCACGCCACTGGACTTCGCCGCCCGGCAGCGAAAAATCGGTCAGCACCCCTTGATCGAAAAAATAAAGGGCGCCGTTTTCTTCCAACGCCGGCGCCGAATGGTGGTCCCACTTCCCGGGTCCGAACCGGTCGCTGATGGAATAGCTCAATTTCGCCTCGAAAAGTTTATTGTTCTGTTTGTCAAAGACGGCAAGCCACGGGCCGGCAACCAGCAGGTCCACCGTTTTGAGCGGAAAAAAAGCCGGGACCCCGGTGACATCGCCGGTCCATTCAACAGGCGTCGCGCCGGTCCAGCGGCGAAGTTTGACTTCGTAACTGCTTACGTCGATGCCTTTGACTCCGCCGGTTTCGCTCCGCTTGAGATCGTTGAAGACTTCCTCCTCCACGTCTCCGGCGCTGGTGGAGGCGGTCGTATTGCCGTTGAGATGGGACGGGCCGCGCGGCTTTATGGACTGAACGTAGGTGACCTTCGGTTCGAGCAGCCTGACTCGCATTTCCACGAGATTATCGCCCGCGGAAAAAAACTCACTGCTCATCGCGTCCAATGGTTTGTTGAATTTCTGGTCCTCCATCGCTTGAGACAGCAGAACGCCGGCGGTCGGCTGGACGTTGGGCGGAAGCTCATTGGGCATCAGATGTTTTTGCGAGCGCGGAACCACGATGTCCTGCGTGGCCACTTGCCCGGAAGCAAGGTCGATCTGCATCGCCACTCGCGTCGTTTCATCCGGGGCGGAGACGACCAGGATGCCGGACGCCGTCGGCGTAAAACTCTGGAATTGCCCCGTCACCGGAATGGTCTGCTGGATTTCGCCTGTCGCGCGGTTGAGGCGCAGGACGCTGCTCCCCAGGCAAATCCAGATGCCATTCTTGTCAATAAAAGTCAGCGGCTGCGGTCCTTCGGCGGCGGCTGCGGATGAATCCGCCGAAAGCGGTGTGGTCCACAAATCCCTGCCTTTGGCCAGGTCATGCGCGGTGGCGCGCGCGGGATTGACAAGAAGAATTGTTCCGGCGTCCAGAAAACCCGCGCGCCAACTGGAATCCGGCCCCGGAATTTTCACCGAGTATTCCAGCCGCGGTTTCGAACCGACAACGACAAACCATCCCCACGCTCCCAGAAGAGCCACGACGATCAGCGCAAGGCCCGCGGCGATCCAGGCGAGTCGGCGCCATTGCCGGCGCTCGGCCCGCAACCGTTCCAGCGGGCTGATGACCGCCGGCCTCGGAAACGGGGCTGGAACGACCGGCGCTTCCGCCTCTGTCGGCGCGATATGCACGCGCAGTTTCGGCGTCCCCGCCTTGGCCGCAATCACTTCGTTGGCCAACGCGGTGCCGTCGGCATTGCAGACGGGGCAATTGACCGCATGGGGCATCTGTCCGTCCACCGGCTCGACTTCAAAGGAGTATTTGGCGCCGCAGGGACATTGGACCTTGATGGTCATTGGACAAATCCTCCCGGCAGCGTAGCCTCAAGGCGCTCCAACGTCAGAATAAATGCGCGTTTCCGCGCGCGACTGGATTACGCGCGCCAACGGCGTTTTGCCATCGGGTCGGAGCGATTCGCGGAGCGCCTCCGTCTTGCCCTCTCCGGTGACCAGCACCCAGACTTCCCGGGCGGCGGCAAGGACAGGGTATGTCATGCTGATCCGATTGGGTGGCGGCTTGGGCGAGTTGTCCACGTGAACGAAAGGTTCGCGGCTTTGAAGCACTTCGGGCCGCGCGTTGGGCATGAGCGAGGCGATGTGTCCGTCGGGGCCAATCCCCAAAAAAACAACGTCAAGCACAGGAACTCCAGCGGCGTTTTGCGGAGCGTTTCGGCGGATATCACCGTTGGCCTGGGCGACCGCAGTTTCCGGCGGCAACTCGCCTTTGAGCCGGTGAATCCTTTCTGGCGCGATGCCCATGGGACGAAATAAATTCTCGTCCGCCAGGCGGAAATTGCTCTCGCTGTCGTTGGGGGGAACACACCGTTCGTCCGCCCAAAAAAAGTGAATGTTCCCCAGGAACGTGCCGGTCGCCCTGGCCAAATCGGCGACTTCCGAAAAGAGCGTGCTGGCAATGTGCCCCCCGGAAAGCGCCGTCAGATGCGGGCCCGAGTTTTTTCGCACCACCGCCAGCCAATCCGTTGCCGCGGCGCGGGCGAGTGTCAAGTCGTCGGTAAATGTCCTGATCTCCGGCATCGAATCTCAAAGTCCCATTTTTTGCAGTTCGGTTTGAAGGGCGATTTGAAACTCCTGCAAATCGGCCGCCGGAGGTTTGTAGCCTTTTTCGCTGGGAGCCAGTCCAAGCCGTCCCGCCTGGTCCAGGAACCAATCGGCGGTTTTCCCGTCGCTGAATTTGGCCTTCCCGCTGACCAACGCCCCTGGCCGGGTCAATTGATCCACAGTGACGCTGACGCCGCCGGTAGCAGGCGGGCCGGGAGCCAGGTCCGCCGCCGGCTCCGGCACAACGGGCGCGGCGGGCTTGGGCGGCGGAGGCGGGTCCTTGGGTTTGAGCTTCAAATCATCGACCAGCAGCCGGACCTCCAGATACGTCACGCGCAAACCGAAGTCAGATTCCAGGCGCTTTTGAATCTCCGCAAGCTTCAGGCCGTCGTTGATCCAGGTCGCGACCGCCTGGCGTTGTTTCTCGTCCAAATTCATACAGTTCATAATAGCATGGCTTGTCCGGCATGGCAGCCGTCAATCGCAAATTTGAATTTTGTGCCCGGCCACCTCCGAATGTGCTTTCATTTATGGGGTATGACGGAAGAGGAATTATTCGTGGAATTCGACCGGCCGGATGTTTCGGGCGTGAGTGTCCTCGTCGTGCAGGACGGCGAAATCCGTCTGGCGCGCGGTTACGGCTCGGCCAACCTGGCAACCAAATCCCCCGTCTCGCCGGCCACGAATTTTCGGCTGGCTTCGCTTACCAAGCAATTCACCGCAATGTCGATCATGATTTTGGCCGAACGCGGAAAACTGGCCCTCGATGATCCGCTGGCCGCGTTTTTGCCCGGCCTCCCGCCTTACGGCGACTCCATTACGCTTCGCCATTTGCTCACTCACGCGTCCGGCCTGCCGGATTATGAGGAGTTGATACCCGCCGGAACAACCACGCCCCTGCGCGATCGCGACGTTCTGGAAATCCTGCGACGGCAGGACTGGACATATTTCCTCGCCGGAACGCGTTTTCGCTACAGCAACAGCGGGTACGCGCTCCTGGCGCTGGTGGTCGAAGCCGCGTCGGGAGAACGTTTTTCAGCGTTCTTGCGCGAAAATATTTTTGAACCGCTCTCCATGGCCACCACACTCGCATACGAAGCGGGCGGTTCGGAGGTGCCAAATCGCGCAATCGGCTACACCCGCCACGGTGAAGTCTTCGAGGAGACCGACCAAAGCGTGACCAGCGCGGTGCTGGGCGACGGCGGGATTTATTCGTCGATCACCGACCTCTATCAATGGGACCAGGCGCTGTATGGCGAAAAACTCGTGAGCCGGCCAATGTTGGAGCAAGCCTTCCGGGATCACGGGAATGGATACGGATTCGGCTGGTTTATTGACGGAGAAAGGATCTGGCATTATGGAGAAACGTGCGGGTTTACGACGCGCATTGAACGTTTTCCCCAAAGGCGGCGGACCGTAATCCTTCTGGCCAATCGCCGCGATGCGGATCTTGCAACGATCGCCCGGAAACTTGGGCCGCCTACGTTAGGTTAAATAATCACTTTGCCAGATGACATGCTGCCCAATGCGCGGTATTTATTTCGCGCAGCGCGGGAACCTCGACCTTGCAACGGTCCACCGCTATCGGGCAGCGCGGATGAAACGGGCATCCCGCGGGCGCATGGATGGGCGAAGGCATCTCACCCGCGAGCACGGTGCGCGGACGTTCTTCCGATTCTTCAATCCGCGGCACGGCCGAAATCAACGCCTGCGTGTATGGATGTTTGGGGGTTTGAACGACCGCGGCCGCCGTCCCCAATTCCACCACTTTACCCAGATACATCACCATTATCCGCCGGCTGATGTGCTCCACGACCGCCAGATCGTGCGCCACAAAAAGATACGCCACGCCTCGCTGCCGCTGGAGGTCGTGCAGGAGGTTGATGATCTGCGCCTGGATTGATACGTCCAGGGCGCTCACGGGTTCGTCGCAAATGATCAAACTGGGTTCGACAGCCAGGGCGCGCGCGATGCCGATCCGCTGACGCTGGCCGCCGCTGAATTCATGCGGATACCGCGCCCCGTGCGTCGCGTCCAGTCCGACCGATTGGAGTAATTCCTCGATTCGGCCGCGACGGTCCTCGGCGTTCCGCGCCAGCCGGTGAATTTCCAGCGCCTCGCCGATGCTTTGAGCGGCGGTCATGCGGGGGTCGAGGGAGCTGTAAGGGTCCTGGAAAATCATCTGCAACTGGCGCCGGCGCGCCCGCAATTGGGCGCCGGACAACGCCGCAATATCCTCGCCGTTGAGCCAGATGCTGCCGTGGGTTGGATCGACAAGTTTGGCGATGGCCCGGCCCAGGGTGGTCTTGCCGCAGCCGCTTTCTCCCACCAACCCGAGCGTCTCCCCGGCATGGATTTGAAAGCTGACGTCATCGACAGCCTTGACGAACCCCTCCTTGACCGGGAAATGGACTTTCAGATTGCGTACCTCGAGCAACCTCTGATCTGACGCGCCGTTCATTGGTTCCAATAGGGGCAACGGGCCTGCCGCCCGACTTCGACTTCAATCAATTCGGGCGCGTTTCGCGAACAATCGGGCCGCGCTTTCGCGCACCGCGGATGAAATCGGCAACCCGATGGCATTGCGCCGGGGCTGGGGACGTTGCCGGGAATGTTGGCCAAACGATCGGCGTCGGACCCCAGTTTGGGCGCCGAATTCATCAACGCCTGGGTGTAGGGATGCAATGGGCGCCGCAACAATTGCCGTGCCGGCGCCATTTCAACAATTTGCCCCGCATACATTACGGCGACACGATCGGCGATCTGCCCGACGATCCCCAGGTTGTGCGTAATGAGCAACAGGCTCATGCCCAGACGCCGCTTCAATTCGGCCAGAAGATCCAGAATCTGCGCCTGAATCGTCACATCCAGCGCGGTGGTCGGTTCGTCGGCGACAAGGAGCCTGGGTTCCGCCGCAATGGCCATCGCGATCATCACCCGCTGCTGCATTCCACCCGACATCTCGTGCGGATAATTTCTGGCGCGCGCTTCGGGCGCCCCAATTCCGACCAACTTGAGCAACCGGACCACTTCGCCATCTGTCGCGGCTTGCGGCCGGTGCAATTTGAGCGATTCCTTGATTTGCGCCCCGACGCGAAACACCGGATTGAGCGAGGCGCCCGGTTCCTGGAAAATATAACTGACTCCCCGGCCCCGCAACGCGCGCAATTCCCGCTTGGACGCTTTGAGGACGTCATGCCCGTCCAGAATAATCTCCCCCGCCGGGTAGTAAGCCGGCGGCGTGGGCAATAGTCGCCCAATGGAAAGGGCCGTGACGCTTTTGCCCGATGCGCTCTCGCCAACCAGGCAAACCGTCTCGCCGTCGCCGATCGAGAAGGAAACGCCATCGACGGCCCGAAGGCTTCGCTCGCCGGAGCGGAATTCAAGCTGGAGATTTTTGATTTCCAACAAAGCGTTAATCGTTAATCTAGGACCATTGAGGCCGATGCTGAAATAAATTCCATGAAAATGCGATTCTCAAATCTTGTCACAGGCGCGCTGACAGCGATCCTCGGCGCTTACGGCAGCTCGCCAGGCAGAGCCCAGCCCGCCGCCGCGCAAAACGCCAGCCTGGAGGCATTTCAAAGCGCGGCAGCCCGATATCACTCCATCATTACCGTCCCGACTTTCGAGACCACGACCAACGAACTCGAAACCTCCGTTAAAGAGACGGTTGCGCGGGCGCAAACGGCGCTCGATCAGGTTGGCCGCCTGCAACCCGCGCAGGTGACTTTCGCCAACACCGTCCGCGCCCTGGACGACGTCGGTTACATCATCGGCTCCACTGAGAATCGCCTCACCGTCATCAAGGAAACAAGCCAGGACCCGGCGGTGCGCGACGCGGCGACGGATCAATTAAAGATTCTCGAAGCATGGGCGGTCGGACTGGATTACCGCATGGACGTTTACCGCGCGGTCAAGGCTTACTCGGACACGCGGCCCAGCCTTGAGGGCGAGGATGCCAAGCTGCTCAAGGACACGATGCGGGATTATCTCCGGGCCGGGCTGGCCTTGCCCCAGGCGCAGCGCGACGAGGTGGAGGCGCTCCGAAAAAAACTTTCCGGCCTGGAGGAAGACTTCAAGAGCAATGTGACCAAGGCTGAGCGCCGCCTGGTGTTTACACGGGCCGAAATGGAGGGCGTGCCGGAGGATTTTCTGGATCAAAAGGGCGTCAAGAATGATGACGGCACCTATGCCGTCATGGCCAATATCACGTGGCATTACCTCACTGTGATGGAAAACGCCAGGAATGAGCAGACCCGCTTGAAAATGGAGACTGCGCGCGACCAATTGGCCCGTGACGAGAACGTTCCACTGCTTCAGCAGCTTCTGGTCATTCGCGATACGATCGCCAAGAAACTCGGTTACAAGAGCTGGGCCGATTACGTCATCGAGATAAAAATGGCCAAGACCGCGGCGCAGGCGACGGATTTTCTGGAGCGCCTGAAAGTGGGGTTGCAACCGAAGTTCGACTCCGAGATCGCCGAGTTTCGCGCCCTCAAAATCAAAGAGACCGGCGATGCCAACGCGCAGATTTACCTCTGGGACTGGCGTTACTTCGCCAATGAACTCAAGAAGGAAAAATACACCATCGATGAGGACGCCCTTAAAGTTTACTTCCCGTATCAGCGCTGTCTGGAAGGAATGTTCGCCATCTACCAGAGGATTTTCGGGCTCAAATTCCAGCGGATCACACCGCCTTATAAATGGGTCGATGATCTTCAGCTTTACGCCGTGTCCGATTCCGCCACCGGCGAGCCGATGGGTCTGTTCTACCTCGACATGTTCCCGCGCGAGGGCAAGTACAATCACTTCGCCGAATTCGGGATCATCGACGGCAAATTGCTCGACGACGGTCAATACCAGCGTCCAACCGTCGCGCTGATTTGCAATTTTCCATCGCCCCAGCCCGGCGTTCCCTCGCTCCTGGACCACGAGGACGTGGTGACGCTCTTTCATGAATTTGGCCACGCCATGCACGCAATCCTGACGCGCGCCAAATACTCCCGCTTCTCCGGCACCAGCGTGCCCGGGGATTTCGTGGAAGCGCCGTCGCAAATGCTGGAAAACTGGGCGTGGGACAAGAAGGTGCTTGACAGTTTTGCCGCCGATTACCGCGATCCTTCAAAAAAGATTCCGGAGGAAATCCTCAACCAGCTCAAGGCCTCCAAACTGGCCGTTGAAGCCTCCTTCTACCGCCGCCAACTCGGCTTTGGTTTGACGGACCTGGCACTGCACACCCAAATCCACGCCGGCAATGTCCAGGAAACCGTCCCGCTGTCCAACAGAATCGTCGCGGAGACTTTTTTCCCTGAGCCGCCTGACACGGCATGGGTCGCCTATTTCGGGCATATCATGGATGGGTACGACGCGGGCTATTATGGTTACGCCTGGGCCGATGCCATCGCCGCGGACATGGCCACGGTCTTTGAAAACGCGCCCGACGGATATTTTGACGTCGAGGCGGGGGCACGTCTGCGCAGGGAAATCTACGAAAAGGGCAATTCGCGCGACGTGGAAATCTCCATCGAAAAGTTTCTTGGCAGAAAACAGTCGGTGGAACCGTTCCTGAAAAAGATCGGCATGGCCGCGCCCGGGAAATAGGCCGCAGCCCCTTCGCTGCTCCCAATTCCAATCTTAATCTCAACGGTAAGAGAACTCGGATTGAATTGGTCCGGCGAAAGAATCGGGAGGGGCGAGCAGCACCGCGAGCAGCACCGCGTGCGGTGCACCTCTCCTCTGTTCTGACTGTGCCTCTCTCCTCTGTAGTGAATCCGCGAGCTCCATTTCGATCTGGCTCACATGCTAACCGAAAACGTTCAAGACCCAGACGAATTTGGGACTCGCGGCGCTCGCCCCTCCCGGAAAAATGGTTGGATTGCCCCAGCCTGAGAAGCGCAATTCCAAAAAAATGAGATGCGCCGTCCCCGCTTGCGCGCGTCACTTTGCGCTTTAATCCCGGCGGCGGGCTTGTTAATCCTCAATGAATGAAGACATTCTTTTTCCTGGCGGTTTTGGCGGTTGGCGGAGTTTATTCGGCGGCGGCCGACGACTTAGTGCCCTTGCCGCTTGTTTTGCCCCCGCCCGCAATGAAGGGCACCCCCCAGGTCATGCCGACCAATACCACCGCCCTGCCGCTGGACGACAAACCGCGTCCCGTGTTCCTGGCTCCCAAAGGCGTCGCAAACGTCGCGTTCGGCAAGCCGGTCACGGCCAGCGATCCCAATTTGATTTCCGGCGAACTGAAGCAGATCACCGACGGCAAAAAGCAGGCCTATGAAGAGAACGTCGTCACGTTGCGCCGCGGCGTGCGCTGGGTGCAGATCGATTTGCAGGGGGAATATAATCTTTACGCCATTGTCCTGTGGCACGATTTTACGACGCCCATTGTTTGCCGGGACGTGATTGTGCAGGTTTCTGACGACCCGGAGTTTATCTCCGGCGTGACAACGCTCTACAACAATGACCAAAAAAACAGCGCCGGCCTTGGGATCGGCACCGACCGCGAATACTTCGAGAACTCCCTGACCGGCGCGGGCAAATTGATCGACGCCAAGGGAACCAAGGCCCGCTATCTCCGCTGCTACAGCAAGGGCAGCACCGACAGCGCCCTCAACACCTACATCGAGATCGAGGCGTGGGGCCTGCCGGCCTCATGAATCGGTGGTTCGTAGCGGGCCTGGCGTTCCTCACCGGCGCCGGGCTGGCCTTGCGCCTTCCGGAATTGGGACTCCGGCCCATGCACAATGACGAGGCCGTCAACGCGATGAAATTCCGCCTGCTTTGGGTCAATAATAGTTACAAATACGATCCGAACGAATTCCACGGCCCAACGCTTCCCTACATGACGCTGGCCTCCGCTTTCCTCGGCGGCGGCGGCGACTTCAATCAATTCACGCTGCGCACGTTCCGCGCTGTGCCCGCTGTTTTTGGAGCGGGCTTGATTCTGATGCTGCTGATTCTGGCGCCGGATTTTGGAAAAGGGGAAACTCTGTGGGCGGCCGCGTTGATCGCCGTGTCGCCCGCGATGGTGTTCTACAGCCGGTATTACATTCATGAGATGCTCCTGGTGTTTTTTACCGCGTTGAGCTTTTTCTCCTGCTGGCGCTACGTCCGAAGCGGACGCCTGGGATGGGCGCTGGCGGCGGGAATCGGCCTGGGCCTGATGTGCGCAACGAAGGAGACCTTCGTTTTCGCCGTCGCCGCCCTGGGCCTGGCGGTCGGAAGTTCCGCGGCTTGGAGTCACTGGCGCGGCGCGGACGCCCCCGCCCTTGCCTGGCGGGGAAAGTGGACCCACGTCATTTTGGCGTTGCTGACCGCGCTCGCCGTCACGGCGCTTTTTTTCTCGTCATTCTTCACCAATCCACAGGGATTGCCGGACGCGCTGCGCACGTACATCCCCTGGATTCGGAGGGCCGGCGGTCAGACTCCGCACGCGCACTCCTGGGCATTTTATTTTCACCGTCTTTTTTGGTTCCGCGCCGCGGGTGGTCCGGTCTGGAGCGAGGCGCTTGTGGCGGTGTTGGCGGCGGCCGGTTTTTTCGTGGCGTTGTTTGGAACTACGGGGCCGCTTCCGCGCCTGATCGCCTTTTACACGGTCTGGCTGACATTGATTTACACCGTGCTGGCTTACAAGACGCCGTGGTGTCTGCTCGGCTTTTATCACGGAATGATTTTATTGGCCGGAGTGGGCGCGGCGTCCCTCTTGCGCGCGTGCAGGACGGTGGGTTGCAAAACGGCGCTTGGCCTGGCGTTGGCGGCGGGCATCGGCCAGCTCGGCTGGCAGGCTTGGCGCGGCAATTTCGCTTTCGACAAGGCCGGCGCTGCGTATTGCGCCAGCCCGAAAAACCCCTACGTCTATAGCCAGACATCGCCCGACATTCTGCAGCTCGTCGCCACCGTCGATGCGCTGGCGCGCGTTTCCCGCGACGGTTACGAAACGATTGTTGAAGTGATGTCGCCGCAAAGTTACTGGCCCTTGCCGTGGTATTTGCGCCGTTTCACTCGCGCCGGTTATTGGGATCAAATCCCAAACCAGCCGCTGGCCCCGATCATGATCGTCTCGACGGAATTGCGCGCGGCGTTTGACGAACGGCCAGGCAAGACGCATCTCATGGCCGGCTACTATCAATTGCGTCCCAACGTATTCATGGAGCTTTACGTCAGCGTTCCGCTGTGGACCCAATACGTGAAAACACTTCCTCCGGAAAAGGATTGATTCCGCGCGCCCAACGCCCGGAATTTGCCGATTATTTCAGCCGGTTGAACGTGGCCTGCAATATTTCCCAGTCTTTCTTTCCGGCGACCTTTTGACGCGCTTGCGCATTGATATCGGCTTCAAGCTTGTTCTTGGTCGGACGGTCGGATTTGAAAAAAATACCGAAATGCCCCGGGAACGGAGCGTCGGCCAGTTTGTAGGCGGCCATCTCGTCGGTGGCATCGTGGTCCGCCGGCACAAGCTGGAACGTCCCGCCTTTGCGGGGATTGGACGAATCGAAGGCCCCTTCGTAAAACTCGACGCATTCGCTCAGGCACTCGATCACGCTGAAACCGTCGTGGTCCATTGCCGCCTCCATCATTTGCAGCAGATGATTGGGATTGGTGTGCGTGGCCCGCGCCACAAAGCTCGCCCCGGCGGAGATCAATTGCTTCATCGGGTTGATCGGCTGGTCGACGGCGCCCCAGATGTCCGTCTTGCTTTTGAAGCCCAGCGGCGAAGTCGGCGAGGTTTGCTTCTTTGTCAAACCATAAACCCAATTGTCCATGACGACGTACGTCATCTTGATGTTCTTGCGCGCGCAATGATTGAGGTGATTGCCGCCGATGGAAAAGGCGTCGCCGTCACCGCCGAACACAAACAGGTGAAGGTCCGGACGCGTCAGCGAAATGCCGCTGGCAAAGGGCAACGCGCGCCCGTGAATAAAATGCGCCCCGTGCGCCTGCACGAAGTACGGAAACCGGCTGGAGCAGCCGATGCCCGCCACTGTGGCAATCTTCTCGTGCCAGATCTTGCGCCGCTCAATCATTTTGAAGTAAAGGGCCAGGATGGAAAAATCGCCGCAACCGGGGCACCACGTCGGGTGATCGGCGGCGATTTCCTTCTTGGTCAGCGGCTTGCGCTCGGTTCCGGGGAGCGGCGGCGCCGCCGGCACGGAAGTGATGTTGCCTCGTTGAGGGACTTGTACTGTGGCTTCGCTCATAAATTGATTCTGTTTGACAAGCTCGAAAGTTTAAAGTTTGCGCAATCCCGCGGCCACGTCGGTCTTGACCCGGTCCAGGATTTCGCGCACGCGCCAGGTCAGGCCGTCGGTCTTGTTCAATCCGCGGATTTTTGGCAGGCAATAGCGCGCGCGCAATATGCCGGCAAGCTGCCCGTAGCCGTAAAGTCCCTCGTCGTTCATTTCCACGACAACGACTTCATTGAAACCGGCGAAAATGTTTTCCAATCCGTCCGGCAGCGGGCAGATGTGGCGCAAATGGACGGCGGAAACGCTGTTGCCGGCCGCGCGCGCGCGTTCGACCGCTTCGCGGATGGGGCCAAGGGTCGAACCCCAGCCGACCAGCAGGACATTGCCTTCCGGCGGCCCAAAAACTTGAGGCAGGGGCAATTCGGCGGCCAGTTTCTGCAATTTGCGCCGGCGGCGGGCCGTCATCTGCATGTGCAGCTTGGGCGAGCCGGTGGGATGTCCCATTTCGTCATGTTCCAATCCGGTGGCCACGGGATATTTGCCGTTCAAAATCGGCGTGCCCGGCGCCACTCGCGGCTGGACCTCGCCGCTCAACGGATACGGGACGTACTCGGCGACGGGGGAAAGATCCGGGGCGATGTCCTGGCAAAGCTGTTCCAGCGGCGGTTCTTCAAAGGCCTCGATGCGCGTGGCAATGGACTGATCGCTCACTATGAAGACGGGAACATTATACTTACGCGCGATGTTGACCGCCTCGATGGCGGTGTAGAAACAATCCTTCACGCTGCCAGGGGCTATAACGACCCGCGGGGCGTCTCCATGTCCCCCAAAACAAACCATGTTCAAATCGGATTGTTCGACGCTGGTGGGCATCCCGGTGGAAGGGCCGCCGCGTTGGATGTCGCAAACGATCAGGGGCACTTCGGCCATGACGGCCCAGCCAATGGCTTCGGTCTTCAAGGCAACACCCGGACCGCTCGAACCGGTGACCGCCACGCGCCCGGCCCAACCTGCGCCGATGGCCATGCAGACCGAGGCCAGTTCGTCTTCGCACTGAACGAATGTGCCGCCGTATTTTGGCAATTCACGGCGGAGCAATTCCATGATTTCGGACCATGGCGTAATAGGATAAGCGGCGCCAAAACGAATCCCGGCCGCGATCAAACCATACGCCAGGGCTTCGTTGCCGGTCATGACAACCTGGTGGCCGTTTCTTTTCGCGCCTTCAGTAAACTGGAACGTTTCCAAAACGCTGCCCAGCGAGTAGCCATAGCCGGCATGGAAGGCGGACAGAGCGTTCTTGACGATGCTTTCGTCCTTGCCCCCGAACCGCTCGGCGATGAGCCGTTCCAGCTTGGGCACATTCAAATCGAACATCCGGGCAACCAGGCCGAGGGTGAAAATATTTTTCCCTTTGTCCTTGGCAGTGCCGCCAATGGCTTCAACCGTCCGGCTGGAGATCGGCACCGCGACGTGCCGATAGTCCTGGTTCCAATCCGGGTTGGGTTGAACATGATCGGAATCGTAAAGCACCAATCCGCCTTTGCGCACCGAAGCGATATGGTCGTCGTAAGAATGTTGATAAAACGCCACCAGAACATCCGCCTCGTCGCCGGCGCTCAATACTTCCCCCGACCCGATTCGCACCTGAAAAATCGACGGCCCACCGGAGATGGTTGACGGAATGGTCATAAACGTCATGACCTCTTGTTCGCTTCGCCCGGCCAGTCGTGCCAGAAAACCGCCGATGGCCTGGATGCCATCCTGTGAATTGCCGGCAAAGCGGATGACGACTTCGGATATTTTCGACACTTTGAGTGCCGCGCCGGTGCCCGGCGTTGTTGCTGTGGATTCGCTCATTTTAAAATCGTGCAGTATCGTTCAAAATCGTTCGCGCCACCCAGACCTGGACGAGTCGTTTCGACACTCCAACTTCACATGGTGGCGAATAGGATTCACGGTTCCAGATTAACATCACATGATAAGAATGTCAAATGCTGACGGAATCGCGCAAGCTGCTAACAATAAAACACTTGCAAACGATTTTCGCCGAAGTTTTGGGTGCTCCTCGGAATATATAAGCAGCGCTAATGGCTAGACTCTCCATGTTAACAAAATTTAATAATTCTTATCCGTCCCTCAAGTCCTTCAATATTTGACGCTCGGACACGCCCTGCGGTTCAACAATTCGCCGCGTTTGGCGTTGCAATTGGGGTTTGACAGCGCCGCGGACCAACTTTACGCTGGAGGCAGGATTAAACGATATGGCTGAAAATACTCCTACTCCGCCCGGCGGCGCGCTGCCGCCCAGACCGCCTGAAGCCGCCAAGGTGCAGCCCAAGAAGGAAACGGTCCGCATTAATTTGCCGCCCAAGCCGACCTCGGCGCCAACGATCAAATTGCCCACATTGGCCCCTGGCGCTCCGCCGCCGCCTTCCGCTGCCGCCGCCGCGCCTGTGGCGGCAACCGCCGCTCCCGTCGCCTCAAGGGCTCCGGCGCCGCCCGTTCCGCCGGCCTCCGCTCCAGCAACACGCATGGCCGCACCGGTCCAGCAGCCTAAAGCCGTTGCCCCGGCCGCTGCTCCGCGTCCTGTGTATGCTCCTGCGGGATTAAGCGGATTGGACAAGGGTCTGGCCATCGCCGCCGCCGTCATCGCCCTGGCATCGGCGGGAATAGTGGTCTATCTGGTATTTATCCTGAAAGACACAGGAAGCTGAGTTCAATTTGAAGTTTGGGTATAACGTGACAAATTGATTAAACTATGACCGCCTCAACGATTCTAAAACTAAACCAGGCCAATTTTGCGGAACAAGTCCTTGGCGTACCCGGCCCCGTAGTCGTCGATTTTTGGGCCGAGTGGTGCGGTCCCTGCAAAATGATCGGCCCGCTCCTCGATGAACTTGCCGGCGAGTACGATGGCCGCGTTCGCATCGGCAAGGTCAATATCGATGAGGAGCAGGCTCTGGCCACTGAATACGGCATCCGGGCCATTCCAACGCTGCTCTTTTTCAAGAGCGGCGAGGTCGCGGGGCAGATCGTCGGTATGTGTTCAAAACGCGATCTGAAGCAAAACATCGACCGCCTGCTGGGACCCTGATTCCAGCGCCCGGGCCTTGATCGGCATCCATGCCTCTGATCATCACACCCGGACAATTACGCCTTCGCTCCGAGTTGTATCATCAGCTTGGCGTGACGATTTCGGCGGGACTGAGCATTCACCAGGCGCTCGAACACATAAAGAAAAACCCCCCGTCGCGCTCGCTCCAGCCGATGATCACCCGATGGCTCGATAACCTTCTTGAAGGCCACCCGGTCGTTGAATCATTGCGGATGATGGGAAACTGGATGCCTTCCTTTGACCTCGCCTTATTGGAGGCGGGCGAGAAAAGCGGCCGCCTGGACGCGTGTTTTAAATTGCTTGCCATTTATTATCAGGAACGGGCGCAAATGGCCCGCCAGGTGATCTCGGACTTGATGTACCCGCTGTTTATTTTTCATTTCGCCATCGTGCTCTTCGCCTTCATTAGTTTCATGCAGCCCGGCGGCAGCTTGTTTGGAATGGCGGCGACGATCTTGGGCGTTTTTGTGCCCTTGTATGCGGTCGCGTTCTTCCTGATGTACGCCTGCCAGGGGCGGCGCGGCGAACGCTGGCGCTCGGCCATCGAAAAAATCCTGCGGCCTGTCCCGCTGATTGGCACGGCCCGCCGCTACTTGGCGCTGGCGCGTTTGTCGGCGGCATTGGAGGCGTTGCTCAACGCCGGCGTGGGCATCATCGGCGCCTGGGAACTGGCCGCCACGGCCAGCGGCTCCCCGGCGTTTCGGCGGACGGTGGAAGGCTGGCGGGTGCCCTTGGAGCAAGGCTCGACGCCGTCGGAACTGGTTGCCCAGTCACCCGGCTTTCCGGACATTTTCAGGAATCTTTACCACACGGGCGAAGTCAGCGGACAACTGGACCAGACCCTGGGCCGTCTCCACGCTCTCTATCAGGAGGAGGGCAGCCGCAAGATGCACATGGTGGCCCAATGGACTCCGCGCCTGATTTATTTCGGGATCGTCATTTTCGTGGGCTTCCGCATCATCGCCTTTTACACGGGTTACTTCCACCAAATCGATCAAATCATGGACATGAAATGACCGTCGCCGACGTGCTTTCCAATGAGGATTTGCGACTGCACGAATTCCCCGTCGCCCGGGAAAAGGCCTTTCTGGCGCACGCGGCCGTGTGCCCCTTGCCGCGCCGTGTTTCCGAGGCGATGCGCGACCAGGCCGCGCGCGCCGGGATGGATGACCAGGAGGAATCTTTTCCCGCCGCGCAATTCCACCGCGCCCGCCACTTGGCCGCCCGGCTGCTCGGCGCTCAAGCCGGCGAAATCGCGTTGGTCGGCCCCACTTCGCTCGCCCTGAGTTTCGTCGCCGCCGGATTGCCCTTCCGCAAGGGCGACAACATCCTGGTTTATTTCGACGACTACCCTTCCAATGTCTATCCGTGGATGGCTTTGGCGGAAAAAGGCGTGGAAGTCCGCCTGCTCAACGTCCGCGAATACGGACGCATCCGCGCCGTCGATGTCACCGGGCAAATCGACGAGCAAACGCGCCTGGTGGCCCTGGCCTCGTGCCATTTCGTCGCCGGCTGGCGCGTCGAGGTGGATGCCATCGGAAAAATTCTGCATGACAGAAATGTTCTTTTCTGCGTCGACGCCATTCAAACGCTTGGCGCGTTTCCGGCGGGCGTCGAACAGGTCGATTTTCTGGCGGCCGACGCGCACAAGTGGCTGCTGGGCCCGTGCGGGGCGGGAATTTTTTTTGTGCGCAAGTCGATGCAGGAAAAACTGCGGCCGGCCGTTCATGGATGGCACAACATTCGTTGTCCGGGCTTTGTCGCGCAGGAACAAATGGTCTATTTGCCCGACGCGCGGCGTTACGAGGCCGGGACCGCGAACCTGGCCGGGCTGGCGGGCTTGGTCGCGGCGATGGAGCTTCTGCTGGAGATCGGCGTGGAAAACATCGCCGTCGAACTGCTTCGCAAGCGCGCGTGGCTGGCGCCGGCCCTGCGGGAACGCGGTTTGACGCTCCTTCAACCGGCGGCTCCCGAGGCCCACGCCAGCGCCATTTTGAGCTTTTACCGTCCGGGCGCGGACATGGCCGCGCTGCATCAAAAGCTGATGTCCGCGGGCGTCCACACCTCGTTGCGCGTGGACCGGGCTGGGCAGCAATACGTCCGCGTCTCGCCCCACTTCTACAACACCGATGCGGAACTGCACCGCCTCTTGGAAGGACTGTGAGCCAGTTCGAGGCTTGAAAAATTCCGTTGGCGGCGCAGATTATCCGCATGAGTAACAAGCAAATTGTTCAAGACTTGCTGCAGCGGATTCCAGAAAACGCGTCTCTCCACGACATCGCGCGGGAGATCGAGTTTGTTGATGCAGTGCGGAAGGGACTTGCTGAGCTGGATCGCGGGGAGCGGATTCCTATTGAAGACGTTGAGCGCGAGTTGCCCTCATGGATTATCAGGTGAATCTGTCGTTGTCGGCCCGTGCCGATTTACACGACATCGTCCGCTACATTTCTCTTGATGCGCCGGACAGGGCGCTTCAATTTGGCCAGTTTCTCGTCTCGCGCGTCAAGATTCTCGCTCAGTTTCCGGAGCTTGGCCGCATCGTGCCAGAGTTTGGCGATAATAATATTCGTGAAATCGTCGTCCGGTCCTATCGTGTCATTTATCGAGTTGACCATGTGCGCGGCTCCGTGGAAGTGACTCGATTCTGGCATGGGGCCAGAGGAACCCCAGACATTGGAGCTACTATTCCTACTACGGGGTGAAATTTTTGTTCTTCATTGTTCACTTAAACTCGCTGTCAGGGCATCCAATTGCTCGCGGGAATGCTCGCTCGAAATGACAAAGCGGAAGTACCCGCTTTCCGGGGCGCCGGGATACCGGATGAACGGCGGAAAAATGTCGCGGGCGAGCAATCGCCTGCGCAGAGCCTCGGCCTCGCGCGGGTCGCCGGGAATGACGCCGATCATCGGCGCGGGCGTATCCGGCACGGGCATTCCACTGGCGCGCAGCGCGCTTTTGACATAATTGACATTTTGGTTCAGGCGGCGCCGGAAGCTCGGGTCGCTCCGCAATAAACCTATGGACGTGAGCGCGGCGTTGGCCAACGGCAGCGGCACCGGAGTCGTTCCGGCGAACATCCGGCTCCGGGCCACGATTTTCTCCCGCAACGACCGCTGGCATAAAATCGCCCCGCCATAGACGCCGAACGCTTTGCTCAAGGTCACCGTCTGGATAATCCGCCGGCGCGGCACCCCGGCATATTCCGCCGTGCCCCTGCCGCCCGCGCCAAGGACCCCGGCGGAATGCGCATCGTCAAGAAGAATCATTCCCGATTGCGGCAGCCTCTTCAAATACTCGCGCAACGGCGCGACTTCGCCGTCGTGGGAAAACACGCCGTCGGTGAGCAGCAGTGGCCGGGTCTTCCCGCGCAGCCGCCGCGCCAGGTCGGAGGGGTCCCGATGCTTGAACTCCGCGACGGGGCAGCGGAAAAAGCGTGTGGCGTCGCGCAGGCTCCCGTGAGCGCGGGCGTCAATCAATACGTGCGAAAAATCGTCGCACAACGCCTGGGCGACGATGAGATTGGTCGCGTAGCCGTTGCCGGCAAGCAGCGCGGCGGGCGCGGCGAAGAACGCGGCCAGCGCCGCTTCCGTCTGTGTGTAAAGGGCATGATGCCCCGTGGTCAACCGCGATGCCGCCACGTTCAAACCATATTTCGACAACCCTTTCACCACCGATTCGATGACCGCGGGATGGCTGGCCAGCCGGAAATAATCGCAGCCGGCGAAATAGGTGAGCCTGCGATTTTTCCAAATCACATACGTGCGGTCGACTTGTTGCAGAGGGTCGCTCATCAGGGAATGATGACGACGGTGTCCCCCGATTGCAGGTCCATGTCCTGGTGATGCAGAAGATCGATGCCCTGGAGTTCGCCGGCGACCTGGCCGTCCCGCAGGACGCGGATGACCCTCGGATTCATAAACCCGGTGTAAACCCCATCGACAATGGCCTCGCTCAATGTCATGCCCTCGTGCCAGGGCACGGTGGGATACTGCACCGGCCCTTGAAGAAAAACGGCCGGCCCCTCGGCCTGTTGCGCGCGCTGCTGCGCCTGCAATGCCTGTTGCTGCCCGGTCATGTAGGCCTGCCTGGCTTCCATTTGCGCCGTCTTGCGGCTGACGCAGCCCGCCGCCGCAAAACTCACCGCCAACATCAACCGGCAAAACGTCCGCATACAGTCAACAATTGGTTGGCGTTTCCTGCAATACATCGACGCGCGGGTCCACATGGGAAAAGTCATTCATGCCTGGCTGGGATGAACCACGCTCTCCTCCCATTCAACCACGGCGGCGCGCATTTGTTCCGCGAAATGCCAGTTTTTTTTCACGTGCCGGGGAATGAATCCGGGGGAAGTGCCAAGCAAATCGGTCGTGACCAGGATTTGGCCGTCGCAATCCGGCCCGGCTGCGATGCCAATGGTCGGGATGGAAATCCGCGCCGTGATCTCGCGCGCGAGGGGCGGCGTCACCAATTCCAGGACCAGTCCGAACGCTCCCGCGTCGTCGAGCGCCGCCGCGTCGTCGAGCAGCGCCGCGCGTTCCTCCTCGCTTTTGCCTTTGATGTGGTAGCCGCCCTCGGCCAGGACATTTTGGGGCAACATGCCCAGATGCCCCAGCAACGGAATGCCTGCGCCGATAATGGCCCGCACTTGAGGCAGGAGCTTGCGGCCGCCCTCGGCCTTGACGGCTTCGGCCCCGGCCGCGATGAGCCTGCGGGCGTTTTCGAGGGCCAGCGCCGGTGTGGCGCAGCTTCCAAAGGGCAGGTCCGCCGCCAGCAACGCCTCCGGTTTGGCCCGCGCCACCGCACGGACGTGATGTTCCATTTCCGCCATCGTCACATGTGTCGTGTCCGGATAGCCCAGCACGACCATGCCCAGGGAATCCCCCACCAACAACAGCGGCACGCCGGAGCCTTCGAATATTTTGGCCATGGCGAAATCATACACCGTCAAGGCGGCGATTCGTTTGCGGCCTTTCATGGCCTTGATCCGTGCGGGCTTGTCGGCATTCATGGCGGATTTTTCTGGAAGCTTTCCAGCAATTCATCGGGCCGCGCGGTCGCGGTGCCCAGTTTTCCAACAACAATTCCGGCCGCGTGATTGGAGAGTATCGCCGCCTCGTACGGCGACGCTCCCGCCACGATGGCCAGCGTAAAGGTGGCGATCACCGTGTCGCCCGCGCCGGAGACGTCGAAGACTTCGCGCGCCACCGTCGCAATGTGGATCGGAGGCTGGCCGCGCTGGCAGAGCAACATTCCCTGGTCCCCCAGCGTGATCAGGAGCAACGCGGGCTGCAAGTCAGTCAATAATTGTTTTGCGACGCGCATCAGGCCGGCGTCCTTCAACGGCGGCGCTCCGCGCGAGGAATCCGGGGAGGCGTCCGAGATGGCGGCCAGTTCAAAGGCCTCCTTGCGATTGGGCGTCAGCAACGACACGCGCGACAAATTCAAGTGATGCGCCGGCTTGGGGTCCACACTCAGCCAGGCGCCGCGCCTCCGGCAAAGGTTCCGCGCCTGGTCCAGCAGATGTTGGGTCACCACGCCTTTGGCGTAATCGCCCAGAATGAGAGCATCGCCGTCCTGGAGCCGGCTCTCCAACGCCGCCAGCAGCCGCGCCGTCGTTTCCTCACCGACATAAACCCGGCTCTCGCGGTCCACTCGAACCAATTGTTGACGGTGCGCGATGATCCGCGTTTTGATGCTGGTGACGCGCTCGGGGCAGGTCAACAGCCCCGCGCAGCCGATGCCGGCGCGTTTGAGTATTTTCTTCAATTGCCCCGCCTGCGGATCGTCGCCCACGGCCCCGAACAGCTCGGTGGAGGCGTTCAAATCAGCCAGGTTTCTGGCCACATTTCCCGCGCCGCCGGGAACGAAGCTCTCGCGCTGGAACTCGACGACCGGCACCGGCGCCTCGGGAGAAATGCGTTCCACTTTGCCCCAAAGAAAATGGTCGAGCATCACGTCGCCCAGCACCAGGACGCGCGCCTGCGCGGCGGCGGCCAAAAGCTGCCGGACACGAGACAATTGCGGCGGACGCGGAAGAATTTTACTGGCTCTCATATTACCCGTTCAAAAACGCCGTCAAAGGACTCGTGGCGCTGGCACTATCTTCCGGCTCGGCCACGCCGATCTCCCACGCGTCGCGACCGCACTGGACCGCCGCCGCAAACGCGCGCGCCATGCGGCAAGGGTCGCTGGCGACCGCGATGGCGGTATTGACCAGCACCGCGTCGGCCCCCATTTCCATCGCTTCAGCCGCGTGGCTTGGCGCGCCCAGGCCGGCGTCCACCACCACGGGGACGGTGGCCTGTTCGATGATGATGCGAAGCTGCCCGCGCGTTTCCAATCCGCGATTCGAGCCAATCGGCGAGCCCAGCGGCATGACCGTCGCCGTGCCCGCGTCCTGCAAACGTTTGGCAAGCACCGGATCGGCGTTAATGTACGGCAAAACGATAAAACCTTCACGGACGAGGATTTCGGCGGCGGCCAGGGTCTCCACCGGGTCGGGCAGCAAATAGCGCGGGTCGGGGTGAATCTCCAATTTGATCCATTTGGGCAATCCGGCGGCTGCGGCCAGCCGGGCCAGCCGCACCGCCTCGTCGGCGTTCATCGCGCCGCTGGTGTTGGGCAGGACGAGGTATTTTTGCGGATCGATGAATTCGAGGATGTTGGCAAAGGGATCGCGCCGACCGGTCAGGTCCGCCCGCCGCAAGGCCACCGTCACGATCTCCGTGCCGCTGGCGGCCAGGGAGTCGCGCATCATTTCAGGCGAGGAAAACTTACCAGTGCCTATCAGCAACCGGGAGCGAAATTCCCTGCCCGCGATAATCAATGTAGAGGCATTATTCAACCCGCAAAACGCTGAGGATGCGGCTCCGCCGTAGAAGTTTAAAGTTCAAAGTTGTCGTCATGGCGAAGCGGGGGCTTTGCGCTCGCGCAGGAAATATTCCGGGCGCCGGGCGCGGCTGACCGCCGTCTCGTAGGAAATCAGGCATTTGCAATAGAGATCGTAGAGGCAATTGTCCATCAGGACCATTCCCTCCTTGCGCCCCGTTTGAACCATGTTTTCCAACTGGTGGAATTGGTTTTCGCGAATCATGTTGCGCACGGCGCCGTTGGCCACAAGCAATTCATAGGCGAGCACGCGGCGGCTGCGGTCAGTCGCCGGCAGCAAGTCCTGCGCGATGATTCCCTGCAACGAATTGGCCAATTGCAGGATGATCTGCCGCTGCGCGTTGCCCTCAAAGACCCCGATGACCCGCTCCAGCGCGTGCGAAACGTTGGGCGAGTGCATCGTCGCCAGCACCAGGTGGCCCGTCTCGGCGGCCGTCAGCGCGGTCTCGATGGTTTCGTGGTCGCGCATCTCCCCCACCACGATCACGTCGGGGTCCTGCCGCAAAACGTGGATGAGCGCGCGGTTAAACGAACGGACGTCGGTCAACACCTCCTGCTGGACGACGATGGCGCGCTTGTTGTCATGTACAAATTCAATCGGGTCTTCGATCGTCACGATCTTACACCGCCGTTCCGTGTTGATCAGATCGACAAGGTAATTGAGCGTCGTGGTCTTGCCGGCCCCGGTCGGTCCGGTCACAAGCAGGAGCCCGTTGGGACGCCGCGCCAATTCGTCGATCTTTTCCGGCAGGCCCAGCTCGGCGCGGGTGGGAATACCGTGGCCGCAAAAGCGGAAGCTCATTTCGGGGTGCCCGTTGCGCCGGTAAAACGTCGCCCTCATGCGTCCCACGGCGTCGTGATGAAGGGAGATGCAAAGTTCCCAGTCTTCCTCGAGTTTCCTGCGTTGTTGATCGTTGAGAAGGCCCTCCGCCAATTCCGTGATTTCCGCCGCCGTCAGGCCGTCTTCGTCCGCGAGAATGATTTCGCCATTGACGCGAAAGGCGGGCGGCAGGCCGACGACGAGGTGGAGGTCCGACGCGTCGCAATTGCTGACGGCCTTGAGCAAGCGGCCGATTCCATCGTTGTTGTTTTCGGCGGCGGTCATTTTTTCAGTCTCCGCCACCACGCGCGCATACTGTCCCCGATGCCGTGGGACCGCAAGCGTGTCAACGCTTCGGTGGCGGCGGGGCAATCGGGTTCGAGTTCCAGGGCGCGGGCAAAGGAGTCTTTGGCCGCGTTCACAAGGCCCAGCGATTCCTGGCAGCGGCCCTGTTCGAGCCAAAGGACGAAATGACCCGCCTCGCGGCCGATGGCCTGCTGGGCCAATTGCAGCGCGGCGGCAAATTGCCCGTGATAAAGGCGGACGCGGCCGGCCAGCCACAGAATGACCCAGTTTCCCGGAGCCAGCAGCAGCGCCTTTTCAAAGCAATAATCGGCGCGCGCCTCCTTGCGCCCGAGCAACACGTCGCCGCGCGCCAGCCAGACCTGCGGCGTGTCGGCTTGTTTTTCTATGGAAAGGTCGGAAAAAACCAGGGCGCCCTTCAAGTCGCCGTTCCGTGCCAGGGCAACGGCTTTGGCGGCCAGCAACTCCGCCTCGCGCGCAAAGGTTTCCAGGGCCTTGTCGGCCCATGCGTTGGCGTCCTGGTATTGGCGCAACTCAATGAGCATCCGTACTTGCGCGGTCCAGGCGGACGCGTTTTGCGGATTGAACTCCAGGACTTTGCCGTAATGCCGGAGTGCCTTCTCGAAATCGCCCCGTTCAAAGGCTGCCTCGGCTTCGTGCAGATAATAATGTTCGTCCCTGGCCAGTCCCTGTGTCTCGCGCTGGGACTGATCCTCCGCTTCGCCGCCGAATTCAAGGTTGATGAACCTGCTCATGGGAACAACTGACGCCCCGCATCCGCAGGCCCTTTATACACTGAAACCGCCGCGCAAGACTACCCTTTTTCTCCGCATGCCGCGTGGTTCGCCCCATTAAGCTTTCCTGGAACGCCGCTGGCCGAAAAAGTCTGGGCCGCCATCTCTTTTCTCGTGGCGGCATCCGGATACGAGTAACTTGCAGATAGACTGTCCAACAGTTATGTTGGACTCCATGAAAACGATCAGCACCCGGGAATTCTTCCATGCTCCGGCCCTTGTCAAGAATCTGCGGCCGGGCCAGTCATTACTTGTGACCGATAACGGAAATCCCAACTTCACGGTCACGAAGGCTGGAAGCCGGCCCGTGAAAACCGCCGAGGATTTGGGGCGCGAGGCAAAGGAAATGTTTTCGGAACACCGTCCCAAAGTGAACTTTACCCGCCTGATCCGAAAACTTAAGAAATGAATCTCTACGCGGATTCGAGCTTCATCGTGGCAAGCCGCGTGCGGCATGACACTTTTCACCGGGTCGCTCTGCAGTTTTACAAAGGCCGTGAATCAGACCTTTGGTTTTGGTCACCTTGGCATCGTGTGGAAGTTCTCAACACTATCAGGCAATTGACGCGCAATTCCGACCGCAAACGGGGCATCACTCAAGCGGAAGCCAAGGCCTTGATTTACCGGATCGAGGCCGACGTTCGGCTCGGTTATTTTTTCCACCTCGAGGCGGACTGGCGGGACGTGCTTAGGACAGCCAGCGAAATCAGCGCCGAGAACTCCTTCGCCCGCGCCTGCCCGGGAACGGACCTGCTGCATGTTGCTTACGCCAAGGAATTTGCCGCGGACCTATTTGTCAGTTTCGATGACGAACAACTTTTGCTGGCCCAGGCGGCGGGATTGAAAGCCATCAATCCGCTCAACAGATCGGCCTTATCGGATTGAACGCCGGCAAAACGCTGCATCCGGGAATTGGCGTCCTTCATTTCTGTCTCCTTCCGTGCCATCAGGGAAACTCGTGACCTTCTCCGTGCCTCGGGGGATATGACTTGACCACTGCTGGCGGATAACGGATTTCACGGTGATTCGACATTCCCGGCGCCGCGGACCGTTCGCGTATGGCGCCTTGCGCCCTTGCAGAGTCCGGCAAATCGACAATACTGGAATGTGCCGGAAACTATTCCCGTCAACGCGGACTCGGATGTCATCTCCATTCATGGAGCGCGGGAGCATAATCTCAAAAATATCTCCCTTTCGATTCCGCGCGGGCAATTGGTCGTCGTCACTGGCGTCAGCGGATCGGGCAAGAGCACGTTGGCGTTTGATCTTCTCTTCGCCGAAGGCCAGCGCCGCTTTCTCGATTCGATGAATCTCTACGCCCGCCAATTTGTCGAACAATTGCCGCGCCCGGAAGTCGATCTGATCACCGGCATCCCGCCCTCCGTCAGCATCGAGCAGCGCCAATCCCGCGGCGACGGCAAGAGCACCGTCGCGACGGTCACCGAAATCTACCATTTTCTGCGTCTTTTGTTCGCGCGATTGGGCGTCCAGTTCTGCCCGCGCTGCCAGATTCCTGTCCAGGCCCGGACGTGCGATGAAGCCGCCCGTTTGCTGCGGGCCGAGATGAAGCGCCGCGGCGACCTGCTGTTGCTGGCGCCGGTTGTCAAGAATCGCAAGGGGTTCCACTCCGAAGTCGCCGAATGGGCCGCCAAACACGGCTACAAGGAGGTCCGCGCCGATGGAAAAATCCATTCCACCTCGGAAAAATTCCGGCTGGACCGTTTTCGCGAGCACGACGTGGAAATTGTCGTCGGCGTCCTCGAAAAGAAGCGTCCCCGGCGCGAATTGATCGATGAAACGCTCAAGCTGGGCCGCGGCACGCTCTACGCCCTGGGCAACGACAGGCAAACGTCCGTCCATTCCACCGAACGTTCCTGCCCCCAATGCGGGCAATCCTTCGGGCCGTTGGACCCCAAGATGTTCAGTTACAATTCGCCCCGCGGCTGGTGTCCGCAATGCCGGGGTTTCGGCGAACTTTTTTATCTGCCCGAAGTCGAGCGTGGCGCGCGCGCCGAAGCCATCGAGGAATCGTGGTTCGAATGGCAGGAGGGCAAGCGCGAATTGTGCGGCGGCTGCCACGGGACCCGGCTCAACGAAATTGCCCGGTCCGTTCGCCTGGCGGGCTGGAAATCAAAGGGCGGCGTGGGCACTTCGCCCTCAATCGTCGATGTTTCCAACGCCTCCGTCCAGGACGCTCTGGCGTGGTTTGACAAATTGCGTTTGAAGGGGCGCGACGCCGAAATCGCGCGCGACATCGTGCCGGAGATTCGGGAACGGCTCAAATTTCTGCGCGAAGTGGGGCTGGGTTACCTTCAATTGGGACGCGGCGCGACCACGCTTTCCGGCGGCGAAGCGCAACGCATCCGCCTTGCCGCGCAGCTCGGGTCCAATCTCACGGGCGTGCTCTACATTTTGGATGAACCGACCATCGGACTGCACGCGCGCGACAACGAGAAATTACTGCGCGCGTTGGAAATGTTGAAAGCCCGCGGCAATTCGCTGGTGGTGGTCGAACACGATGAGGAAACAATGCGCCGGGCCGATTACATCATCGATCTTGGTCCGGGCGCCGGTATTCACGGTGGTGAAGTCGTGGCCGCCGGCACGCTCAAGGAACTCATGGCGCACGGAGACTCGATCACAGCGCGATGTCTCCGGGCGGCCAAGGCCTTTCCGGCGCGCGGCCAGCGGCGCCCCGTCTCCGCCACGCGCAAAGACGCCGCCCTGGTTCTCTCCGGCGCCAGGTTGCACAATTTAAAGAATCTTACAGTGGCCTTTCCGCTCCATCGATTCATCTGCCTGAGCGGTGTCAGCGGTTCGGGCAAAAGCACATTGTTGCGGGAATGCCTTTTGCCGACGGTGCGCGCAAAATTGGCCCGCTCCAAAGCGCCGCCGGCCAACAACGGCGCCGGAACCGTCACGGGGACCGGCGGGATCCGCGCGGTTTACGAGGTGGACCAATCGCCCATCGGCCGCACGTCGCGCTCGATTCCGGCGACTTACGTCGGATTTTTCGACGAGATTCGACAACTCTTCGCGCAAACTCCCGAGGCCCGGTTGAGAGGCTATTCGGCGAGCCGCTTTTCCTTCAACAGCCCGCACGGACGCTGCCCGGAATGCCTGGGCGCCGGCGTCATCAAACTGGAGATGAGTTTCATGCCGACGGCTTACACCCGTTGCGAAACCTGCCTGGGAACCCGCTTCAACGCCGAGACTCTGGACATCACGCTGCGCGGATTGAACATCGCGCAGACGCTGGACTTGAGTGTCGCGCAGGCGCTGGAAGTTTATGCCCCCTTTCCGCGAATCGCCCGCGCGCTGGAGGCGCTCCGCGACACCGGGATGGATTACATCAAACTGGGCCAAAGCAGCCCGACCTTGAGCGGCGGCGAGGCGCAACGGCTGAAGCTGGTCACACATTTGTTAAGCGGCTTCCGGCAAATGGATGTTCCGCCGGGCGGCATTTCAGCGGCGCCCTCCTGTCTCTTCATCCTGGAGGAGCCGACCATTGGATTGCACATGGCCGATGTCAAACGTTTGGTGGACGTCCTGCAACGGCTGGTCGATGCCGGCCATACGGTCATTGTCATCGAGCACAATTTGGATTTGCTGGCGGAGGCCGATTGGATCATCGATCTTGGCCCCGACGGCGGGGAAGGCGGCGGACGAATCGTCGCCCAGGGCACCCCGGAGACGCTGGCAAAAAACCGCAAATCCCATACTGGCCGATTCCTCCGTTCCCTGCTCCAATAGCAGCACATTCAATTCTCGGTAGTGTGATAATTTTTTCCTCCTTGGCCGCAATGGCGGCGTGGTCTTTAAGCCGATAGCTCTGGCCCGTGACGGCGATGGGATGGGCGGGCGCGTCTAAGCGTGGTGTCAGCCAGCGAACGGCTTCCAAACGAAGCGATGAAACCATCTTTTCCATTGCCCATTTCTGGCAACCGTAATAAAACTGACCGCCATGAGCAAAAATCCCCCCTTCAAAATGATCGACTGGGGGACGGGCGCCTGCGGGAACACGCCCGCTGGAATTTCGGCGTGTCGCGAGGCGCCATCTCCAAACGCGCCCGGTCGCAATACATTATCCATCGCATCACACCGGTTGAGGTGGCCAAGCCAGTTCTGGCCAACAGTAGTAATTCTCCAACCAATATTGGCAATGGCGCTGTAACCAAGGCCTTTTCTTAAATATGAAAACTAAGCCAATACTTCAAATCACCGCAATCAAAGTCCATCAGTGGCTTCACTCATGGGATGCAGTCCAATTCGCTGATGATGCTCAACAAGCAAAACCTAAGACGCACTTTTACTTGTGCACGATCAAGGCTGGCCACTTGAAGGCGCTGACGGGTGTTTATCAACGGTCTACAAAGGGGGGGATGCCACGCGCGAAAGATCCGAACGTCCAGCGTGGTCACGAGGAAGGGAGATCTCAGATGATTCGGGAATTTGTACAGAATGGATTTCCTTGGTGCGAAATGACTGACGCCAAACGAAAGTTGGAGGGTGCAGACGACCTTCGCAAGCCTGGCTGGCTGCCGACTGCAATTCTGGTGAACATCTTGCCCCCGCTTTCTGTCCGCAATGGAGTCGAAATACCAGATGCCGACTTAATACGTGTTGAGGATCAAGGCAACACAGTAACTCTTCAACTGCCGAAGAGCTTCACGGGACCAACCTGGGAGCCTAAGAAAGTTTTTCCGCTCGAAGTGATCGACGGCCAGCATCGCCTGTGGGCATTCGATGGCTTCGACCCTGGGGATGATTTCGAGCTACCAGTCGTAGCATTCTTTGGTTTGGATCGTGGATGGCAGGCATATCTGTTTTGGTCCGTGAACATCACCCCAAAACGAATTAATCGGTCTCTTGCATTCGACCTTTATCCACTTTTACGCCAGCAGTCATGGCTGGACAAGTTTGCGGGGCATTCGATTTATCGGGAGACGCGTTGCCAAGAACTCGTAGAGGCACTTTGGTCGCATTTGGAAAGCCCGTGGCATCAGAGGATAAATATGCTTGGCGACAAAAGAGCTGATCGCGAGTATAAGGGACCGATGGTCAGCCAAGCCGCGTGGATCCGTTCGCTTATGGCCAGCTTCGTCAAACAATGGGAAGGTACTGGAACCAGAATGGGTGGCCTATTCGGGGCAACTCCCTCCGCGAGCCATCCCCTCTTGCCATGGAACCGCGCCATGCAAGCTGCGGTTCTTATCTTCGCTGGGGAAGCATTAAAGGAAAGTGTCAAACGCTCTCGATCAAAGTGGGCATTACGTCTGCGCGAAGTTGACGGAAACGAGCTTTTCGAAAAGGAGGATGACCCAGCATTCTATGGGGACTATTCATTGATAAGCACTGATCAGGGAATTCGTGGGTTTCTATTCGTGGTGAATGATCTTTGTTTCGTCCAGAGCCAGCAGCTTGAATTGGAGGGATGGCGCTGGGAAGACGTGCGCGCCGAAATTCGAGATAAGCATACAGCGGCCACTGACGAGGTTGCTGTCGCAGCGGCAATTAAGTCATTTGCAAAAACAGAGGCTGCCAAGTTTGTCCAAGAAATCACCAATGGCCTTTCTAGTTTTGACTGGAGAACGTCTTCAACGCCCGGCTTAAACGATGATGAACGAATGCGACAGGGCGTCTATCGAGGAAGCAGCGGCTACAAGGAAATGCGTGGTCAATTGCTTTCTCATCTCTCCAAGCAGAAGGGCATGGTCAGTCAAGCCGCGGGTGCCGTAATGAAGGCGCTGGGATATCAATGAGGAGTTTCAAAATCGAGACTCGACATAAGCAGCTTTTGAGGCGGGCCTCCCGCCAGAAAGTTGAAGACTACTTTGACGAGCTTCCTCGCGGCTTCCGAGCAACGAATTGGCTGCGCGATACCAACCGCTACCGGCGCTTATGCACAACTCACTACGAACGGGACGTGAAACCCGTGCCGCCGCTCGTTAAGGATCGTCAGCTTACCGCATACATTAGCGCATCGTCTCCTGCCCACGTAATTGACGGATGGTCCTTTTTGGGGCGTGCTGTGGATGCTGCGCTGCGCGGAGATGCCTATTCCGCAATTCACTTCGGTTACTACGCCGAGTTAAGAGCCGCTATGAGCCTTCTCGCCAGTGAGGGAATCGGCATCTTCTCAAGTCGCCATCCAGTGGTAGATGATGCCGGCAGAACACATTTGTTTCCGCCGGGAAAGCAAAAGGCCTCAACTCACAGCGTTGTGTGGCCGGTTTTGCGATACTGGGCTACGCTAAGTCGTGCCGAAGGATTGTTGGATGAGCTCGTAAACCCAAATTCGATTCGACTCTCCTCGTGGCTAAACGCGCTGGGGGCCTCCAAACCTGTTAGGGCCGTTGCGCAACAATGGCTTTCTTTTTGGGGACTAGATTTAGCGGTGGTTGATGACGATCACGATTCGCGCAACTTGGCGAGTTACCGGCCTTCTGAGTTTCGCCTACCTCATCGGCTCGATGTGTACGAGCTTACTCAATTTGTGGAAGAGCTTTGGCAGTTATTTGAACCCGGCGTTGGGAGGCGATTTCCAAATCTAGAGCGTCTTTTGTTGCGAAATGCGTGGCGGAAGTCGTCTAGACGCGCACCAGCAGTTCATGATGTTGAAAGTCTGGGAATGACAACCTCTGAGGCGTCAGATTGGATTGCATTCCTTCAAAAGGCTGACGATCCGCTCCCTCTGCGGCTGGCTGAGAAACGAGTTCCAGTGGAGGACTCCGATTGTCATCTCCGGATCATTTCCAGAGCTGCGCTCCTGCTATTTGTTGCGACGGCTGCAGGGAGGAGACTGCTTTCGAACGCGGCTTATTCGTTAAACGATGTTCGTTTTTGGTGGGGGCGGCACGGTGAAGACAGGGCCTTGTGGAACATTGCGGAGAGCCCTGCCGATCCTCAGGATTTATGGGCTGATATCGCCGAATCGATAAACGATTCTTCGGCTTGGCGAGCACGGTATGCGGGCGGCAGGCCTTCGCTACGCGAGTGGAGGACAAGTCAAACCGGCGCTCTCAGTTCCTTCGGAGGGTTTGAATTAGTTGGAATCTGGGGGTTGCTGCCATGAAATACATGGGTTCTAAGCGAGCGATGTTGCAGAACGGTCTCGGCAAATTGCTGGACCAAGAAACTGCCTTGGCTCGAAGATTTGTGGATCTCTTCGCCGGCTCAGGCGCTGTCTCCATTCATGTTGCGCAACGCTTGGACATCCCAGTCTTGGCCTTTGACCTCCAGCGTTACAGCACAATACTCACGAACGCAGTGCTTAGCCGACGGAAGAAACTCGATTGGCAGGTTTTTTGGAGCAATTGGAAATGCCAGGCACAAGCAGAATTCCATGCCAGGAAGATTCCCAAGTCGAAAAAACTCACTCGGGCGATCGTCGCCGATTTCCGCATGTGGTGTGATGCACAATCTTTTCTGCCATTCACCAAAGCATACGGAGGCCATTACTTTAGCCCAGAGCAAGCAGTTTGGATCGACGCCCTCAGAAGTAACCTGCCTGCACGAGAACCTGAAAGGACCGTCGCCCTGGCCGCCTTGATTCAAGCGGCCAGCCAATGTGTTGCAGCTCCCGGCCATACCGCACAACCGTTCCAACCGACGCGCACCGCCAAGTTCTTCCTCGCGGAAGCATGGAGCAAAGACGTCGTCGCAAAAACTCAGTCAGCTTTCGAAGTTGTGGCTGGCCAGTTCGCCCAACAGAAGGGCAGCGCCATAGTGGCCGACGCAAATACCGCAGCCACTCAACTTCAAGAAGGCGATCTCGCATTCATCGATCCTCCATACTCAGGGGTTCACTACAGTCGCTTCTATCATGTTCTCGAGACAATCGCGGACGGCCACTGCGGCGATGTTAGTGGCGTGGGACGTTACCCAGCCCGCGCACGTCGACCACGGTCAAAGTACAGCGTGGGTTCCGAGTCCGCCGAAGCCCTTGATGACCTGCTCAAAACCGTTGCTTCACGAGGAGCGAGTGGGGTCATGACATTCCCCGATCACGACTGCTCGAATGGTCTCTCCGGCGATTCCGTTCGGGAGATCGCAGTCAGGCACTTTCGCGTCTGCGGAAGCCAAGTCGAAAGTCAATTCAGCACGCTTGGAGGGACGGGCAACGACCGCAATGACGAAGGGGGCCGCACAGCACGACAGCATGCCCATGAATTGATGCTGGTCTTGCACCCAAGGGGAAACACGTAAACCGCACCTTCAACTCCAAATCACCTTCGCGTTTTTTGGCTGGTTTAATCGTGCCAGCAATTTACCATGTCAACCGGCGCGGGCCGTAATCTTTTTTCAATACAGCCCACGCCTCAATTCTCATGAGCCAGGCCTACGAGGAGATTTTTGAAGGCGAATCGCTGCTGCGCGCCGCGCCGGGCTTGCGTCACGAGAAAATCTGCGCCCGTTTGCACGACCGCATCGCGGCGGGATTGGCCGGGAACGCCGTGTCGCGCCTTTTGGACCCGCGCTCCATCGTGCAGCTTTCCCCGGGCACCCTCGTGCGCCCGGACTTGGCGGTGGTGACGGTTGCGACGGGCAAATTATGGCTGGCGGTGGAAATCATTGATTCGGAAGATCATCATCCCGATACCGTGTTGAAAAAGAGCGTCTATGAGGAATTTAACCTGGCCCGTTTATGGGTCGTCGATCCGCGCTACGACAACCTGGAGACGTATCACGGCACCTCCTACGGCCTGGCTTTGCGGGGGATTCTCGCCGGAAACGAGCGACTGAAGGAACCGCTGCTGCCGGAGTTTGACTTGACGGTGGCTGAAGTGTTCGCCGTCTGAACCTGATATGAATTCGGATCTGATTGAAGCGGTGCGCGGGCTGGCGATAGAGGCAGGAAGGCGGATCATGCCGTTTTATCGCGGCCAAATTGCGGTCAGCTTGAAGCAGGATTCAAGTCCGCTGACGGCGGCGGACCTGGCGGCGCACCATTTCCTTGTGGAGTCGCTGCCGGCGATTCTGCCCGGTGTGCCGGTCATTTCGGAGGAATCCAGCCCGGAAAACCATTTATCGGCCGTCCATCTGGATCGCTTTTGGCTGGTCGACCCGCTGGACGGAACGAAGGAATTTCTAAAGGCGACCGGCGAATTTACGGTCAATATCGCCCTCGTTGAAAATGGCCGGCCCGTTTTGGGGGTCGTGCATGCGCCGGCGTTGGATGTCACGTATTATGCCTTTGCCGAGGGCGGCGCGTGGCGAAAATCCGGGAACGAAGCGCCCGCACCCCTGGCGACGCGACGCGCCGATATAACGCGCCTGGCCGTGGTGGCGAGCAAGGACCACGCGGGGCCGATGGTCAAGGCCATGCTGGAGCGGTTGTCTGATCCGGCGCTGCGTTCGATGGGCAGCTCTTTAAAATTTTGCCTCGTCGCGGAAGGTTCCGCCGACCTTTACTTGCGCGATGTGCCGACGATGGAGTGGGATACCGCCGCGGCGCAATGTGTTGTCGAGTCGGCTGGCGGTTCGGTCAGTACACTGGACGGCAACACGTTGCGGTACGGCAAAGCGGGTTTAAAAAATCCGTCCCTGATGACGTCGGGCGACCCGGGCTTGGACTGGCGACAATTCACTTGCGGGCCGGGAATTCGCGAGTAAACTCTGCCACACTGTATGGATTATCTCTCCAACCTTGAAAACCAGAGCATTTACATCATGCGCGAGGCTTTCAACAAATTTGAAAACATGGCGATGCTATGGAGTATCGGGAAGGACTCGACGGTCATGCTCTGGCTGGCCCGCAAGGCCTTCTTCGGCCATGTCCCCTTCCCGCTGGTTCACGTGGATACGACCTACAAAATCCCTTCAATGATCGAATACCGCGACAAAGTGGTGCGGGATTGGAAACTCACTCTGATAGTCGGAAAAAACGAGTCGGTTTTGCGCGCCGGAACCACTTTTCCCAACGGCCGCGCCACGCGCGTGGAATGCTGCGGCACACTCAAAAAAGATGCCCTTAGAGAAGTCCTCGACCACCACAAATTCACCGGCGTCATCGTCGGCGTGCGCCGCGATGAGGAACCGACCCGCGCCAAGGAACGTTACTTCAGTCCGCGTGACAAAAACATGGAGTGGAACGTGGATGATCAGCCGCCGGAACTCTGGGACCAGTTCAAGACCGACTACGAAAAGGGCACGCACATCCGCATTCATCCTTTGCTGCACTGGACGGAATTGAACGTGTGGGAATACATTGAGCGCGAGAACATCCCGGTCATTCCGCTCTATTTTGCGAACGAAAAGGGGGAGCGTTTTCGGAGCATCGGCTGCGCGCCTTGCACATTTCCAATCAAATCGACTGCGCGAACGGTGAGTGAGATCATCCAGGAACTTCGCCACACCAAAACCTCCGAGCGCGCGGGCCGCGCCCAGGACAAGGAAAGCGAGGACGCTTTCGAAAAACTGCGGCGCGATGGCTACATGTAAGCGCCATGGACCACCGCGCCTCCGGCCCTAGCAAAGGCAAACCATCGCCAGAAGACAGGAGGCCGCCCCAACCGACACCGAATTGGCGCGTGCCGGTAATTTGCGTTGTTCTGGCCGCGATGACATTTGCGGTTTTCGGCCAGACCCTCGGTCACGATTTCGTCGAATTGGACGACAACGATTATGTCTTCAATAATCCGATAGTTGCCCGGGGCCTGACTCTTAAGGGGTTCTACTGGGCCTTCGGGTTCCACGCCGGCAACTGGCACCCCTTGACCTGGTTTTCCCACATGCTGGATTGCCAGTTGTACGGGCTGCATCCCGGCGGACATCATCTCACCAACGTCCTGCTCCACGCCGCGACCGTGATTTTGCTGTTCCTGGTGCTGCGCCAGATGACCGGCGCTCTTTGGCGCAGTGCGTTTGTCGCGGCTGTTTTTGCGATCCATCCGTTGCGTGTGGAATCGGTCGCGTGGGTGGCCGAGCGCAAGGACGTTCTCAGCGGGCTGTTCTTCGTGCTAACGATCGGCGCTTACGTCCGCTATGCGCGGAGTCCCTGGTCTCTGCCCCGCTACGGCCTTGTGATGCTTCTTTACGCCTTGGGACTGATGTCCAAGCCAATGCTCGTAACCCTCCCCCTCATCCTCCTCCTTCTGGATTACTGGCCGCTGAAGCGGACGGAGTCGCCACGGAGATTGGTGGTGGAAAAGCTGCCCTTCCAGGCGCTCTCCGCCGCAGCTTGCGTTGCCACGCTTTTGGCGCAACGCGCAGGCATTCAGTCAAGCGGATCATTTTCGCTGGTGAACCGCCTGGGCAACGCGTTGGTGGCCTGCGTGGTTTATCTTGGCCAAATGGTTTGGCCGGCGGGGTTGGCGGTGCTTTATCCGTTTCCGTCCAAGGGCCTTCCATCGGGGGAAATCGCGCTGGCCGCGATACTGCTGGCCGGCATTTCGGCTGCGGCGTGGGCAGGATGGCGAACGCGGCCGTGGCTGCTGTTCGGATGGGTTTGGTACCTGGTAATGCTGTTACCGGTAATGGGCCTAATTCAAGTCGGAGGGCAGGCTCATGCCGATCGGTACACTTACCTGCCGCAGATCGGAATTTACGTGGCCGTGACTTGGCTGGTGGCGGACTGGCGGCTGAGCCGCACGGTCTTTGGCGCCCTGATGACGGGCGTTCTGGCGGTCTTAATATTTTGCGCCTGGCGACAGACCGCGTATTGGCAGAATAGCGAAACGTTATGGACCCGCGATCTGTCCTGCACCACGGCCAACGACGTGGCCCAGAACGGCCTGGCCACCGCCTTGCTGCGAAAGGGGAGAGCGGCAGAAGCTCTAAGCCATTACGAGGAGGCTTTGCGAATCGAACCACTCAATGCGAGAGCACAAAATAATCTGGCCTGGCTCCTGGCCACTTGCCCCGATGCCTCGCTGCGCAATGGCGCCAAAGCGGTGGAATTGGCCCGGCAGGCCAACGAGCTTTCCGGGGGAACGGACCCTAGTATGCTTGACACGATGGGGGCGGCGTTTGCGGAGGCGGGGAGATTTAAAGATGCAACACAAACCGTGCAGAAGGCCATAGAACTGTCGCGTGCTGCGGGACGGCAGGATTTGGTGGAGGAACTCGAAGGCGAATTGAAGCGCTACGAGGCCGGTCTGCCGTGCCGTCAGTGAGGCCGGACCTGCATGGTTGGCCCTCATTTTCCCCAAGCAAGCGCCGTCGAGAGCAGTCCGATGATATTAGCGTAAACCACTTTGAATGAACATCTTTCAACAATTTTCGGAGACCCATGATAAATTGAGGTCTGTCGAGAACGTTTACGGAATCCTCGAAAATCGGATAAACCTCTTATGCTGTGCGGCTTATGATTTTTCGGCAGGCGGCTTCCGGTTCGGTCTTGTCGGCGCTGTTTACAATCAAGAGGAGAATCGGAAAACGGCTTCAAAAATTTGAGGCGGGAACTAATTGCGTAACTCATTTAAGATTAGCCTGTTACATATATGAGTCAAAGAAAAACCATCAGTGCCGGGTTTTTGGCATGGTGATTGCATAAGGTGAGGAAGAAGTTAAACGTGTGTTTAACAAAGAATATGAAGAGTCTGGAAAATAAGCAAAACAACATTATGAAAACTCAATCAACGATGCTCGCCGCGACTGCGGGGGCAATTTTAGTAGCGGGTCTGTGCCAAACAGCACAGGCGAATTTGATCGGTGACACCACATTGCACAATGGCGGCAACACCATTGTCGTGGATTCATCCGCCGTCCTGCAGACCAGCGGACCTGAAACCGGCGATTATCTTTATACGTATTCCTTCAACGACGCGATCGCTGCCGGACTGGCGTCCTATACGGTTTACTTTCCGACGGCGACTGCGGGCGTTTTCGGAGTTGCGGGCGCCACCACGGACCCGATTACGTTCGACTCGATCAATAACGGTGACGTTAACTGGGAATTCAACAACGCCGGCCCCTATACGGGTGGTGCGGAAAGCGTCTGGTTCTATTCTCCTCTCGCTCCTGCCCTTGGAGATACGTCCGGCCAGGACGGTGGTCTTTGGGGCAACGGGACTGGCGCCGTGCAGTTTGGCGTCGTAGTTCCTAACGTGCCGGACGGCGGAATGACAATGACGCTCTTGGGCGGTTCATTGATGGTCCTCCAAGCGCTGCGCCGGAAATTGGCCCGCTAAAATAGAAGCTGTTTTCCAGATAATTCACGAGGCAGGGCATTGGTTGCCCTGCCTTTTTTTTATTTTGCGGCTCCCCTCAAATTCTTCGACGCCCTTGCGACTCAAAGCCTCCTACGGAACCCGTCCCTCGAGATGTGCCCGAGAATACTTAACGGCCTGCCGTGACAAGCCAAGTGGTTGTTGAATAAGGAGATGTAGATATTCTCCAAGAGGGCGAAATCGTGTGTCACCCAATGCGGTCTTTACTGTGATTTCGGGACGGGCGGACCGGGTGAATCCCGATGAGAAATCGCTTGACTGGCATTTCGAGCTGTGTTGTAATGGTGATACTACGGAAAGTATGTTGAGTAGCCGCAATCGCAGGATTCAAGACGTGGGCCGAGTTGGCTTGAGGGTGTGCGTGTAATCCGAATTTTTTGCCTGGCTATGAATTCATTTTCCAACTCAAATCCTGGATGGTATTGCGCGAGAACCAAGCCGAAGCATGAGCACATCGCGGCGGCGAACATCTCCAGGAAGCTTGGTCTGGAAGTTTTTCATCCGCGTTTGCGACTCGAGCGCGCGACGCGGCGTGGAATGATGCGGGTCGTTGAGCCGCTTTTCCCCTGCTATATTTTTGTGCGGTGCGTGCTGGAAAAACGTGTTGACGACATTCGTCATATCACGGGCATCAGCAGCCTCGTCCATTTCGGTCAAAGGATTCCCGCGGTGCCGGACGCCGCCATCGACGAGCTCAGGCAATGTTTTGAAGCGGAGGCGCCGATGGCGATGGAAGATGGGGTTAAGGCCGGCGCTGAAGTGACGATAGTGGATGGGGCATTCATGGGTTTTTCGGGAATGGTTGTCCGGACGTTATCAGCTGGACAGAGGGTACAGATACTGCTGGACTTTCTTGGTCGCATAACTGTAACGGAAGTGGATCGGAAATCGTTGAAAGTGGAAAATCGGGCTGTTGCCGATTTGCTGCCGCTTTTGGCATCGGGTTATTCAGGCTTGGCTGCGGCGGGTTGAAGACCGCAGCGGGCAAAAATGTTAATTTTGGGAGCTACATGGGGAAAGTTAAGTTGGCGGGAAGCACGTTGCGCCAGCAAGTGCGGAGCTTTAGAAAAACAAAACCTTGCAAACCTGGGAATTCAGGGTTAGATTGTAGCTGACCGTTTGATACACGCAAGAGTTGAGCACTTGAGGCTGTGCCCATGACGGGATGTCAGTCTCTATGGCGGATTAGCTTAGCGTGAAACCATCAACGGACGGATTTTGGAACGAAGCCGGCTCCGGCGGAAGTCGCTGGGAGTCGAGTTCTTGTTCGGAGACCCACATATCCTATTTCAAAAAGTTCGAAATTTCGGGCTCGGCGCGATCCGGTACCGCTTTCGAATCCCGCCGCTGAGCCAATACTTCGCCTCCTTATTAGTCCAATGCTTAAAATAGACCCACTTTCCACACAAGGCGCAAACTGCGTTGAGCCAGCGTCCTGCAGTCAAAGCGAATCCCCGGTGGCGCCGGTTCGATTCCCTCGATGGAAACGAATCCTGGACATCACCTGCGTGCTGTTGGCCCTGCCGATTCTCATTCCTGTCGGAATTGTCATCGCCGTGTTTATCAAGATTGTATCGCCAGGCCCCGCATTTTACCGGCAGCCCCGGGTTGGTTTCTTTGGGAGGCGGCTTTTGTGCCTCAAATTCCGGACCATGAAGGTCAACGCGGATACGGGGGTGCATCAGACGCATTTGAAGGAATTGATGGCGTCCAATCAACCGACACGGAAACTGGATTTCGCCGGGGACAGCCGGCTGATTCCGGGCGGGGCGATACTGCGGGTGCTTGGAGTGGATGAACTGCCGCAATTGATCAATGTATTGCGCGGCGAGATGAGCATGGTGGGTCCGCGCCCCTGCACCCCGTTTGAATTTGATCTGTATTCGCCCCGGCAAAAACGGCGTTGCGAGGCACCGCCCGGACTGACGGGTTTGTGGCAAATCAGCGGCAAGAACCAGACGACCTTTGAGGAGATGATCAATCTGGATTTGTATTACGCCGAGCACAGTTCATTTCGGCTGGACCTGAAGATAATAGTATTGACGGTTCCGGCAATCCTGGCCCTTGTCTGGGAGATGAAAGTTTCTCCGAAAATCCGCGCGCCGCGAATCGAACGGGGCAGCCGGGAAGCGGAAGTCTTCGAGAGAAAGCTCCCCGTCGCTCCGCGCGGTACGGTTCCTGCGGGGGAGTAGTCGTTCGCAAGAAAGAGAAACTTATGCCAAATCTAATCAAAGTTGGAGTCGTTGGTTGCGGTTATTGGGGTCCGAACCTGGTGCGCAATTTCCGTTCCTTGCCGGACTGTCATTTGAAGATGATGTGCGACATCAGCCGGGAACGACTCAAACATTTGAACGCCCTTTATCCCGACGTCAAGGGCGAGGAACATTACGACCACATGCTCAACGGCGTGGGCGTTGACGCGGTGGTGATCGCCACGTCTGTCAAGTTGCATTTCCCGATGGCCAAAGCCGCGCTCATGGCGGGCAAACACGTTTTGATCGAGAAACCGATGGCCGCTTCCTCCGTGCAATGCGCCGAGTTGGTGGAGTTGGCCCGCAAACAGGGGCGGGTCTTGATGGTTGGGCATACGTTTCTTTATTCGCCGGCCGTGCGCAAGATCAAGGAGATCATCGACCGCGGCGATCTGGGGGACATTCGTTACATCTGCGCGCGCCGACTCAACCTGGGTTTGTTCCAAAAGGACATCAACGTGGCGTGGGACCTTGCGCCGCACGATATTTCCATCATCCTTCACCTCCTGGAGCAATTGCCGGTGAGCGTCAATTGCCGCGGCAGCGCGCACGTGACTCCGGGCATCGAAGACGTGACCTCGATGAGTCTGACATTTACCAAAGGGCGCTCGGCGATCATTCACAGCAGTTGGCTCGATCCGCGCAAAGTGCGCGAGATGACGATTGTCGGCAGCAAACGGATGATTGTGTATGACGACGTGGCGCAGCAGGAGAAGATCCGGGTCTTTGACGCCCGGGTTGAACGTCCGCCGCACTACGACACTTTTGCGGAGTTCCACTACGCCTATCACTATGGCGATACCTACGCGCCGTATATCAAGCAAGAGGAGCCGTTGAAGGCGGAGTGCCAGCACTTTCTGGACTGCATTCAACACGGCAAAGAGCCCTTGACCAACGGGGTCCAGGGACACGAGCTGGTAAGAATCCTGGAAGCCTCTTCGGAGTCACTAAAGCACGGCGGCAGTCCCGTCCGCATGGAGCCGGAAACCGCACAGTGCGTCCCGGACACTGGGAGAAACGGTAAGCAGGAGAACGGGAAGTATCATATTCCGGTTGCGGCCGGTCACGAGGCACGGCTCGCCGTATAAGCGGGAAAGTGCCTATGACACGCGTCGAACCTGAGAGTCAACCCTACCGTCAAATCGCGCCCGACGTTAAACTCGGCAAGGGCGTCCGCATTTACGGCTTCACCAACCTTTACGGGTGCGAGATCGGCGACGACGTCAAGATCGGGACGTTCGTCGAGATCCAAAAAGGCGCCCGTATCGGGTCCCGCTGCAAAATATCCAGTCACACCTTCATCTGCGAGGGAGTGGTGCTGGAGGACGAAGTTTTCGTCGGCCACAACGTGACGTTTATCAATGATCTCTATCCTCGTTCCACCAATTCCGGCGGGGAGCTTCAAACGGAGGCGGATTGGCAATGCGTCTCCACGCATGTCGAGCGCGGCGCTTCGATTGGTTCGGGCGTGACGCTCTTGTGCGGAATCAAGGTTGGTTCCAATGCCGTCATTGGCGCGGGCAGCGTGGTGACGAGGGATGTGCCCGCCGGCGCGATCGTCGCAGGCAATCCGGCGCGATTCCTGCGAATGGTGGATCAAGACCGAAAAGAACAGTTATGAAAGTACCGTTTCTGGATCTCAACGCGCATCATCGGCCGATACGCGAGCAGCTTGACGCCGCAATCCGCGATGTCATTGACGCCAGCGCCTTCGCGGGAGGGCCTTTTGTGGCGACTTTTGAACGCGAATTTGCCAAATACTGCGGGTCCAACTTTGCCATTGGCGTCGGAAACGGGACCGACGCGCTGTGGCTGACGTTGCTGGCGCTGGGAGTCGGAGAGGGGGATGAAGTCATCACTGTGCCCAGCACGTTCATGGCCACGGCGGAGGCGATCACGTATTGCGGGGCGCGCCCAAAATTTGTCGATATTGATGAACAGACTTACACGTTGGACCCCGCGTTGATCGAACGGGCGATTACCCCCCGCACCAAGGCGATTATTCCCGTCCATCTTTTCGGCCAATGCGCCGACATGGACCCCATCCTGGAAATTGCGGCCCGTCACGGCATCCCGGTCGTCGAAGACGCCTGCCAGGCGCATGGCGCGCTTTACAAGAAGCGCCGGGCCGGCGCGCTTGGCGTCGCGGGCTGTTTCAGTTTTTATCCGGGCAAGAACCTTGGCGCCCTGGGAGAAGCCGGCGCCGTGACCACGGATGACAAGGAGTTGGCGGCCAAGATCCAGGTCCTTCGCGATCACGGGCAGGATCGCAAATATTACCATTCCAAAATCGGATGGAACGGGAGGATGGACGGCATCCAGGGAGCGGTCCTGAGCGTCAAGCTAAAGCATTTGGAAGTCTCCAATGTCCGGCGCCATGCCCATGGATTGCTCTATGATCAACTTCTGGGTGAAACGCGGGAGATCGTCACTCCATTTGAGGGTCCGCACAATCGGCACGTCTATCATGTTTACGCCGTGCGCGTGCAGGAGCGGAACCAGATTCTCCAGGCCCTGGCAGAGAAGGGAATCACCTGCGCCATCCACTATCCCATCCCGGTTCATTTGCAGGAGGCTTATCGGTTTCTGGGACTTGCCGAAGGTTCGTTCCCCGTGGCGGAACGTTGCGCTGAAGAATTTTTGTCCCTGCCGATGTTTCCCGAATTGACCAACGACCAGATTCACAGCGTCGCCGAAGAACTCAAGTCGTGCGTCAGCGGGAGGAAGCCGCAGAGCAGCCTGGTTAAGTGATGCGGTGCGCCGCGCAAACGGGGGACCAGCGTGAAATCGAGGGAAAAGGGGCTCCCACGGTGATCATCGATCCGCTGCAACGGCCAGATTGGGACGCCCAGGTAGAGGCCCACGCAGGCAGCACGATCTTTCACGGAACCGGATGGGCGCGAGTCTTGAATGAAACGTATGGGCACGTTCCGATGTATGTGTGCCGATTCGATGGCAAGCTCCTGGCTGAAGCGCTTCCTCTCATGGAAGTCGCCAGTCGATGGACTGGACGGCGAGGTGTCTCGCTGCCGTTTACCGATCTTTGCGCGCCGCTTTGCCCACAGGGTGGCGATGCGCGCAACCTGTATCGGGAGGCGATGGATTGCGGGCGCCGGCGGCGCTGGAAATATCTGGAGTGCCGGAATTTTGACGTCGCGTGGGAGGGTTGTGCGCCGTCATTGGAATTTTATGTTCACGTGATTGACCTGGGGATCGGGGCGGACGGCCTTTTCGAACGCCTGGACGGGGCCGTGCGGAGGGGTGTGCGCAAGGCGGAGGCAGCGGGATTGAAGGTCGAGTTCAGCGGGGACCGGGAATCGGTCCGGACTTTTTACAAGTTGCATTGCCGGACGCGCCGACGGCACGGGCTGCCGCCGCAGCCGTTCCGATTTTTCGAGAGCATTCAGCGCCATATATTGGGGATGGGGCGGGGATTTGTAGCGACCGCGCGAATGGGAAACCAGCCGGCAGCGGCGGGGGTTTTTTTTTATCATGGCGGGGAGGCCCTGTACAAATTTGGCGCGTCGGATTTTGCGCTGCAACAACATCGTCCGAACAACTTGATGATGTGGGCGGCGGCGAGGCGGTGCGCCCAGGAGGGGCTCTCCAGATTGAATCTGGGCCGGACTTCGTTGTCCAATGAAGGTTTGCGCCGATTCAAGCGGGGACTGGGAGCGGCGGAGAAGAAACTGAAGTACGCGAAGTATGATTTTTTATCGAAACAATTTATTGTTGACGTTGACCAGACGAAAGGCTGGTTCAATCGTGTGTTCAGCCGAATGCCGCTGCCCGTGCTGCGGCTGGCGGGCGCGGCGTTATATCCGCATCTCAGTTGAACCGATGGAATGTAAATACCAATAATATGAATCCTAAACCACCTACTCCACCGCCGGCTCTGCTGATATCGGCGCGGGACATTTATTACGTTCTTTTTCGCCACAAGTGGATGATTGGCATCATCGCCGTAATAGCGATTGTCGCGTCCATGGTCCTTCGGCAGTTCTATCCGATTTACTATACGTCGGAGGCCAAGTTGCTGGTCAAGTACGTGGTGGACACCAAGCCGCTGACGGCGGAGGGGGCCGACGCGCAGGTTACGCCCATGAATACCGGGGACACCATTCTTACCGCCGAGCAAGAGATGCTCACGAGCCTGGACGTGTGCGAGCAGGTGGCCAGAATCATTGGCCCGGGCAAAATTCTTCCGGCTGGCGATGGAACCAATGAGACGGCGGCGGCGCAGCTCATCCAGCACGGCTTGGTTCCGACCAGAGACAGGAACAGCGATGTCCTCCGGGTTTACTTTTCCCATCCCGACCGCGACATCGTCGTCCCGGTTCTTTCCAAAGTCATCTCGTGCTACGAGATTGAGCACGACGAAGTGCGGCGTCCGAAAAGCAGCGATGACGTCAGCCGGGGCATCGACGCTGCCAAGGAAAAAGTGACGGACGCCGAAATCCGCCTGCGGGAGGAACGGACGAAGGCGGACATCGTTTCGCTCGATGACAGCAAGAGGGCTGTCGCCATGAACATAGAGAAGACCGAGACCGAGCTGGATGGCCTTGAAACCGACATAGAGGTCGAGTCGATGATTTTGAGCGAGATGCGTAAAGGCCTGCCGGCATCGACGCCGTCCCTCGCGATCCATGGCGGCCCGGCAGCGACCGGCGCGGCGACCCAAGTCACCCCCGCCATTGCCCAGGAATACAGAACGGACGCCGCACTGTTGGCCAGCCTTCGGGCCAAGGAATTGGATTTGTTAAGCTGGACAACCACCAACAATCCAACTCTGCAATCGGTTCAATCGCAGATCACAACCACAGAAGCGCGGTGCAGGAAATTGGTGGAGCAGCATCCGGGTTTGGTTGCCATCGCGCCGACCGAGTCCAGCTCAACTGCATCGGACCCGATGAGCCAATACAATCGTGAATTGATAAAGGCCGAGACTCTGGCTGTCAGATACAAGTCGCTGACCAACCAACTGGCGGCGGCCAAAACGAGGCAGGCGCGAATCGTCGTCGAGGAGGGACCGATCCTTGACCTTCAACGGGAAGATGACCGTTATCGCGCCAATCTGGATTATTATCAGAAGCGCCAGGGTGAGGCTGAACTGGACGCGATTCTGGAACCGGGCAATTCGCAAATCAGCTTGATTGAGGCCCCCACGCCTCCTGCCGGCGATTTTGCCAAGGTCAACAAGACCTGCGCGGCTGTCTTGTTCGGCGGCCTCTTTCTGGCCCTGGCACTGCCATTCGTCATCGAATTCTACCTGGATCAGACACTCAAGCGTCCATTGGATATCCAAAGCAGGCTCGGCGTTCCCTTTTTTGTCACGATGCCCAAGTTGAAAGCAAAGGCGCAGCGCGGCGCGCTTCCACCGGAAAAAAAGGTTGCGCTGCTCCCCGCAAACGCCGGGGAGGTTCCGCCACCGGAATCGTCCCAGCCAACACCGTCTGCCTCGCCGTCCGCCCAGCCGGCCGCGTCCGGCAATGGACATATTGCGCCCTGGGAACAACGGCACGCGCTGCGTCCGTTTTTTGAGACGTTGCGCGACCGTCTCATGACGTATTTCGAGGTGATCAATCTGACCCATAAACCCAAGCTGGTGGCGGTGACCAGTTGCGGCGAAGGGGCGGGAGTGACCACCACGGCGGCCGGCCTGGCCTCGGCGTTGTCGGAAACGGGGGACGGCAACGTGCTGCTGGTCAATATGAATGTGCAGGACGGCGAGGCGCATCACTTTTACCGGGGCAAACTGACGTGCGGCCTGGAGGAGGCGCTGGAAAAGGACAAACGCAATGCCGCCTGCATTCAGGACAACCTGTTCATCGCCAAAGACCAGGACATCAACGAGAACCTGCCGCGGGTGCTGCCCAAACGCTTCAGCCATCTGGTGCCCAAGATGCGAGCCAGCGACTACGATTATATTATATTTGACATGCCGCCGATGAGCCAGATCAGCATCACCCCGCGCCTGGCCCGCTACATGGACATGGTTTTGATGGTGATTGAATCGGAGAAAACGGACCGCGAAGCCGCCAAGAGGGCGACCAACCTGCTCCTGGAATCAAAGACCAACGTGGGTGTCGTCCTTAACAAGAGCCGCGACCCTCTGCCGCGCCGGCTTCAACAAGACATATAAGCGGAGATGGAATTCATTGATTTAAAGGAGCAGTATCGGCGATACAAAGCCGGGATTGACCAGCGCGTGTTTCGCGTGCTGGCCCACGCGCAGTTTATTCAGGGGCCGGAAGTGTTGGAGTTGGAAACAGCGCTGGCGGGGCGCACCGGTGTAAAACATTGTATTACGGTAGCCAGCGGCACGGCCAGCCTCGAGATCGCCCTGCGGGCGCTGGAAATCGGCCCTGGGGACGAGGTCATCACCGTTCCCTATACGTGGATCAGCTCCCCGGAGGTCATCGCATTGGTCGGGGCGCGGCCCGTGTTTGTGGATATCGAGCCGGCCAGTTACAATATTAACGTTGACGCGATCGAAGCGGCCATCACACCCAATACCAAGGCGATCCTGCCGGTAAATTTATTCGGCCAGATGCCGGATTATGATCGGATCAACGCCATTGCGGCGGCGCACAATCTGCCGGTCATCGAGGATGGCGCGCAAAGTTTTGGAGCGACTCAGCGCGGGCGGCCCAGTTGCGGAGTGACGACGATTGGCAGCACGAGTTTTTTCCCGGCCAAGCCGTTGGGTTGTTACGGGGAGGGAGGGGCGCTTTTCACCAACGACGATGGCCTGGCCGATAAAATGAGAGCCATTCGCAATCACGGATGCCTCGAGCGCCACCATCATACGCTTCTGGGCACTAACGGGAGATTTGACACAGTGCAGGCGGCCGTCTTGTTGGCCAAACTCGAACATTTCGATTGGGAAATCAAAGAACGCGCCAGAATCGGGGCCCGGTATTCAGCGGCGTTGCGGGACTACTGCGGCGTGCCGGCAGTGGCCCCGGAGAACACGCACGTTTATGCCCAATACACCATCCGCGTGCCGGAACGCGACCAGGTGGCCGGCCGGCTCAAGGCCTTGGGAATTCCCACAGCGGTGTATTATCCCAAGTGTCTGCATGAGCAGCCGGTGTTTTCCAAGCTCGGATATAATTGGGGCGACTTTCCGGTCTCCGAAGAAGCCTCCCGCGAGGTTCTCAGCCTGCCGATGCATGCGTTTCTGATTCAGGAGGACCAGGACCGCGTCGTCAACGCCATCAGGAATCAATAACCGTCACGGTGGTGCCGTTGCGCTGCCTTCCGCTTTCAAATGCTCGGATACAAAATGTATTTTGGGGTCAAGCCGCTGTTGCCGCTGTACGTACGGCGCGCTGTTCGCCGGTGGTTTGCATCGCGCCAGCGCCGGAAGGTCGGCGAAGCCTGGTACATTTCGCCCGGCTCCGAGCGTCAGCCTGAAGGCTGGCCCGGCTGGCCCGGCGGGAAGAAATTTGCCTTCGTGTTGACTCATGATGTCGAGGGCCGGGCCGGCGTGGACCGATGCAGGCGCTTGATGGAGCTGGATATGAAATGGGGCTTTCGGTCCTCGTTTAATTTCATTCCCGAGGGGGAATATCGCGTGTCCAAGGAACTGCGCGACGAACTGACGGGAAACGGCTTTGAAGTCGGCGTCCATGATCTGAGGCACGATGGGCGGTTGTATATCGGCCGGCGCGAGTTTGCGGCCAACGCCAAACAGATCAATCGCTATCTGAAGGAATGGGGTGCTGTGGGGTTTCGGGCCGGGTTCATGTTTCACAACCTGGAGTGGTTGCATGATTTGGAAATCCAGTATGACGCCTCGACCTTTGATGTCGACCCGTTCGAGCCGCAACCGGACGGGACCGGGACGATTTTTCCGTTCTGGAAAGACGGCGCGCAGGATCGCGGCTACGTCGAGCTGCCGTACACGCTGCCGCAAGACTCGACGCTGTTTCTTTTGTTCGGCGAACGCAACCCGGACCTTTGGTTGCGGAAGCTCGACTGGATCGCCGAACATGGGGGCATGGCGTTGGTTAACGTCCATCCCGATTATTTGCGTTTCGCGGGGGAGCCGGAGAGCTACAAGACATTCCCGGTGGAACATTACACGCGCTTGCTGCAGTACGTGAACGAAAAATACGGGGAATCTGTCTGGCGCGCGCGGCCGGCGGAAGTGGCGGCGTTCGTGGCCCCCCTGAAGACGCCCGCACCGCGGCGGACCAGGCGCGTTTGCATGGTCACATACTCCGAGTACCTGAGCGATGCGCGGGTCACCCGGTATGCCGAGGCCCTGGCCCAGCGCGGAGACCATGTCGATGTCCTGTCGCTGCGTCAGTTTGCTGGGGCGCCGACGGTGGAAGTTGTCAACAAGGTGAATATCATCCGGAGGCAATCGCGCATTGGCAAGAAGGAGAAAGGCATCACGGATTACCTGATGCCGATTTTGTCTTTTCTCTTTTCCTGTTCGTGGTGGATTGCCCGGCGGCATCGGGAGCAGCCGTATGATATTCTGCACATTCATAACATCCCTGATTTTCTTGTGTTTGCCGGAGTGTATCCGCGAATCACGGGGGCAAAAATCATCCTGGATATTCACGACATTGTTCCGGAATTCTATTCCAGCAAATTTGACGTGCGGCAGGGCTCGTTCATGGTGGGGATGTTGAAGCTCATTGAACGGATTTCCTCCAAACAGGCCGATCACATCATTATTTCCAACCACCTTTGGCTCGACAAATATTCGACCCGAACAGGCGCCAATGGCCGGTGCTCGGTCTTTATCAACAACGTCAACACGGAGATTTTCCGTCCGCGTCCGCATACGCGCGAGGATGCCCGCTTTCTGATCGTTTTTCCGGGTGGCCTGCAATGGCACCAGGGGCTGGACATCGCGTTGCGGGCTTTTCAGAGAGTCAGCCGCGAGGCTCCATTAGCGGAGTTTCACATTTACGGCGATGGCAACATGAAGGACCAGCTAAAAAGCCTCGCGGTCGAACTGGGCTTGAACGGAAAGGTGAAATTTTTCGAGCCGATGCCGGTTCGGGATATCGCTGAAATCATGAGCAACGCCAACCTGGGTGTGGTGCCCAAGCGCGCCGACTCCTTCGGCAACGAAGCCTACAGCACCAAGGTCATGGAGTTTATGTCGTTGGGCGTCCCGGTCATTGTGTCGGAAACCAAAATTGACCGGTATTATTTTAACGATTCGGTGGTACGTTTTTTTGAGTCGGGCAATCACGACGCGCTGGCGGAGGCGATACTGGGTATGGTTCGCGACCCGGAGTCCTCGCGGCAAATGGCCGTGCGCGCATCGGCCTACGCGGCCGAAAACAGTTGGGAAAGGCGAAAGGTGGATTACCTTAACTTGGTCGATAAGCTAGGCGGCACGAATTCGCCCGCACCCACCATTGAGATATCCCCGCCCGAACCTTCCCATGCGTATTGACCGGCAACTGACCACTGCGATTTTTCATCCACTTCACCGCGCTGGCATCGCATCCACGGGCTTTCGACTGCCCATCCTGATGTTCCACAGCGTTTCGGATGACCCGGAAAACGGGGTCTCGCCCTATTACAAGACCAATACCGCCCCCGGTGTCTTCCGACGGCAGATGCGGCAGCTTGCCGGCGAGGGCTACAAGACGATGGACTTGATCGAGGCGGTCCGACTCTTATCGGCTGGAGAGCGCCCCGCGGACAAGACGCTCATCGTTACTTTTGACGACGGGTTCAGGGATTTTTACGTTCATGCGTTTGCCGCGTTGCAGGAGCATGGTTTTACCGCAACGGTCTTTCTTCCGACCGCTTTCATCTCGGATCATCGCCGCTCCTTCAAAAACACCGAATGCCTCACCTGGGCCGAGGTGCGCGAGATGCGCGCGCGCGGCATCGGATTTGGGTCGCACACCGTCAATCATCCCAAGTTGGCGGATCTTTCCCGCCCCCAGGTCGAGCATGAGTTGGTTGAGTCCAAAGCCCGGATTGAACAGGAACTGGGGGAGCCAATTCGGGCGTTCGCCTTTCCGTACGCTTTTCCCCAGGGCAACGGCTTCTTTGGCCGGGATTTTCGCGACCTTTTGATTCGGGCCGGGTACGCGTGCTGCGTGACCACGGAGTTGGGCCGGGTCAGGATCGGCGACGACCCTTACCGCCTAAAACGCCTGCCCGTCAACTCCCTGGACGACGAGGCGCTGCTGCGGGCCAAACTGGAAGGCGGCTACGACTGGCTCGGATGGCCCCAATATCTTGTCAAGAAAGTCAAGAAATGGCGGACGCTCGCAAGAAAGACGAAGCTCGCCGCGGCTCCAGCCGGCCAGTGTGTTTCAAATTAGAATCCGGCCATGAATCAATCCGCCTACGTCGTCATCACGCCCGCCCGCAACGAGATCGAGTTTCTTCAGAAAACGATCGATTCCGTCGTTGCCCAAATAGTGCGCCCACTACGATGGGTTCTGGTGGATGACGGTTCCACCGATGGCACCGGCGCGTTGCTGGATGCGGCGGCCAAGGAGCATCCGTGGATTCAAGTGGTTCACCGGGCGGACCGCGGATTTCGCAAGTCTGGCGGTGGCGTCATCGAAGCCTTTTATGACGGCTACGCCCTGGTGGAAGGGCTTCAATGGGACTATATCGTCAAGCTCGATGGCGACCTTTCCTTTGAGCCTTCGTATTTCTCCAATTGTTTCAATCATTTCGACCAGGACCCAAAACTCGGGCTTGGCGGAGGGGTCATTTGCAACGATTCCACCGGCGTGCTGATCGAAGAATATCAGGGTGACCCGCCGTTCCATGTGCGCGGCGCCACCAAGATCTATCGCCGCGCCTGCTGGGACGAGATCGGTGGTTTGATGCGGGCGCCGGGATGGGACACTTTGGACGAAATCAAGGCCAACATGCTTGGTTGGAAAACAGATAGTTTTCGGGAATTGAAGCTGCATCATCACCGCTTCGCCGGGAAGGCGGATGGAGCATGGAAAAACTGGGTCAAGAATGGGCGGGCCAATTACATCACCGGCTACCATCCGCTGTTCATGTTGGCCAAATGCATTTCGCGCGTTTGGGAGAAACCCTACGTCGTCGGGGCCGCGGGATTGGGTTTTGGATTTTTGATCGGCTATCTGCGGCGTGTGCCGCGCGTCGACGATGCGAAACTCATCAAATATCTGCGGGACCAGCAAATCCGGCGCTTGACCCTCAGACACAGCCTGTGGACCAGGCGGGCTTGACATGACACAAGAAGCGGAGTCACCAACGGAGGCCAGGCTGGGCGCGATCGCGCCGCAAGTTTCAATTATTACTGATACCATCGATGAATTCAAAATCTCTGTCGAGTCCCTCGCCATCGGACCAGTCCACGGCGGGCCAACGCAAACCTGAAGTTTGTGAGGTTCGTGTTCTAAGGTCGGCCTCTGAACTAGACGAGGTTCGCGACGCATGGATCGCGTGGCAAAACCATCCAAATGCAAACATGGATCTCTTTCGCTTGGTGATGGATACGCGGGAAGAAATAAAACAACCAAATGTCGTGGCAGTTTTAAGGCAAGGGAACGTCGAATCTCTGCTTTTGGCGCGCACGTTAGAGGCGCGGGTGCCATTCAAGTTTGGCTATTTAACTCTTTGGCGTCCAAGGATTCGATCATTAGATGTGTTGCATGAGGGCTTTATTGGCACGGTGACTGACGACGGGGCATTGGCTGCGGTGAAGGCGTTACTGCAGGAACTGGACCGAGGCAAGGCGGACCGGCTTGGGCTCGGACTGCAAAGAGAAGGTACTCCTCTCATGACGGCCGTCCGACAGATCCCTGGCTGGTTTTCCCGCGACTTTGCCCCTGTTACCGCATTACATCGCGCAATGGAGCTTCCCCAAGCTCCTGGAGAATTCCTTCGACGAATGAAGTCGAAGCATCGATCCTGGCTAAAAGCCAAAACTCGTGATTTGGACGCAAAATTCAATCGATCAGTCCGGTACGCGATGTTCTCACGGCCGGAGGATATTGCCAAAGTTATGGTGGATGTCGAAGCCGTGGCGGCAAAGACTTATCTGCGCGGCCTTGGCACGGGATTCAGGAACGATGTCGAACACATTCGTCGGTTCGAGATGGAGGCGAAAGCTGGGCGATTGCGCATTTGCATTCTGTATGGTGCGGATGTGCCTCAAGCCTTTTGGATTGGATTTGTTTATGGGAACACGTTCCATTCGGGTTATACAGGTTATGACGCGGCCATGCGAGAATTTGAGGTGGGCACCCTTGTTTTTGTCTATTTGATCGACCGGTTGTGCGAAGAAAACGTGAAGATTTTTGATTTCGGCCTCGGAGATGCTTTTTACAAGCAGCGGTTTGCCGACCAATGTTGGAACGAGGTTTCAATTTCGATATATCGTCCTTCTCTTCGCGGTGCGGGGCTGAAATTGGCATTCACGGTTCACTATCATTTCGTCCGGTTTTTGCATTCAGTTCTAAAAAGGCTGAAGTTGGTGGATTGGGTGAAGCGCACGTGGCGGGCGAAGAAAACGCAACCTAGCAAAGAGCGGGGAAATGGCACACAAGTCTAATCCCGAAGGACAGTCTGTGGGTAAAGCGAGCTTGATAGGATGCCTGTGAGAAATGAAGAGGTCATGCGGACGGAACTCGGAGGTGGGACCGCGGCACCGGAGGTTTCAATTATTATCGTCAATTGGAAGTCATCCGATTACGTCAAGAAGTGCCTTCAATCCATTTACAGGTTTACGCAAGGGTTGGAGTTTGAAGTCATCGTGGTGGACAGCGCCTCGTATGACGGTTGCGGCGAAATGCTCGCGCGGGAATTTCCCGGCGCGCGCTTCATTCAAAGCAAGGAGAATCTCGGCTTTTCGCGCGCCAACAACCTCGGCTTTCAGGCGTCCAGCGCCGGGACGCTCTTGTTCATAAACCCCGACACGGAATTATCCAATGCCGCGATCAACATTTTGTTCGATCATCTGCGGCGCACGACCGGGGCGGGGGCGGTCGGAGCCAAGCTATTGAACGCGGATGGGACCGTGCAGACCAGTTGCATTCAGGCCAGCCCCACCATTCTCAACCAGGCTTTCGATTCCGACGTCTTTCGGCGGATGTTTCCAAAAGCGGGTTTTTGGGGAACCTCCGCCCTTTTATCCGACGCGGACTGCACCGAAGTGGAAATGCTTTCCGGCGCCTGCATCATGATGAAACGCAGCGTGTTTGAACAGATCAACATGTTCAGCACAAACTACTTCATGTATTGCGAGGACGCCCATCTTTGCTATGACATCATCAGGGCTGGTCATAAGATTTACTATGTGCCATCCGCCAAAATCGTCCATTACGGCGGCGGCAGTTCCCAGCACTCCCGGAGCCAGTTTTCAAATGTGATGATGCGCGAATCCATCTGGCGGTTTTTTCTTCGGACGAAGGGAAATCTCTACGGCCTGGGCTATCGTGGCGCGATGATGTTTTCGGCGATGTTTCGCCTGGCGCTGGTGGGGTTGACGTTTCCGTTCCGGCTGCTGCGCGGCGAATCGGAGCG
>DATKFW010000039.1:0-21321 GCA_035511075.1 Vulcanimicrobiaceae bacterium
GAGGAGGAGAGGCGATTCACCTGAAAAAGCCCTCATCGCCCAGCATATCTGGGTTCAAGCGCGACTGATACTGCGCCGCCCGGTGCGCTGGGAAGCGCGTCGCACCTTGTATTTCTTTGAACCGTAACGCGAGAACAAGGAGCGGATGGGTCGCCGTCTGGTTGGCGATGGCCATGCTGAACGGATGCGGCGAAAAGGCCGCCGCGCCGGAGGCCTCGGGGGACCGTCTGGTCAAGACCGCCTGCGGGATGATGATGGTGAAAATACCGGGCGGCGAATTCATGATGGGCGCAAACGACGGGACGTTTGATGTTAAGCCGGCCCATCAGGTGAAAGTGGATGGTTTTCTCATGGATCAAACCCTGGTTCCGCAGGAAGTCTATGAAAAGATCACGGGCACGAATCCTTCCCGACGCAAGAATCCCCGGAACCCTGTGGAACAGGCCACCTGGACGGCAGCGGTCAAGTTTTGCAATGCCCGGTCCGTCCAGGAAGGGTTGACGCCTTGCTATGATTTGAAAACCTGGGACTGCGATTTCGCAGCCAACGGCTACCGCCTTCCCACGGAGGCTGAGTGGGAGTACGCCTGCCGGGCCGGGACGGCCACGAAATTTTATTTCGGCGACAGCGATGATGACCTCAAGACTTACGGCTGGTTCCGGGACAATTCCGATTCCAAACCGCACATTGTCGGCCAGAAAAAACCCAACGCCTGGAAGCTTTATGATATGGCCGGCAACCTGTGGGAATGGTGCAACGACTATTACGGAACCAAGTATTATCAGAGCAGCCCCAAAGAAAATCCCCACGGCCCGGCACAAGGCGAGAAGCGCGTGCTCCGGGGCGGGGCGTGGTCGAGCAGCCCGGATAATTGCGCGTCCTCCGCCCGCAACTGCGACGAGTCGGGCGCGACAGATATCTGTTTGACGATGGACTCAAGCGGCTTCCGCTGTGTCCGCAAACAGTGAAGCCGTCTTTTTTTCTGCCTGGCGCCGGGAGGATTCAGATCCGTCCCAACGATTCGAGAACCTTCATAGCGGCATTATGTCCTGGAATGCCGCTGACAGCGCCTCCACGCCGGGCGCTGGACCCGCAGAAAAACACGCCTGGAAATTCCGTTTCCACCCCCCAATTCCCAATGTCCTCCGAAGTTTCTGCAAAAGGAAATGTCAACGCGCTGTGAAATATATTGCCATGGTAGTGGCCGAGCTCCTGTTCGATATCAACCGGCGTCTTGGTTTCGATGCATGGTTCGCCATTCCGGGCGCGCGCCAGGCAACCCTCAATCGGCTCGGCTAGATAACTGTTCAGGCCATCGAGACACTTGCGAGTAGCCCGATGCCGCATGTTCTCGTTGTCGGCGGCAAATAATCTCCACGGAGTGTCCAGAGCGAAGAGCGTCAGTGTGTGAATACCGCCAGCGCGAAGTTCTGGTGAAAGGATGCTGTCATCCGTCAAAGTGTGGCAATAGATCTCGCATGGGACCTTGTCCGGCAGGCGCACTTGCGCCTGCTGGTAGCTCGTCTTCATCTGTTCGTATCCTTCGTCCACGTGGAAGGTCCCGCAAAAGGCGTCACGCTCCGAATACCGCGGTTCCGGCAAACGTGGCAGCTGCTGCAACAGCATGTTGATCTTTAGCACCGAGCCTTCATGTGTGGCGTCGGGCTGATAGGGCGTTCCCAGCAACTCCGCCAGGACGTTGGCGCCAAAGTTTACAAGCACGAACCGGGCGTCGACAGTATGCGATTCCGCGCCGATTTCGAATTCCACGCTGTGGGAAGGGCTGACCAAATGGAGTCTGTTGACCCGAACGCCCGTAAGCATTTCGGCGCCAAGACCCGCGGCAACGCGCTTCAATTCACCGGCGACCTGTCCCATGCCCCCGACGGGAACTTTCCACTCGCCAGTGCGATTGCCGATAACGTGATAGAGGAAACAGCGGTTCTGCAAAAGCGATTCATCATGCGGATGCGTAAAGACGCCAATTTTTGCATCCGTGAAAACCAGCCCGCGCACCAAATCATTTTGCAGGTAACGTTCAACGGCACAACCTAACGGTTCTTCCACCAGCGCGCGCCAAGCCTCGCCCGCCACCTCGTCTCTTCCGAACTGCCGCGAAAATTCCGCCCTGCTCCGAAGGGGTTGCAACATCGTGTCCCACACGTTCTCCGCGAACGTACGCGCCAGGGCGTAAAATTTCTCCATCTGCCAACATTCAGTGTCACTGCCCGTGAGCTCAAGGAGAGCTTCGCGTCGACTGTTTTTGGAGACGTTGCTCAGGAGAAGGCCTTGGTGTCTGCCGTTGCGCCAATAGGGAGTGAAAGACGCCGTCGCGCGCGTTCGCAACTCAAGACGGAGATTCAGGTCACGAATGATCTTTTCCGGAAGAAGACTTACCAGATACGAGTAGCGGGAAAGGTTCGCATCGAAATCCCGAAAAAGTCGTTGTGACGTGGTCGCGCCGCCAATGTAATCATTTTTCTCCAGCAACAGCACACTTAAGCCTGCGCGGGCGAGATAAGCGGCAGCCACCAATCCGTTATGTCCGGCGCCGAGGATAACAACATCGTACTTGGACTTCAGAGTCATTATCCAATCGCCTCACAGCGGGTTGGCCGGGAGTTTCGGGCTCCGGAAGACGAAATGCGGCTTACACGGCCGCCCGTAAGATAATCTTGACGAACGCCAGGCGACACTTACAGGAACCGCGACGGATTCAGGCGCGCACTGGCAATTCCGGAACGACTGCAAGACTCACCTTATCTCAATCATTCAATCCGCCGTGACGCCATGATATCGCAAGCGGCGCTTTCTGTCGCAGCAGCATATCTGCACGAAATTGCGCTGAAGCGTCTTGTGTGGCCGCCGGGTCGGACTGGGCTGGCGCGACCTCTTCCGGGGGCGTTGGCGGACGCGGGTTGAGTGCCACCGTAGCGGCGGTGTCACGGCTGCTACCCACTTCGAGAAGACCGGATGATCCAATAACATCTGCCATAATCGTTCCTTTCTTGCTCAGGACTGAAGTTTATTTAATTTGACTCGTTGATTTCAATGAACTCAACGTCCAGGTCCAAAGCCAGGCTTGGACGCATTCAGTCAACGGATCTTAGGCGCCACAATACATGGTATTATTGTCACGTCAAGCCACAATTTGTTGGGGTTTAAACCTGCGGACTTGATTAGAAGTGATCCTTCTTTATCCGACCTATTCTTGACCACGCTCCGCTCACGAGAAAAGCAAATGCCAGCTTGCTTTTGACGGCTTATCTGGCAGTTGAATAGGCGCACGCCGTGAAAATCGCCTGCTCGGCAGCCGTGCATACGACCAGGACCCGTTGCGCCGCGACTGGGAGCCGACGATTCCTAACAACCGTTGGGCGGACCCCGGCGGCAATCCAGCGTTAAATTATGCCTGCTCCGACTGAAGCCGCCTTGTCCCGTCTCAGCTCTCCTGAATCAGCCGGTGGCCGCTATCGTTGGATCATTTGTGCGTTATTGTTTTTCGCAACAACCATTCTTTACATAGATCGGCAAATCCTCTCGCTTCTCAAAGGGACGCTTGACCAGCAATTCCATTGGACGAACGAACAATTCGGCGACGTGACTGCCGCGTTTCAAGCCTGTTACGGCATCGGCCTCCTCGGTTACGGCTGGTTTGTGGACCGATTCGGCGTCAAGATCGGTTATTCGATGACGATGGCCGGCTGGAGTCTGGCGGCGATGGGCCATTCGCTGGTTATTTCGGTGCGCGGTTTCATCGTGGCCCGGGGCGCGCTGGGCCTGGCTGAATCGGGCAATTTTCCATCGGCAATCAAGGCCGTGGCGCAATGGTTCCCAAAAAAAGAGCGCGCATTGGCCACCGCTGTTTTCAATTCCGGGTCCAACGTGGGCCCGGTGCTGGCGCCGGCGACCATACCGTTTATCGCGGGGGCCCTGGGTTGGCGGTCCACATTCATCATTGTGGGCGCGATGGGAATATTCTGGCAGGCCGCCTGGTGGTTCTTTTACGAAACGCCACAACGCCAGAAACGCCTCAGCCCGCGGGAACTTGCCTACATCCAGAGCGACGCCGATGAAAAAGCAGGCGGAGGCAGGATGTCGTGGTGGCACTTGTTGAAACACCGGCAGACGTGGGCGTTCGTCGTTGCAAAATTGTTGACAGACCCGGTCTGGTGGTTCTTCCTTTTCTGGCTGCCCGATTATTTCAAAAAGTCGCGCGGTCTGGACATCAAACAAAGTTGGATCTACCTGGTCTCCATTTACGGGCTGGTGACGCTTCTGAGCATTTTCGGCGGATGGGTGACCGGTTTCCTGGTCAGGTCGGGGTGGTCCGTGACGCGCGCGCGCAAGACCGGCCTATTTTTCTTCGCGATGTGCGTGATGCCGATTTGTCTGGCTACCCGCGCCAGCATTTGGGGCGCGGTGGCACTAATAGGATTGGCTGCTGCCGCCCATCAGGCGTGGTCGGCGAATCTCTTTACAACGGTGTCCGACATATTTCCCAAAAAGGCCGTCGCCTCCGTCGTCGGAATCGGAGGGCTGGCAGGCTCGATGGGAGGGATCTACTTTCCCCATTTCACCGGGCGCCTGCTGGATCATTTCGAAAAATTGAACCGGCCGACCGAGGGTTATTCCATCCTGTTTGCCATCTGCGCCGCCGCCTACCCGCTGGGATTCGTCTTGAATCACTTGCTGGCGCCACGCTTCGCGCCGATCCGGCTGGATTAAGAAGATCGGACCCGACGGCGGTTTTTGGTTGAACTGACCTGTCGGTCGGTGGTCTGCTATTCTTTCCATGAAGGCGGGGCCTGACCAAAAATTAACGCTCATGTCAGTTCGCATTCGGCGCAGATTCGCCATCGCGCTCGCTTTGACGCTGGCCTTGAGCACCGGCGCGCTTCTGGAGAGATGGGTGCTCAACTTCGGCGTTCCCGCTGACGCCATGGACGAATTTGAGCTGATGTCCCAGGCTTGGAGACTCATCGACCGCTTTTATGTCGATCGCAGCGCGATCCGGCACACCGCCATGGTCTACGACGCCATCAACGGCATGACTGAATCCCTGGGCGACACCGGCCATAGCGTCTTCCTGACGCCTCAGCAAGCCAGGAAGGCCGGCTCCGCCGTCCAGGGAAGATTGACAGGCGTCGGCATCGAAATCCGGTCGCGCGACCGCCAGACAGTGGTCGTCGCGCCCATTGACGGTTCGCCGGCCCAATTGGCGGGAGTGCGCGCCGGCGACGTCATCATGGAAGTGGATGGCCATCCAGTTGCCGGGTTGTCCTTCGCTCAAATCACCGGGAAAATATCGGGGCAAGCCGGCCAGCCGGTGGAGTTGACCGTTCTCAATCCTCGCGACGGTCAGCGGCGCGAGATCAAGATCGTACGCGCGGCGATGAAGGTCAACAACGTCACTTGGCGGACTCTGCCGGGGACCGACCTAGCCCATTTGCGGATCGCCATGTTCAGCGAGGGAGAATCGGCCGACCTGCGCAAAGCCCTGTTGGAAATCCGACAGCGGAGCCTCAAAGGAATTATACTTGACTTACGTAACGATCCTGGCGGCGTGTTGGACGAGGCCGTCAACACTGCCAGCCAGTTTCTCACCTCGGGCAATGTCCTCTGGGAAAAAGACGCCAAAGGCTCGATTGTCCCGGTGCCTGTCCAATCCGGGGGAGTAGCGCCCGACATTGCTCTGGTGATCCTCATCAACGCCGGTTCGGCCAGCGATTCGGAGATCGTGGCCGGCGCCCTGCGCGACGCCCATCGCGCGACGCTGGTCGGCGAAACGACCTTTGGCACAGGGACAGTTTTGACCCAATTTCAACTCAGCGACGGCTCCTCGTTGTTGCTGGCCGTTCAGGAGTGGTTGACGCCGAACAAACGTTCCTTTTGGCACAAGGGCATTGAGCCGGACGTCAAAATTGAACTGGCGCCCGATATCTCTCCGTTGCTCCCCATCGCCGAAAATGAAATGACGGAGACGCAACTTCATTCCTGCGGCGATGCCCAACTCCTGAAAGCCATCGAGCTTCTTTCCACCCCGAGCAAGAGCGGTCTGTAAAACCACGAACGGTTCCACGGTGAGGAATTCTGACGGCAACCCGCGGACAGGACAGGTTCGAATCCAGCCTGCAGGAAATCCGTTCCGTTCCCGGCAGCCGCCCGCTACTTTCCTTCCTGGCCGGCGTCTCTGGTAATGTGCGTTCTTCGGTTCTTCCTAACCAATTTGTAATCTTCGGGAAAGCCTTTTGTCATGCGGGTCCGCCATTGTGTGAGCAGTGCAGCAACAATAACACATTTGCAAGAAAACAATGAAAACGAATTATTTATCCAAAAAATTGACCGCCCTCCTGTTGGCTGGCGCGGTCGTGGCCGGCAGCTATGCCGTCGTCTTGACGGTCCACGCCACCGACCAGCAATCGAAGGCCAAATCCATTGGCCTTGTCGTCGATGATCGCCCGCTGACGCACGACGTCAAACTTAGCACCAGCTTCGCGCCCATTGTAAAACTAGTGGCTCCCAGCGTAGTCGAGGTGGAGGTGAAAATCCCGGGAAAAGAGACCGAGGCCAACGGCGGCATGCCGGACAATCCGTTGTTTCGCCAGTTCTTTGGCAATCAGTTTAGTGGTCCGCGCAAAATGTACACTCCACCCGAACACGGAGTTGGCTCCGGCGTCATCGTCACCAAGGATGGCTATATCCTGACCAATAACCACGTCGTCGATAACGCGGACGAGGTCAAAGTGACCCTGAATGACGGACGCGAGTTTACCGCCAAAGTCATAGGAAAGGACCCGAAATCGGACCTGGCCGTCATCAAGATCGATGCGCATGCCCTTCCCGCCGTGACGTTTGCCGACAGCGGCAAATCCGAGATTGGCGACGTTGTGCTGGCGATCGGCAATCCGTACGCCATTGGGCAAACCGTAACAATGGGCATCATCAGCGCGACGGGCCGCGCGACGATGGGCTTGGACTATGAGGACTTCATCCAAACGGATGCGGCGATCAATCCGGGCAACTCCGGTGGCGCATTGGTCGATGCCGAAGGTCGCCTGATTGGCATTAACACGGCCATTTACAGTCGCGGCGGCGGTAATCAGGGGATTGGCTTTGCGATTCCAACCGACTTGGCGCGAGGCATCATGGTCAGCCTCATCGAGCATGGGAAAGTCACGCGAGGTTATCTGGGCGTCATGATCCAGGACATCACTCCGCCGCTGGCCAAGGAGTTCGATTTGAAGAACGACCAGGGAGCTTTGGTGGGTGACGTTGTGCATAATGGGCCTGCGGACAAAGCGGGGCTGAAGGACGGAGACGTGATCGTCGCCTTCGACGGCACCCCGGTGACCGACAGCCGCCATTTGAAACTCGAAGTGGCCGGCATCGCGCCCGGAGAGAAAGTGCCTGTGGAAATCGTGCGCGAGGGCTCCCACAAGACCATCCAGGTCAGCGTGAAGGAATTGCCGGACGAGGGGCAAATCGCCAGTAACTCGACCGGCGATAATAGCACAAAGGAAACCGGCACGCTTCAGGGAGTCGGCGTCGGCGATGTGGACGCGCAAGCGCACCAGCAATTCAACATTCCTGATCATGTCAAAGGCGCCGTAGTCACCGAGGTCGCGCCTGATTCGGCCGCGGCCCAGGCGGGACTAAAGCCTGGCGACGTGATCATGGAGATCAATCATCACCCGGTCGCCAGCGCCGATGACGCGGTGAAACTTACGGAGCGGAGCAGCACCAAGATCACCCTGCTCCGGGTTTGGACCGGAGACGGCAGCCACTATATGGTGGTGGATGAGAGCAACAAGGTTGGTTAACCCTGCTCTCCGGCAATCACTCTCCCGCGTCCGCGACGAACGGACGCGGGAGATTTTTATTGAGCTTTGAAGTGCCCCGTGCCTGCATCCCCCGTGGCCCTCGCCCAAAAAACCATTCCGGTGCCCCGGCGCCGTCCGATCAAAAGAGAAAACGCCCCGCTCGCGCGTGGCGTTCCAACTTCATTGGCGGATTTGAATTGTCTTGCGTTAAACCTGTACTTCGCCGGTCCAATCGCCCAGGCGCAGGAACTCCCGAATCTTTCGGCGTTCGTAGCGGTTTTTCTGGGCTTTGGCCGGGCGACTATCGACCTGGCGGAAGGGATGTTTGGTGTTGATGACTGTTTCCTGAATCAAGTTCAAGGTCTTTGTCATACTTAATTCTTTCACTATTCACGACGCAGGACGCAAAGGCGTCTGAGTCGGCAACCGTCGGTCTGCATTCAAGCGGTGGCGTTCTCATTTCCCTCTCACCCTTGCGCCGCTCCGACCATACGAGTCACTAAGGGCAAATTGCCCTGATTTCCAATCTTTATCTACCCCACGTGCTTCCAATGTCAAGTTAATTCGACGCAAAATTGCGCAAACTCCAGGGAATTCCCGATTAAGAACTCCGGCAATGACCAATCGGCCGCCGGGCCGGACCAGGTTGCGGATTTTTTCCGCCTGCGCCAACAGCAAATCGGAAGTCAGATTGGCGCACACCAAATCGTATCGCCGGCGCGGGCGCAACGGCCAGCGGCGCAGGTCGCCGCGCCGCAAACCAACGCGACCCTGAACATGGTTCTGCTTGACATTGCTTCGGGCGGCGCGCACCGCCTCGCCGTCGCAATCAAAGGCCAGCACAGGGCCGTACCCCAGCTTGGCCGCCGCGATCGCCAGGATTGCCGATCCCGTTCCAATATCCAAAAAAGATTGTTCAGCGCCAACTCGGCGGCATTTTGCTATTCGTTCCAGGCAAAACAACGTCGTGGGATGATGCCCAGTGCCGAAGCTCAGTCCAGGGTCCAGGATCACCACGCGCTGGCCGCGCCGTGCGCGCCGCCGGCTCCAACCGGGTTTGATCAGAAGATGCCTCCCGATTTCGATCGGCTTGAAGTGACGTTTCCACGATTCGGCCCAATCGCGCCGCGGGAGTGGCTCAATCGCGATCCGGGTTTTGCCGGGATCAAGACCAAAAGTCCGCAGTTGTTCCACACCGGCCGCCAATGCGGCCCCAAGGTCGCGGCGCGGGGCCGGCAGCCGTTTCGGGTACGCCGTCACGAGAATGGCGCCGGTTTCTTCGTCGCGAAAAACCGACGGGGGTTGGAAAAACGTCCGTTCCAGAAGACTGGCCACAGCCTCTTCTCCTTCCCCATTTGTCAGAATGGAGACCTGCCACATGGGCGGCGTTTCGGGCCGATCTAATTCAGCCCTGCAAGCGCCTTCTGTACGGCGCTGAAATCAGGCAAGTCCTTCGGAGTCGGCGTTTGCTCAGCATATTTGATGAGGCCCTCCTTGTCGATGACAAAAGCGGCCCGGGCCGCTGTGTCGCCGATGCCGGCGAGATTCGGGAAAACAACGTCGTAGGCTTTGATCACGTTCTTATTCAGATCGCTGGCCAGTGTGATGGCGATTTTCTCCTGCTTGGCCCAGGCCTCCTGGGCGAAGGGCGTATCGACGCTGATGCCAATGACCGCCGCGTTGAGACTGGAGTATTGGCCGAGGCCGCCGCTGACGCTGCACATTTCGCTGGTGCAAACGCTGGTGAAAGCGGCGGGAAAGAAGAGCAGCACGGTGTTTTTGCTGCCGAAATTCTCGCTCAGCTTGACGTCCACCAAGCCGGTGGCGTTCTTGGATTTGAGAGTGAAGTCTGGAGCCTTGGAACCAACTTTAATCGCCATAGATTTTGTATTTTTGGAGTTTGGGATGTCCCACCATTTAAACCGCCGCCTTTATAAAGAGCAACTGCGCGTCGCGGCAAGCGTTTTCTTTGCGACCCGCCGTCCGATGCTCTGCTCGACCGATCCCCCATCTGTTGAGCGTCCCAATTCTGGACACGTTCGTGCTTATAGCAAATGTGAAAATGGCACGTTCCTTGCACTAGACACAATTGCGTGTCTCACCAACCCGCGTGTGCGGTTTGGGCGGGGTCCGGATGAGCTCAACATCTGGACCCCGTATTTCTTTTCCCTTGATGGGAAAGCTCAACGACGACGATTCACCTCGTCCTACAGCAAGCGAGGAAATGATAATCACTGCGCTGTGGGAAGCGCCCGCAGGCAATAGAACAGCGCGCAGGCCGTCCATAGGATTCTGACGGGGCGACCTCCGCGATTGGGACCAGAAGGGCTGCGGTCTTATTTGAGATGGCCCGAGACCAACTTGGTCATCTCGAACATGCTGACCTGCTTCTTGCCGTTGAAGACAGCCTGAAGGGATTCGTCGCCATTGATCAGCGTTCTCTGTTTCTTGTCCTGCAAACCATTCTTGCGAATGTAAGCCCAAAGTTTCTTGGTCAGTTCGGTCCGCGGAAGCGGCGCAGCGCCGACGACTTTGGAGAGCTTCTCGTCCGGCTGAACCGGCTTCATAAAAGCCGCGCTGGGTTTCCTCTTTGTTTTGGTGTTCGTAGCCATGCCTTTGTTCTGAACCCGCGCCCGACATATTGCAACAATAAAGTTTTGCGCCAATAATCTTTGCTTAGCAATACTCCCGGCAGGTCAAACTATGCAGATTTGTTGAAGGCGATGCGGGCTTGCCCACGTGCGGGCATGGCGTTATCGTGACGGCCCGATTTGGAGACATGAAAATATATTTTCTTTTGATTTTACTGGCGGTTTTTCCCCCCAGCGGTTTTTGCGTGGAACCCGGCGCCGCCGGCAGCGGGGACGCAGTCGGCGCCGGCGGCGGGGACGCCGCTTTCAATCGGCTCGCCGATGAATACTTGACGGGGTATCTGGCATGGCGACCCCTGAAAGCAGTGGGACTGGGCCTCCACCAGTTCGACGGGAAGTTGACGGATTTCAGCCGTATGTCCGTGTACCAGGAATTGGTACGGCTGCGAAAGTTCGATCGCCAGCTCGACGCGATGAATACGGCGACGCTTAGTCCGCAGGCGTATTTTGATTTCCGCAATCTGCGCGCGGGTATCCGAAGGGAGTTGTTCCGCTTTGGGGAGATGGGCACCTTTTGGCGCAACCCGATGACCTATGCCGGGGCGCTGGACGTCAGCCTGTACATCGAGCGGGACTTCGCGCCGCTGGAGGAGCGGGTGCGCGGAATCATCGCCGTTCTCAATCAAGCGCCGCAAGTCACCGCGGCGGGGCGCGCCAACCTTGGCGTTTCCCTGCCGAAACCGTGGGTGGAGGCGGCCATCGAAGTCGGGGACGGCTCGGCGGATTTTTTGGAAAAGGACCTGGTGGACGCGCTGAAGGATCTTAAGGATGACGCGTTGCGCGCGCAATTCAACGCGGCCGACCATCGGGCCGTGGCGGAGATGCGCGGCTTTGTGAGATTCTTGAAGGATGAGAAGTTGCCCAGGGCGAGCGGCCCGTTTGCGCTGGGCCGGAACAACTTCGCCAAAATGCTGCGCGAGGGGGAGTTGATCAGGCAATCGCCGGACCAGATTTTGCAAATCGGACTGGAGGAATTGAAGCGGGAGCAGGCGCTTTTCGCGGAGACGGCTGCCACGATTGATCCGACGCACAAGCCGATCGAAGTTTTCAACCAAATCCAGAGCGATCATCCGACCGCCGAAGGACTGATCCCGGACACGAGGAAGGACCTGGAGGCGATCCGGAAATTTGTGGTTGACCATCACATCGTCACGATCCCCTCGGAGGTGCGTCCGCGCGTGGAGGAGACGCTGCCGTTTAACCGCGCGGGCAGCTTCGCCTCGATGGACACGCCGGGGCCGTTTGAGACCAACGCGACGGAGGCTTATTATTATGTCACGCCTGTGGAGGCGGACTGGACGGCGAAAGAGAAGGACGACTGGTTGCGCGCGTTTAATTATTACACGAGCGACGTGATCTCCATCCATGAGGTTTATCCGGGGCATTACGTTCAATTCCTGTGCATGAACGCCTCGCCTGCCACGCGCCTGGAAAAGATTCTGGACAGTTACGCCTACATTGAAGGATGGGCGCATTACTCGGAGCAAATGGTCATTGATGAAGGTTATGGCGAGGTCGGGCCGGCGGCGGGCAGCCAGCCCGTGGCGCTCAAGGCGGCCAAGTACCGGCTGGCGCAATTGGACGAGTCGCTGCTGCGGGTCTGCCGGCTGTGCGTGGCGATCAAGATGCATTGCCAGGGGATGTCGCTGGAGGAGGCGACGAAATTTTTCGAGGACAATTGTTATTACGGCGCGAAGCCTTCTTACGCGGAGGCAAGGCGCGGGACGTTCGATCCGGGTTACGCCAATTACACGCTGGGCAAGCTGATGATTCTAAAACTGCGCAAGGATTATCAGGCTCAGGAAGGGGCGGCGTATTCGCTGGAGAGATTTCACAATGAATTCCTGCGGCACGGAACGCCGCCGGTGCCGCTGTTGCGGGAGGTTCTGCTGACGGACAAGCGTTTGTGGGATAAGGCTCTCTGAGGCTGTGTCGAGCACACGGCGAAGGGCACCACGGAGAACGCGGAGAACGCGGAGAACACGGACACCAAGAAAACGAAGGACGCGAAGTAAGTATTAGTAGGGGGAAAATGCCCTTTAGCGCGGCGCATACGCCGGGCGGGCGCGCGGACCGTTTCACTGCATTGGCGCTGGCGGTGCGGGCGGGGAATTTGGGGACGAGGAGAGAGGGGGCACGTTCGTCAAACCAAAGCTGTCATAATTCCAGGAGTTTTTCCTTTTCCCGGTTCCGGGCCTGAGAGTTGACTTGAGGGCGGATATTAGCCAGATATTGCCAGTTTAACTCAGTGGTAGAGCAGCGGTGTTGTAATTGACAGCACGGTTTTTCCTCCAAGATCATTCAACGGAACAACAGGGATTCAATCCATAGCCACAACGGTTTGCGCAAGGTTGCCGCCTACGTCGAGAGAACCGAAAATCACCCAAAAACCCGCAAAAAACACCAAGCCGGATACAATTGCGGGATACAATCCTCAAAGAAAATGATTCAATTCGAGGTTGCGTTCAAGATTTGGATTTGACAGGGTACGAGAGCTTAGTTGTATGTCAGTTACGTTCTGCCAAAATTACGGGTTCCAATATGAACAGTGTCGATCATCAACCAAGGGCGTTTGATTTTGAAACGCATAGGCTGAAAGCAATCGCTGAATATCAGAAAGTTCGCCCGTCTTACGAGGAATTCGCCGACGTGGTGAGAAAAATTCTCAGCGAGGTATTCGACGCTCGGGAATTACGAGTCCACTCGATACAAGCCAGAGCCAAGGAAATTGAGAGTTTCGGTCGAAAGGTTCTTGAACCGTCCGATATTGGTCCAGAGGAACCAAGGTATCCGAATCCCCTGACCGACATCACCGATCTTGCCGGTGTGCGCGTCATCACATTTTTTCCTCGAACGCTTGAGGAGGTCGGGAACTTTATCCGATCTGAATTCAATGTGACGGAGAAGTCCGACAAGGCACAACTACTGTTAGAAGAGGAAAAATTCGGTTACTCAAGCATTCACTACCTTGTGCGTTTGAAGGGAAATAGAACAGAGCTTCTTGAATACAGCCGGTTTAAGGGGCTGTTGGCGGAGATACAGGTACGAACGATTCTTCAACATGCTTGGGCGGAAATTGAGCATGACATCCAGTACAAGTCGGTTAATACGATACCAACCTCCATCCGTCGGCGTTTCATGTCGCTGGCAGGAATGCTGGAAATTGGTGACCGCGAATTCCAAGCCATTCAGGACGAAGACGATTTGATGCGGAAGAGTGCCCGGCAATCGGTGCGAACGGGCGAACTTGAGAATGTGGAGATCACGCCAGATGCGGTGCGCGCTTATCTGGACCGCAAGCTTGGCCACGACGGACGTCTGAGCGATTTTTCATACGAATATCTCGCCCGGCAGCTCCGCGCCCTCGGTTTCAGTAATTTGCGGGAAGTTGATGAATGCGTGGCGGGCTTTGACGATGACCGGTTGAGTAGGTACGCTTGGGGAGCCAGGCAAGGGCAAATAGAACGTTTTGATTTGATGCTGCTGGCTGGGATGGGCGAAAATTATCAGAAGTTGCACCCACTTCGGTCGAGCGGTGACTGGTTTGTTCCGTCCTGCGAGAGAAAGCTCGCCGCGTTCAGGGAAAGAGGCGTTAGGATCGGCTCCTACATTGCGCCTAGCAAGAGAGTCGCAGATCAGAGTGCTCCAGTGAAGGCAGACTCGACCGACGCTGCATCTGCGTCTTCGAACGCAATTCCTTAACGGCGCAACTTAGCGGAGGGCGGGACGGTCAAGGTGGAGCGCAGCAGGGCACGGCGGCGCGTGGCGAGCAATACCTTGAGGTCCCCGCCCAGAGCCATACAATCGCCGCCCACAAATTGCTGGGATCGCGAGCGACACGAACATTTCCCTTGATGGGAACCCCTTCATCGTGGGTTAATTGTTAGGCTATGCGGCCTACAGCAATGTCTTACAATATGCTCAAAACCGAAGAAGGTCAGTTAAACGCCATCTTTGCATATTTCGGGTCTGCCGCTCAGCACGCACAATATTTTGAGGCCGCCCTAGGAAAATTCCTGCTCGTTTATAACAAGCTCACCAACAGCGCGCTCACATTGGACGTTTTTGAGGCCCTCGACCAAAAACTCCAAAGGAAGACGATGGGCACATTGCTTCGTGAATTCAAGAAATACGTCAGGATCAGTGACTCAAATGTAAGTCGCTGCCTAGAACTAGCGCTCGAGAAGAGAAATTTTCTGATGCATCGCTATTTCCTGGAGGTTGAGCACAAATTAGGACTCAAAAAAGATCGGCTATCACTCCTTACGGAATTGGTTCAAATCGGCAGTTTACTCGAACAGGCGGCGGCGCTGATCGGCGGCATGAGTGTTGCGTTTTCGACTGCAATGTCTCCGAAAGCCAAGAATGTCCATTCCGAAGAAAAGCCCCTGTTTTCTATGGAAATCATCCTCCCTGACGAAAAACCCTGAGGGTGGGAGCAAAAAGGTGGCGCAAGTCGTGGTGCGTAATGCGGTTAGCGCCGGACAGTTTTGCGGTGCGGTCAAGGCAGTCCAAATCCGGCGACTGGCTTGCTTGTGAATGTGGCGGGCAAAGGGCGAAGGGCACCACGGACACCAGAAAACGAAGGACGCGAAGTATGAATTAATACGGGGAAATCTCTTTGCGTCGGCGCATACGCCTGAGGGGCACGCGGACTGTTGCGCGGCGCTGGCGTTGGCGGTGCGGGCGTCGTCTGACGCGCAGCCGCGATCGGGGGCGGGGAATTTTGGGGGATGGGGCGAGTGGGAGGGAAGGTGTGGCTTTAGGGCGAGCAGTCATGGGCAGTTGTTCAAATCCGCCAACATGATCCAGCTTCCGTGCTGCACGCCGCCACACCAAAAAGTGCAAATATCGAGGACACCAGGATGACACGAGGACGATTTGGGAACGAATGCCGTGGTCCGCGTTCTGGGTGGATCGGAATGCGTTGCTAATCCTTTAATGATCGTATGAAGGCGACCAGGGCCTTCACGTCAGCGTTCGTTAGCTTTGTGGCGAACCTTGGCATCTCACCCTTCTTGCCGTTCTCGATCAGCGAGGCGATGCGGGCATCAGATTTCGTAACGTCGTGCAAGTCCGGCCCTTCGTCGCCGCGCGCATCGGCGCCGTGACAGTGAGCGCAATTCAACATGAATAACGCGTAGCCCTTCTGCTCCAGGGTTCCGGCTCGTGGATTCGTGAGGCTGTTGCTTCCGGCGGAGGACGGGCTCGGGCTTGGCGCAGGTCGGAATACTTCACCTGCCGCAACAGCGAGAGCAAGGGCGGCAACCGACGAAATCCAGCCTAGAATCATGCCCCTGCTTTGAATGGATAATTTCATTGAAGGCGCCTTAGCCACGAAGGATCATTTCTCCGCCCCAATACCCGGCTGCCATCATTGCCGCAGACGCAATGGTAACCAGAACCAGATAGCATTTGGACGCGCGCGTTGATGCGTCTTCGCGAACTACTAATCGCCATACGGCCAGTCCCACCAGTAGTCCACATGCCGGCCAGATAAATAAGTGGTGGAGGAGCAACGACCCGCTGCCCGTCAGCTTCCCCTTGCTCAATGCTATCCCGGAAAGCACGGCAAATGGCGACGCGGGCGCCGCGATAAGCAATGAGTAGAATCCGACGGCGCGAAACTCGCGGCGGGGGAGTTCATCGCGCCACCAGAACGCGGACTGATCGAAGACGACGGAGACTATCAGCAGGGCGATGGGAAAATGCGTCGCGCGGCCGTGCATGCGCGCCCAGAAAGTTTGGTTCATAAACAAGAGCGTCACGGACTTTACCCGAGTTTTGCGTCAACGACCGCAAGGCTATGGTTGCTCTCCACGTAGTTGACTTCGGTTATGCCCAAAACAGTGGGAAGAATTTCCGGCGCGACTTTCATCGGGCCAGGTTTTGGCGCCATGCCGGGCGCAGGTTGCGGAAAGGCCGTGGAAGTTGCGGTGTGGAAGGTAATGTTGCCTTCCACTTTCTTGAACGTCTGGTGGATATGCCCGTTGAGTACTGTCACCGAGCCAAAGCGTTTCAGATAACCCAGCGCTTGTTCCGCGTCTTGTGTGCCCCAGCCCCATTTGGGATAAATGGACCACAGCGGCACGTGCGCAAACACGACGATTGGTGTGCTGCTCGAAAGTCCGCTCACATCGTCCTTGAGCCATGCGAGCTGGTCCTCACCCAAATTACCCAATGCTCCCTCGGCGATATTCATAACATTCACAAGGGCGATGAAGTGGACACCCTTTTGGTCGAAGCTGAACCAGCCGCTGCCTTTTGTTCCTTTACCGTAGCGCGCGCGAAATTCCTTGCCGCCGTCACTGATAACATCGTGTTCGCCCGGAACATAAAAAACCTGGCCGGCCTTGGTGGTTTTCAGCATTTGATCCAATGTGTCAAATTCCTCCGGCTCTGACAGGTGCGATAAATCGCCAGTGTGCAGGATCAAGTCGGGAGCGACAGGCAGGGCGTTGATTTTCCCAATGGCTTGCTTGAGGGTGCCGACGACATCGGTGTTGGCCGGCTTGTTGAACCCAATGTGGCTGTCGCTGATTTGCACGAAGGTAAAGTCCGCCATCGAAGTATCGGCGGCGCGCGCGCTGATGGGGCTTAATATCTTCGAACCAAGCACACCGCCGCTGACAGTCCATAGCATTCCGGTTCCAGCCCAAGCCATGCACTTCAGGAAGCCGCGCCGGTCAACGCCGTCGTTTTCCACGTTGTGGTCGATATGGTCGGTATCCGCCGCCAGGTGGCGAAGTTCTCTAACAGGTATATTTTGTTTTTTGTTCTCGTTTTTCATAAGATTTTAATCTGTTGCATTCTCCAGACCGCGCCGGACTGGGATTTATTCCCGTGAACAGAAAAATTATTTGTGGTACGCATTTATTGAATAGAACGCCGAGGCACTGCCTGGACTGGATTCAGAAAAGATAATGTGATCTCCTTCAAAAAGATTGACCTGTTCACTTCTCCAGACCGCGCGTGAACGGCGTTTATTCCATGAAAACAAAAAAATCGGGGGAATAGAATTCCTCCAAGAATGGTCTTGCTATATGGTGACACGGCCAAAAAATAGTCCCAAGTGGACGAACGCGAACGATTAAGATTATACGAGCAAAAGGTGCTGCCGCATTTGGATGCCGCCTACAACCTCGCGCGCTGGCTCGCCGGCAACGACCACGACGCCCAGGACGTGGCGCAGGAGGCCAGCTTGCGCGCCTTCAGGTACTTTGAAAAGTTTCGCGGCGAAAACGCGCGCGCGTGGCTGCTCACGATCGTACGGAATACATTTTATACCTGGTTGCGCAAGAATCGGCCGCCCGAAAACACCGTTGAAATTAATGATGAAACTTTGGACATCGAAGACGTTTCCGCACAAACGGATGCGGTCAACGCGCCGTTCGCCGATGCCGACGCAGTGCGGCGCGCCCTGGCGGAATTACCGGTGGAATTTCGTGAAATTGTGATTTTGCGCGAGATGGAAGGACTTAGTTACAAGGAAATTGCCGATCTGGCCGAAGTCCCCATAGGGACGGTGATGTCACGCCTGGCGCGGGCGCGGAAGCTGCTTCAGAAACGCCTCGCCGCCGAGTTCGATCTTGGAGGTAATCCATGACCTGCCAGCAAGCCAAACCGCTCATTGAGCCATACGCCGACGGTGAATTGCAAGCCGCCGCCATCCTGGAGCTCGAGCAGCATCTTCAAAGTTGTCCTGAGTGCGCGCCCGCGTTGCGCAATCTGCAAAGTTTGAAAAAGACACTGAAGCAGGACTCACTTTATTTCGCCGCGCCGGACGATTTGCGGCGTCGGATCAAATCGGCATTGCCCTCACCGCCAAGAGCAGTTTCACTAAAACAGGTCTGGGATTGGAACCGGCTCACCACGGTCATGTCCGGAGTGGCAGCAGCCTGCTTAGTCCTGCTATTGGCCTTGACGATGAATCGCGGGGGATCAGAGGGGTCGCTCGCGCAGGAGATCGTTTCCAGCCACGTCCGTTCGTTGATGGCAAGTCACTTGCTTGATGTTGTGTCAACCGACCGACACACTGTCAAGCCGTGGTTCAACGGCAAACTCGATTTCTCCCCGCCGGTCAAAGACCTCGCGCTGGAAGGCTTCCCTCTCGTTGGTGGCCGGCTTGATTATCTGGATGGGCGCAATGTCGCGGCGCTCGTTTTTCAGCGCCAGAAACATGTCATAAACCTTTTCATCTGGCCGCTAAAAGAACAACGCTCAAACCCCGCCTCGATTACATCCATTCAAGGCTACAATGTGATCCACTGGTCAGAAGCAGGAATGGCTTTTTGGGCTGTTTCGGATTTGAACGAAAAAGAACTGATGGAATTCGCGCAGGATTTTGATAAAGGTGAAACGGTCAGCCCCTAATATTTTCAGAGACAGAGCGATGCCAGTGGAACTGCCAGTATGAGTACGCAAAAGTTCATCAAATTTATCGCAAGTAATGGTTGGCTCACTTATAAAAAATGAGCGAGTACGATAGCGGGTATTGTAGGAGTTGCGGTCCAAATCCGGCGACTGGCTTGCTTATGAATGTGTCGAGCAAAAGGTGAAGGGCGCCACGGAGAACAGAATAACACGGACACCAAGGTAACGAAGGACGCGAAGGAAGGATTAATACGGGGAAATCGCTCTTTGCGGCGGCGCATCCGCCGGACGGGCACGCGGACTGAGGACTGACACTTGGACACTTGGACGGCACTTGGACGAACCAGGTCATCATGTGTGGCCGCAAATTGCCCGCCACCTAATCTCCATCCGCGCAAACACGGGGGCCGCAGTTGTTGACTCGAAGCGATGTCGGGTCATCCAGTCCTGTCGAGAAGCCGCAAATGGCTTCTGACAAAGAAGCGAGCTTTCGCCGTCGATGGCAGAAGATAGTGTATTGAATCAAAAGCACCCATGGAATTACGACCACCCCGAGGCTGGATGTGATCGCAAGGATTGGGGCAGCAATTCGAATAAAAATTGCGGCGAGGTTGGTCGTTAGATAACTTTCGCCGTGGACCATGGCGTGGTGGTATTGATGCATGAGGCGGAGAGACATTGGGACGGAGAGGAGAGCAATAACGACGCACCATTTCAAAACTCGCGTTAGATCGCGATTTTCCTTTAGTTCCATGAACCGAAACGATTGGAAGGGCACTTGCGGAATCGGTGTGTTCCGCTTCTGAAGTTCTATTCGTGCCGCATCGAGCGCTTCCAGGCTCCGCTGGAAACCATCTGGAAACATGGCCAGGGCGCTGGGAAATAACTCGCGCTGTTGCTCGTCGGACATGTCGAACTGTTTTGGAAACTTGTCGAGCAGTTGCAGATCGGATTGGGCGGCCATTTCCATTGCCAGTTGTTGTGGAGTGAGTTTGGTCCTGCGTCTTTGATAGATGGCAATCATGGCTGGCCCCATTTGAATAAAGATCCCCCAAAGCACGGCAAACCCAGCCAAGGTGAAGAAGACGCTTGTCAGCAGTGTATTCCTCGCGAGCGTGCCGATGAATGCCTGGCCGCCGACGGAGGCCGGAAGGAGGATTGCCAGCACTGTTTTCATTGGCGTTTCACTTCCGCCGCGATGGCCTCTTTGAGAGCCGCTTGCGGGGAATGTCCACAAGTTTGGCGCAACTCAAGTTGTGAGATTCCTCAATCATCCTTCCAAGGGTGAAGATATCACGGGGGATGCGCGGAATCAAGAATCACATCTCGGCGAGTCAGCAAGCGTTCCTCAGTGGGCCGGAATGGGCCATAAGCAACGTCGCATTCAGTAAGACTGCCAGTGACAATGGTGAAAGAGCACTGAAAAATAGAGGCGGGCAAAAGGCGAAGGGCACCGCGGATAACAAGAGAAGACGGAAATCAAGGAAACGAAGGACGCGAAGGAAGAATTAATGGGGGGAAATCGCTCTTAGCGGCGTTGCATACGTCGGACGGGCAGGTGGACCGTTGCACACGCTGGCGCTGGCACTTGCGGTGCCGGCGGGGTCGGACGCGCAAGTCGCCGGCGGCCATGAGCGGGCGCAGATTATCACCGTGACGTCGGGTTTGTTGGCAACCCGATCGGGGTGGGACACAATGACCGCCGGATGGGGCTCCGGCCAGCCGGGAGCCTGTCGGTTAAAAATGTCCCAAGCTTTCCCTCCACGTCCGAGATCGGGGAGGGCAAGCTGGCGAGGTGGTGTTCCAGCGCGTCAAATTCGGGGTTCGGGTGTTGGTAGCAGCGTGGAGGCTCGTTACCTTCACATGTCTTGAACCGGCATTGATTCTCCAAATCTGGGTTTAAGTAATGTGAATGGAATGCTGGGTATCGATTATTTTTTCTAAAGCACGCCCTTGTGGAAGCCATCAAGAGAAGGCATAAATGGGGTGAGTATCGAATCACCGAAGAACATGAAGACAAAGCGACAGAGCGTTAAGATTCACTGGGCCTGATAATTGATACGTTTTGTCTGGCCAGCGCGAATTCCCAACGTTGCCAAACGTGGCGATTCTGTTTAGGTTAACGTCATGAGTCTGGCTGAAATCCGGGAATAAATCGCGGGGTTGACCGTGGAGGAACGCCTTGACCTGGCAGCGCTGATCGCCCACCTCAACCGCGCCGACGATACCGAATACCAGTCGACACTGGATCAGCGCGCGGCGGACATGGATGCGGGCAAGAAAACGACCTTGGAGGAACTGGAGCGCCGGCATCGAACGTTGAGTGCCGACGGCTAGAGCGGTTTAAGAAATACTGTAGCCGTTTGGCCGAATGGAATTGAGAAGCGGTCTTTTTGGGTTTTGGCTTCGTTTTGGCTCAGTCACAGGCCGCTTCGGGCATGCTCCTTCGCCAAAGCCTCGCCAAAACCCAAAAA
>DATKFW010000040.1:0-26866 GCA_035511075.1 Vulcanimicrobiaceae bacterium
GGCACCGCAGTGGCACCGCAGTGGCACCGCAGTGGCACCGCAGTGGCACCGCAGTGGCACCGCAGTGGCACCGCAGTGGCACCGCAGTGGCACCGCAGTGGCACCGCAGTGGCACTCAAGCGGGCAAAACAAGAAGGATGAAAATGCTCCCAAACGCTTTCAGTAGGTCAACCCGTTTCAACCGGAGCCGGTCTTGGCGCGCCTGCCTCGGGGGCGTCGCTTCGTTGTTTTTCATCGCAAATGCTTTCGCCCAAACCGCACCCATTATAATTATCGAGCCGCAGAGCCAAATGGTGGCGACAGGAAGCAACGTAATCTTTTCCGTCGCTGTCGCGGGATCCGCGTCGTCGCCGCTGCCATCGGTCAGTTCAGGAACTTTGCAACTATGGCTTAAGGCAGACGCGGGAGTGGCTACCAATGCGTCTGGCCAGGTGTCGCTGTGGCGGGACCAATCGGGTAACGCCAACGACGCCTCTCAAACCAATGCGGAGTTCCAGCCGCTGATGGTTTATCCCCCGGCGATTGGAGGTAAAGCAGCCGTTCGATTTAATGGGACTCAGGACAACATCGACTATCTTTATGGCACGGGAGATGTGGGCGTTCCCAATGCCATGACGTCATTTACGGTCGTAAACGCATTTTCGAATTCCAACTACGTGAACATGGCGTGGCTGATCGGGGTCCCGGTAAACTATGGAGGCGACCGCTCCGAAACCGTTTACCAAACCGTGAGGGATTTTACCACTTGGGCGTATGGATACGAGGCGCCATTCGTCGTGCCCACCAACACCTACCGCATATGGACGGACCGAATCAACACCAACTTGACCACGGTGGAACTGTTTGACACATCAGCAAGCGGCTCGACCAACTTCAGCGGCGCAATGCCGGAAAACTCGACGCCCGGCGCTGGATATTACGTTGGCGGGATCAACCCCGCATTCTCGTATGTTTCAGGTTGGAAACTTGACGGCGACATCGCCGAGTGGATAGTTTACAATGGCTATTTGAGCGAGGCGGACCGGTTGGCAGTTCTTGGTTATCTCCAGGCGAAGTACTATTCCAGCGGGGTCACAAACGGAGTCAGTTTCCAATGGCAGTTCGATGGCACCAACATCGCTGGAGCGACCAATACCATTTTGACGCTGACGGATGTGCAGACCAATAACTCGGGATACTATACCGTGATCGTGACTAACAGCGCGGGTTCGACGACCAGTTCCAACGCCGTCCTGACTGCGGGGTACGCCCCTTCCATCACGGTCCAACCACAGAGTCAGGAGATTGCCAACGGGACCAATGTTACCTTTACCGCAAGCGCGACAGGCACCGGGCCGCTCAGTTTCCAATGGTCACTGAACGGCGCGAACTTGGTACAAGCGACCAATTCAGCCTTGAGCCTTACCAATGTTCAGTCCATCAATTCGGGAAGCTACGCGGTGACCGTGAGCAGTCCTTTTGGAATCGCAGTCAGTTCAAATGCAGTCCTCACCGTTGATACGGTGCCCGTGATCGTGACTCAACCGCAAAGTCAGGCCGTCATACTGGGAAGCAATGTTACCTTCTCATTCGAAGGCACGGGAGCGTCGTCGTCGCTTCCTTCGGTAGCTTCAGGAAATTTGCAACTATGGCTTAAGGCGGATGCGGGAGTGGTTGCCAATGCGTCCGGCCAGGTGTCGCTGTGGCAGGACCAATCGGGTAACACCAATGACGCGTCTCAAACCAATGCGGACTTCCAGCCGCTGATGGTTTATCCCCCTGCGATCGGAGGCAGAGCGGCCGTTCGATTTAACGGGAACCAGGAGACCTATCTTAATGGCACCGGGGACGTCGGCGTTACCAATGCCATGACGTCCTTTACCGTCGTAAACGCATTTTCGAGCGCCAACTACGTGAACATGGCCTGGCTGATCGGGGTCCCGGTAACCTATGGAGGCGACCGGTCCGAGACCGTTTACCAAACCGTGAGGACTTTTACCACTTGGGCTTATGGATACGACACGCCGTTCGTCGTGCCCACCAACACGTATCGCATCTGGACAGACCGCATCAGCACTAACTTGACCACGCTCGAACTGTTTGACACATCAGCCAACGGCTCGACTAACTTCGCCGCGGCCATGCCAGAAGCTTCGACGCCCGGCGCCGGATATTATGTCGGCGGGCTGAACCCCGCCTTTGCTTTCGTTTCGGGTTGGAATCTTGACGGTGATATTGCGGAGTGGATAGTTTACAGGGGCTATTTGAGCGACGCGGACCGACTGGCGGTGCTGGCTTATTTGCAACAGAAGTACTATCAGTCCGGGGACATCGGTGCGAGTTTCCAATGGCAGTTCGATGGGACGAACATCGCCGGGGCGACCAACGCCACTTTGACGGTGACCAAGGTTCAGGCAATTGAAGCCGGCACCTACTCCGTGACCGTGACTGACGCAGCGGGTTCAACGACCAGTTCAAACGCGGTCCTGGTGGTGGAGAACCCGCCCTCCATTACAGTCCAACCGCAAAGTCAGACGGTCCTAGCAGGGACGAATGTTACCTTTACCGCAAGCGCGACGGGCACCGGGCCACTCGGCTTCCAATGGTCACTGAACGGCGCGAATTTGGAACAAGCGACCAATTCAGCGTTGAGCCTCACCAATGTTCAGTCCATCAATGCAGGCAGCTACGCGGTGACCGTGAGCAGTCCTTTTGGGATCGCAGTCAGTTCAAATGCAGTCCTCACCGTTGATACGGTGCCCGTGATCGAGACTCAACCGCAAAGTCAGGCCGTCATACTGGGAAGCAATGTTACCTTCTCATTCGACGGCACGGGAGCGTCGTCATCGCTTCCTTCGGTAGCTTCAGGAAATTTGCAACTATGGCTTAAGGCGGATGCGGGAGTGGTTGCCAATGCGTCCGGCCAGGTGTCGCTGTGGCAGGACCAATCGGGTAATACCAACGACGCTTCGCAAGCCAACACCAACCAACAGCCTCTTCTGGTATATCCTGCGGCCATTGGTGGGAAAGCGGCTGTGAGGTTTAACGGGATTCAGGACAACGTCAACGGCGATTATATGTACGGAAGCAACACCGTGGGGGTACCGGACGCGATGACGTCATTCATGGTCTATGAAATGAACAGCGGCGCGCCAGCTGAGCAACTGCCGACGTTTGTGGGCACCCCTCCAATCTACGGAGCCGGCCGTGCGTATTGGATATTGTCGGGCACGATGGCGTTTTCAACCTGGACATATGAATATACAACAGGCTTTACGATTCCAACCAACACGTATCGTATTTGGACAGATCGATTCAGCGCCGATCTAGGCCAGGTCAACCAGATTGATGACACAGCGACAACCGAAACCAACTTCACCGAAAACACCTCCGGCCAAACCCCGCCCGCCGCTGGCTACTACCTGGGAGGCGTGAATCCTGCGGTGCAATACGTCGTTAACAGCCGATGTTTTGGCGGGGACATTGCGGAGTTAATTTATTATCAGGGTTACCTGAACGATGACGACCGATTGGCAGTGCTGGCTTATTTGCGGCAGAAGTACTATCAGGCAGGCATTACCAACGGTATCACTTTCCAATGGCAGTTCGATGGGACGAACATCGTCGGGGCGACCAACGCCACTTTGACGTTGACCAATGTTCAGGCAATTGAAGCCGGCACCTACTCCGTGACCGTGACTGACGCAGCGGGTTCGACGACCAGTTCAAACGCGGTCCTTACCACGCTCAGTCTGCCCGATATTACTTCCTCGCCCGCCAATCAATCCGTCGTCTCTGGAACGACTGTGACGTTCAGCGCTACTGCGACGGGAACGCCCCCGGTAACCTATCAATGGCAGTTCGACGGCACGAACATCGCCGGAGCGACCAACACCTCGTTGACGATCACCGATGCCCTCATCTCCAACGCGGGCAGCTACTCAATGGTGGCAAGCAGTCCATACGGTTCGGCGACCAGCTCGGCGGCCACTTTGACCGTGAACGAATCGACGATCCAGGTGGTCAGCACGACGACAACCGGCGGTGGCACGGTCGTGGTTTCAATCGATTTGATCGCTCTGGGAACGGAGAGCGGGGTTGGTTGCTCGCTGGATTTCGATCCGACCGTATTGACTTATACGGGAGTGGTTTTGGGAAGCGGCGCCAGTGGGGGAACGTTGCTATCCAACGTTAACCAGATTGCCTCCGGTCATCTCGGCTTGGCGATGGCCATGTTTAGCGGCACATTTTCACCGGGGACGCAAGACGTGTTCGATGTGTCGTTCCAAGTCGCTGCCGTAACGAACGCCACCGCCACGAGCCTCACTCTTGGCAATCAGCCCACCGGGGAACAGGTTTCCGATCCCTCGGCGCAGGCTTTGCCCGCGGTCTATTTGCCCGGCTCCGTTGCCATTTCCTTCAGTCCGCTCGCGGGTGACGTTTCACCGCGGCCCAATGGAAACCAGGTCTTGAACATCGATGACTGGATTCAAGAGGGCCGATTTGTGGCGGGATTGGACATCGTCTCCAACGGCGGCGAATATCAGCGGGCCGACTGCGCACCGCGCGGAGCGCCGAGCGGCGGCCCGATCACTGTCGCGGACTGGGTGCAGGTCGGCCGTTACGCGGTGGGACTGGATCCCCTGACTGCCGCCGCCGGCCCAACCAGCCCCGGCTCGGATTTGAGAACCTCGGGACATCCAGTCAAGGACGACAATTCTCGCCCCGTCATTCTGGCTCCGTTGTCACAGGGAGGTGCAGCGAATTCTGTTGCGGTGGAAATGATCGCCCAGGGAGATGAAAGCGCCCTTCAATTCAGTGTGACATTCAACCCGTCGATGATGCAGTTTGTCAACGCCAGCCTGGGCAGCGGAGCGCCGGGCGCGGCATTGCTCCAGAACACCAACCAGGCCGCAAGCGGCAACCTGGGTTTTGCGGTTGGATTATTGTCGCCGGCCACCTTCGCGGCTGGCACACAGCAATTGGTCAATCTGAATTTCGCTCCGGTCTCTTACTCAAACACCACGGCGATTGTTTTTGGCACCACGCCGATTCAATGTCAGTTGGTTGATTCCAATGCCAATATTCTTTTGGCCAATTATGAGAACGCCGCTCTGACGGTCGGCGGTTTGGTTTGGCCAACGTTGTCGATCAACCAGGCGGGGAGTAATATCGTTTTGTCCTGGCCGTCATCGGTGATCGTTTTTGGACTGCAATCTTCCTCCTCCCTCGATGGTATTTGGACCGACGTTGTTGCGACTCCGGCAACGATCGGCAGCAGCCTGGTTCTGACTTCCCCGATTTCCACCAACACCGTGTATTATCGTTTGAAGTTTTAAAGGCCCGTCGGGTGGTCCGAAACTTATGGCCAGCGCCACCGAGTTGAGCCATTACGTGGGCTGACGACTGGAGGTATGGGTCCCCCCTTTATGGCGCCGTTCGGTTTGCGGCTCACGGCGCACCCTGCAACCGGAAGTAAAGCTGGTTGGTACTGGGCACGTTAAAATATTGCGAAGAGTACATGGTTGTATTAGTCGCCACGAATGCAGGGCCTTGAGTCGTCCATGTGATCAGGTCGGTTGAAGACTGTAACTGGTAGCTCAATCCAACTGACAGGTTTGAAAACATAGGCACAAGGGCTGGGACCAAGCCGATTTGCGCGCCGATCGGAGAGTTAATGAAAGCGGAGGGAGTGTTCGTATAACCGATTCCAGCGTCGGTAATAATGATTTGCACGACTTCACCGTTGGTGACAACGGCTGTAGCCGCGGCCCCAGTTCCACCACCACCCAAAATCTGAACGGAGGGCGAATTGGTATATCCACATCCAGGATCGGTGACTGTTGCAGCAATGACAAATCCGTTCGACTCGGTCAGTGTGGCGGTCGCGGAATGAGGGATACACCCGCCTGGAGGCGAGATGAAAATGGAGGGCGTGCTGGTGTAACCGTTGCCGGCATCGGTAATCATTATGCCGTCCACAAAACCGTTTGTCACGAGGGCTGTTGCGGTCGCCCCGGTTCCGCCGCCACCCAGAATCTGAACCAAGGGTGTATTTGTATAACCACAGCCATTGTAAGTGACTGTTGCGGAAATTACAAATCCATCGGAAACCGCCGCGGTGGCTGTGGCTCCACTATTTGTGCAGGCTGATACCTCGTAATTATAAAGCTGCTGAATTTCTGACCCGGAGAGAGGAATCTTGTAAATGCGAACGTCGTTAATCGCTCCCGCAAAAAACCGCGCACTACTACCACCCGAACCAATGGCGAAGGCAGTCGGCGCACCGATCGTGTTGCCAGGCGGAAGAATCGGCAAGGAGTTTGTCGTGAATTCTCCGTTTACGTAGCACATGACGGTTCCATTACTACGCACCATGATAACCTGGTACCACTGATTGGTGGACGTAAACGCAAACCCGGTGGGAATAAAACCCAGGCCGGGAAAAAACGTATAGAAGTAGTTGCCTGATTGTCCTGAGTTCCCGCCGACCTCTTGACCTCCAGATATACCCATACCGTATCCGTCACCAGCAGTTCCTGTATCATAACCGACACATACAGCATACGCAGTGGCCTGGGAGAGCGATGCTGGCCGCATCCACGCACTTAAAGTCCAATCGTCGGTTTGGGTTAACGGTGGAGATGAAGAGCCAATATAATTGGTCCCGTCGAAAAGATAGGCCTGATTTGGATTGCCGAAACGGTCCGCGCACAGCGTTGCGCCATAGTTGGTAAGATTATTGCCATTTCCACTTTCATCAACTGTATTCCCATTGAATGGATAGTAGGCCACTAATCCATTGGTGAAATTCGATTGAGCTTGGAGTTGGCCCGCGAGCGCCGAGGTGATGATGAGAATTCCGAATAATTTTTTCATGGTGGTGGAAAGAAACATTCCCCGCTGCTGCGCATAAATAAAAATGTTCATATAATTATCATCGCACTTCGCGAATTACTTAACAGTTCTTAACGATGTCGTAGTCATTCAATCTCTGCGTGCATCAGCGAACCACGAAAACTCCAAATTGGATTGCTCGCACCTATTCTGCACCGCGCCAAAAACTCAGTCAAGTTAAATCCGCACTGGTTGTTTGTCATTTAACGTCTTATACTCCGGCCGGGATTGCGGGCCAGCCTCGATGGCGTGCCGTTATAGGCAAGACAAAGTGTAGTATTTAATTGGCCATTATAGGCCCGTCGGGTGATCCAGGAATGTCCAGGGGATGCGAAAGGTTCTTGAAAGTTCGGCGGACAGCGCTTTGACGCCAAACGTTTCGGTCGCGTAGTGGCCCCCATAAAAGACGTTTAATCCCAGATCTTCGGCCAACGCATAGGTCCAGTGCGGACCTTCGCCCGTGATGAATGCGTCCACGCCTTCCTGCGCGGCAATTTTCAGCCCGGTCCCGGCGCCCCCGGTGACGATGCCAATCCGTTCGCATCGCTCGCCCCCGCCAGGCAACAGTAACGGCGCGCGTCCGAGGATTTTAGCCAGTTTCTCCGCGAGATTCTGGCGCGAAATCCGCGCCAGCGTTTGCCAGCCGATGGCACGGCCTTTTTCCAGGAAAAATGGCTTGAGGTTCTTGAAGCCGAGTGCTTGGCACGAGAACAGAATTGGCGCTGATTTTCAATGCGACCCAAAGATTTTTGCAACGCTTTGTTGAATTCCCCGCCAATGTTCATATAGTGCGCAAAGCTGTGAAATCGAAATGAGTCACGTTGCCTCGCCGACTGCACCCTGGGACATCCAGGCCGCGCGCGCCCTTTACAATATCCAACGCTGGGGCGCGAGGTACTTTGACATCAATGAAGCCGGCCACGTTGTCGCCATGCCGTTGCGGGAGAATGGCGCGGTGGTGGATCTGACCGATGTGATCGAGGAGGCCAGGGGTCGCGGATTGAAATTCCCGGTGCTCATTCGCTTTCAGGATATTTTGCGCGACCGCGTGGAGGCGATCAACCAGGCTTTCGCCGCGTCGATCGCCGAATTCAATTATCAAAACAAATACCGCGGGGTTTTTCCGATCAAGGTCAACCAGTTGCGCGAGGTGGTGGAGGAAATTCTGGACGCCGGCAAGCCGTATCAATTCGGGTTGGAGGTGGGCAGCAAGCCCGAGTTATTTGCCGCCCTGGCGCTCCAAAACCAGGCGGGCTGCCTGATTGTCTGCAACGGCTACAAGGATGTCATTTTCATCCGAATGGCCCTGATGGGAATCAAACTGGGCAAAAAGGTGGTGATGGTGGTTGAAAAGCTCGAAGAATTGCGCCAAATCATAACCGTTTCGCGGCAAACCGGAGTCGAGCCCCTCGTGGGCATCCGCTTGCGCTTGATCTCAAAAGGCGCCGGCAAATGGGCCGATAGCGGCGGAGAAAACGCCAAGTTCGGGCTCAACACCGCCGAACTTCTGGCCGCGGCGGAGACCTTGCGCGCGGAAAACATGGGCCACTGCCTGCGGCTGCTCCATTTTCACATCGGCTCGCAGGTGCCGGACATTCTGACGATCAAAAAGGCGGTGCAGGAGGCCGCGCGCTTTTACGCGAAACTTTTCAAAATGGGTTTCGCCATCGAATCGCTCGACGTGGGCGGCGGGTTGGGTGTGGATTACGACGGCAGCCGGTCTGCGTTTGACAGCTCGACCAATTACACTTTGCAGGAGTACACCAACGACATTGTTTTCTACATCGCCGAGGTTTGCAACCAGGAGCAGGTGCCGCATCCGCAAATCATCAGTGAAAGCGGCCGGGCCATTGTCGCGCATCACAGTGTATTGCTGGTTGAGACCTTCGGCACAATCGAGAAGATCAGTTGCAGCGCGCCGATGAAGTACGGGGACAAGGAGCACACGCTGGTGCGCGATCTTCTGGACATCCGCAAGAATCTGCCCCAACTCAACAGGCTGGAGGCGGTGCATGACGCCTCGGACCGCCGGGAAGAAGCCCAGAACATGTTCGCGCTGGGAATGTTCGATTTGGCCGACAAAGCCAAAATGGAGACCCTTTATTGGGAGATCGCGCGGGATGTCGTCCAAAGCTTTCGCGGGCAGAATTTCGTGCCGGAGGAAATTCGCAAGCTCCAGGACAGCCTCGGAGAGCAGGTCCTTTGCAACTTTTCGGTGTTTCAATCCCTGTTGGATCATTGGGCCTTGGGACAGCTTTTTCCCATCATGCCAGTGGGCCGCCTCAACGAACGACCCACGTCGGAGGCCACGCTGGTGGATATCACGTGCGATTCCGATGGCGAGGTGAGGAAATTCATCGATTTGTCCGACGTGCGCGACACATTGCCGCTGCATCCGCCGCGCTCCAACGGCAGCGGTCCGGAACCGTATTATCTGGGATTTTTCCTCATGGGCGCCTACCAGGACATCATGGGCGACTTGCATAATCTTTTCGGCCGCGTCAACGAAGTGCATGTCTTCCTGGATCCGGACGAAGCGGCGGGCTATTACGTCGAGGAAATCATCGAGGGCTCGACCATCGTGCAAACGTTGACGTCGGTCCAGTACGATGAAAACGAATTGAAGCGTCAGATGAAGATGCAGATCGACGAGGCCATCAAGTCTGACCGGCTCAAGCCCTCGGAAGGGATGCGCCTGCTCGATGAATACGAACGCGGCCTCAAGGAGTACACCTACCTGATCATCTAACACGCGATGGATGCCGCCAAAGCCGATCTTATGCGGGACCTTGGGCGGCTGACGCGTGGGCTTTCGGCGCTTTTTTGGGGACTTCCGCTGACGCTGGTGGTCAACGTGGAAACGGCGCGGACGGATCGGCTCGATTTTTTGGGGGCGGCCGCGTTTGCTCCCGCGGTGATACTTAATGCGGTATTATGGCGCGGACTGCGGCAATTGCGCGGTTTTCAGAGGCAGGAGCGGATCTGGCAGCAGGCGCTCCATCGCGCGGAGGTTTTTGCCATCATCGACATTGGCCTGGCGCCGTTTTTGTTCTGGTGGCACCGGTTCCCTTCCGTCTCATTTTACGTTGTGTGCGTCGAGCTGCTTGCGGCATCGGGCCTCCTGTTTCTGATGCGCCTGAACCGCGTGTTGCTGCGTCTCAGCGCGATGCTCCCGGATGAAATGTTGCGCGCGGAAACCAAGACGTATACCAACTGCAACATCTGGATGCTTCTGGCGGTGCTGGCGGGGTTGTGCCTTTACATTGGATTCGGGCCTATGCAGATGCCGGACATAGTCTGGGGCAATTTTCACGTGCGACCGCAGGCGCGGGTCTTCTGGCTTGCGTTATTCCTGGCATTGATGCCGGTGGCCATGACGATGGCGCTCCTTTGGAAAATCAAGGAGGCCATTTTCACAGGTCTTTTCGCGGCGGAGCGTTGATGGTTTCCGCGATCTGGAAGCCAAACATCCGGCTCTTCATCCATCGCACGGCAAGCAAATCGTAAAATGACGCGAAGAGCCTGTTCCAAACGCCGTAATGACTCCGCCCGGCCAGCCGCGGGTTATTGGTTATCGGGATTTCTGTGACGCTGAATCCCTCCATTTTTATCAACGTGGGCAAGAAGCGGTGCATCCCGGCAAAGAATTTCAGGCCGGCAACACACTCGCGCCGAAAAGCACGATACGTGCAGCCGGCGTCGGAACATTGTTCCCCGGATAACTTGTTGCGGATGGCGTTGGCAATTCGGGAGGAGGCGACCCGCACGTAACTGTCGCCCCGGCCGCGCGAGGCGACGCGGGTGCCGCAGACGCAATCGAATTCTTCCAGGGCGCGCAAGAATTTGGGCAGCTCGCCGGGGTCGTTTTGCAGATCGGCGTCGAGCGTGACGATGTAGCGTCCGCGCGCAGCCTTGATCCCGGCCCAACTGGCGGCGGACTCCCCGCAGTTGCTGGCGAAGCGCTGGACGCGGACCCGAGGATCGGTCGCGGCGAACTCTTTGAGCAAATTCCATGAGCCGTCGCGACTGCAATCGTCGGTGACGATTATCTCACAGGAAACTGCCAAACCATCGACTGCCTGGCGAATGGCCGCCAACAGCGCGCGCAGGCTGCCTTCTTCGTCGTAAGCGGGGACCACCACGCTGAGCACCGGGCTACTTTCCATAGAATCGCTCGATTGCCTGGCAAACCACTTCCGCCGCCGCAACGCTCATCTCCCCGTGAATGGGCAGGGACAGAATCTCGTTGACCGCCTGTTCGGTCTCCGGCAGGGGCGCCGCAGGGGTGAATCGCGATGTAATCGCCGGTTGCTGATGGCAGGGGATCGGATAGTGAATGCCGGTTTCGATTCCCCTGTCGCTGAGAAATTGGCGCAAGTCGTCGCGGCGCGAAACACGCGCCACGTACATGTGATAGACGGCTTTGGCCCACGGCCTCTCCGGCGGGGTTTGGGCCAATCCTTGCAGGCGCGCGGTGTAATGCGCGGCGATGACGCGGCGGTTTTCATTGAACGAGTCGAGATGCTTCAGCATGACTCGTCCTATGGCGGCTTGAACTTCGTTGAAGCGGACATTGAACCCGGCGAACAGGTGCAGGTATTTATCCTTGCGCCCGTGATTACGCAACATGCGCACTTTCTCGGCCAGCGTCGTGTCATTGGTGCAAAGACAACCGCCGTCGCCCAGGACCGTGAGGTTTTTTGACGGGAAGAACGAAAACGCGCCGGCAACACCCATGGAACCGACGGGCCGGCCCTTGAAACTGGCGCCTTGCGCTTGCGCGCAATCCTCCAGCACCCAGAGCCGATGTCTGGCGGCAATGGCCAGGATGCGGTTCATGTCCGCCGGATGTCCGTAAAGATGGACCGGGATTATACCGACGGTGCGCGGCGTGATAGCTGGTTCGATTTGTTCAGCATCAATGCAGTAAGTGTCGTCTATATCGGCAAAGACCGGCGTGGCCCCGCAATGGATGAGGGGTTCCATGGCTGGCATCGCAGTATGCGAGGGGACGATGACTTCATCGCCAGGTTGAAGGCCCTGGGCCAGATGTGTCAAATAGACGATCATGGTGCAAGATGAACCGAGCACGCAGTGCCGGGCGCCGGTGTGAGCGGCCAGTTCCGCTTCGAATGCCTCGCACTCCCTGCCCAAAATATATTGGCCCGAGCGCAGCGCGCGCAGGGCGGCTGCCTCAACCTCGGCATTGACGACACATTTTGACAGCGGGATTTTTTGCACTTTCAGTCCAATTTGATTTTCCGCCCGGTTTTGGCCGAGGCCATCGCGGCTTCGAGGACGCGCACCGCTTCGTATCCTTCCCAGCCGCCGGCGAGCGGTTTGCGCCGCGTATGAATGGATTCCAAAAAGGCGCGAAGTTCGGCCGAAAGCGGCTCTTCGCCGGGGCATTCTATTTTCGTGACAGGGCCTTCGATGCTTTCGATTTCGGCGCCGTTGCGCGCGTGACGGCTTTCGCAGAGGCTGATTTTGTCCCGCGCGGCTGTGTAATCGCAGATGGCGACGAGCTTTTCGCCGGTAATGATCACCTGGCGGAATTTTCCCGGGATGTGATAATCGGATTCGACCGTTGCCCAGGTGGTTCCCCGACCCGTGTCATATTCCAGCGAAACAAAGGAGACGTCCTCGATCCCGCGCCCCATAAAATCATGATGGATCGCCAGCACGGTTTCCGGCATCGAGCCAAGAAGGTAATTGAACAGGTCGACGAAGTGAATTCCATCGGCGAAGAGAACCCCGGTGTCGTTGCGCGGGCGCTTGAATCCGCCGAAATGTCCGCGGATCATACGGATGCGGCCGAAGCGTCCCGCGCGCACCGCGTCGCGCAGCCAGCGGCTGGCGGGCTCGAAACGGAAGATGTGGCCGACTTGGAGGATGCGTTCCTTCAGTTGTGCCATTTCGGCAAGATGCTTTGCTTCCTCCGAGGTTAGCGCCAGGGGCTTTTCAATGAAAACATCCTTTCCCAGCGCCAGCATTTCCCGTCCCAAAGGAAAATGAGTCCCAGCGGGGGTGACGATGACCGCGGCATCGGCCAGGCCAGCGAATTTCGCGAGATCCGTTGTGAGGCGCGATTCGGAAATGCCCAGGGTTCGCGCCGGTTCAAGGCGCCTGGGATCGGTGTCGCAAACAAAGAGGTCCACGGGCAAGGAGTGCAGGACGCGCAAGTGGTTCACCCCCCAGCGCCCGATGCCGCACAACAAAACTTTCTTGAGTGTGCTTGTCACGTTATTGTAACAACCGCCGCAGGAAAATCCAAACCGGCGCCGGGCGTCAATTCAATAAATTGTACCAATTGTCCCGCTGGTGGGCCTGGAATCCCATGTCCTGGATCAACCGCCGCATGTCCGCCACTCCCATGCGGTAGGTTGTGCCCGCTTGCGACACCACGTTTTCCTCGATCATAATGCTGCCCAGATCGTTGGCGCCGAATTGGAGGGCGATCTGCCCGATCTCCGGCCCTTGTGTGACCCACGAACTCTGCACGCTGGGAAAATTGTCCAGGTAAATCCGGCTCAATGCCTGCGTCCGCAGATATTCATGGGCGCCGACCGCAGGGGCTTTGAGGCGGGTATGTTCGGCCTGAAAAGTCCATGCGATAAATGCTGTGAAGCCTTTGCTCTTGTCCTGTTGCGCGCGGACCCGCTCAAGGTGCTCGATTCGGTCCGCGATGGTTTCGACGTGGCCGAACATCATGGTCGCCGTCGATTTCAATCCGAGTCGATGCGCCACGTCCATCACGCCAAGCCAGTCGTCGCTCATGGCTTTAAGCGGGGAAATCCGCTCGCGGACGCGATCCACCAGGATTTCGCCGCCGCCGCCCGGAATAGAACCAAGCCCCGCCTTCATGAATTGAGAAATGATTTCCTCAAGCGGGAGACGGAAGGCCTCCCGAAAATGGACGAACTCGCTGGGGCTGAAACCGTGGATATTGATTTGGGGGAACCGCGTTTTTATATGCGACAGCAAATCGAGATACCACTGCATTGAGAGCTTCGGATGGTGCCCTCCCTGCATCAGGATTTGGGTCCCGCCCAGGGCGATGGTTTCCTCGATTTTGCGGTCCATTTCCTCAAACGAGATAACGTAGGCGTCGGCGTCCTTTTCGACCCGGTAAAAAGCGCAGAATTTGCAATAGACATTGCAGACGTTTGTGTAGTTGACATTGCGGTCAACAATATAAGTGACAATGTCGCCGCCCCGGCCGTCATAAGCGGCGGCGCGAGCCAATTGGCGCCGGCGATTGGCCAGCGCACCCAATTCCTCCAAAGGCAGACCGCAGAGTTGAAGCGCCTCGTTTTGATCGATTCGCCCGCCCTGCCACACCTTCGTGAGCAACTCATCCGATGGCCTATTGCCAGTCATACAACAGGTTCAATGTGCCCGCGATAAATGCACAGGGCAAGCCCGCGAAAAAATGCCCAGGGGCGCACACTTCTTGTGGTTTCATAGGCAGGCAATTGGTTAGTGGTTAAAGTGAGAATTCATCAAAATCCAGCGAGCACAATTTTGCCAATGGTCTTGCCACTTTCGACCAACGCGTGTGCCTGCCTCAAGTTCGCAGCGTTGATGGCGCCAAGATTTGGCTGCATCGTGCTGACGATTCGACCGGCATCCACCAGTGCGGCGACATCGCTCAACAAACGACCTTGTTCGCCCATGTCGGTCGTTTCATAGCGCGACCGCGTGAACATGAATTCCCAATGCAGCGAAATGCTCTTGGATTTGAGTTTGACGATATCCAGAGGACGCGCGGGATTTTCAATCAAAGCCATCGCACTCTGCGGCGCCATGGACTCGATGAGCTGGTCGAAATGGTCTTCGGTCTTCGTCAGAGCGAGCACACAATTGACTCCCCCCGGCACGATGGCTTTCACCTGGCTGGCCAGGGGCTGGCGATGGTCAATTACATAGTGCGCACCCATGCGTTGGCACCATTGGACAGTTTCCGGCCGGGACGCGGTGGAAATGATTTTGAGGCGGGTGAGCTGCCTTGCTAGCTGCGTGGCGATGGAGCCGACGCCGCCCGCCCCGCCCACAATCAGCAACGAGCCTTCCGCCGATTTATCGAGGCGTAGACGGTCAAACAACACTTCCCAGGCGGTAATAGTGGTCAACGGCAGAGCGGCGGATTCGGCAAAACCGAGCGTGCGGGGTTTGCGTCCAACGATTCTTTCGTCAACGCATTGCAGCTCGGCGTAAGACCCGGCGCGCTCCACCGAACCGGCGTAATAAACCTCATCGCCCGGTTGAAAGAGCGTTACCGCGTTTCCGGCTTCCTTCACGATGCCAGCGGCGTCCCAGCCGAGAATTTGAAACTGGCCATCCGGCCTGCCCGGACCGCCGCCCCCGCGAATCTTTGTATCTACGGGATTGACTGAAATCGCGCGCACCTCAACCAACAGGTCACGCGGCCGTGGCTTGGGCGTTTCCACCACGACATCAACAAAACTTTGGGGGTCTGTAATTGGCAGCGAATTGTAGAAGCTGACGGCTTTCATAATATGAATTTTTTCTTTGCCTTACGGAATTGTCGCTTTGGTTGCCTTGGCGACAATATCACCAAGAGCCAGACTCATGGCGGCTAATGTGCGCTCTGCTCCGCTCACTTCATGCCGTTTTGCCAACCAGTCCGGTTCGTTGTAGGATAGCCAAGTCTTGCCGGCCGCGTCCTGCCAGACGAGTGCCTTCAACGGCAAATCAATGCCGATCGTTTGATTCGCCTGCATCAACGGAGTGCCGCCACGCGGATTGCCAAAGACAATGACTTCAGTCGGTCGCAATGTGAGTTTCGCCTCCGCCGCCAAAGCGGCGTGGTTGATGCGGGCAAAGACGCTCATTCCGTGAGCTTTGATTTCGGTTTCGAGCCGGTCCATCGTTTCGTTCGGCGCGAAATTACTTGGTATGGTCGTTAGTCCTTCCATAGTTACGTCCTTTATATTCTTATATTCCGTGTCGTTTTCAGTTCTTACTCTGGCATAGAAAGTTAATGGGCTGCTGGACGGGGCGTTTGATGTGTATTGATTGCGACTGGCATTATCAGACACGGTTCGAACTGGCGCAATTCGTTTGTCGCGGTCGAATCCGCCATTCTAGTGAACCGGGAATTCAAGCGTTTTTTCAATTGGTTTCAATCACAAGCAAATGTCTATTATATCGCAGAAAAATCCAGAACCTTGATTAGCCTTGATTAGGCTTAATTGGGGGATTGAGAACGAATCACGCAGGAATGCGTTACAATCTGAATATCAGTTGGTTGCGTAATTTTCCGGCTCGATCGCAACGCCGGGTTCGCACCAGCCAAACCTTGATTGACCGCGAAATATGCCTGCCACTGCCGAGTATTTTCTGTCAAAAAACGACGCCGCCAACGGAGAATGTCCCATACAATCATGGGACGCGCAAGCCACTTATTGCAATCCCGCGATTGTTCTGAATAATGGAGCGATGGTTGCCCGGAAAAAAACGAGATGGATTCGGAGCGCCTGTCATGAATGAACAAGCCCCCGCGCCGTTATTGCCCAGGCGCGAGTATTTGGCCCGATTCGCCCGCAGCCTTGCGCTGGGGTTGTGCATCATTGCCGTTTGCCTCGGCATTGGCATGGTGGGTTATCACCGCCTGGAGAAACTTTCCTGGATTGACGCCTTCCTCAACGCCGCGATGATATTGTCCGGCATGGGGCCGGTGGCCACTTTGCAGACCAATGAAGGCAAATTGTTCGCCGGTTTCTACGCCCTGTTCAGTGGATTGGCGCTCATTTCGATCATAGGCATCATCATGGCCCCGGTCGTGGTCCGTTTCCTGCACAAATTTCATCTGGACTTGCACGCGGGTAAGAGCGGGTCACGCAAGCCCTGACCGCTTTGCGACGGGTAAACCGTCGCCATGAACGAAGAATTTTGGGATGCGCCCTGCCAACGGAAGGACGCGACAAATTTCTTCGCGGACTCCGGCGCGCGCTGTATAATGCGGGCGGGTGGAATTTGAACCGACCAGCATCAAGTCCGGCCGCGAGTATTCCACGGGGGAACTCGTCCGCCGGTTGACCGCCCTGGCATGGCGTTACCGGGGCGATTTTCTCCTTTCGCTGGGGCTGAGCCTTGTTTTGTTGATCCTGGGCCTGATCGGTTTGCAATTGCTCGGCGTGGTGATCGACGTGATTCGCCAGGCGCTGGACCCCGGGCTGCCGACGCCGCGGTACCCGTTCGGGTGGACGCCGCCGGCGCGGTGGAGCGCGGTGCAAGTTGTCACGGCGCTTTCCCTGGCGATCGTGGGACAGGCGCTCCTGCGCGCCGTGCTCACGTATCAATATAATTTTACCACGGCCCGTCTCATGCAGGGGGAAATAGTTCCCGATCTGCGGGACCAGCTTTATGCGCGGTTGCAGCGGCTCAGTTTTCGCTTTTTCGACGTGCATGGGTCCAGTTCGATCTTCAATCGCGTGACGGGCGACGTCCAAAACACGCGGCTCTTCGTCGACGGCGTGCTGCTGCAGGGCGTCAACATGCTGCTGACTTTGGGAGCTTACGGCGTTTTCATGTGGCGAATCCAGCCGGCGCTAGCGGTGGCGTGCTTGTCCGTGGCGGTGCCGCTTTGGTGGGTGACGCATTATTATTCGGGGCGTTTGCGGCCGGGCTATTTGCGCAACCGCGAATTATCGGACAACCTGGTCCAACTGTTCACCGAAAGCGTCCGCGGGATGCAGACCATCAAGGGCTTCGCCGCGGAGCCGCATCAAATCCGCCGGTTTGAAGAGGGCAACACAATGGTAATGACGCAGCAACGCCGCATTTTTTGGGACTTGTCGATTTTCACGCCGGTGACGCAGTTGCTCTCGCAAGCGAGCCTGGTGATTCTTTTCGTTTACGGCGGATGGTTGTATATCCGGGGTCAAATTCCGCTGGGGGCCGGGCTGGTGGTGTTCGCGGGCCTGCTCCAGCAATTCAACGGGCAGGTGGCCAACATCACCAATATTGCCAACTCGGTGCAGCAAAGCCTGGCGGCGGCGCGGCGCGTTTTTGAAGTGCTGGATATGCCGGTGGGGGTCGAAAGCAAGCCCGGCGCGATTGTGCCCGGGCGATTGACGGGGCGCATGGTTTTTGAGGGCGTGACGTTTGGTTACAATCCGGGGCACCCGGTGTTGCACGATGTGTCCTTTGAATCGAGGCCGGGGCAGGTGGTGGGGATCTTTGGGATGACTGGGGCGGGCAAGAGCACTGTGCTTAGTTTGCTTCCCCGGTTTTATGACCCCGATCGCGGGCGCATCCTTGCCGATGGCCGCGACTTGCGCGACCTGGACCTGGACGCCTTCCGGCGGCAAATCGGCATTGTGTACCAGGAGAGTTTTCTGTTCTCCAACACGGTCAGCGCCAACATCGCCTTCGGCAGTCCGCACGCCACCCACGCGCAAATCGAGCAGGCGGCGCGGATTGCCTGCGCGCACGAGTTCATCGTGACGCTGCCGCGGGGTTACGCGACGGTCCTGGGAGAATCTGGCGTGGACCTGTCCGGCGGACAGCGGCAGCGGCTGGCGCTGGCGCGGGCGTTGCTGATGTCGCCACCCATTCTAATACTTGACGATCCGACGGCCTCGGTCGATTCCAAGACGGAGCAGGAAATCGTCATCGCGCTGAGCGAGGCGATGGCGGAGCGAACGACCTTCGTGGTTTCCAGCCGCCTTAGCCTGCTGCGCCGCGCGGATGTCATCCTGGTGCTGGAGGAGGGCCGCCTGACGCAAACGGGGACCCATGCGGAACTGGCACATCGGCCCGGGCCGTATCATCAAACCGCGCTGCTGCAACTGATGGACCTTGGGAGGCCGGCATGAGCGCGCCGTCCACCGTCCCTTCCGCCGGTTCGGTTTCCGAGCACGCCCCGGTTTCGGAGGACCGCGAGGCGATCACGTATTTTCATCCGATGGATGACCGCGAGGCGGACCAGGCGCCGTTGCAATGGTCGCTGGTGCGGCGAGTATTCCGATACACGCGGCCGTATGCGTGGAAACGCAACTGGCTTTTCGTCCTGACAATAGCGCGCGGACTGCAATTGCCGGCGCTTGCCTGGATGATTGGCCGGACGATCGACGGGCCGATCGCGGGAAAAGATTGGCCCGGCATCCAGCATTACGCGGCGGCGTACCTGGGTTTGACGTTGTTGATGATTTTGACGCTCCATTACCGGCAGCGATACGCGCTGGAAATGGGGGAGTCGGTGGTCCATGACATGCGGAGGGACCTCTTCGAAAAATTGACAACGCTGCCGATGTCGTTTTTCAACCAGACCAAATTCGGGCGCATCATCAGCCGGATGACTTCGGACATCGACAACATCCGGGTGGGCGTGCAGGACGTTGGATTCGTCCTGACAGTCCAGGCCATGCAAATGGCCGCGTCCGCGGCGCTGATGGCGTGGTATGATTGGAAGCTTTTCTCGATCATGTTTCTGCTGATGCCGCTGATCTGGGTGATCAACGAGCGGTATCGGCGCGTGATGAGCGGACGGCTGCGGAAGGTGCAGGAATCCTGGAGCCGGTTGACTTCCACGCTCGGCGAATCGGTCGGGGGCATCCGGGTCACACAGGCTTTCGTGAGGCAGGACGTCAACGCCGGCTTCTTCCGAAAACTGGTCGGCGTGCATGGAGACAACAACGTCGCGGTGGCGCATGCCTCCGCGGTGTTCGTGCCGCTATTGCAGATGAAGAGCCAGCTATTTCTCGGCGTCATGACGCTGCTGGGCGGATATGGCGCGCTTCGATGGCACGGGTGGGGGCACATGGAGGTCGGCGACCTTGTGATCTTCTTTTTTCTGGCCAATCTGTTTTTTGAGCCCGTGCAGGTGATCGGCGACCGCTTTAACCAGGCGCTCACCGCGATGGCGGGGGCGGAACGACTTTTCCGCATGCTCGACCAGGAACCGGAATGGCGCGATTCGCCGTCGGCCCGGCCATTGCCGGCGGTGGAGGGGCGGGTTGAGTTTGATTCCGTGTATTTCGAGTACATCTCGGGGCGAGCCGTGCTGGAGAACATTTCGTTCGTCGCGGAGCCTGGGGAAACGGTCGCCCTTGTGGGCCATACCGGGAGCGGCAAGACGACCATTGCCGCCCTCCTGCAAAAGCTCTACCTGCCGGGGCGGGGACGCGTGCTGATCGACGGGCATAATCTGCTTGATGTGACGAGCGATTCGTTGCACTCGCAAATGGGGAGCGTGCAGCAGAACAATTACCTGTTTTCCGGGTCTGTGCTTGACAATATTCGCTTCGCGCGTCCGCAGGCCTCGGAAGCCGACGTGCGCGAGGTCTTGCGGGCGCTGGACTGCCTGGACCTGATCGAGGCGCTGCCCGAGGGATGGAACCATCAGGTGGGGGAAAAGAGCGCCGCGCTGTCGCTGGGGCAGCGGCAAGTGGTCTGCTTCGCGCGCGCGATGCTGGCAAATCCGCGCATTGTGGTGCTGGACGAGGCGACCAGCGCCATCGACACGGTGACCGAACGCCGGTTGCAGCGGGCGCTGGAGGTATTGTTGCGGGGGCGGACGGCGTTTGTGGTGGCGCATCGTTTGAGCACAATTCGCAAAGCGGGCCTGGTATTGGTGTTGGACCATGGGCGAATCGTCGAACGCGGCACACACGAGAGTCTGTTGCGCGATGCGGGCGTTTACGCGCGATTGCACGACGAATTTATCGGCGCCAATGATTGACTTCAAGATTGCCAAAACCGGCCCGGGGCTTAGAGTATGACCATGAGTACGGTGCTCGAAATTGAAAGGGCGCTCCAGTCATTGCCGGTGGGCGACGCGCGAAAGGTCGCGGACTGGCTTCAACATTATCTTGACGAGAACTGGGACAAGCAGATTGACGAAGACATTGCTGCCGGCCGATTGGACAAACTGGCCGGCAAAGCCCTGGAAGACTTCCGCGCCGGGCGGGTGAAGCCTTTGGATGAAATCGTTGACCAGTCCTGATTTCTGGAGGGCCTACGCAACTTTACCACCCCAGGCGCGCGCCGCCGCTCGCAAGGCCTACCATCACTGGCGCGAGAATCCACGCCACGGTTCCCTCCGCTTTCAAAAACGCGGAAGCTACTGGCGGGTTTGTTTTGGATCCGGATACCGTGCGCTGGCCGTGGCCGTGCCCGATGGCTATTTGTGGTTCTGGATTGGAACCCACGATCAATACGAGCGACTGTTGAAAGAAATCTAATTGGCAAAGCGGCGGCTGAACAGGCAGAGTGGCCGCCTGCATGCGTCAAACAATTCGAGCGTGGACGGAGGCAATCGAGCAGCCGTTTCTGGAAATCATCTTTGAGCAACGCCGCGGGAAACGGGCGGCCGTCATCCGCTCGATTTTGTTTGCGCTCTCGAAGGTCTATCAGTTCGGGCTCAAGATTCACCGCTTTTTCATTCAGGCGCGCCTGATCCGCGATTCGACCCTGGGGATCCAGGTCATTGCCATCGGCAACCTGACTTTCGGGGGGACGGGCAAGACGCCGGTGGTGGAAAAATTCGCGCGGGAATTGCAATTGCAAGGGCGCACGGTGGCGATACTTTCGCGCGGCTATCGCTCGCGCCCGCAACCGTTGGGCGAGGTCATTTTGAATAAGCTGCTCTTCCGTGAAGACAGCACGCCGCCGCGGGTGGTTTCCGACGGGAAATCGCTTCTGCTGGATTCCGACACCGCCGGCGACGAGCCTTACATGCTGGCGTCCAATCTCAGGGACGTGGTCGTATTGGTGGACAAGAACCGCGTCAAAAGCGGGCGTTACGCCATCGAGCATTTTGGCTGCGACACACTTTTGCTGGACGACGGTTTCCAATACTGGCGGCTGGCGGGCCGCCGGCAGGACGTGGTGCTGGTGGATTGCCAGCAACCGTTTGGCAACGAGCATTTGTTCCCTCGCGGGACATTGCGCGAGCCGCCTTCGCATCTGGCCCGCGCCAGCGTCATCTTCATCACCAAGAGCGACGGCAACACGGGGGAGTTGCGCCAGCGCATCGGGCGTTACACGCCGGCGGGAATCATCGAGTGCATCCACGCGCCCCTTTACCTCGAGGACGTTTTTACCGGCGAACAAAAGGGCCTGGAGTTTTTACAGGGGCGGCGCGTGGCCTCCTTGAGCGGCATCGCGCAGCCGGAAAGTTTTGAGCAAAGCCTGGTCAAACTCTGCGGCGAACTGGTCTATTCCAAGCGCTTCGCCGACCACCACCGGTTCACGCAGCAGGAGATGCTGAACGCGATCAACCGGAGCAAGAAACGCCAGGCCGAAATCATCATCACCACACAAAAGGACGCCGTTCGCTTTCCAAAATTGGACCGCCGCGACCTGCCCATTTATTTTTTGCGCGTCGAAATCAAGATCCTGGACGGCGCCAAGGATTTCGACGATTGCGTGCGAAGAATCTGCCTCCGCTGACCATGCCCGCGCCGGTCGAAAAGATTCTTGTCAGGAGTGTGAACTGGCTGGGCGACGCGGTCATGAGCACGCCGGCATTGATGCGCTTGCGGGAGGCGCGGCCGCAGGCGGCCATCACCCTGCTCTCTCCGGAAAAGCTGGCCGGTCTCTGGGAGGGGCAGCCATTTGTCGATGAAGTATTGACATTTTCCGGCGACCAAACCGTCTGGCAGGTCGGCCGGCTCCTGCGCGCCAGGGGATTTGGCACTGGAATCGCGTTCCCCAATTCCGTGCGCTCCGCGCTTGAACTGTGGCTGGCGCGCATTCCAATTCGCATTGGCGCCGGGCGCGGATTATTATTGACGCAATGCGTCGCCCGGCGCGGCAGGGCGATGGAAATGCGCAAACGCTCCGCTCGCGAAGTCCGGGCGCGGATTCGCGCAGGCAGCGGGCCGGAATGGGCGCCGGCGGAGGCGCACCACGTCCATCAGTATTTGCGGCTGACGGCAATGCTGGGAGCGTCCGCCGAGCCGCTGGCGCCGCGCATCGACGTCGGTGCGGACGTGATGGAACTCGTTCGCGGAAAATTCGGCCTCACACAGATCGCGGGCCAGCCGTGGTTCGGAATGAATCCCGGGGCGGAATACGGCCCGGCCAAACGGTGGCCCGCGGAGCGATTCGTCGAGGCGGCGGTGGTGTTGCGAAGGAAAACCAATTGCCGGTGGGTGATATTTGGCGGCGCCGGGGACCGCGATCTGGCCGAGAAGATCGCGCGGGAAACAGGGGAACCGATCCTGAACCTGGCCGGCAAGAGCAGTTTGCGGGAACTGGCGGCCGCATTGAAACTTTGCGATTTCGTTTTGACAAACGACACGGGGCCGATGCATCTGGCGGCGGCCGTGGGCGCGCGCATGGTCGCGATATTCGGAAGCACGTCGCCGGAATTCACGGGGCCAATATTCTCGCCGCTGGCGGGGATTGTGCGCCAGCCGGTCCCGTGCGCTCCGTGTTTCCTGCGCGAATGCCCGATTGATTTGCGCTGCCTGCGCGGAATCAGTCCCGTGACGGTGGTCGCGGCGGCAATGGATCGTTTGAAATGAGCCGAACGCCGGCGGCGGATCGGACATTGAACTCGACACAGCGGGAGAACGAGGAATATTGCCAAGAGTATGAAATGGGCAAACATAGTTCTCGCGGCTCTGGCGCTGTTCGCCGCGCCGGCGGCGGTGAACGCCCAATTTGTATATGTCACAAATTCCGACGGCACCCTGACCATCACGGGTTACGGCGGCCCCGGCGGCGCTGTGACCATTCCAGCCAACATCGGTGGCGTCGTGGTAAGCGCTATCGGGTCGAACGCGTTTCAACCGGCGTATTTCGCGACCTATGTCCTGTGGAGCGTCACGGTCCCCGGGAACGTCACGAGCATTGGTGATTCCGCGTTCTTTCAATGCTCCGGCCTGACAAACGCAACGCTCGCTGAGGGCGTCGCCAGCATTGGGTACGAGGCGTTCGCCGGCACCGCGCTCAGCAGCGTCACGATTCCCGGGAGCGTCACCAATCTCGGAGATGCCGCGTTCTTCGACCTTGGCGGTCTGACAAACGCCACGCTTGCCGAGGGCGTCGCCAGCATCGGAAGTTTTGCGTTTACAAGCACCGGCCTGACCAGCGTGATCATTCCCGAAAGCGTTACGAACTTCGGTGATTACGCATTCGACGACTGCGCCAGGTTGACGAACGCCACGCTCGTCGATGGCGTCACCAGCATCGGAAGCGGTGCGTTTGAGAACTGCACCGGCCTGACCAACATGGCGATTCCCGCCAGCGTCGCCAGCCTCGGCCAGCAGGCGTTCTCCGGCTGCACAAACCTGTCAGCGATAACGGTGGACGCGCAAAATGCGTTTTACAGCAGCGCGAATGGAGTGGTGTTCGACAAAAGCCAATCCACCGTCGTCGAATATCCGTGCGGCAGAAGCGGCAGTTATGCGATTCCAGCCAGCGTCACCGGCATCGGGAGTTATGCGTTCTTTGGCTGCACCGGTGTGACCGGCGTCACCATTCCCAACGGCGTCACCGAGATCGGAGAGGCCGCGTTCGAATACTGCACCGGCCTGGCCGGCGTCGCGATTCCCGGCAGTGTCACCGCCATTGACGAGAATGCCTTCCTTAACTGCTACAATCTGGCCCGCGTCACGATACCCGAGAGTGTTACCAGCATCGGGAATTACGCGTTCGAAGACTGCTACAGGCTGGCCAGCGTCCTGATTCCCGGCAGCGTCGCCAGCATTGGTGAGGGAGCGTTCGAATACTGCAACAACCTGACAAACGCCACAATCGCCGAAGGGGTCACCAACATCGCGGATGACATGTTTAACGCCTGCGCCGGCCTGACGAGCATCATCATTCCCGCAGGGGTCATCAGCATCGGAGGAGGTGCGTTTTCGGGAGACACCGGGCTGACCAGCGTCACGATCGGGACCAGCGTCACCAGCATCGGAGAAAATGCGTTTTCGGGAGACACCGGGCTGGCCAGCGTGACGATCCCCAACAGCGTTGAGAGCATCGGAGATGCTGCGTTCGCCATGTGCGGCCTGACCAGCGTTACGTTTGGTACGAACGTCACCAGTATCGGAGACTATGCGTTCCAATACACCGCCCTGACGAGCGTCACGATTCCCAACAGCGTCACCAGCATCGGGGAGGGAGTGTTCGATCTCACCGCCGTCAGCGGCGTCTATTTCCAGGGCAACGCTCCCGCCGATGGCGGAAATGAGATTGCCGGCTGGACCGCCTATTATTTGCCAGGCACAACCGGATGGAGCAACCCTTTTGCTGGTCGGCCGTCGGCGCTTTGGAACCCCGTGATCCAAGCCGGCGGCGCCAGCTTCGGGATACGGAGCAATCAATTTGGGTTCAACATTACGGGCACCCCCAACATCCCTATTGTGCTGGAAGCATGCACGAATCTGGCCAGTCCGGTTTGGGAGGCGATCGAGACTCTGACGCTTACCAATGGATTATTTTATTTCAGCGAACCCGCGCAACCGGGCAGTTCCGCGCAGTTTTATCGCATCAGTTCGCCCTGAAAATCTGTTCAACAACCGCCAAAGCCCGCGAGCGCGAAGCCAAGAAAAGTCGGCGCTTTGTTTGCCAACTCGAAAATGCCAGGGCCGAGAGTCCAAGGCCGAGCAGGGCAAGGGAACCGGGCTCGGGCACAGCCGTCGCAACGACGGAACTCTGGATCCATTGCTCGCCGAATGTGCCGTCGTCATTGCCGGTGGCAAGTCCGTCCACCACTGGAGACCCGGGTTCGAGGAAGTCCTGCTCATTTTGGCTGAAGGTGAGCGAGGCTGAGGTGGCCGCGAGAATGTGTATCGTCATTGGAAAATCAAGATCCCAGCTCGCCGAAAATTCCTGCCCCTGGTAGATGCCCGAGCCGCTGACGGGAACAAGAATTTCGCCGGAGGCGCCCCTAAATGTGGTATCAAATTGAAAGCCGCCGTTATTGCCGACGGTAACAGTCGCCAGCCCGACGTCTTCCGGCGGGAAATCAATCTGAGGCGAAATAAAGAAAGATCCCTCAGAGCGTGAGTTAAACGTAACCGAACCTTCCTCCTGGAGAGTGTTAGCAGTGGGGTTATAAAACAGGGTCTCAGTTATCGTGCCGAAAGCTGCCGCAATGCCTCCCTGACCGAGACCACTAGGAGTCAATCCCGCGCTGATAAAGCCACTAATCGGGCCGGAATAATAATATTCCTGAGTTTGGGCATGTCCGGTTTTCGGCCCCAGCCCAAAGATGAGCGCGGCCAGTATTGGCAGAGATCCACCGAATTTCATAATTTTACCACCGTCGTCTTCAATTCAACGTGAAACCCTTCTCGAATGAATAACCAAAACACGCCGTACTTGCAAACATTCCTTTTGAGCCGTCGCGATGAAGGACAATCCGATGCGTAGAAGCAGCGTGATTCGAGGAGGTCCCGACCGGCCCTGGGCTGGCCGAATTTTTTCAATGATTCTTTACAAGCCCCTGTCCCTGCCCTCTCCCCGGCTTGCGGGGAGAGGGTGGCCGGAGGCCGTGAGGGGGGTTCGTTGTAAAGCCATCACTGTAAGAGCACGCTCGTTCCGAGGCGTCACCAAAATGGGGGCCTGATTTTGTTGGTTGAGGCGCCGGGCGAGGAAAACCAATCCGGCGCAGGCCAGGGCGAGCATTCCACTTGTGGAAGCGGCATCCGGGACGTTGCCCAAATAAACGAGTTGGTTTTGAGCGGGAGTGGTGCCATTCCACATTTGCAGCACGTCCACGTCGTATTGGCCATTGGCAGCGCTGTCGGCTCCCGCAAGGCCAAGAGTATTGGTGGCCAGTGCATAAAATGGATCCGTCGCCAATGAAGGATAACCGGGATAACTTTGGTTGCCCTGAAACGCCCAGATGGCGGCCTGCAATTCGCCCGCATCCGCCAGACGTGTTGTCGGGTCACTGTAATCGTATCCAGCCAGTTGTCCGGTGGCAAACTCGTAGTAAAGAAACGCCGCGCCGTCTGAAAGCGAGCGCCCCATGCTGTCCTGATCGGATAACGTGTATGTATAG
>DATKFW010000041.1:0-27282 GCA_035511075.1 Vulcanimicrobiaceae bacterium
GGGCGTCCATGTACTCAAATCGTTGGAGGAGGTAGAGTCAGTCATCATCGAACGTCAACCGTTATGGAATAATCTGAGAAGCGAGCATGGACCATTTGACATCATCGGCGACGTTCATGGGTGTTTTGATGAGTTGATAGAATTGCTGACGTTGCTCGGATACGCGGCCCAGCCTAGTGCTGCGTGGCAACATCCCGGCGGCAGGAAAATGGTTTTTGTCGGCGACTTGGTGGATCGAGGTCCAAAGATTCCCGAAGTCGTCCGGTTGGTTATGGAGTCGGTAAAAGCTGGTTCCGCGCTTTGCGTTCCAGGAAACCACGATGTGAAGTTCATGCGGAAGATTTGGGGCAAAGACGTCCAGATCACCCACGGCCTGGCGGATTCGCTTACGCAGTTTGAGACTTACGAGAAAGACTATCGTGGATTCAGCCGAGTGGCGGCTGAGTTCATTGACGATCTCGTCAGTCATTATGTGTTCGACGACGGGAAACTCGTCGTTGCCCATGCCGGCATGAAGGAGACGATGCAGGGACGAGGCTCCGGCGCGGTGCGGGAGTTTGCGCTGTATGGCGAGACCACCGGCGAGACGGATGAATTTGGCCTGCCGGTGCGTTATAATTGGGCTGCCGAGTATCGCGGCTCAGCGGCTGTGGTTTATGGCCACACGCCTGTGCCTGAACCCGAATGGCTGAACCGCACCATCAATATCGACACAGGCTGCGTTTTTGGCGGCAAGCTGACGGCCCTGCGTTATCCAGAAAAGGAGCTTGCCTCCGTTCCGGCCAGACAAACCTACGCCGAGCCACGCAAACCGTTTCTGCCGCTTGTGGACCAGGCGCCGTCATTGTCCGCCCAACAGCAGAGCGACGACTTGCTTGACCTGGCGGATGTGACGGGCAAACGCATCATCAGCACCAGCTTGCACGGCAACGTGACCATCCGGGAAGAAAACGCCACGGCGGCGCTGGAAGTGATGAGCCGTTTTGCCGCCAATCCCAAATGGCTGATTTACCTGCCTCCTACAATGTCGCCGTGCGAGACGAGCCAAGCGCCGGGCTTGCTGGAGCATCCGGCGGAGGCGTTCGCCTATTTTCGCCATGCCGGTGTGCCGCGCGTCGTTTGCGAGGAAAAGCACATGGGATCGCGAGCGGTGGTCATCGTCTGCCGCGATGAGGATGCCGCGCGCAAAAACTTTGGCGTGACCGGCGAAGGCATCGGTATTTGCCACACGCGCACCGGACGGAGATTTTTTGACAAAGCTACTGTGGAAGTGGAGTTCCTTGAACATATTCACGCCGCCGTCACGACCGCTGGATTTTGGGAAGAGTTCAAGACCGATTGGTTTTGCCTTGATTGCGAACTGATGCCGTGGTCGGCCAAAGCGCAAGAATTGTTGAAGCAGCAATATGCCGCAGTTGGAGCATCCGGACGCGCCACGCTGGCGGACGAAATTGCCGCGCTTGAACAGGCTGCGGCCCGGTGCCTCGACGTGAGCGAATTGCTGGCGCGGACGATGACGCGGCGCCAAATGATGAATGATTATATTGCGGCATACCGGCGCTACTGCTGGCCTGTGAACTCCGTGACCGACCTGAAACTCGCGCCGTTTCATTTGTTGGCAACGGAAGGAAAGGTTCATGCGGACCAGCCACACGACTGGCACATGCAAACTCTGGCGCGCTTGGCGGGCGGCATCATCGTCGCCACACCGTTCCGTATCATTGACGTGACTATTCCTGAGAGTGAATCCGAAGGCATCCAATGGTGGGAGGAACTGACCGGACGGGGCGGCGAAGGCATGGTTGTGAAACCGCTGGATTTCATCGCCAAAAACCGGCGCGGGCTGGTTCAGCCAGCCGTGAAGTGCCGTGGTCGCGAATATCTTCGCATCATCTACGGGCCGGAATATACGGCGGCAGAAAACCTGGAACGTCTCCGTGCGCGCGGCCTTTCCACCAAACGTTCGCTGGCTCTTCGCGAATTTGCCCTCGGCGTCGAAGCCCTCGAACGATTCGTGCGCAAAGAACCGTTGCGCCGAGTTCATGAAGCAGTCTTCGGTGTGCTGGCTTTAGAAAGTGAGCCTGTGGATCCTCGGTTGTAACCACGTCATTAAACCGATGCAATACCGTTTGGCTTGACCTAAATATAAGCACAACCCAAGCCCAAACATGACCCATACAGCACGAGAATGGCAACCATGAGTCATGTAACGGCGCAAAAGGCGTGGTGCAGGCTTACAAAAGTGAAGCCCTTAAAACTTACAGACATCTCTCCTAAGCGGAGCTTGAGGCGGGGAAATCGGGCTGGACCATCACGGCGAAATCGCGTGGAAATCTCCAGATTTTCCAACGCTTATCCAGCGTTTTTCCAGTCGAATTCCTCGACCCGAACCGCCGTTATTTCGCAAGTCTGCGCATCGAAATAACCGCGCCGTGACAAAGCGAGTCATCTTCGCTTTCGGTTTTCGTCAATTATATCATTCGATACTCGCCATCGTAACGAAGTATGCCGTGATGACATCGCCTCTCTGACGATGCAAAACCAACGCGGGCCGGGGTAGGGTCCTAATTTGAACTTTGAAGGGCTGGTGCAAGAAATACGAATTTCTTTCCACGCTCGTGCGGATTCCAACCCGCCGCTATCGCATTTTGGATACACTGAATTAGCCTCTTCTTTGAAACTTTAAAGCGTTGATGGCTTGGCATACAATGATGGCCAACGCTCTCCATCGCAAATTCCAAGAGCAATTCGCGTGTATTGGGCTGAGTCAGCGTAACTAAAATCGCCATTCCTACGAGACCTTCAGAAGTCCAATTTGGCTGGCGGTAAATCATCCAACGATATTCAGTGCCTTCAATTTGAAGCGTTCCGTTTTTGATCATTTCTCCCCCTCGATTTACACCCAATCATCATGCGGTTCAACTCCGAACACTTCCACGTCAAATGTATGCGCAGTCGGGCCGGGAGCCAACTCCTCTGCAAACCTCTGCAATCCTCTGTTTCCATCTAATTTCCATCCGTTTTCTTGAAAAAAACCATTCGTGACCGATTGGTAATGACGAAGGACGAGAAAACGATGTCGCAATTATCAACGGACTCATTATTGACGGAGGCGCAATCCGCGCCGGTCAAACCGAGCCGCAGCAAGCTGGAAACATACCGGGCCGCCATTAGCGAACTGCGCCGCAAACGCTGGACGTTCGTGGAAATCGCGGACTGGCTCAGAGAGCGGGGCGTGAGCGCCACGACCAGCAACGTGCATCGGTTTTTCCGACAGAGTAAACCCACGCCGCCATCCATTGAGCCGGTGCGGGCGCCATCAGCGCCGCCGACCGCTCCTGTTGATGCGGAGAAACCGAAGCGCAAAATCCGCTTCAACATTCCACTATGAAAAATGTAAAACATCGCCTGCTCTTTCCGATGCAGGCCAAAGGAAACGTCGGCAAGAGCCTTGAAATCGCCACGCGGGCTTGCTGGTTAAGCGAGCGCGGCATCGAATGGCAGGGCTTCGATCTGGACGCCGACAATCGAACGCTGTCCCGGCTCTTTCCCGGTGAGGTGCAACTTGTGCCGATGGCGGGCCGGGCCGACGACCAGGACGAACTGGTTTCCGTTTTGAAAAAAGTGACAGCCAAGCCCGTCACCATCGTGGACGCCCGCGCCCATCTGGACGGTGTATTGCGGACCGCCCTGCAAGCCACGCGGTTTTTCAATCTGGCCAAACAGCAAAACATCGGCATCACCGTGACCATGTTCCCGTTGGATGACATGGACGTGATGACCAATCTGGATGAGCTTTGCCAATTCTGCGGCAGCCAGGTGGAATACATCGTTGTCAAAAACCCAGCGCGAGCCGCGCGAACGAAAATGTTTGACGGCAGCCCACTGGATGACGAATTGAAGGCATTGGGGGCGGCCACCATCACGCTGCCGCTCTTGTCCGAAATCGTGAAGATGAATCTGGCCTTTCTCGAAACCAAGCACGAGCGCGGTATTCCGTTCAACGAAGCCATTGGCAGCGACGAATTGGGACTGGACATCATGGCGCGGGGCATGTTGCAGGATTGGACTGGCCAAATGTTCAATCAGTACGACCGCATCGCCGGAAGGCTTCTGCCCACGGAGGAAGCCGAGAAGATCAAGCCGAAAGCCGCGCCCGCCTTGGGCGAAGCGCCGCGAGCGCGGCGCGGGGCCAAGGCCAATTTCGCGCAATAGGAGTCACCCCCATGACCGACAGCCAACCGCTCTTTGAGGAAATGCTGGCCGCGTATCCGGCGGACAAACGCGAATTCGCCCGCCGCGTCTATGACCGTTTTGCCAACGGCGATGCAACCGAGTTTTTCGCCCAATTGTTTTTGCTGCTCGACGTGTACGCCAATTACGCCAAACGCATCCCACAGGCAGTCAGCGAAACGAACCAGAGCACGCTGGCGTCGTTGAAAAAAGTGCGGGAAGAAATCGGCTTGCTGGCGCAAACCGTGGAAACCCGCAGCGTGAATCTGGACAATCTTTATGAGGAAACGACAACTCTTTGTCTGGCCACCCAGGAGAAATGCGAAGCGGCGGCGGAACGGCTGGCCAAGCTGACTCAGGAAATCGGCCAGCAGGTGGACACCAAGGCCATTGTCGAAAGCATCCGCCAAACGGTTGACGCCGGCGTGCGGGCCGAAGTAATCACACCGTTCATGCGGCGGACGGAGGAATTAAGCGCAGACGCGCTGCCGACGTTGGAAAAAATCAGGAATGCGAGCGAGGAAGCCGGGCGGTTCTGGCCGGGCCGCATCTGGAAAATGGCGCTGACCTGCGGACTGATTTTGGGACTGGCCGTGGCCATCGTCGTGACCGGCATGGCCTATTTCAAAATCAAAACGCATTACGAAAACGCACTGGCCGAGCAAATCGCGTCCACCGAAAAGACGATGGCGCTGAATCAAACCACGTTTCACGAACTGGCCGTGGCCGACGCGCCCATCCATCTCACCCGCAGCACCGACGAGCGCGGCTACACGATTCCGGGCGGTTTCTGTCTGTACATCCAGGGGGCGCAGAGCGCGGATATGCAAAATGGCGCGGGCCGTATATTTTTCATCAGTCCGCACCCCGAAAATGAACTTGAACAATTATTGCACGCGACCGAGGACAAGGCGCGAACCGCCCAAACCGAGCGATGATACAGTTTTCAATCTGACCCCTCAACGGCAGAATTTAGTTAGTTAGAGCCTGTTGCAAAAGCCCCATTTCGGAAAACGAAATCATACAATGTGGGCACCTCCCCATTCTCTATACGCCAAGTCAATACCACCCAGGAGACCTTGTCAAGGTAATTTAGGTCATTTTATCCAATCAATTAAAAATCCACTTCTGCAACAGGCTCTAGTTAGGGTAACAACTCGGCGCGGTAGAAGCGTTGGCGGTTGGTTGGCGACTGGGAATCGGAGAAGTAGAGCGGGCCGCCGCCAAGGTGATTGGTTTGCAGCGGAATCCAAGTTTTCAAGTCTGCGCTGACCTCAATGACGACATTCGAGCCAGCCGGGCCGGAGATGCTGAAACCAAAGACTCCGTTGGTGAAGCCGAAGGCGGCGTTGGTCGTGGCGATCTCAAGGGCAACAGGCGCGCTCGGCGCGATTGCGCTGTTTGTAATTCGGAAGTTGTCTGCCCAAAGCTGACCCTCCGCAATCGGCCCGTAATAGGTATCGGCGACGATGGCAACCGTAAAAGTATCGCCGGCAACCACGCCCGGCCAAAACGCAGCCATGCTTATCGTGTCCAGCAGCGTCCAAGCAACGCCGTTCCCGGTGGGGTCATACCATGCTTCAATATCGCCCAAAACGCCCCCCCTGTGAACAAGTCGAAGCCCAAAGTCGGCGTTGGTCGCCGGAACATTCTGGCGGCTCCCAGACGACGGAGTCTTTGTGTTGAACACGTATTCGCTGGCCTGGTCTGACCCCCCGGCCATTGCGATACGGTAACCCGTAGCTGTGTTGGCTGAGTTTACGACCCAGAGTTGCAACTGTGAATCCCCGTTGGCTGACCAACTTGCGCTGTTATGACCAGTAATATCCATTGTCCAATCATTGGATACGGCCGGAGTGCCATTCCAAACAACTTCCGCATTCTGCTCGGCGCTAGTGGATGCTCCCACTATGAAACTCAGGTGCTGGTTGGTTCCTACAGCCAACATTTGACCATAATTCTGCTGGTAAACCGTCCACTTCGCGGAAATGCCGGAAAAAAAATCATCTGTTCCCACCCAACCATTGGTCGGCACCGTTGTGAAATTGGCAACCAACGCATCATTGCTGTTCAAAATGAACGTGTAATTCGCCAACGAGCTAACAACGGTTCCGTTCTCCGTCCAGTCAACAAACGCGTAGCCGCTGTTGGCGGATGCCGTCACCGTATTAACGCTTCCCGACGGATATGTACCGCCGCCGCTTACGGTGCCGCCGCTGGCGGGAGCGGCGCTTACTGAAACGGTGAAATTGGTCTGTCCGTTGAAAACCACATTTAATCGGAATACTGTCCCGTATCCGCTAGGGCCACTATAGTCAGTCGTGCCGTAGAAATTGCCGTCGCTACCCTGCACCAGCCCGTTGGGCGCTCCACCATCATTGCCGGCGAAGGCATGGAGGCTGGCGAAGACACCACTGGCGCTGACCATGAACACGGTGCCGAATCCGCTATCTGTGCCGAGGTCGCTATTTGAGCCGCCATAGGTAGCCGTGCCATAGAAATTGCCGTCGCTACCCTGCACCAACGAGGCCGGATTTGCACCATCATTGCCGCCGGTGAACGAATAGAGGCTGGCGATTGCCCCGCTGGCGCTGATCTTGAACACCGTGCCGTAGCCGCCGCTCATGCCGCCAGTCGAAGTCGTGCCATAGAAATTGCCGTCCCTTGCCAGCACCAACCCGCCAGGCCCTCCACCGTCATAGCCGCCGGTGAACGAATAGAGGCTGGTCAAGGCCCCGCTGGCGCTGATCTTGAACACCGTTCCGTTGCCACCGTTTGTGCCGCCATAGGCAGTCGTGCCATAGAAATTGCCGTCCATGTCCGGCACCAGCCCGCCGGGCCCTCCACCGTCATTTCCGCCGGTGAACGAATAGAGGCTTGCGAAAGCCCCGCTGGCGTTGATCCTGAACACCGTTCCGGACCCGAAGTTTGTGCCGCCGCTCCAGGTCGTGCCATAGAAATTGCCGTCGCCGCCTTCCACTAACGCGGCCCTGGGAGACGCGCCATCTTTGCCGGCGAAGGAATGAAGGCTCGTGAGGACCCCGCCGGTGCTGACCATGAACACGGTGCCGAAGCCACTATCCGTGGTGAAGACGCTATCATTGCCGAAGCCGCTATCTGTGCCACCATAGGCAGTCGTGCCATAGAAATTGCCGTCGCTACCCTGCACCAACGAGGACGCGATAGTCGCGCCATCATTTCCGTCGAAGGAATGAAGGCCGGTGAAAGCTCCGCTGGCGCTGATAGTAAACACCGTGCCGTTGTTGCCGTTTGTGCCGCCGCCTGCGGTTGTGCCATAGAAATTGCCGTCGCCGCCCTGCGCCAACGCGGCCTCCGGATATGCGCCATCATTGCCGCCGATAAACGAATAAAGACTGGTGAAGGCCCCGCTGGCGCTTATCTTGAACACTGTCCCGCCGTAGGCGCTTGGACCGCCTGTCGTAGTCGTGCCATAGAAATTGCCGTCGCTGCCCTGCACCAGCCCGTTGGGCCCTCCACCATCATTGCCGCCGCTGAACGAATAGAGGCTGGTGAAGGCCCCACTGGCGCTGACCTTGAACACCGTGCCCCAGTCGGCGTTTGTGCCGCCGCCTGCGGTTGTGCCATAGAAATTGCCGTCGCTACCCTGCACCAACGCGGTCTCAGGAGTCGTGCCATCTTTTCCGTCGAAGGAATGAAGGCTGGTGAAGGCTCCGCTGGCGCTGATCTTGAAGACCGTGCCGTCAATGTAAAGGTTTGTGCCGCCGTAGGGAGTCGTGCCATAGAAATTGCCGTCGCTACCCTGCACCAACCCCGCCTCGGGACCCACCCCATCAGTGCCGGCGAAGGAATGAATGCTCGTGAGGACCCCGCCGGCGCTAATCTTGAAGACCGTGCCGGAACTGGCGTTTGTGCCGCCGGCCGAAGTCGTGCCATAGAAATCGCCGTCGCTGCCCAGCACCAACGCGGCCTCGGGATATTCGCCATCATCCCCATTGAACGGTTGGAGGCCAGCGAACGAATAGAGGCTGGTGAATGCCCCGCTAGCACTGATCTTGAAGACCGTGCCGTCGTACCTGCCGCCGCCTTCCGTTGTGCCGTAAAAATTGCCGTCGCTGCCCTGTGCCAACCCGGCGGTCGGCTCTGAGCCGTCACTGCCGCCAGTGAACGAATAAAGGCTACTGAAGGCCCCGCTGGCGCTAATCTTGAACACCGTACCCCAACCGCCGTTGGTACCGCCGCCCCAAGTCGTGCCATAGAAATTGCCGTCGCCTCCTTCCACCAACGCGGCTTTGGGCGACGCGCCATCGTTGCCGTCGAAGGAATGGAGGCGGGTGAAGGCCCCAGTGGCGCTGATCTTGAACACCGTGCCGTAGCCGTTCATACCGCCGTACTCGGTTGTGCCGTAGAAATATCCATCACTGCCCTGCACCAGCCCAGCAACGGGTTCAGCGCCGTTTGAGAAACCTTGAAACGAATGCAGTGTGGTAAGGACTGCCGTCGCTTGCAGAATTGGTGGCGTGGGAACGGAGTCCGCGCGGTTCATTGTAGAGCTACCGTTGAGAGTGACTGTAGCGTTCTGGTTGAGTATAAATGTGTTCACACTGTGGCCCAAACTACTCTCGGTTGCGGACTGGCCATAGCCGGTGACCTGCACGCGACCTCCGCCGCCGTAGCTTGGTGAATCGCGATAGATCCAGCCATTAGCCGCTACTATCGCCGTGAGCGTTTGGCCTGCCCCAAGGTCAAGAGTGTATAAACCGGCTGTGGAAAGGAAGGGGCCGCTCAATACTTTGAAGCCCTGCATTTGGTAGGAGAACGAACTATCGTCCGCGCTCGCTGTCAGGCTTACGGATCCGGCCGCGGAAATCGTGAATGACGTGGTGACATTTGCGATATCGGAATACCCATTGCCGCCGGCATCTACAACGCATGAACCGTAAAAAGCGGTGCCATCGTCATCATTGTAAAGATATCCGCCAATCAGGACGGCGTTTTGATTCGTATCCACGAACAGGGCAAATCCTCCCACGGCATCGCTTGTTTGGCCGATATAAATTCCCGCATAAGAAGGAGATTGCCCCCTCAAGGGGCCCGCATTCGCGAGAAATATACCCAAAATCCCTAACCTGACCAATCCAATGGCTTTACTTTCACGCTCTGTTTTCATCCGGGATTTTCCATTTGACTTGATGTTCGTGGTTCAAATTAGGTTTTTCCAGTCGTTTTCGCGATGATGCTCTCGTCTTTTGGCTTAACAAGCCGTTTTTCAACAAAGTTCATGGTGCCGATGCCACGAAGTTCGGCACATTTTGATTTTCCCACGTTTTTTCAGGGCGACACCACGCGGAAGAATCCTTGTGGACCGGTGATTGGGACGATAAACGAATAGGAAACGCCCGCTTGGTTCGTAGTAAAGATCGCGATGGTATTGGTTGTCCAGGGTCCGCCGAGCTGTGGAGCTTGCAAGAGGTGAAAGGATGACGTTTTCACGGTGCCCACGGAAAATGGGATTGAAAGCGCACCACCTGCGAATGCGAGCGTTGGGGCGGTGATCGTTATATTTGTGTTCTCCGGAGTGCTGTTAAACTCGTAGCAGCCCATGTCCACCGCGCCACCGACGAGGCGTGAATTGCCGTCCAAATCAGTTGAGGGGAGTGATGGTGCATTGGTCGCACCGGCACCAATGCAAGGAGATCCACTTTGCAAATGATAGTTCCCGTTTGCCAGGACTGCGAACAGCGGGTCAACGTCGAGATTGTTCTCGAACAAATCGAAAACGCCAAAAATGTCGTTGGCGTCATTATTGGAGAATACCCGTTCTTGCCCCGTCCCCGACAGCCAAACATCGCCACCCTCCGTGGCGGCCGAGTTTCCCCAGATGATGTTGTTAAGGACATTCAATACTTCTGTCGAACCATATTGTTGGAAGGCTGCCCCGCCGCCAGCGCCGGCGGAAGTGTTGCCGGCGATCGTGTTATTGACAAAATCAACCTCCGACACAGCGGTTACCCACACGCCGCCGCCGGTTGCGGACGCATAACCATCTTGGTTCAGAGTTGATGAGACTGGCACCGTCTGCGTATTTCCAGTGACCAAATTGTCGGAGAATTTGACGGTGTCCGCTGCGATGAAAATTGCCCCAGCGTTTCCGGAAGCCGAATTGCTTAGGAATGTATTGGCCTGGACCACGACCGCCGACCCGTAACATTGAGCCCACACCGCACCACCAAGGCTTACGGCACCCCCGCTGACGGCATCCGGGGCACTGAACGCTGAATTGCCCACAAAGCTGTTGCTTTCGATTGTCAGTGGGCCAGGATAGAGTGGGGAGCCGGGAGCGGGAGCGAGTGAAACGGCTAGCGCTCCCCCGTTGCCCAAGCCAAATACGGCTCCGCCTTGACCGCCGCTGTAGAAAGTGCCGGTAAAGTTGCCGATGAACCTGTTATTGATGACAGCCTGAGTATCATTTCCAAAGAGCGTAAGTGCTCCGTTTGCGTAGTAGGTTTGTGCGTCGGCGGCGTTGGAAACGAAGCTATTTCCCATGACAGCCAGCATGGAAAAGCCCTCGACCAGGGCCCCGTATCCGTTATGAATGAACGTGTTGTCGGATATAATCGCCGTGCCTGCATAGCCGCTGCCGCCCTGATACGTCGAGCTGCACGACATCCCACCCTGATTTGGATTTGAAGTAAAACTATTGCTCGAAATCGTGAGGTTGCCTCCCGTATACATTTGCAGGGCCCAGCCGCCATTGCCCGAAAATGAGCAATTTTGGATGCTAATCGTCCCTGTGAGGACCTCCTGACCTACATAGTAACCCGTCTGCAAGGCCCCACTGTTGTTTGAAAACAAGCAGCTTTCGACAATGATGCTTCCGCTTGTTCCACCTGGGCCGCCGACGATCGCCCCGTGGTTGGCTGGTCCCGCCGACACTGTGCATCCGCTGAGGGTGACGTTCGGACCGTCCGCAATTTCCAAGCCTGTCCCGACAGCGGTCGTGCTCGGCGAGAAGAATAAGCAACCACTCACTGAAACCGAGGCCCCATGCCCAGCCGCGATGGCCAACGCACCGTTTGTGCTGTTTCCGCAGTCGACTCCGAAGCCGATGCCCTGCACAGTAACGCTATTGCTCTTTGCGGAACTGGAAATGCTCAAACCGGCTCCGACCCCACCGCCGTCGATGGTCACGGCCGTGTTCGTCACGCCTGGCTCGACCGACAATGTGAGGTTGTTGACATTGGAACTGTTGAAACGGAAATTGCCGTCGTATAAGCCGTTGGTGAGATAAATGCTGTTGTTTGCGCCGTTTTGGGCGGCGAGGGTAAGGGCGTTTTGGAGGCCTTGGGCTGTAGATACATGGAAGTCCGCTGCGCGGATTTGTTCGCACCCCACGACCAGCGCTAAAGTGGCCAGCCATACGCGGGCATCCGCACGCAATTTTGTTTTCATAATAGTCTCTTGGTATGCCCTCACAGGAACGCTTTCGGGCACACCCGACCGGGCGCACCTCGAACGTTGTCCCGCAACTCAAAATTACCGGTTGGATTGGACAGCAGCCGAAGCCGCAAATCTGTTTTTCAATTGTTTAAATCACATACGTCTTTTTTCGGGACATCCCCGAATTGAAGGCACAGGTCAGGTCATTATGCAAGCGGCAATTTTTGCCGGGTTTTAATTGTGGCCAAGGCACATGGGTTCCCCCGCCGCGACACCAAAACGCTTTTCCCCTTCACCCTCAATAAAGCGTTCTCGTGTCGCGGCCCCTGGCCGGACTGCCCCTGTTCAGCCTCGCTTTCGCTCTCCGCTGGCCGCTCCGTGCTGAACCGAGGCAGACCGGCCATTCAAGCGGCTGCATCCGCAGCCAAAAGCGGCAGCAAAAGCCGCCCATTTCAAGCCGGAACGGCGTTGACCAAACCCCTGAAAACTGTGCTCGCCAGCCGCCGAACTGGGGCATAAACGCCCGGTGACGCTCGCAGGCCCGTGTCCGTCATGCCGCTTGCGATCGGCCAAGGCAAGCGTCATGCCAGCCACGCGCCCGGTGACGACGGGATGAACTTCAGTCGGGGCGTCGTCCCTTGGCGCGTGCCCGGTCTAGTCACCGAGCGACCAGGTATTTTGCCGAAGAGCGGCACCAGCGGCAGCCGCCGCATGGGAGCGATCCAAACCGCATGGCACCCCGACGCGACACCAAAACGCTTTTTTCCCTACACCCTCTAAAACGCGTTCTCGTCTCGCGGCCCCCTGGCCGGACTGTTTTCAATTCTCCACGCGCGCACCCTACTGCCCCCCGCGCTCCGTTCCGAATTGCAAACAGACCGGCGTTGAATTTGGCGCATACGCGCCCGTGGCGAATTACAATCTTCGCAACGAGGCACCCATTTAACTTTCGGTAGCAGGATGCTACCCAAATCAAATGCTAAAACTTGAGTGCTCCCAAATTTTTCCAGATGGCCGGAACCTGACCGGCATCATGCACGCCGCGTCAGCCCACGGCACATATCCAAAACCGTCGCGCGTAGGCGGACCGTTCACGGGCTGTTTTTGTCCAGGCAAATAGGAACATTCGTGTCCTCATGGCCGGACGGGCCTAGTTGTTTGGGAATCGGGGGGGCGTTCAGAGGCAGAGAAAAGGCGCGTCGGAGGCCGGGGTCAACGTGCGGAGTTCAGAGCCGCGAACGGGCTGCTTTGGGTTTTCCCTTTTGCTTTTAGGGCGGTGTTCTCTGTGCAATCGAAGGCGGGAGCGCAGCTTTCAGCGCGCCAGTTGCAGGCGGGGCTGTCTGGTGCGGGTCAGATTGCCTCTGTGCTTCAGAGCGTGCCTTAAAAATGCGAGGGGTTCTGCGGCGAGGGATTTTGGCCCCAGGCGAGGTGCTGAGGCAGGAGAATCCCCTCAGCGGGCTTTGAGTGCTGAATCAACGAAGGCTGCGGACAAAAGAACCGCCGCCCCAAGGGGTTTTCGCGCAAAAGACCCTCTGGCTTCGTTGCGCCTCAGTCACAGCCCCGCTTGGGGATGCTCCTTCGTTGCGCCTCGCCATAGGGCCTTTTGCACAAAAACAGAACCCCTCGGATTTTTAAAGCACACTCTTGAGCGCCGCACGGCGCGGGCGATTGCTTGCCCCCAGCAACGACCGCCAATCAATCGCTCTTTTTTGCGTTGCGTCCGGGTGTTTTCGCTCGCAGAATCGGTGTTGTGACCGCTGGGCGTCTGCAACGCGGGCCAAGGGCGGCCAACGGCGGCAAAAGCCGGATTTGGGCTACATTCTGGCTACATACTTCGTAAGTGCCTCTGTATCAATGGAGCGGGTGAAGGGAATCGAACCCTCGTCTCAGGCTTGGGAAGCCCGCATTCTACCATTGAACCACACCCGCTTCCGGTTCCTTGATCCTATCGCCTCGATTGGCGTTTGCAAGATTTCATTGTTCCCCAGCCTCGGAGGCGCGGTCGCCCGCGGCCGCAGCCCGTTTTTCCAACTCGCCGACTCGACGGATTAACTCGGGGAGTTGTTGCAGGCAGATCATTTGCCGCTTCGCCTGGCGATCAGGCTGCGCGGGGGACCCAAGCCATTTGCCGCCATCGGGGATGTCGGTCATGACGCCGGATTGCGCGGCGACGATCACCTTGTTGCCGATCTTGAGGTGGCCCGTGATGCCGACCTGCCCGGCTATGGTCGTGTCACCGCCTATTCTGGTGCTGCCCGCAATCCCCACTTGCGCCACGACCAGGCAATTGTCCCCAATGACGACGTTATGGCCGATCTGCACAAGGTTGTCGATCTTGGTGCCCCTGCCGATGATCGTCGGCCCAAGCGCGCCGCGGTCGATGGTCACGTTGGCGCCAATTTCAACATCGTCGTGAATAATGACCTGTCCGACTTGCGGAATTTTCCTGTGAACGCCCGCGTCCGGAACGTAACCAAAGCCGTCCGCCCCAATGACCGCGCCGGCATGGATGCGGACGCGCTCGCCAATTTGTGTTTGACTGTAAAGTACGGCGTTGGGGAAGAGCTGCGCGCCCGCGCCGATGACGCTGTGGTCGCCAACATGGTTGCCGCCGCGCAGAACGGCCTTGGGGCCAATTTTGACTTTTTCGCCAATGACGCAGTAAGGGCCGATGTGCGCCGCGGGATCGATTTCCGCCGACGGCGCGCAGACAGACGAGGGATGAATTCCACCGGCAAACGTCGGTTCCGGGAAGAACAACGGCAGCACGCGGGCAAACCCGACGCGCGCGTTGGTGACGCGGATGAGCGTTTTGCGGTCGGAGGTATACGGGCCGTCGATGAGGATCGCCGAGGCGGCGCTCTGTTCGGCTTTGTGGAAAAAGGCTTCGTTCTCGGCAAAGGTCAGATCGCCTCCCTTGGCCAGCGTGGCGGGAGAGAACCCGGTCAGCGGCGTGGCGGGGTCGCCGATGACCTGACCGTCGAGTTCTTTGGCAATTTCAGCGGCAGTAAACATGGATGTTTTGCGATTCGGGTTTTCAAGTCGCCGATTGACTTGAAATTCAGGTGTTACTATAAAGGCCCGGAATTTGACAATTCAACTCCAACTTTATTCCATGTTATGAGCAGAAAAATCCGTTACGGGATGATCGGAGGCGGAAGAGGCGCGTTTATCGGGGGGGTACATCGGATCGCCGCGGCGCTCGACGGCCAAATCGAGTTGGTTTGCGGGGCCTTCAGCGGCGACCCCCAACGGAGTCGCGCCAGCGGCCAGGATCTTTTTCTCCCGCCTGACCGCTGTTACGGTTCCTACGAGGAGATGATCCGCAAGGAAGCTGCGTTGCCCGCGGAGCAACGGATTGATTTTGTCTCCATTGTCACACCCAATCACGTCCATTGGCCGGCCGCGCAAATGGCGTTGCGGCATGGTTTTCACGTTTTGAGCGACAAGCCGGCGACCCTGAATCTGGCCGAGGCCAAAAAGCTGCGTGCGTTAGTGGCCAAAGTCGGGCTGCTTTACGGGTTGACATACACCTACACCGGTTACCCGCTGGTCAAGGAGGCGCGTGCGATGGTGAGAGCCGGAAAATTGGGCAAGGTCCGCAAGGTTGTCGTGGAATATCCGCAAGGTTGGTTTGCCACTCTGCTCGAGGCCACGGGCCAGAAACAAGCCGTCTGGCGCACCGATCCCAAACAATGCGGTGCCGGCGGTTGTGTCGGGGACATCGGCACTCACGCCGAAAATCTCGTCGAATACATCACCGGCCTGGAAATCAAGGAATTGGCGGCCGACGCGACCATTTTCGTCAAGGGTCGGCGTCTCGACGATGACATCAACGTTCTGCTGCGTTTGGAAAATGGCGCCAAGGGAGTCCTGCACGCCTCCCAGATTTGCGTGGGCGAGGAGAACAATTTGAACATCCGCGTTTGGGGCGAAGTCGGCGGCCTGGAATGGCACCAGAAGGAACCCAACACCATGCTCGTCAAATCGCGCGATCGTCCGACGGAGGTTTACCGTACGGCTAATGGTTATCTTGGCGCGGCGGCGCAATCCGCCACCCGCACGCCGGCGGCGCATCCGGAAGGTTACCTGGAAGCCTTTGCAAATATTTATCGCAATTTCGCCAATCACATTCGCGCGTACCAGGAGGGCCGCAAACTGCACGCAGACGATCCGGCGCTCGATTACGCCAGGATCGACGCCGGAGTGCGCGGAATGGCGTTTATCGACGCAGTGCTCAAGTCCTCCGCCAGGAACGCCAAATGGACCCCCTTAAACGTGTAAAGGGCGCTGATGATTAAGAAACTGCGGGTCGGCTTGATCGGCTACAAGTTCATGGGCAAGGCGCACTCGAACGCATGGCGCCAGGTCAATCATTTTTTTCCAGAGTTGCCGGCGCGGGTTGAGTTGGCCGCAATTTGCGGGCGCGACCCGGTCGCGGTCCAGCGCGCGCGCGACATATTCGGATGGGAACGGGCCGAGACGGACTGGCGCCAAGTCATAGCGTCGCCGGATATCGACATCGTGGATATTTCCACGGGCAACGACACTCATTGCGAGATGGCGGTGGCGGCGTTTCGGGCGGGCAAGGCGGTTCTGTGCGAGAAGCCCCTGGCGCGCAACCTGGCCGAGGCGCGGGAAATGCTGGCCGCGTCCCGGCGGGCGGGAACGGTGAATATGGTCTGCCACAATTACCGCCGGATCCCGGCGGTGGCGCTGGCCAAACAGATCGTCGAAAGCGGCGAATTGGGCGGGAACATTCGTCATTTTCATGCGCGTTACGCCCAGGATTGGCTCGTCAATCCTGATTTTCCGCTGACTTGGCGGATGCAAAAGGACCTGGCCGGGTCCGGTGCGCACGGCGACATTGACGCGCACATTATCGATTTGGGGCGGTACCTGTTGGGGGAAGTCAAAGAGGTCTGCGGGATGATGGAGACGTTTATCAAAAAGCGCCCGCTGATGGAGCCCGGCAGCGTGCCTCCTCGCGCCGCGGCCGGCGGAAAAGAGGGCAAGGTGACGGTGGACGACGCGGTCAGTTGGATCGGCCGCTTCGAAAACGGCGCCATGGCAAATCTGGAGGCGACGCGTTTCGCCCTGGGCCGCAAGAACCGCATCGCATTTGAAATCAACGGCGACAAGGGAAGCCTCTTTTTCGACCTGGAGGACATGAACCGGCTCAAGTTCTACAGCGCGGCCGATGCGCAACGCCGGCGCGGCTTCACCGACATCATCGTTACGGATCGCGAAGCGCATCCCTACGCCAGGAATTGGTGGCCGCCTGGGCACATCATCGGCTACGAACACACTTTCGTGAACACGTTCGCGGATTTCGTCGGCGCGGTCGTAGCCAATGCGCCGATTCACCCGGATTTTCTCGACGGCGCGCGGTGTTTGGCGGTGATGGATGCCGTGGCCCAATCCAGTTCCAGCCGGCGCTGGGTGACGGTGCCCAAGGTTAAATAACGCTGCAATCAGCCGCCCAGATAGGCGGCGCGGACTTTTGGGTTTTGGCGGAGGGCCGCGCAGGTGTCGCGCAGGATGATTCGCCCGGTCTCCAGCACGCAGCCGAAACGGGAAATTTCCAGCGCCAGATTCGCGTTCTGCTCCACCAGGAGTATGGTCACGCCGCGCTGGCGGTTGATTTCCACAATTTTTTCAAAAATGGTTTTGACAAGGATGGGAGCGATGCCCAGGGACGGCTCGTCCAGCATCAACACGCGCGGCTTGCTCATCAGCGCGCGTCCAATGGCCAGCATTTGCTGTTCCCCTCCGGAAAGCGTTCCCGCAATCTGCTTCTGCCGCTCCGCAAGACGGGGAAACATCCCGAAGACATATTCGCGGTCGCTCTGGATGGAGGCTTTGTCTCGTTGGCGGTAGGCGCCCATTGCCAGGTTCTCGCTGACCGTTAAATTGGCGAAGACCATCCGGCCCTCCGGAACATGCGAGATGCCCGCCGCCACGATCTTGTGCGGGGGAAGGTTGGTTAAATCGCGCCCCTGATAAAGAATTTGGCCGCCGGCTTTGACCAGCCCGGAAATGGCCCGAAGCGTCGTGGTCTTGCCGGCGCCGTTGGCGCCAATGAGGGTGACAATGCCCCCCTCCTCCACGTCCAGGGAAATCCCATGCAACGCGGCGATCGCGCCGTAGCTAACGGTCAAATTTCGGATGGACAACACTTTTGGCTTTATGATTGTGGTTCACTCGCGCGCCTGCCCAAGATACGCCTCGATCACCTTTGGATCCGCGCGCACTTCCCCCGGGGTTCCTTCGGCGATCTTGACGCCGTAGTCAAGCACAACAATCCTCCGACATATCCCCATGACAACCTGCATGTCGTGTTCCACCAGGAGGATGGCGATGCGGTATTTTTGTTCGACAAACTCGATGAGCTTCATCAGTCCTGCCTTTTCGGTCGGGTTCATCCCGGCGGCGGGTTCGTCCAGGAGAAGCAGGGTCGGGCGCGTAGCCAGGGCGCGGACAATTTCCAGGCGTCGCTGGTCGCCATACGAAAGGTTCTTGGCGAAGTCCTCCCGCAGTTTGCCCAGATGGAATATTTCAAGCATCTCCATCACCTGGCCCCCGATCTCCCTTTCCTCTTGCAAAAACCCGCGCCCACGCCACAACGAGTGACGCACGTCATGTTTTAAATGCAGATGAAAGGCGACGCGGACATTGTCGAAAACCGTCAATGACGGAAAAAGGCGGATATTCTGGAACGTGCGGGCGATGCCGTGCGAAGTGATTTCCCAGGGCTTTTCGCCGACGAGGGAGGCGCCGCAGTAGCGAATTTCTCCGTTGGTGGGACGATAAACTCCCGTGATGAGGTTAAAGACGGTGGTTTTGCCCGCGCCGTTGGGGCCGATGAGCCCCACAATCTCCGGGCCGCTCAATTGGAGGGACAAGTCGGAAACCGCGGTCAAACCGCCGAATTTGAGGGTGCAATGTTCGACTTGCAGCAGGGGCGAATGGGCGGCATCCGTGCTCATGCGCCCGGCGCCGGCGCGGGCCGGCGTTTCCATGCGAAGAGTCCCTGGGGCCGTGTCAACATCAGAATGATAAGCAGCAAAGAGTAAAAGATCATCCGATATTGGTCCAACTGCCGCAGGAATTCCGGAAGCAACGTCAGGATCACCGCGGCCGCGATGACGCCTCCCGTGTTTCCCATGCCCCCGAGAATGACAATGACCACGATTTCAATCGAGCGCATGAATCCGAAACCCCTCGGATCGATGGACAATGTGTAGTGGCCATACAGGCCGCCCGCGACCCCGGCAAAAAATGCGCCGACCACAAAAGCGACCACCTTGTACCGTGTCGGATTCAACCCCATCGCCTCGGCGGCCACTTCGTCATCGCGCACGGCCAGAAAGCCGCGGCCATAAGTGGAATGGACCATTGCCAGGACGACGTACGTGCAAATCGCCGCCACCGCCAGCACCCAAAAAATGTTGGTATAAGGCGGAATTCCGTTGAGTCCCAGAGCGCCGCCCAGGGAATCGATGTTGCGAAAAATGACGCGGATGATTTCGCCAAACCCAAGAGTAACAATGGCCAGGTAATCGCCCTTGAGCCGGAGCGAAGGCGCGCCCACCAGAAATCCCGTCACAGCAGCGGCCAGCCCGCCGATGAGCAACGCGCCCATGAACAGGCAGACCGTCGCACTCTCCAGCAAATTTGCGGGCGCGTGCGAGAGGATTTTCGGCCCGGCGAACATCGTTATCGCCGCGGCGGCATAGGCGCCCACCGCCATGAAGCCGGCATGACCGAGGGAAAACTGTCCCGTATAGCCGTTGATTAAATTGAGGCTGACGGCCAGGGTCACGTTGATGCCGATTTTGGTCAGCACATCCAGGTAATAGGGGTCCAGGCGTCCGGACAGAAGCCAGAACACGAAGCTGGCCAGAAGCGAGGCGAGCAAAATGGCTTTGGGCCAGGTTGATAATGCCGTCTTGAGGCGATTCATGGGCGGTCAGACCTTTTCAACCTGGAATTTCCCCAGAAGACCCGCCGGGCGAAAAAGCAGAATGACGATCAGCATGGCGAAGGCAATCGCATCGGTATAGGTGGAAAAGCGGGTGCCCTTGACAAACGTTTCAATCAAACCGAGCAAAATGCCGCCCAGGGCCGCCCCGGGAATATTTCCGATGCCCCCAAGAACGGCGGCCACGAACGCCTTCAAGCCGGGCAGGATGCCCATGTAAGGATCGATGGACGGATAGTTCAGCGAGTACAAAATGCCGCCCGCCGCCGCCAGGGCCGATCCGAGCCCAAAGGTAAAGGAAATGACCCTGTCAATATTGATTCCAACCAGCGAGGCGGCCTGCGCGTTAAATGAAACCGCGCGCATCGCCGTGCCAATCCGGGTCCGGAGCACGATCCATTGCAGCGCCACCATGAGCACGGCCGTCACAACAAACACCAGCAATTGATTGCTCGAAACGCGGAGTCCACCCGGGCTGACAAACACCTTTGTCGGAAAAAGTTCGGGAAAAAATTTGGGGTCCGCGCCGAAAACCAGTTGGCCGGCGTTTTCCAGCAACAGCGAGACGCCGATGGCGGTGATGAGCACCGCGAGATTGGACCCGCTCCGCAACGGCCTGTACGCCAGCCGCTCAATAACGATCCCCAGCGCCGCACAAACCAGCATGGCCATCAGGATCACCAGCAGGCCGCCTCCGATCGAATGCGCCGGGACAAGGCGCCCGAAATAGAATCCGCAGAACGCGCCGACCATGAAAACATCGCTGTGGGCAAAATTGATGAAACGCAGGATGCCATAGACCATCGTGTAACCCAGCGCCAGGAGTGCATAGACGAACCCCACGGAGAGGCCGTTGATTACTTGCTGGAGGAACTCGATCATGCGAATGACGGAGTCCTCATTGGGGGGCGATCTTTTCGACGAGCTGAAATTTTCCGTCTTTGACTTGCAGGATGACCAGAGGTTTTGTGGCATTGCGCTGGGCGTCAATTGTGATGTTGCCGGCAATGCCCGGAAAATCCTTTGTCGCCGCCAGCGCGTCGCGCACTTTTGGCCCCTCCGTGGAGCCGGCTCGCTTGATGGCGTCGGCCAGCAGCATGGCTGAATCATACCCCAGGGCCGCCATCGCGTCGGGCGTGACACTATACTTGGCCTCAAAATCATGGACAAACTTTTGGACGGCGGGGTTCTGCTCCTGAGGCGAAAAGTGAGTCGAGAAATAATCGCCCTCGACTGCGGCGCCGCCGATATTGACCAGCTCGCTGGATTCCCAGCCGTCCCCGCCGAAGAGCGGCGCCTTGATCCCCAGCTCGCGGGCCTGGCGCGCGATCAAACCGACTTCTGTGTAATATCCCGGCACGAACAGCGCGTCGGGATTCTGCGCTTTGATGGCCGTGAGTTGCGCGCTGAAGTCCTTGTCGCCGCCGCTGTATTTTGCCTCCCCGGTCACTTCGCCACCCGCGGCGGTGAAGGCGTCCCTGAAGTAATTTGCCAGACCGACGCTGTAGGCGCTGGCGGCGTCGGTCAGAATGGCGACGCGATGGGCCTTGAGAGTGCGCAGAGCCAGTTGGGCCAGGACCTTGCCCTGTTGCGGGTCCGTAAAACAAACGCGAAAAATGTAATCGCCGATTTCAGTCACTTTCGGATTGGTGGACGAAGGGCTGATTTGCGGGATTTGGCTTTCTTGACAGACCGGCGCGGCTTCCAAAGACCGGCTCGAGGCGACCTCGCCCAGCAGGGCGATGACGCCGTCGCGGGAAATGAGTTTCTTGGCAATTGTTTTGGATTCGCCCTGCTTGGATTGATCGTCCTCGGTATGCAGTTCAAGTTTTTCCCCGAGGACACCGCCGGCGGAATTGAGTTCGTCGATGGCCAGCTCGGTGCCGCGGTGGGACATCTGCCCGAAGGTGGCCTCGCTGCCAGTGAGCGACGCGAATTCGCCGACTTTGATGACCCCGGCAGCCGGCTCGCTGGACTTGTTGCAACCGGCGGCCAGCGCCGCGCAAAGCAGGCCCGCGGCGATAGAGCGCACTCGTAATCTCATTGGGTGGCTAAGTTAGAGAACAAGATGCCCGAATTCAATGCTGAATCCTTGAAAGATTGGTCAACACTCGCCCTTGCATCCAAATAGCTTTTGTTCGCGTATTTGCTGGGCGACCTGGGCGGGAACCATGTTTTCCCAGGATGGATCTCCGGAACGTATCTTTTGCAGGGCATCCCGCGAGAAAACGGGAAGCACGGTTTCATCGTAATCCCGCAGGCCTTCGATGAAACGATTTTCTATCAGGTACGCGTGCAGGTGCCGGAGATTGGGCGCGACGCGTAAATTGGCGGCGTTGATCAAGGAACCCGTCTTGGCGTCAAGCAATGGATAAACATAGAGCTTCAAATCGTTTTTGAACATCCGCCCAAAGGATTCAAGAATGCCGCCGGACAGATCGGCGTAATATTTTTCGTCGAAAATTTCCTTCAGGGTCGGGACCCCCATCGCCATGCCGATCATTTTCTTGGTGTAACGGAAAAAATAGGACGCCAGGCGGTGATGTTCGGCAAAATTGGAAATCAACACCGTTTTGCCCAGCGAAGCGAGGATATCCACTCGCGCCAGAAAATCCTGGTGGTCGATCTTGTCGCCGTCGGTAAGATTCTTGAGCGTCATCTCCATGAGCGTCAGGACTTCTTCCCCCTGCACGTTTGGCTCCTGCACGAACGTGGCCTGGGCGCACCGCAACATATCCAACGTCACCTTGGTCACCGGGCGGAAGCTACCGCGCTCCACCAGGATGCACTTCTTGTAAAACGCGTCGGCGGGTTGAATCACCGTGCCATCGGAGGTGAACAGCGCCGCGTTGGTCAGTCCGCCATGCACCAGTTGCAGGGTCATCAGGCGGTTGTCCACCTGCGCAAAAGCCGGCCCGGAGAAATGGATCAAATCGACTTCCAGCCGGTTGGCGCCGACGTTGTCCACCAACGAATCAATCAACGTCGTCGGGTCGCTGTGCAGGTACATCGCGCCGTGAACGAGATTGACGCCGACGATCCCGAGAGCCTCCTGTTCCTGCAAATTCTCTTTGTCCCAGAGACGGACGTGAACGATGATTTGTGACGGCTCGCAGCCAGGCTCGGTTTGAAATCGAATCCCCAGCCAGCCGTGGGCGTCGTCCCGCCGGGAGTAACTGCGCGCCACGACAGTGTCGGAAAAGACGAAAAATCTTGTTGTCGCCCCGCGTTTTTCCTGCAGCCGTTCCAGGAGCAATCCGAACTCATGATTGAGCATCGTTTCCAGGCGCTGCCGGCTGACGTAACGCTCCGAGTGGCCGTAAATGGCGTCGCTAATGATCATGTCATAAGCGGAAATGGTCTTGGCAATCGTCCCGGCCGCGCCGCCGACCCGGAAAAACCAGCGGGCGACTTCCTGTCCTGCGCCGATCTCGGCGAAGGTGCCGTACTTGGACAGGTCCAGGTTGATCTGGAGGGCTTTTTGATGCGTGCCTAAAATTTCGCGGCTCATGTTGCGTCTTATTTGTCTTGTTCGAGACGGAGTCATTCTTCGCCCTGAATGCGCCGGATTCAACTCGAAATTCACGCCAATCCCGTTGTCAGGTGTGAATAAAACTGCTCGAGCTTCACCATCAATTCTCCCGACGGGGGAAAATCATTCAGCCTGGGTTGACCCGATTCCCAGAGGGGCTATGCCAGGTCAGACCCGTTTTCTGCTCCGACATCAGACCTAAAGCGCGGAAAGCGCGGCGTCGAGAACGTCAATCATAAATCCAGAGTCTCCTTCCGTCAAACACATCGGCGGCGCCATCCGGATCGTCTGGCCCCACAAACCGCCTTTGCCCAGCAACAGGCCCAGGTTCCGGCACGTTTCCAGCACTTGCGCGCATTCGGCCTTTGCAGGCTCTTGGGTCGCGCGGTCCTTGACCAGTTCCATGCCCACCAACAGCCCCTTGCCGCGAACGTCGCCAATAATGCCGTGTTTGGCCTTCAATCGTTCCAGACCGGCTATGACGGAGCCACCGACTTTGAGCGCGTTGCCCTGGAGATTCTCGCGTTGGATTACCTCCAATACCGCGTTCCCTTGCGCGCAAACGACCGGGTTGCCGCCGAACGTGTTGAAATGCACGCGCTGCGTCAGGGCCGTCGCGATTTGCGGCGTCGTAACCACCGCCGCTAGCGGACATCCGTTGCCGATGCCCTTGGCCATGGTGACGATGTCCGGAATGACGCCCTGCGTTTCAAAACCCCAATAGTGCGACCCCGTCCGGCCAAACCCCGTCTGCACCTCGTCGGCGATGCAGACACCGCCCGCCGCGCGGACATGCTCGTAGGCATGTTTAAGGTAACCGTCGGGAAAGACCACGCACCCGCCCACCCCTTGAATCGATTCCGCGATGAACCCCGCTACTCGGCCGGAAGTCGCATAGTCGATCAAACTTTTGACGTCGGCGGCATAATTCTTCCCGGCATCGGCGTCCGACCGGCTCCATTGCCCGCGGTAGGGGTCCGGGGCGATGGCATGATGGACCCCGAAACTATGCGGCACGTTAAATTTCCAGGGGCTATGCGCCGTAAGCCCCATCGACGACATATTGCCGCCGTGATAACAATTGCGCAGGGCGATGACATCGAAATTTCCGGTGTGAACGCGCGCCATCAGGAGAGCCAGGTCCGTCGCCTCGGACCCGGAATTGACGAAGTAGCAAACCTTCAAGTCGCCCGGCATTTTGGAAGCCAGGTTCCGGGCGTATTGGGCTATGTTCGGGTGCAGATAGAGCGTGGTGACGTGCTGCAACGTTTCGTTCTGACGCCGGATGGCTTCCAGGACATGCGGGTGACAATGCCCGACACTGACCGTCACGATGCCTCCCAAGCCATCAAGATATCTCCGGCCCTTCTCGTCAAAAACATACTGTCCCTTTCCTTCCACCAGCATGAGCGGGTTCTTGTAATAGAGAAGAATGCCCGGATTGAGAAATTCGCGACGCAACTTCAAGACCTCGTCGGCCGACGGGCCGGTGTATGGTTTGGGTTGATGATCGAAGGGGGGCAGGACCGGAGTTTTCATGTTTTGCGATTCAATTTATTGTCAATGACGCCAGCTTCCGCGCCGCCAGATAAGCGGCGAACGCCACGCCAAAACCCACAAACCAGGCGTAATTATAGAGCGACATAAAAATGGGCGCGACGTTTTCCTTCTTCAAGACGTTGATTGTGGCCAGAAATCCGGGAAGACTGGGCAGAATCGCAATCCCCAGCGCTCCCAATCCCGCAATGCTCCAACCGCCGGTAAACCGGTACTCGCCATCGCTTTGGTACAGCGCCGCCAGGTTGAGATCACAGCGGCGATACACAAAATAATCGGCAATGAGAACCCCGCCAATCGGCCCGAGCAGCGCGCTGTAGCCCAGCAGCCAGGCAAAGATGTAGCCCGAAGGGTTGGCGAGCAATTTCCACGGCATCATGAGGATCCCCATCACCCCCGTAATCAAGCCCCCCAGCCGGAACGAAATCCTTTTCGGCGACAGATGGGCGAAGTCATTGGCCGGGCTGACGACGTTGGCCGCGATGTTGGTCGCCAGGGTCGCAATGCACACGGACAGCATTGCGATGATGAGCACGGCCGGATTGGTAAACCGGGTCAGGACATCCGTGGGGTCCCAGATGATGTGTCCGTAGATGATGGCCGTTGCGGAGGTCACGGCGACACCAATGAACGAATAAACGGCCATGGTGGTTGGCAGTCCGAGGGCCTGGCCGAGGATTTGGTCTTTCTGCGTGCGCGCATAGCGTGAAAAATCCGGAATGTTCAGTGAGAGCGTCGCCCAAAACCCAATCATACCCGTCAGAGCCGGCACGAAAAAGCCCCAGAATTGTCCGGCCTTGGGCTGGCCCGGATCGAAGGCGGAGGGCTGCGAGAGGATGGGCCCGAATCCGCCCGCCTTCCGGTAGGCCCACGCCAGCAAAAGCAGACCCAGCGCGATGAGGAGCGGCGCTTTGATATTGAGCAGGACGCGGATCGAATCGATCCCCTTGTAGATGACAAACATATTGATGGCCCAAAAAAAGAGGAAGCAAACGAATTGCGGCACCGTGATGCCCAATGGATTATGGGCCGCCCCACCCAGCGCGGGAATAAACACCGCCAGGATTTTGTGGATCGCCTCCCCACCGATCCATGTTTGAATGCCGAACCACCCGCAGGCGACCAACGCGCGCAGGAGCGCCGGGACATTGGCGCCCTTGGTCCCAAAGGCTGCACGGCAATAGACCGGGAAAGGAATGCCGTAGCGCGTCCCGGCGTGGGCGTTGAGGATCATCGGGACCAGCACGATCAGATTGCCCAGGAAAATCGTGACGATCGCCTGGGACCAATTCATGCCGCCGCCGATGAGCGAGGAGGCGAGCATGTAGGTGGGGATGCAGGCGGACATGGAAATCCACAGCGCGGCGAAATTCCACCAGCGCCAGCGGCGACGCTGCGGCGGAACCGGCGCCAGGTCTTCACTGAAGAGAGGGCTGGTGGCCAGCGACCGGCGATCTTCGGCGGTGAGGTCAAGATTCACGGTTCAATTTCAGGCTACCTGCGACAACGGTGAACACGTTAACTTCCGCCGCTCCCAAATCAAGAGAACACCGCTTCCAACACAGGTCGGCGAAGCGTTTTATTGAAACCGCCCCGCAGAGTTTGTGACGCGTCGGATTCGCTTACACAAAGGCGTATCCTTTAAGTGATAAGCCAATCGGAAAATGCGGATTATATTGTCTCACAATGGATTGCAATCATTCCTGGAAATCGAACGCCCGGCGGTCAGAGCGGCAATTACGCAAATACCGTCGGCTTTCTTTTCACTTGTGTGTCCCATTGAAAAATCAGGGCAAATACTAAACCAATTCAAGCATAAGTCATTACAAACAGGAATGGAGAAAAAGATTGACATGGCACGAAACTTTCTTTCTCAACCATAATTGTCAACGTTTTTGTCAGATTGTTCAGATGCATTTTTGCGAGCGCGGCCCTTGTGTTGGTCGCCGCTTCCCAAACAACTCCAGCGCCGATTGTGATGATGCTTGTACTATTGTTCCTGGCTTTCGTTGGCATCGGGTCATCCCCCCGTCCTCAACCGCAGCTTTGCCCCGTTCGCGGTGGCAAGAGTGGTTGTCGGCGGTGATCACCCGGCGGGGTGAAAACCTCCTTGCAAAACCAATTGACGCCCGTGTAAAAACGGGCGTCTTTTTTTTCCACCAACCACGAACCGCGATCCTAGAACGGGCTGAAGATCGCGGGGCTTGACGGGAACGCCTGATTTTGGCATAAGGGAAAGACTGGTGAACGCCTCAATCCTCCCGCTTTGTATTTGGCTTGTCTGGGGGGCATTTTGTTGCGATGCGGCGGGCGGGATCGTCAGCTCGCGAAGTTCATCCGGGCAGTTCCTCGCCTGTGAGAATCAACCTGACATGTTTCCGACGGCCACCCTGGAGCCGCTTAGAACACGGATAGCCGATGGCTGGGCTTTCCTGCTGGTGGCCAAGGGGAATCCGTCGGACACCGATGATCCAAGCGTCCAGTTGGAACCTTCCCTCTTGGTGGTCACTTGCGAACGGCTCAAGAGCCTGTTCCTGTTGGAGCTGGGCCTCAATGA
>DATKFW010000042.1:0-21692 GCA_035511075.1 Vulcanimicrobiaceae bacterium
TTTTTGGGTTTTGGCGAGGCTTTGGCGAAGGAGCATGCCCGAAGCGGCCTGTGACTGAGCCAAAACGAAGCCAAAACCCAAAAAGACCGCTTCTCAATTCCATTCGGCCAAACGGCTACAGTATTTCTTAAACCGCTCTAGATCATGTGGCAAAACATTCCGTCGCGCAATTTCGGCTCGAACCACGTGCTCTTGGGTGGCATGATACCGCCGCCGTCGGCGATCGCCATCAGGTCCTCCATGCTGGTCGGAAACATGGAAAGGGCGCACGCGTATTCCTTTGTGTTGACAAGTTTCTCCAACTCGGACGGACCGCGGACGCCGCCCACGAAGTTAATCCGTTTGCTCGTGCGCTGGTCGTCGATGCCGAAGATGGGCCCCAGCACGTGCTCCTGAAGCAGGCTCACGTCCAGGCTTTCCAGCGGCGCGCGTCCTGCCGTCAATTCCGGACGGAAACGCAACGCCTGCCATTGGCCTTCCAGATAGAGGCCCAATTGATGTTTGGCCGAAGGCTGCGCCCGGCCGCCGGAGAAATCGAAAATCGCCTCGAGTTTTTCCAGCAATTGCGGCGGCGTCAAACCGTTCAAGTCTTTCAGCACGCGGTTGTAAGGCAGAATCTGCAGTTGATTGTGCGGAAAAATGACGCTCAGAAAAAATGCGCTGTGCCCGGAGCCTTTGCGCGATTGGAATACGCGCGCCGCCGCCGCGCTCCGGTGATGGCCATCGGCAATATATAAGCAGGGGATTGCGGCAAAGGCGTTGCGGATCGCTTCGATTGTCCCGGGTTCGCGCACCGTCCACCCGCTATGACGAATTCCGTCGGTGGCGACGAAATCGGTGTCGGGTATCTGCGAAGTTTGGGAGGACGCCAGGGCGTCGATTTGTTGAGTGGCGCGCGCAGCCAGGAAGACCGGGCCGGTTTGGGAATTGAGGCTTTCAATGTGGCGGACGCGGTCATCTTCTTTGTCGGGCCGGGTGAATTCGTGTTTCTTGATGACGCCGTCCAGATAGTCCTGGCAACTGGCTGCGGCGACCAAGCCGGTTTGGCGATGCTTTCCCATGATTTGCCGGTAAAAGTAAAAGCAGGGCTGGGCATCCTGTCTCAATGCGCCGTCGGCGATAAGGCGGGAAAAGTTCGCGCGCCCTTTTTCATACACCTGGTGCGCATAGGGATCGATTTTATCCGGCAAGTCGATTTCCGGCTTGCTGACGCGGAGGAAGCTGAAGGGATTGCCGCGGGCGATGTCACGGGCCTCCGTCGACGACATGACATCGTAAGGAAGTTCACAGATTTGGTTGGCGATTTGGGGTCGCGGACGAAGCGCTGCAAACGGTTCAATTAGAGCCATAAGAGCGCAACATACAGAAGGAGGCACCGGATTGGGAGGCAAAATTTAGATGTGACGTTGCCGGGATGACCGGTTATATTGCGTTCATGGCTGAGGACAATCGCCCGGACCCGGATGCCTTGCTGGCCGCGATCCAAAAAAGCGAAGCCGCCACAAAACGCGGCAGGTTCAAGGTTTTTCTCGGCATGGCCGCCGGCGTAGGCAAGACCTATGCCATGCTCCGCGCCGCCCAACGCGCACTGCGCGAGGGCGTCAACGTCGTCGTCGGCTACGTCGAAACCCATGGCCGGAAGGAAACAGAGGCGCTGCTGGCCGGTTTGCCCATCATCCCTCGTCGCAAAGTCGAATACCGCGGCGTCGTTCTCGAAGAGATGGACCTGGACGCGCTGCTGGCGCGCCGCCCGCGACTGGCCATCGTGGATGAATTGCCGCACACCAACGTCCCCGGCTCCCGCCACGCCAAACGTTACCAGGACGTGATCGAATTGCTTGATGCCGGGATCGACGTTTATACAACGATGAACGTGCAGCATGCCGAGAGCCGTGTCGACACCGTCCGGCAGATCACCGGCTCGACGGTCCAGGAGACGATCCCGGACAGCGTACTGGACGGGGCGGAAATGGAGTTGATCGATCTGCCGCCGGAGGACCTGCTCAAACGCCTGGACGAAGGCAAAGTCTATATGCCTGAGCGCGCCGAGTTGGCGATGATGAATTTCTTTCGCGAGGGCAATCTCAACGCGTTGCGCGAGATGGCCCTGCGCCTGGCCGCCGATCACGTCGGCCAGGAAGTTCACGATTATTTGCAGGCGATGCAAATTACCGGGCCATGGAAATCAGGCCATCGCCTGCTGGTGGGTGTCAGCGGCAGCCCTTATTCGCCCCACATGATTCGGTGGACGCGCCGGCTGGCCGATAGCTTTGACTGCCCCTGGATCGCGGTCTATGTCGAGCAGGCGCAGCCGCTCCAGGCGGAAGTGCAGGAACAATTGACCAAGCATCTGGCATTGGCGCGCGAGTTGGGGGCCGAAATCATCACCACCGCGGACGCCGACATTGCCGCAGGCATATTGCGCGTGGCCCAGCAACAAAACGTCACGCAGATCATCGTCGGCAAGCCCGGCAGCGACGGCGCTCTGGATTGGATTCGAGGGGGACGACTGCTCCGGCGCCTGGTGCGCCAAAGCGGCCACATTGAATTGCATGTGATCCGCCCGGAATCGCTCGAGCGGACGCCTGCTCCACGCCATTGGGGTTTTGCGCGGGAATCTTCACTGGGCCAATACCTGGCGGCCCTGGCGGTTGTTGGGGTTTGCACGGCGGTGAATTTTCTTCTTGATTCGATGATGGGCGGGAAGGGCGGCCACACGCCGTCCCTGGTTTACCTTCTGGGCGTCGTGCTGCTGGCCTTTTACGTCGGGCGCGGTCCGACGCTTTTCAACGCGGCGGCCAGCGCGCTGCTTTGGGATTATTTTTTCCTGCCGCCGCGCTACACGCTGTACTTGACTCATTTTGAGGACGTGATGATGTTCGGAATGTATTTTGTGGTGGCGCTGGTCCTGGGGCAACTGGCCTCGCGCGTGCGCTGGCAGGAACGGGCCGAACGGCGCCGCGAAAAACGTTCCACCGCCCTTTACCTGCTGACGAGCGACCTTTCCGACGCCGCCGACCTGGACGACGTGGCGCAAAGATTGGTGCGCCAGGTGGCGCAGGCGTTCAATGCGAAGGTCGCCCTACTTCCGCGCGAACCGACCGGGACGCTGGCCCGGACGGCGCATCCAGCCAGCACGTTCTTCCCGTCCGAAAAAGAGCAAAGCGTCGCCGCCTGGGCGTTCCGTTTCGGAAAGGCAGCCGGGCGGTTCACAGATAATTTGCCTTCGGCTTCCGCCATTTACCTGCCCCTGCAAACCAATCGCGGCGCCGTGGGTGTATTGGGCGTGGAATTGGCCGAGGACCCGCAGCCGACCCTGGAGCAACGCGATCTGCTGGGCGCCTTCGCCCGCCAGGCCGCGCTGGTACTGGATCGGCTGCGATTGGACGGCGAGGCGCAGAAAGCGCAACTGGTGGCGGAATCGGAACGCTTGAGCAAGGCGCTGCTCAATTCCATTTCGCACGAGTTGCGAACACCCATCGCCGCGATCACTGCCGCCGCCACCGCCCTGACGGAGGTGAAAGGGCCTGACCCGTTGCAGATGAGCAAGACCCTCGCGGCGGAAATCCAGGAAAGCGCCGCCCGCCTCAATCGTCTGGTCAGCAATCTTCTCGATATGACCCGGCTGGAGTCCGGCAATGTGAAGCCTCGTCTCGAATGGTGCGACATGTCGGATCTCATTAATGTCGCCGTGCGGCGCAACGAGCGCGAATTGTCCAAACATCAGATCACCCTCTCGGTCCCCCGTCCGCTGCCGCTGGTCAAGGCCGATTTCGTGTTGATTGAACAAGTCCTAAACAATCTTCTTCTCAACGCCGCCGCCTATACGCCCGCCGGAACGCCCGTTGAAGTCAGGGCATCGGTCATCAACGGTGAAATGGTCATCGTGGTCGCCGACCGCGGCCCGGGACTTCCCGCAGAAAGCCTGGCGCACGTCTTTGAGAAGTTTTACCGGGTTCCCGGCGCGCCCGCCGGCGGCACCGGCCTGGGCTTGTCAATCGTCAAGGGCCTGGTCGAGGCCCACAGCGGGCGGGTCGAGGTCCAAAACCGGCCCGGCGGCGGGGCTGAATTCTCCATTTACCTGCCGATCATCAGCAGTCCCGAAATGGCCGTCGAGGCGGCGGTATGAGCGAGAGCGAACCCCACCCGGCCGTCGTCCTTATTATTGACGACGAGGTGCAAATACGGAGGCTCCTGCGCGTGTCGCTGGAAGCCAGCGGCTATCGGGTGATTGAAGCCGCCACGGGGCAGGAGGGCCTGGTCGAGGCCGCCCAACGCCGGCCCGATGTCATCGTGCTTGACCTTGGATTGCCGGACATGGATGGCGCGGCCGTCTTAAAGAGATTGAGGGAATGGAGCCAGGCGCCGGTCCTGGTGCTCTCCGTCCGCGAAGGGGAGGAGGACAAAGTCGCGGCGCTGGACAACGGCGCGGACGACTACATGACCAAGCCCTTCAGCACCGTGGAACTGCTGGCGCGATTGCGCGTGGCGCGCCGTCACGCCCAGCCGATTGCGGAAAATTCGGTTTTTCGCACCGGGCGGCTCGAAGTGGATTTGGCGGCCCGGGCCGTCACTGTCAAAGGCCAGGAAGTCAAGATGACGCCGACAGAATATTCGCTGCTGAGATTGCTGGTGCGCAACGCGGGCAAAGTGGTGACCCATCGGCAGATTCTCAAGGAAGTGTGGGGTCCCAATTACGCCGAACAAACGCACTACCTGCGCGTTTACATGGCGCATCTGCGCGAGAAGATCGAGGCGGACCCAAGCCGTCCGGAGTTATTGGTGACAGAATCCGGCGTAGGCTATCGCCTTGTAGCAACCTGAACCTTTACTCCCACCCGCCGCCGAGGGCCCGGTAAATGTTCACCAGGTCCGAGGAAATGGCCTGCCTGCTCTGCGCCAGCGCCGTCTCGGAAGCCAATAGCGACCGTTCCGCATCCAGCACGGTGAGAAATTCCTCGGTGCCTGCCTGGTAAAGCTGCTGCGATAACACCAGCGCGCGGCGATTCAAAACCACCGCGTCGCTCAACGCCTTGCGATGGTCCCATTCCTTGGTAAAAGCCACCAGGTAACTCTCGACGTCCGCGAACGCCGCCAGCACGGTTTTCTGATACGTGATATAAGCCGCGTCCGTCGCCGCCTTCTGCAATCGCAGGTTGGAAATGATGCTGCCTCCCGAAAAAATCGGCCAGCTCACCTGCGGGCCGGCGGACCAAATTCCGTTAGGACCAGCGAACATGTCCCGCGTCGAGGTGCTCTCGTAATTGAGAGTCCCAGTCAACGAAAATTGAGGATAAAAGTCGGCCACTGCCACGCCGATGAGCGCCGCCGCCGCGTGCAAATTGGCTTCGGCCGCCCGGATATCCGGCCGGCGGCGCAACAGGTCCGACGGCAACCCCACCGGCACTTCCGGGGGCGCCAGCGGGACGGCCCCGGGTTTGGACAAGTCCTCCAACAGAGCTGCCGGCGGACGGTCGAGCAAAATGCTCAGGGCAAAAATGTTCTGGCGGATGGTGATTTCCAGCGGGGGAATGGTCGCGGCCGTCGTCGCCACTTCCGCCTCGGCATTGGCCTGATCCAACGCGCTGACGAACCCGGCCGCCGCTTTTTCGCGCGTCACCTCCGCTGTGTGCAATTCGGATTGAAGATTGGTCTGCGCGATGGCGATTTGTTCCTGGGCGCTACGCACTTGAATGTAGTCCAGCGCCACTTCCGACGCCAGCGTCACCTGCGCGCCGTATAAATTTTCCTGTGCCGCCTGGATACCCGCGTCATCAGACTCAACCTGCCGCCGCGTCACGCCAAAAAAATCCAAATTCCACAATGCGCCTGCGCCAAGCTCATTGACGGCGGCGTCGTAACTGACCCCGTTGACTGTGCCGGAGCGGGTGACCGATCCGGATACCGTCACTGACGGCCAAAGTCCGCCCGCATCCTTGCCACGGACGGCGCGCGCTTCGCGCAGCAGCGCTTCCGCCAATTGCACGTCGAGGTTGGTGGCAAGCGCCGCCTGCACCAGGCCGATGAGCTTGGGGTCGTGAAACCGGGTCCACCATTGCGCCATGTCCACCGCGTTGGACGTGAGCCGGGTTTCCGCCGCCGCGCTGACATTGGTCACCTCGGACCAGGCCGGCGGCGCCTCGGTTTTAGGAGGTTTATAATCCGGACCAACCATGCAGCCGCTGATAATGGTCAGCGCGCCGAAGGAAACGGCCAGGGCCGTCCACGCCGATGCAAACGTTATTTTCATGGCATTCCGATCAACTGGTAGTCCCAGCCATTTATTCGTAACGCAGCGCATCAATCGGGTCGAGACGGGAAGCTTTCCAAGCCGGATAAAATCCAAAGAGCACACCCACCAGCGCCGAAACGGCCACAGCCACGACTATTGCCCCCAGCGAAACTACCGTCGGCCAGTGTTTGATCAGGCGCACCAATACCGAAGTGGCGCGTCCCAACCCAATCCCGACCGCGCCCCCGATCAGGCACAAGACAATGGCCTCCATCAGGAATTGATGCAGAATATCGGCGGACTGCGCGCCGACCGCCATTCGCAGGCCGATCTCGCGGGTCCTTTCCGTCACGGAAACCAGCATGATGTTCATGATGCCCACGCCGCCCACCACCAGCGAAATCGCCGCCACGATCAGCAGCAGCGTGGTCATCAACTCCGTGGTCGAACTCATCGTCCGGACCATTTCCGTCATGTCGCGAATCGTGAAATCTTCCGGCATGCCGGGCTGGACGTGATGCCGTTCGCGGAGCAGGGCGGTGATTTCTTCAATCGCCGATTGCACTTCGCCGGCCGATCTGGCCGAGACCACGATTTGATTGACATTGGCAAATCGCACCGGCTGAGGCGTATCGCTTTGTTGGGAAGCCGATGGGACTGGATATGGGGAAGCCTGCGCGGCGGGATAAACCTGGCTGGGAAGAATGCTCGCGGTGGAAGTGGTCGTGGACGTAGTCGCGGTGCTCGAGACGGCCGATACACGATACTTAATTGTCGTCCATGGCGCCAGGATGATGTCGTCCTGATCCGACCCCATCATGTTGGCGCCCTTGGCCTTAAGCACGCCGACCACTTTGAAGTTGACGTTCATCAGGCGGATTTCCTTGCCGACCGGCGGTTCGTCCTGGAAAAGCATTCTAACAATTGTCTTACCAATCACGCAGACCTTGCTGCAATTGCGGACGTCGCGGTCAGTGAAGGCGTTGCCCTGCGCCATGTCGCTCCAATCGCGCACATCCAGGAATGACGGAGTGGTTCCCAGAAGGTTGCCGGGCTGCCAGTTCAGGTTGTTATAGACGGCCTGCGCACGCGCCCACACCACCGGCGCCGCCGCAGTCACCGACTGGCAATCGGTCAAAATCGCCTCCGCGTCCCCAGGCGTGAGCATCATGCTGCCGCCGGTGCCCGTGCTGATGCCGGCCAGGAGCGCGTTGCCGGGAAAGATCATAAGGTTGTAAGCGCCCATGGTGGCGATGGTGTGCTGGATCGCAAGAGCGGATCCATTCCCGATCTCCATCATGGCAATCACCGCCGCCACGCCGATCACGATTCCGAGCGTCGTCAACGCGGCTCGCATGACATTCCTGCGCAGGGCGCGCATCGCGGTTTTGAAGGTGCGATAAACTCTCACTTGTGTGCGTCCTCCGCTCTAGTCTCAACCCCGTGTGCGATCAATCCGTCGCGAATCCGGATGGTGCGATTGGCGTGCTGGGCCACTTCCGGGTCATGAGTGACTAGGACAATGGTCAGGCCCTCCTTTTCGTTGAGGTCCCGGAACATTCGCAAAATTTCCTCGCTGGTGCGCGAATCCAGATTGCCCGTCGGTTCATCCGCCAGGAGCAGCCGCGGCCGGTTGATCAGCGACCGCGCAATGGCCACCCGCTGCTGCTGGCCGCCTGAAAGTTGCGAAGGCTGGTGATGCATGCGTTCGGCCAAACCCACCTTGCGGAGCATCTCCGTCCCGTGCTCCCGCATTTCGTGCTCATGGATATACTCCGTGCCGTAAGTCAATGGCATGCAGACGTTGTCCAGCGCGGAGGTTCGCGCCAGCAGATTGAAACTCTGAAAAACGAAGCCGATCAGCCGGTTGCGCAGTCTGGCCCGTTCGTTGGCCGACGCGCCTGAAATCTCCTGGCCATCCAGCCAATACTCCCCGGAGCTGGGACGATCCAGACAGCCGAGAATATTCATAAGCGTGCTCTTGCCCGACCCGCTGGCTCCCATCAACGCCACCAGTTCGCCCGCGGCAACGGACAGTGTGACACCCTTGAGCACCTGCAAATCCATCTCTCCCAGGTGGTAGGTCTTGCAAACGTCGCGCAATTCAAGCAATTCCATGACCGTTCCTTGCCATTAAGAGCCGTTGGACCGCCTTATGGAAATGGCGTTGGTGGGACCACGCCGCCGGAAGAGTTGCGGGAGGAAGGGGTTCGCGCCAGCCGCTGATTCATCCGCAGCCGCTTCCATGCTTAAGACGCCCGTCACAACTGTGGCCCCTTCAGTCAGGCCCTCGCCCTGAACTTCCGTCCATGTACCATCGGTGATTCCGAGTTTTACCGGAATGGCTCGCACAAAATTTCCCGCCTCCGCCCACAATGTTCCCATTTGTGAGGGAACTGCCTTCTGTCCACCCTCGTCGCGCTCCCCTTCGTGCCGGCCTCCGCCAGTGGAAGCCCCGGGGCGTTCCGTGGGCGTGCCAGGGCTTCCCGAAGCCACAGGATCATCAGAACCGCCAGCCCTGGAAACCGGGTCGCGAGACTCCGGGGCGATCAGATCGTTCTGCGGGTGCCAGCGCAAAGCCGAGTTCAAGACCAGCAACGCATTGGTCGCCTCTCCAGCCAGAAAGTTGACGTTGGCTGTCAAGTATGGCAATAGTTTGCCGTCCGAGTTGTCCGTATTGACCTCGACGGTGTAAGTCACCACATTTTGATTCATCGTCGCGTTGAGGCGCACCTTGTTGACGACTCCCTGGAACACCCGGTTTGGAAATGCGTCCACTGTAAAGGTCACGGGCTGGCCGGGATGGATGTTCCCGATATCGGCTTCATTGACAGAGGCCCAGACCTGGATGCGCTTAAGGTCCTTGGCAATCAGGAACAAACTGGGAGTGCTCATGCTGGAGGCCACCGTTTCGCCAATGTTCACCCGCCGATCGATGATCACGCCATCAACCGGGGACGTAATTTTGCAGTAATCGACCGTCTGCTGGGCTTTTGCCAGGGTCGCTATCGCTTGGACGGTGGCCGCTTTGGCCGAGTCCACGGCGGCCCTAGCCAGATTCACGTTGGCCTTGCCAATTTCGTAGGTCGCCTTGTAGGAATCAAAAGTCGTCGGCGCCAAGGCTTCCGAAGGCCCCAGCTTTTGCGCCCGTTTCCAATCCGCTTCGGCCTCCGCCTCCTTGGCGATCATCTGCTCAAGATTCGCCGCGGCCTGTGCTTCCCCGGCCTTATCCGAAGCGACCACCGCCGTGTCCAGGTCAACATCGGCCTGGAACAAGCTGGGATCAATCTTGGCCAGAAGCATGTTGGACTCGACAATGGATCCATAATCGATGGTTTTCCCGGCCTTGTCCTTGCCGAACGCGAGAAATTGCCCGGACACCTGGGCTCCGACGTCCACCACCTCCTCGGGTTCCACCGTTCCCGTCGCCGTAATCGTGGCCACGAGGTCTCCTTTTCGCACGGCGCTCGTGCGCCACATAGGGCCATAGGCATGACGCGCGTGCCAGGCCCAAACGCCGGCCGCAACCGCAAGCGCCGCCGCGACCACTACAATTAATATCGTTCTTGAGTGTCCTCGCATGAATTTAACTCCTCGCGGAGGATGAGGGACCACCGCATATTCAGTCGAAATTTGCCTCCGCCACGGGGCTAAAATCCCAAAGTTGGCTGCCAAAGAAGGTCAATTCACACTATAGATGCGGCAGCGGCGTGAATTATTCAAGAATTCTTACCGCCAGCGCCCGCGCACCCACATCGCCCGCCCGTATCGACGATCCCAATGCCCTCCCAACCAAATCGCGCCGGGCCGCGGCGGAAACGCCCATCTTCCGGGAAGCCACACCCATGCGACGCCATTCCAGTTCCAATAACCGGCCGTCCAGACGTAACCGGGCCCGGGCGCGTCTACGATCACTTCCGGTTGAGGTTCGGACGGGGGAACCGACGGCGCCACAGCACCTTCCGGCGGTTCGATGGACGGCGGCGGGACCTGTGGACCCGAAGGCGGCGGCGGTGGCACCGGTGGCGCTACGTAGGCCTGTTCAGCACAGCCCGCTAATCCGCTGACAACCGCGCAAGCCGAAAAAAGACAAAGTCTCCGTTTCATAGTCGGTTTATCCATTAATATCATAGATGATCCGCCCCCTGATTTTGTTCAACCGAATGGAGAGTTTGACCCAGCCCGATCCGTATCCAACTAACCGGGGCGTTAATAAAATCGGTTTTGATTGAAGTTTGGTCTGGATTTGCCGTTATATAGGGTGGAAACTGGACATGAGCGAGAATTTAATCAATGCCGACGCGGATGCGCCGGACCGGCGGCCGTTTACGACTTTGCTGCAAAGGATAAGCGCCTCCAAGAACGCTGAAGTGGCACCCATGCCGTCTAGCAAGCCCCTGCAGATTTTCCTGCTTATCGCGCTGGTCATTACAGGTGCGGCTTATGTGGCCAACCAATGGATCGAAATGACCACTGAGGAGGCTCGGAGGAAGTATCCAAGCAGACTGCACGAGCTGGTGCAGAGCCAATCCATTTTCCTGGAACACACCGAAGCCGGAAACAAGGCCCTGGCAAGAAAACGCCCTGATCAGGCGGTGTCCGAATTTCGCATGGCCCTTGAAGCCCAACAATCTGCCGAGGGCCATCAAAACCTTGGCATTGCGTTGCTGCAACTGGGCAATCCAGACGCCGCGTTTGCGCAATTCCGGGAAGCGGTCCGCCTGGATCCCGGTATGATGACCGCCTATGACGCATGGGGCCGGGCCCTTGCCTCCGAAGGCAAGCCGGAGGAAGCTGTGACCGTTTACCAGCTTGCCCTGCAACGCAATCCCGATTCCGGCATCATTCATTACAGCCTGGCTGTCACGTTGCAGCAAATGCAACGCATCGCCGTGGCCGCTCGCCGCGCCGCCGAAGCCGAGGGCAAATCAACTGACGCAACGACCGCCGATGAGCAATCCAAACGCCTCGCCGCTCAATCCCTCCAGCAATACACAAGGGCCAGCCGCACTGGTGTCGATTCCTCCCAATTCTGGACCGGCTACGGCGAGTTGCTCAATGACCAGGGTCGATTTTCCGACGCCGAAAGTTCTCTCAACCGCGCCGTCTCCGAGGATCCCGCTCGTGCCGACGCCCACTTTCAACTGGCCCGGGCCCAGGCTCATCTGGGCAAATACGCCGACGCCATTGGCCATTACGAAAAGGTTCTCACGTTGACTCCCGATAACCCCGAGGTTTTAAACAGCCTTGCGCTCCTCTACACCACCGCAACCAACACCGAAGTCCACAGCGCAAGAATGGCCGTCCAACTGGCCACGCGCGCCTGCGATGCCACCACGAGCCAGAACGCCCGCTTTATGGACACCCTGGCTCGAGCCTACGCGGCGAGCGGCGATTTTTTCCAGGCCATTACCTGGGAGGACAAGGCCATGAAACGCGCCCGCCAATTGAGCGACGATGAATTGACGCGCGAATTGCAGCCCCGATACGAACTCTATCTCGATCACAAAACGGATTGACCCCGCGCAAAATCACAGTTGACAATGGCTGCCGTCGCAGAACGGTTTGTTTTTGGAATGTTTGCACGCGCACCACGCCACCGTTTTGCCGGGGTTGATTTCCACTTCGATCGGGGAGAACTGGCTGCCTTGGTGCGACCCATCGCAAAAAGGCTGCGATGCCGAGCGCCCGCAAGTACACCACCAATACGTCCCGGCTTGGGTTTCTTGCACGATGGGGCTTTTCTGGAAAATAACAGGATCGCTCATTGCATTGGTTTTAGCCGGCGCCAGCGCCGCCGGCAACCGTAAACTGGCGGCCCCGGCAAAATAGGAGTTGAATCGCGGCGGAAACGGTTTAGATAATTGCAACCGACGACATACGAAATGTGAAATTAACCGACCTTCGAGGCATCCTTCAATATATCCCGCGTTTTCGCGAAAAGATTTTTGTCATCAGCATCGATGGCGCGATCATAACCAGCGAGAACTTCGCCAATATCCTGCTTGACGTTGCCGTCCTGCGTTCATTGAGCATCAGGGTTCTGCTGGTCCACGGCGCCGCGGCCCAAATCGAGACTTTGGCCCGCGAACAACACATCCAGCCGTCCGATCTGGATGGCAGCGGCATCACCGACGAAGCGACGCTCAAATTGGCGTTGACGGCGGCCAACCGGCTGACGCACGAAATTTTGGAGGGCCTCAGCGCCAACGACCTTCGCGCCGCCTGCGGCAATGCCCTCATCGCCCATCCCATGGGCATTATTCACGGGCAGGACCATCTTTTTACAGGCAAGGTCGAGCGCGTCGATGTCGAAATGCTCCAGGGCCTCCTGGCCCAGGGCGTCATTCCAGTGGTGCCCCCCCTGGGTTTCGACGGCGACGGGAAAACCTACCGCGTCAATTCCGACGCCGTGGCCGTCGAGGTGGCCAAGGCGCTCAACGCCGCCAAGCTCATTTACGTCACGACGCTGGACGGCTTGATCTACCAGGGTCGGCTTATCCCACAGATTCTTGTGGCCGATCTGGATTCCCTCGTGGCGCACAACAAAGGCAGTTTTGCGCCTGATGTTTTTTCCAAGGCCCAGAACGCCGCCGCGGCCTGCCATGCCGGCGTGGCGCGAGTTCACGTCATCAATGGCCGGGTCGACGAGGCGCTGCTGGCGGAGGTGTTTTCCAATGAAGGCATCGGCACACTGGTTTACGCCAATGAATACCAGCAAATTCGGCGAGCCCTCAAAAAGGACATTCGCGCCATCATCATGCTGACAAAGGACTCCGTTGCCAGCGAGGAACTGGTCAAACGCACCCGGGCCGGCATCGAAAAGGCCATCGGCGATTTTTATATTTTTGAAACGGACAAAAACCCCGTCGCTTGCGTGGCGCTCCATCAGTTGGACCAAACCAAGGGCGAGCTGGCCTGCCTCTACGTCGCTCCGTCCAACGAAAACCAGGGGATCGGCCAAAAATTGATCGCCTTCGTCGAAACCAAGGCGCGCGAATTGGGGTGGGCCGAATTGATCACGCTTTCGACCCAGGCCTTCACCTATTTCCAATCCAAAGGCGGTTTCGTCGAAGGGGCGCCCGAGGACTTGCCTCCCGCGCGCCGCGAAAAATACGAGCAAAGCGGACGGCACTCGAAAATCCTCATCAAGAAACTCGCTCCCAAATGAAGTGCCGTTTTCCCGCCGCCGCGTTGCGCGCCTGCGCCCGTTGTGGCGTCGTGCCGACGCGCTATTTCCTGGCGGTCAACATCGCCCGCCAACGCACCGCGCTATTTTCCCGGCTCGAAGGCTCTTACGTACCGGACAAAACATTTCGCTGCTCGACGTCCAAATATGGCGTAGGCGAGGCTGCCGGATCGAACAGGACGCCGCGTGGCCTCCATCGCGTGGCGCAAAAAATTGGAGGCGGATGGCCGGTAGGCGCGGCATTCAAGAGCCGCCAGCTAATCGGTTTTACTTGGCGTGGTCGGCCCATGGCTCCTATCGCGCACCGCATCCTCTGGCTGGAAGGGCTGGAGCCGGGCTTCAATCGCGGCGGCGACGTTGATTCTCATGGCCGCTATATCTACCTCCACGGCGCCGGCGATGAGACCACTTTGGGCCAGCCCGATTCCCATGGCTGCATCCATTTATCGTCCGACGACTTATTGCCGCTCTACGACAAACTGCCCGAAGGGACGCTGGTGTGGATCGCGGAGAGGTGATTGCACTTCCGTTGCAGGGGAATTTTCGGGCTTGTCGCGGCGCACCACGATGAACCACGAATGCGCGCCGTCGTTGTCACCGCCGGCGATGTAAAACGCCGTATTGACCGGCTGAACCCTTTTTCGAGTCAATCTGCCATCCAGGTAAATGCAGATGGTCATATCCGTTGGAGTCGGCAGTGCGATTTCGATGTCGCGTTGGCGGGTCATGTGCCGCCGGGATTTGGCTCCGGTTTTCAATTGCACCGTCTGTCGTTTGACTTCCCAATAATTCTTCCAGCGGAACATCTCCAATCGGTGGCCCAGCGCGCCCCCAACCAGGGTCGCTCCTGCCGCGGGCGCTGTGTCCGCGTCGGTCCCCTGGACCAATTGAAGATAAAAGGTGATGCTTTCCGCTGAGGCGCCGGCGGCCATGTGCGCGCCCGCCAGCAAAGCCACCACTGCAAACACTATCAGTTTCATGATCGGCCAAATTGAAAGACACCCTTTGGACGAACCGACAGGTTGGATTTATTCGGAAATATTTCGAGGAGCCAACATGGTCGTTTCATACCGGGCGGAAACGGCAAGTGGATCGGGAGCGGTCCGGCAAAAGGCAAATGGCTCGCTTGCAATGGGGGCGATTTTCAGGAAAGGTCTTTCCCATTGTGAAGGCTCGCTTTGTTGTCCGCTATTTGCAGGGGCTGTCGGGAGAGGCGCGAACGGTGCTGCACAGTTGCGCCTACGGTCTTGGGGCGGGACTCTCGGCAGTGGCGTTTCAATTGACAATCAGTTGGCTCTACGGCGCGGGCCTTCTGCGGCTTTCCCAACAATCCAAACTCACTTTCGCCCTAGGCAGCCTGGCTGTCATGGTCTTCTCCTCGCTAGTGGTTGGCATTTTGCTCACCGTTTTCTGTCCTGATGCGGCGGGCAGCGGGATCCCTCAGTTGAAGCTGGCCTTTTGGAAGGATTTCGGCACAGTCCCGTGGCGCGTGGCATGGGTGAAATTTGTGGCCGGTGTCGCCAGCATCGCCGGCGGAGCAAGCATGGGCCGCGAAGGGCCAAGCGTCCAGTTGGCCGGCGCCGTGGCTTCCAATCTTGCTGGACTGGCAGGGGAGCCGAAACAAAACCGGCGTGCCGCCGCCGCCGCCGGGGCGGCAGCCGGGCTGGCCGCCGCTTTCAACGCGCCGCTGGCCGCCACCACGTTTGTTCTGGAAGAAATCATCGGCGATTTGAACAGCCGATTGCTCGGTGGCGTCCTGCTGGCATCGGTCATCGGCGCATTGGCGGTGCATGGAATTATCGGACCCCAACCGGCTTTTTCGCTCGGCGCGGTGGACAACCCTACGTGGGCATGTTATGCCCTGACTCCTTTGGTTGCCGCGTTGGCCACGTTGGTGGGTGTCTATTTTCAGCGCTTCTCCCTCGGGCTTCGACGCCAGTCCAAGAGAAGTCACTGGCTGCCACAATGGTGCATCCCCGTCCTCGGCGGGCTTATCACCTGGGTTTTGGGAGTCTCGGTTTTCTGGCGCACGGGGCGCATGGGGGTTTTCGGCCTTGGCTACGCGGATCTTTCCGATGTGCTGGCGGGGCACGTGGCGTGGGAAATTGCCGCGCTGTTGCTCGTGGCAAAATTCGTCGCCACGTTTTGTTGTTACGGCTTGGGCGGATGCGGCGGCATTTTTTCACCCTGCCTTTTTTTCGGCGGAATGGTCGGGGCCGTGGTGGCGGGCGTGGTCGGGCTGGAGTGGCCGGCCGTGGGCAAGGACGTCGTGACCCTGGCGGTCGTCGGCATGAGCGCGACTTTGGGCGGAGTTGTCGGGGCGCCGGTGACGGGCATCCTGATTGTTTTTGAGATGACCCATCAATTCGCGCTGGTGCCGGCGCTGATGCTTGGCGCTCTTGTCAGCCAGGCCATCAGCCGCAGCATGAACTCGGAGAGCTTTTACGACGCTTTGCTGGTGCAGGACGGCCATCGCATCGATCATGTCCGGCCACCCCGCGACTTGCAAAGCTGGCAGCAGTTGCCGGTCGCGTTGATCATGACCAAAAATCCGGCGGTGATTTGCGACCTTGATCGAGCGACGATCGAGGAGGCGCTCAAATCCCATCCTTACGACCGGTTTCCGGTTGTGCAGGAAGGCGCGCTGGCCGGCATCTTAACGCGCCGGGAAGCGGTGGCCGCCCTGGACGCAAGGCGACCTCCCGTGCTGGAGCCGGCAACAACCTGCCGGCCTGATGCAACCATTCTTGATTTACAGAAACTGCTGATCGACTCGACTACTCAATATGTCGTGGTAACGAACCGCGAAGGCGGCATACAGGGAGTCATCACGTTGCACGATTTGTTGCGGGCACAGGTGGAGAAGGCCGGCGGGTGACGAGGAGATACTGCCTCTTCGATTTGTTGCCGGGCTTCTTCGACGGAATGCATTTTGGCCCGTGAGCGGCCAATTACTAATTGCCGGCGGTCGCCAGAAGAGTTTGTTCGAGCGTGGAAAGGCCGTCCCGCGCTTTTTCCAGCGCGACGGACCGCAGGGTCTTCATCCCCTGCTCGATCGCAAGTTTGCCGATTTCCTGGGCGCCGACCCGTTGGATGACCAGCCGGCGGATTTCATCGGTCATCGTCATGGCCTCGATGATGGCCAATCGGCCGGCGTAACCGGAGTTCTTGCATCGTTCGCACCCTCGCCCGCGATGCAAAGGATGTCCGTCAAAATAATTTGGATCGATGCCGAGGTCCCGGAACATTTTGTCCGGGTAGGTGACCGGTTCCTTGCAACTGGAACAGATTCTGCGCAACAGACGCTGCGCGGCCGCGAGAATGACAGCGGAAGAAATCAGAAACGGCGCGATCTCCATGTCATCAAGCCGGGAGATTGCGCCAGGGGCGTCGTTGCAGTGCATCGTGCTCAAAACCTGGTGCCCGGTCAGCGCGGATTCAACGGCGATTTCCGCCGTCTCTGTGTCGCGAATTTCGCCGATCATGATGATGTCCGGGTCCTGCCGCAAAATGGACCGAAGCGCGCTGGCGAACGTGAGGCCGATTTCCTTCTTGACAGGCACCTGGTTGACGCCCGGGAGCTGGAATTCGACCGGGTCTTCGACCGTCACAATATTAAATTGGGGGCCGTTCAATTCGTTGAGCGCGGAATAGAGCGTTGTCGTTTTGCCCGATCCGGTTGGACCGGTGACCAGGATCAATCCATGCGGCGCGTCCACCGCGCTTTTGAAGCGGATAAAAGTTTCCGGGTCGATTCCCAGCTTGTCCATGCTCGCCGAGAGGTTCGATTTGTCGAGCACGCGCAGCACGCATTTTTCACCATGCACAGTGGGCAAAAAGGAAACGCGCAAGTCAACGTCGCGCCCGCCGACCCTCACGCGCATGCGTCCGTCCTGAGGAAGGCGGCGCTCGGCGATGTCCAGATTGCTCATCACCTTGATGCGCGAAGTCAGGGCCACTTGGAGATTCTTGGGCGGCGGCGGCATATCGAGCAAACCGCCGTCAATCCGGTAACGCAACCGCACGCCCGCTTCGAACGGTTCAATGTGGATGTCACTGGCGCGGTCCTTGATCGCCTGCACAAGGATGAGATTGGCCAGCTTGATGACGGGGGCTTCCTCGGTCGAGGCAGTCAGGGCGGCGAGGTCGGTCGTCTCGGTTTTTTCGTGCGTGACCTCCAGATTCTCGGCCTCCGCCTCGGCCTCGGCCTGTTTTGCGGCGTCCTGGATGATCTCCTCCATGCTCGTCGAGCGCGAATTGTCGAGATTAGCCAATCTGTCGATGATCGCCTTTTCGGAGGCAATCATCGGCGAGACCTCGAGCTTGGTCATGCGTTTGACATCGTCGACCGCCAGGACGTTGAGCGGGTCGGCCATCGCCAGAAAGAGCCGGTTGCCCAGTCGCGATATCGGAAGCACCTTGTAATTGGTGGCAATATCGCGCGGCACCAACTCCGCCACCTCTGGTGCAATGCCGGCTCGAGTCACGTTGATAGGAGGCGTGTTCAGGACCCGTCCCATCGATACCACCAGGTCAATTTCAGTCACGTAGGCTTTTTCAACGACGAGTTTGATGAAACGCGTTCCGTCCTTCTTTTGCTTCTCCATCAACTCCTCGACTTGCGCGCCGCTCAACAAGCCATCCTCGACCAGCGCGTCGGCGATGCGTTCTCCAAGTGACTTGGAAGGTGGCATAAGAAATCAACGAAAAGCTTTGCCCAAAACGCGGATCAAATCGGCCGGTGTGGCCAGATACCAGAGCAACCGCTGCTTGATGACCTCCTCCAGGTCCGACGTTGCCTGTTTGTTGAACGGGTTGGCCGTGGCAACGAGGACCGACTTGCTCATTCGATCAAAGGGCGCCACGCACCAGCGCTGGCAAATCTCGCGAGTGGCCGAGCGCACCAATTCGATGTCCATCTCGTATCGTTCCAGCGGGATGTAGGCCAGGCGGGAACGGTCCGCCAGCAACTTGAGCGATTTGTCCACCGGCATGATTTGGCGTTCCGCCAGGCTGTGAATGAACGGCTCGGCGATTTTGGTTGGCGGCGTTGTCAGGCTAGGCGCAGGCCAGGAGGTCTCAAAATCCGCCGCCGTGATCAATTTGCTCTCCACGAAATACTTGAACATCATCTGGCGGCCGTCATCGACCTCCAGTCGGGCTGCCTTGGTTCCCGGTTTCTTAATAAAAGTCGTGGCGAGGTCTTCTGGAACTTGCACCTCCGTCTCAACCGGGCCGGTGGCCAGATTGTTGGCTTTGCTTTCGATTTGCGCCATCGCCGCCATCGCGTCCCTGTCGTTGGGATGCCGCTGAAGGATCGTCTCAAATTCGAGTATGGCCGAGGAAAGCTGGCCCAATTGAACGTAGGCCTGGGCGATTCGTTTGGAGGTTTGCACGACCTCCTTTTCCATGCTCAACTTCAAGTAGGCCTCCTTGAGGATTTCCAGAGACTGGTAATCCTGCGGCTGCGATTGCGTAATGACCTCGAACATTTCAATGGTCTGCCGCAATTGCGCTTCTTCGCCAGGATTTAGAGTGCCAAGCATTAAATCTTATGACCAGGTGACAATACCCCGATGCCCCCGCCAAAGCAATGTTGATTTAGGCGCGTCGAAGCTCGCAAACGATCAAAGGTTGGGTGCCCGGCTCGTTGACAAATTCGCATATTCGCCCTTGCGCCGGATGAAATTCCTCGCTACGTTTCGCCGCTCCAAGCCGGGTGGGTTGGTAGCTCAGTTGGTAGAGCAGTGCCCTTTTAATTCAAACAGGCCGATTTTAGCCATTTTTAGCCTCTTTTTATTTTCACTTGAAACCATTGCAAACACCTTGATTTCATTGGCGTTTCTTCACGTTTGAACGTCATCTCATCTGGTCTCATAAAATCCCAAATTTTCAAACCGGGTTACAAGAAGGGTGCAAGATTTTTTGAAATTTTCTGGCGCGGAACAATCTGGTTTTCTCGGAAGCAGTTTTCATTTACTCTCAATTTTCGATGCGCTTGCCGATCAACATTGATGACGTGCTGCACGGACAAACCGTGGAGTGGGAGCGCTTGGAGTTTAAACAGGGCTGGAACCCGGAGGCCATCCTTCACACGATGTGCGCTTTCGCCAACGATTTCCATAATCTGGGCGGCGGTTACATTTTTATCGGTGTTGAGGAAAATCAAGGGCAGCCCGTGCTGCCACCGGCAGGATTGCCTGCCAGCAAACTGGACGGCATTCAAAAAGAGATTCTCGAAATCGGGCATCGGATGCAGCCCTACTATCATCCGGTGATTGCGCCATACCTCGTCCGGCGAAAGCACATTCTCGCGCTCTGGTGTCCTGGAGGCCAGACCCGTCCCTACAAAGCTCCTGTGTCGATGGCCAAAAACAACCGCGAGTTTGCGTACTACATCCGCAAAGGCTCGTCCACCGTCAGAGCCAAACATCAAGAAGAAGTTGAGTTGGTTAGTCTGGCGGCCACCGTTCCGTTCGATGACCGTATCCGCCACAACGCCTCCTTGACCGACCTCAAACTTTCGCTGATTCAGAATTTTTTGCATGAAGTGGGCAGCGACTTGTTGGCCGATTCCAGTACGATGGATTTTGTCCAGTTGTGCCGTCAGATGCGAATTGCCGATGGTCCTGCCGAGACGATGCACCCATTAAATGTGGGACTGATGTTCTTCAACGACGCACCACAGAAGTTTTTCCCCCAAACTCAAATTGACGTGGTGCAGTTCCCCGACGGACCGGGTGGCGACACCTTTACAGAGAAGACGTTTGCCGGTCCCTTGGATATGATCCTCAAAGACGCACTGGCGTTTTTAAAGAACGCGGTGATTGAGGAGCGCGTGGTCAAACATAGTGACCGGGCGGAAGCTGACCGTTTTTTCAATGTGCCTTACGCGGCACTGGAGGAGGTCGTGGTAAATGCGGTTTATCATCGGAGTTACGAAATCCGGGAGCCGATTGAAGTCCGGGTTCTGCCGGAGGAAGTCACCGTTTCCAGTTATCCAGGTCTGGACCGTTCGGTCAGCATCAAAGAACTCCAATCCGGGCGCTTCGCAACGCGTCGGTATCGCAACCGGCGCATTGGCGAGTTCCTAAAAGAACTCAGCCTCACGGAAGGCCGTGGCACCGGCATTCCAAAGATGTTGAAGGCGATGCGGCAGAACGGTTCTCCGCCGCCCGCGTTTGAAACTGACAGAAACCGAACGTACTTCCTCGTGCGCCTGCCGCTACACCCCACGTTTATCAAAGCAGCCGAGGACCAAAAACGTCAGACGACCGGCCAAGTCACCGGCCAAGTCACCGGCCAAGTCACCGGCCAAGTCGCGGTCCAGGTTCTTCGGTTCTGCGAGCAGCCACGTAAGGCGGGCGAAATCCAGGCTCTTATTGGTGTCAAACACCGCCAGACGTTTAGGGAGAATTACCTCAACGCGCTCATCGCCAAAGGCTGGCTTGAGCGTACGATTCCCAACAAACCAAACAGTCGCTTACAGCGTTACCACACCACAGAGAAAGGGAAAAAGTGGACGCAAGGCAGCACTGGCCACCGCCCAGATGTATAAATTCCAGCGGTACGACTATGGAAGCCATTAAACTTTTTATGTGGGGGTATCAACGATACTTTCAAGATAGTGTTCAAGTTGAAGCGGAGAAGCTTTTTCGGGCGCTTGACCCAAGTTTTGAAGTTGAGACATTTTTGCTTGGTTTGGTTCGGAACGAATCACCCGAAGACCATCCAATCTGTCTCGAACCCGAAGAATGTGGTTTTGAACCGAATGATTTCGCTTCAGTTCGCGACGATGCGAAACACAATCTTGCTGTTGCCCCTGACCGAAACATGATTACATGGGAAGCATCGGCTCAAGCTTCTATAGATAGGCGTAGGAATGACCGCGCTGATAAAAGTGCCGTAATTAAAGCACTGGCCGGTAAGCACCATGGAGCAAATGGCGAGTTCTTTTTTTCTGGCTTCATGCCAGTTGCAAATTATGAGGTCGGGATTGTTCTTCGTCTTAATCATCGTTATCGCATTTCACATTATCACTTGCCGCATACGCACGAAGGTCTTCAGGTGCCGAAATCACTCGTTGAATCAGCGGTGAATATTTTCCTTCAGGCTTGTCGCAAATCGTTAAATACAGGTGGACCCCATCCTTTAGACCACGGAGCGCATAAAATAAGCGCGACTTTCGCCGATTGCTGTCATTTTTACTTTTGTTTGACTGTTATTCATTCTGCGCTTTTTAACCCTTTGGAAAAGAGAGAACGAGCCGTG
>DATKFW010000043.1:0-13448 GCA_035511075.1 Vulcanimicrobiaceae bacterium
CACGGTGATTTCATCTGTCACCTTGAGTCCGAATTGGAAATCAGGAGAAACGTGTGACGTGAGACCTTGGAGATATTTTTCGCTCGGAAATGTATAATACGCCGCATCAACGCAGACCGTCTTGAACACCTCCGCATATTCGCTCAGGCAGTCCCGCTCGAAGCGCGTCTTGGCAACCTTGCGGCGATATTCATATCGCGTTGGCGTGTAAAGCTGCCCAAACCACCCCTCATATTTCCAACTGGACGTGCCGACGAACACGCCCTTGGCGGCGAGTTCCACCGCTGCTCGTTTCACTTTTTCTCGGTCGAATGGCATGAAAAGATAGTATCCGTTGCTGTCGCGTTTGACTACCCGACGAAAAAGACGTGGGCGACAGCCACCCTCTCTTAATCTGAAATAAAACCGCCGGAACCAACGGGCGGGAACTGACACGGCGGCCTCGCTCATGTCGCTCTGGCTTCGCCTTCCGTCATTTCCCGCCCGCTCGTTCCTTGCGCTGAATGCCAAAAACGCAGGAGCGTTTGCTTCCGTCAGCCAGCGGGGAGCGCCGTTCCGCGCTTGCTCCGTTCTTAATACCATCTCTACGCCTCGCTCCACTTTCCGCTCCTCGCTGTCTGACCGAAGCGGACCCGATCTTCCATCCAGGTGCATTTGCTAGCCGGGTAATTCGCAAGTCTAAGCCATACAAGCGGGATGCCGCCCGCGTTCGCAGCGATGAAAAGGCGGGGCGATTATATGGCCTTGGCGGAAACGTCAAGGATTCTACGGGTCGTGGCTTCCGTTCCTCCTTGACCTTTCCGCCAACGCCAAGGCCCTCGCTTTTAGGTTTTCATCGCGCACACCTGTCGCTGCGCGTGCAAAGAAAGAGTTAACAACGAAATGAAAGGCAAGTATATGTTCACTACTCGTAGTACCAAGTTCATCGACCGTTCAGAATTAAACGACGACCAAATCCGTGCCGTGGCCCCTTCCGTGTTTGCAGCTTCCCCGCTGCCGGACGTGAGCGAGCGGTATGCGTTTGTTCCCACGACACAAATTGTTTCGCGGTTGCGTCAATCCGGCTGGTCTCCGGTTCAGGCGCACGAGCAGATTGTGAGGCTCGATGGCCGTCGCGGTTTTCAAAAGCACTTGCTGCGCTACCAACGCCGGGACGTTCAGGCCGTCGCCGGTGAATACTCCCCCGAACTTGTTTTAATCAATTCGCACGACCGTTCCAGCGCCTATCAGTTGCACGCCGGTTTGTTCCGGTTCGTTTGCGGCAATGGCATGATTGTGGCCGACGCGACGTTCGAGCGCGTCAGCATCCGGCATAGCGGGTTCACGTCCGACGAAGTGATCGAGGCCAGCTTCAAATTGCTTGACCACGTTCCGGCCATCACCGCCCGCGTGGACGCCTTCAAACGACGCCACCTTGACAGCGCCGAAATGGCCGCGTTTGCCGAGGCGGCGTTGCGGCTGCGGTTTGAGGACGTGGCCGAAGCTCCCATTAGTCCGAATAAATTGTTGGATTGCCGCCGCGCCGAGGATGCCGGCAACGACCTCTGGCACGTCTTCAATCGTCTGCAAGAGCACTTGACTTGTGGCGGGCAACGCGACTGGTCTCGTCGCCGTGAGGATGGACGCCGTTTTCCGCGCACTCGCGCCATTTCCGGGCTTGACCAGAACATTCGTTTAAACCGCGAACTTTGGAATCTCGCCGAGCGGGTTGCCAATCACGAGGCCATCATTTTGGCGGAGTAGTGAACAATGGGCGTTCCCGCCGCACCGCGGGGACGCCCGATTTCATCCCAAGATCATGAATATTAAGAAGCGTCATATCCGAGAATCCCATGAACGTCAATCCAATGGGGAGGACTATCAACACGTTGCTCACGATATATGGTGCGGCATTCCCAACGCCAGCGAGGAAGACTACGACGCGCTTTGCGAGAGTCCTGATCCCGGTTGTGATTGCGGTTTTTGCGTCGAAGCAGATTGGAGGGACTAAATGAATACAGAACCAGCACCTGTCATCGTATCGTGGCGGCGATTCTCCTGTGGCCTCTAGCGTGTGCCGGAGGGGGATATATCCGGGGCATACTCGGCGGACATCATGCCGCGAGTGAAAGCATTCACCCATGAAGGCCGTCTCTATACGAATGGCGGCGGACATTCCAAATGGCTATTGGCGGAAGTGAACGCATATCCGTTGATTCATCCTGACGAATATCAAGGACTGGACAACGTGTCGTATTCCTATGAAGGCAAAACGGTAACGCATAAAGGCAAGAGCTATCGGCTTGGACCAAAAACCCTGTTTGTCGCTTCCGAGCCGACCCATGCGGAATGGCGTCATTTGTGTCGTGTCTTGTATGCCGATGGCGGCTATTTCGCTTCCGGTTGCACCTACACGGAATTTGTCGGCAATCGGTTTGACCCGGAATCGGCGAATGGCCGCGAGGCGCGGTTTAAGGAACTCGAGGAATGCGGCGCGCGGCCCATGCCGCGCACTCAGGAGGAAATGCGCCGTATTCTCACGGAGGAATCCGCCCCGGAAAGGCGCAGGACGAACGCATCAGCGAGGCGGTCGAATTTCGTTCCAAGCAACTTCATCAAAAAGCCGAGATAGGGCAGATTGATATTCTGGCCACCCGCGACAATGAAGTGCTGGCCGCAGTCACTGGCCAGATTATTCGCAGCGGCATCTTTCAAGAAAGAGTCTTTAATGAAGCGTTTCCGTTCACGCTTCGATTGCGCTTCATCCGCAATCCCAACATGGCGCTGAACGGTCGTTTTCCCACCGCCGTAGGAGATTTCAAATATGAGATTAACCGTTAGCCTTCTATTCCTGTCCGCAGCCCGTTTACTGGCGCAGCCAATTCAGCAAGTCTGGCTGGATGATCGCGTTGCGGTTTCAGTGCCGATTGCCACCAATCGTGTTACCACCATCAGTTTTCCCGGTCCCATTGACGCCATAGACGGTGCGGGTTTCACCGTGGACGGGAAGACGCCGGGCCAGTTTCAATTGGCCCATACCAAGGGATCGGCGTTTTTTTCAGTGCGCGCGCTCGTGCCGAAGGCTTCCGCCAATCTCAACATCCGCTGGAATGACCGTACCTATGTTTTTGAATTGATCGAAACCAATCCGCCACTGCTTTCGCTCAGCCTGGCCGAATTGCCAAAGCCGGAAGAAACGGCCACGGGGCGCGCGCCCGAAATCAGTCCGTTGAAATTGTTATCGTTGCTCGATAAAGCCAAGGCGTTTCCGCTGCTGAAATCACAACAACCCGAAAGCGTCGCCGATGTCGGCTTTACCACCTACGACGGCAAGCCTTTGCTCAACAATTTCAACGATTACCAAATCCGGGTCGAACAGGCTTTTCGATTCAATCCGAAGACACGATGGTTTTTCGTGTCGTCGTGACCAATGAAACAGACAAGTCGTTAATTTATCAGCCGGACAGTTTCAGTATTCGTGTGGGCAACCGGCTCTATCCCCAATCCGTCAGCGACGCCAGCGGCACGGTTCCACCCAAAGGCAGCAGTATTGTATATTTTGCAGTCACCGGCACGCCGGACGGCGGACGCAACAATCTTTCCTTGAAGAATCAATTCACCGTCCTGGTAAACCGGCTCTCATCACCCCCGCGGCCAGCGCCGGTTGTTGCCACCACGAATGGGCCTGCCCAGCCCATTCATTCCTCCAAGCAGCCATGAAACCACGCGACTTTCTCAATTTCTTCAAAACTAAAACCGGCAAGTTGCTCGCCTTTGGCGCGGTATTTGCCGGAGCGTTGCTCATCTTCAGCGCCCTTCGCAAACAGCATCCGGCAACTGATGATGTCGTCACCGTCGCGCCGCGTTCAACCAACACCACTGACAAACCCCAAGTGGTGCAGTCTGTCACACGGCCTATGCAGATTTTCAATCCACCGCCGCCTCTATCTCCGCCCAAGCCACAACTGTCAGTCCAACCGCTTTCCGCCAGCAATCCGGCGTCGGTCAACCCTCCATCCCAATCACCTCAACTGTTGCCGAGCCTGGTGCCTCCTCAAACTGAAACGCTTGCACCGATCAGCCTTTTCTCGGACAGCGCGTCGGGTGTTTCTCGCCCCAAAAAATTGAGCGCCACCTATATGCCGTTCGGACGCCTGATCCCCTGTGAAACCATCATCACGGTGGATTCCTCCTCCATGCAGACCCCCATTGTGGGCCTTGTCACCGAGAACACTTATTACGGCGGACGGTTGATCATTGCGGCGGGCACGGAGGTGCATGGCATGGCGCAGACGGACCGGCAGCGCGACCGCATTTCCACAAGCGGCAGTTGGAAACTGGTTTGGCAGGATGGCGAGGAATTGAACCTCAAAGCCGTGGCGCTCGATCGTGAGTTTGACAACAATACCAATCAAAGCGGTTGGGCAATCACGGACGGAAGCGCCGGCTTGCGCGGCGAAATGATTAAAACGGACAACATGGCTGACATCAAACTTTTTGCCGCGACCTTCCTTTCCGGCGCGGCCAACGCCCTGACTGAAAAACAGGAAACGGTTTTCGGCCCCATCAACAGTCCGACGCTGAACAACGCGCCCTTCCAAGGAGCGCAGACGGTTCTGCAAACCTATGCGCAGCAGATCTATGACTCGATCCAAAAGAATGGATTCTATGTTCGCGTGCCCAGCGGCAAACAGTTTTACCTCTATGTCCTGCAAACTATAGACCGCGCCGATGCTTCCTTCGGCGGCGTGGGTCTGGTTGAAGAACCGGAACCGCAACCCTCAATCTCTGCAAAACGATGAAAATAATTCGCCTCATTCCCTTGATGTTTCTGACGGCGTGCTCGACGACGCCCAAACTTACGCTACGCCCGCAACAGCCGCCGTCGTCGGCGGACAATGCCGCGGTGCGGTATCCCGATACTGTGCGGTCCTACCATTTCGGGCGTTATGTTGATCCGAACGATAGCTTGGTGATGCACGAAAAGCATGTCATCTATCGCGTGGAGGAAAATTCCCGGTGGGATTTGCATTCCGATCAAATGGACACGGCTGCTTTTCAATTCACGCCGCCGCGCGATGCGGCCTTTGTCCCTGCTCCCGCGAACGACGCGATTCTGGCCGAAGTGAACGCCCAAAAGTTGGCCACCGCCCGGATTATTGCGCAGGCCAAGGATTTGGCGTCGGCCCTGGCGCAGTTCCAAGCTGTTTTACAACAGACCAGGACCAATTTTCAGGAAATAGCGATATTACACGCCTCGGTTGTCCAAATGAAAAAGCAACTGGACGCGCTTGAATCTACGCGGAGACAGCCGTTGCCGCCGCCCAGCTTCCCAACCAATGAACCACCAGATTCGCTTGAGCCATGAACACAGTTTGCCGGTGTATCAACGCCGGCCATTGAGAAACGCATAAACAGACAAACAAACAAAACAAATAAATAAGTTATTATGAGTACAACAAAAGTCAGAACCCCTCCATCCAATGGCGCGAATGCCGAGGCCCCCAACGAAAACCGTTATCAAAGAACCAATCCCGAAGCCGAAGCCAAGATTAATGATTGGATCCAAAGCAATCCCAGGAATTGGGAATACATCCAGGCCATGCCGCGTGACCGGTTGGAGCGTACCGTTGTCCTGAACGAGGTCCGGCAAGTGGAACGACGGCAGTATGTGGATACCGGCGTATTGCAAAGCATCAAAAACAACCCTGAGTTGAAAGCGGCTTATGACGTTCTCCTCAAGGATGTGCCGGAGGATAAACGCGACGAAGCCATCGTCAGCATGGAGCGTGAGAAGTGGCTGAATAAAAAGATACAGTCGCGGCCGCAGACTCAGTCTCAAACCCGAAAAGAGGGGGTTAGGGTTTGATGTTTTCGGCAAACAACTGATTTTATCTGACATGGAGGACGAAAAATCATGGGCATTACAATTGCTCATACTACAAAAACATCCGTCGTTGCGCGGCATGTCCGTGAGCACTGCCGCCCAATTTGGGGTACGGCGTGCCAAGGTTCTGGACAGTTTGATTCAGGAGCTAATTTATTTTCGTCGCCTGCCACGCTTGGTTTCCGCCGCAGCCACAAAGACTGTGAAAGGCAGTCATCATGCCTTTCACAGCCGCAGGAATATAAAGGGTGTTTAAGGAAGGTGATGATATGTGCCCGAAGAATATCACTGGCCGACAAGTGGCGTACTGGCGTTCCCAAAAGAAATGGACGCAGGAAATTCTGGCGGCAAAGTTGCAGGCCGCAGGCGTGGACCTTACCCGCCTCTCAGTGGCGCGCATCGAGTATGGGATTCTCAAGGTCAACGACACCGTCTTGGGTGGGCTTCAGCGGGTCTTTCGTCTTCCCATCATCCAATTTTTCCCGCAGGAGCTTCAGGTCTTTGATGCGGAGCTTGCCCGACGCAGTCCCGCCCCGTTGCTCAATTCCAGCCCCTTAACGAAATCCCGGAGCAAATGTCAAAAATTGACAAAACGGCGAAAGGGGGCTTAGAAAACCAGTTGGAACTTTTCAACGGACGTTATGAACACTTTGACTCAATACGGGTTGATGGCGGAGAAACACTGGCGGGAACACCGTCCCAAAATGGTACACGAACTGGAGGCCAAGGGCCAGCTTCAGACGATGCTGGCAGAGGCGGAACGGAAAACGAAGGACGAAATGGCCGAATTGCGGACCCGATTCATCCAGGAGGGATTGACGCCGCAACAAGCGCACGACCGCGCTTGGGAAATGGTGCGGGAGGAATACATCCTTCTGCCGCCGGAGACCTAGCGGACGGCGACCAGCAGAAAGATTCCCCAAAAAATCTCAATAACTATCGCATCACCGACAATGATCGCCTAGGCGTGCGCGGTCCGAAGCAAAAGTTTCAGCAGAACCTTCACGCCATTCAAATTGTCAGGATGCTGGAAAACGAGGCGCGACCGGCAATACAGGATGAAAAAGCAGCGCTGGTAAAATATGTCGGTTGGGGCGCAATACCCCAAATCTTCGACGACACAAACCAGGAGTGGGTCAGGGAGCGTGGCGCGCTCCGTCGTGAATTAACCGATGCAGAATTCGAGCAGGCGCGAGCCAGCACCTTAAACGCTCATTATACTTCGCTCACAGTTGTACGCGCCATGTACCGGGCGGCGCAACGATTTGGTTTTCAGGGCGGAAATGTTTTGGAACCGGCATGTGGCATTGGCCATTTCATCGGCGTCATGCCCGAAGAATTGCTCCGACAATCCGTTGTGACCGGCATTGAGATCGATCCGCTGACCGCGCGCATTGCCAAAGCTCTTTATCCCGACGCTGACATCCGCGAGCAGGCGTTTGAGAAATCCAAACTGGCCGACGAATCTTTCGACCTCGCCATTTCCAATGTTCCGTTTGGCGGTTACGCCGTCCACGATCCGCGCTGGAACAAATACAAGTTTTCCATCCACGATTATTTCTTTCCCGCCGCGTTGGAGAAAGTACGGCCGGGCGGACTGCTCATGTTCATCACGTCACATCACACAATGGACAAGCTCGATTCAACCATGCGCGAGATGCTCGCCGCCAAAGCGGAATTGCTCGGCGCAATCCGACTGCCCAATGACGCCTTCAAGAAAAATGCCGGCACGGAAGTGACTACCGACATTGTGATGCTTCGCAAACTCCGCGTCGGTGAATCACCATGCGGCGCGGCATGGAGAACATCGGTGGATTTTACGAACGACCGGAAGGAAAAGCTGCAGCTCAACGAATACTTCGCCGGACGCCCCGAAATGATGTTGGGCAAGATGCGGCTGGCCAGGGGGATGTATCGGAATGGTGAACCGACGCTTGCGCCGGACGCGGATGACTTGGAAAAAACATTGGCTCAGGCTATTGAGCGACTTCCGCAAGACATCTACCAGGCGAAAAAGCAAAAGACCGCCGAGCGGGTCTCGGAAGTGAGTATTCCCGCGCCGGACTACATCAAACCCAATGCTTTTTGCCTCCATGAAGATGGCCGCGTTTGCATCCGTGACGACGACAAACTTCGTCCCTTGGACGATATGCCTGTTGAAACTCGCTCGCGGATCCGGCGGCTGATCGGAGTCCGCGACGCGGTGCGCGGTTGCTTGCGCTCACAGCTTGAAGGCAGCCCCGAAAGCGAAGTCGTTGAAACGCGCTTCCAACTTAACCTGGCTTACGACCGTTTCGTTTCCCGTTTCGGCCCCATCAATGCCCGCGTGAACCAGAATGCATTCGACGGCGATCCTGATTTGCCGCTGTTGCTGTCGTTGGAGCATTACGATGCGGATAACCGTGTCGCCACCAAAGCCGCGATTTTCCACGAACGAACCATCCATCACAAACAAGCCGTCCCATCAGCGGGCACGCCCAAAGAAGCCCTGCTCATCACTCTGAATGAAAAGGGCCGGGTTGACCTCGGCCACATGGCCGGTTTGCTCGACCGCTCCGTCGATGAATTCTTGCCGGACCTGAAAGGAATGATTTTCCTTAATCCGCAGACCAAACAATGGGAAACTGAAGATCAATACCTTTCCGGTAATGTCCGCGAGAAGCTCGTCGCCGCCGATGCCGCCAGTGTCAGCGACCCGCGCTTCCGCGAAAATGTCGAGGCGCTCAAGTCCGTGCAGCCGCAGGATTTGCCCGCCACCGAAATTGACGTGCGCTTGGGCGCAACCTGGCTGCCGGAATCGGATGTCGAAAAATTCGTTCACGAGTTGCTCGCCGTGTCATCCGGCATTCAAGTCAGCCACATTCACGCGCTCGGCTCGTGGCACGTAACGGCCGATTGGGAGGCAAAACAATCCACCGCTAACACGACGGATTGGGGGACGAGCCGTTATACCGGGCTTGAATTGGTTCACGACGCGCTCAATCTCAAGACACCCACGGTCTATGACATGACGGAGGACAAAAAGCCCGTCATCAATCCAACGGCGACCGAAGCCGCCAGGGATAAACAGGAACACATCAAGGATAAGTTTAAGGAATGGGTTTGGTCAGAGGATGACCGCCGCGAGCGCTTGGTCCGGATTTACAATGACACGTTTAATCACAGCCGGCTTCGCACGTTCAACGGCGAACATCTGACCTTGCCGGGCGCAAGCTCCGCCGTTCGATTGCAATTGCATCAAAAGGCGGGCGTCTGGCGCATCTTGCAAACGCCCAACACGCTGCTCGGCCACGTCGTTGGCGCGGGCAAGACTTATACAATGGTCGCCTCGGCGATGGAACTAAAACGGCTTGGACTCGCCCGGAAACCCTTGTTTGCTGTTCCCAATCACATGCTCGGTCAGTTTTCAACCGAGTTACTCACGCTGTATCCGGGCGCGAATATCCTTGTCGCCGGCAAAGACGATTTTGAGGCGCAAAATCGGAAGAGACTTTTCAGCCGTATCGCCACTGGAAATTGGGATGCCATCATCGTAACCCATTCCGGCTTTGAACGGATACCGCTCTCCGAAGAAACCCAGGTTCGGTTTTTTAGGGAACAACTGGACGAACTGGAAAAAGTAAAACGCGAGCACGCTGGCACGGAAAACCGGCGCTTGGTAAAGGAAATTGAAAAGGCCAAAAAGCGTTTGGAAACCAAACTTGAAGCTCTTGCCGCCAGCCACAAAAAAGACAATACGCTGACATTTGAGGAACTCGGCGTGGACCGGCTTTTCGTGGACGAGGCCCATTATTTCAAAAATCTTTTTTATATTTCAAAGATGACCCGCATCGCCGGATTGCCGCAGACAGCCAGCGAACGCGCCTTCGATATGTTTCTGAAAGTGCGGCATATCCAATCCAAAAACGGCGGTGGCGGAGTTGTCTTTGCCAGCGGCACACCCATTGCCAACAGCATGGCCGAGATGTTCACCATGCAGCGGTTTTTGCAGCCGGACGACCTGCAAAAACACAAGCTGCATCATTTTGACGGATGGGCGGCGACATTCGGCGAGCCGGTCACGGCGATGGAACTCGCGCCGGACGGCGCGGGCTATCGGCTCAACACGCGCTTTGCCCGCTTCATCAACGTGCCTGAATTGATGCAATTATTCCGGCAGATGGCCGATGTGCAGACGGCGCAGATGCTCAATCTGGCGCGGCCTAAACTGGAAGGCGAGAAACCGGCCATTCGCAGCGCACCCTCCACCCCGCTGTTAAAAAAATTCGTTCAGTCGCTGGTCGAGCGCGCCCACAGATTAAAAACCGAGCGCGTTGATCCTTCGGAAGATAACATGCTCAAAATTACGAGCGAGGGGCGCAAGGCGGCACTCGATTTGCGGTTGATGCTGCCATCGGCAAAGGACGACCCGCAAAGCAAGGTCAACCTGGCCGTCGAAAATATTTACCGCATTTGGCAGGCGGCCAAAGAGGGCCGCCTAACGCAACTGGTCTTCTGCGACCTTTCCACTCCGAAGGACAAGGGCTTCTCCGTTTATGATGACATGGCCGAGAAACTGGTGAAACGCGGCGTGCCACCGGCGGAAGTTGCCTTTATCCAGGATTACGATGCCGACAACGCAAAACTGGCTTTGTTTCGTTCGGTGAACGCGGGCAAAGTCCGCATCCTGTTCGGCAGCACGCAGAAAATGGGATCGGGAACGAATGTGCAGGAGCGTCTGGTTGCCCTTCATCACCTCGATGCTCCGTGGCGGCCCGCCGATGTGGAACAACGCGAAGGCCGCATTCTGCGGCAGGGCAACAAAAATTCCGCGGTGCAGATTTATCGCTACGTCACCGAAGGCTCGTTTGACGCCTATATGTGGCAGACGCTCGAAACCAAGGCCAAGTTCATCACCCAGGTGATGAGCGGCGACATGACCATTCGCCGCATCGAGGACCTCGATTCGACAGCGCTCACTTATGCGGAGGTCAAGGCCATCGCCTCCGGCAATCCGCTTGTCATCGAAAAGGCGCAGGTGGACGCCGAGTTGATGAAGCTCAACCGGCTGCGTTCCGCCTATGCCGAGGAGCAATACCGTATTCGCGCCAATCTGCGCCATGCGCACGAGGAAGCCCAACGAGGCGCCGAGCGGCTGGCGAATCTGCAACAGGACCTGGCCGTGTGTCAGGACACTTCCGGCGACAAATTCCGCATCGAACTGGATGGACAAACGCTGGACAATCGCGGCGTTGCCGGTGAGTTGCTTTTGCGGCGCGCGGAGAAAATTAAAAGCAGCTTCGGAGCCAACGCGCGCGTCGGGAAATTTGCCGGGTTTGAGTTGTCTCTGCACGCTTCCTTCAACAACGCGGTTGAATTGCTCTTGCACGGCAAAAACAGTTACAACGCCCGGGTCACGGACACCGCGCTGGGTACCATCCGTTCCCTCGAAGCCATCGTGCAGGGATTCGAAGACCGCGCAGCAGGACTTGAACGCGACATCCGCGACTCGCAGAAGCGGGCGAAGGAATTTGAGGCCAAAGTCGGCGCGCCTTTCGAGCATGAGAAGCGTTACCACCAGCTTGCCGAACGACAATCCGAAATTGAGGAGAAACTTGATCTCACCAAGAATCAGGCGCCAAGCCAGGTTGAAGATACACTCGAAGACGAGGCCGAGGAGAAGATTTCGCAGCGGCAGCCTCAGACTAAAACCAAAGGACAACGCCGGGAGGCGATGGTTCGTATATGAACGAGAAGTCCATGCTTTTCGTGCCACGGCTGCCAGCCCGACTTGATGTAAATCAGGCGGCGGATGTTTTAGGATTTCTGCCGCATGAAATTGTTGTTCTTCAAAAAGTTGGGCTGCTCAAGCCGCTTGGAAAACCAGCTCCCAACGGACACAAGTTTTTTTGCGCCACTGAAATTTCCGCGCTGGCACAAAATCGGGAATGGCTTGATAAAGCCACTCGCGCTGTCACACGACATTGGAGAGACAGGAATCAAACTCAAACGCTCGCGCAGTAAACTGCCGGAAGTTTTTGGGCAATATTCGCAAAACTTTTGGGCCGAATTCAATCCCGAGCGCAAGCCGAGACTGAACGCCTCGCTGTCTTTTATGAACAAGGACCGTGACGTGGTCGGCACGGAGAAGACACTCGGCGCGTTGCGAACATTGCATCATCTTTGGCCGGCAGCCTGGCGTCAGGGGAGATTCGCGCGGCATTCTCATGTAGCCAGACGGACGCGCTCCCATTGTACGCCGATCACCGTCGTCGAAGCGCGCAGGAAATCACGGCGAACGGACCCGGTAGTATCGACTTGCAATGTTTGTTTGCAAGGGTTCGCTAAAGTAGCATGTGCCGTTAGTGAGCGTGTTGGTTTGCAATGGTTGCCACGTCGGATTGGCCAGATTCGTGCATGCTTCCACCACGACAGAGAGGTTAGTTGCCCAAGAGATATTGAAACCGAACGCATTGGTTTGCGCACCGAAACCGGGGTTATAGGGCAGAATCAGTGGATACGACAACGTCCATAACGCCGTCGGAAGGCCGGCAAAAATCGGCCCCCAACCAATTCTTCCGGGCAAATAATAGGCAGTAAGGGAGTCGATTTGAAACACATCCCAATTGGCGTCGGGAGCATTGCCTTGAAAATAGACAGTCGTCAAATTGGTGCAGCCGCCGAACGCATAGTCCCCAATGCTGGAAACGCTAACGGGAAACGTGACGCTGGTCAAGCGGCAGGCAGAGTCAAAAATCTCCTGACCGGGTGCGGGAACATAGTACGCTCCGCTGAACGCATAGGCTCCGATGTTGGCGACACTTTTGCCGATTGTGACGTTGGTTAGACTGGAACAATCATAGAACGCAGAGTCTCCAATGCTGGTAACGCTGTCGGGGATCGTAACGCTGGTTATACTGCTCCCATCGAACGCGTTGGTGCCGATCCCGGTCATCGGCAGACCGCCGAGCGTACTGGGGATGGTCACTGCCCCAAGTCCCGGACCGGTGTAGTCCGTTATTGTCACGCTGATGCCGTCGGCGTTGGTAATGTAATCGAATTGGGCTTGCAAAGCAGCCGGAGCGGCCAAGAGCAGCCAGCCAAAAAGGAGCCAACGCTGTTTCATCCTATTTCTGAACGCGCGGATTGAAGCACAGATGGAACTGCGAGATAAACAGAAACCTTTCTCGAATTTTGGGGTCACGAACATAGACTCGCAAGTTCTGCATTCTCCACCATGTTCTTAATCGAAACCAGCTTATTTTCTCGGCATTCGACTGTGTATAAAACTGTGTATAAAAATAGTGGAATCCTATTGAAAAATAGTGACCACCTAACGCTTGACTAGCTCGTAAAATCTGGTATTGTTCCAGTGATTTCGGCCTCCTCATAGACCGATTCCGACCCTCGCCTCCAGTTCCAACTGTGTGTGCAGTAATGGTTTAGGAGGAAGGGAGTCCGCAACGGACACCAAAACGGACACCTATTTTCCAATCCGTAAGAAACCAGCGTAGTCCGGCGTAATCCGCCAGCTATCCGCTATCTCTTCGGATTCGGCCTCGTTTATTCTCGCGGTTGCGTGAAAACTATGAAAACACGTTAC
>DATKFW010000044.1:0-55898 GCA_035511075.1 Vulcanimicrobiaceae bacterium
TTTTAATCCGAAGCATGATAAGAGAGCGTGCCAGCGAATCAGCGACAAGGAAACCCAAAAGTCGAGTGCGCGGGCGGTTTTCCGCTCAGGGTGAAGGAAGAGATTTGCCCCGCACACGCAAGGGTGAAGGCTGCTCCCTACTTGTAATCCTGCGGCAAGCCGTGTAGGGTCAATTGTATGAAACAGCGGCCGCGACAATCCTTGGGAGACACGCTCCTGGTTTGCGGACTTTTGCTGTCGTTCGTCGGTTTATTCGGCATGGCTTGTTTCGAGGCTTTCAAAGTTTTTGCTGTTGTTCCGGCCGCTTTTGATTCGTCCCCCTTTGTCTGGAGCAATCCCATGTCGGCATCGGACGGCGATTACCAGGCGAATCAGCCCGGCGGGGCAACTATGACGGCGCACCAACGCGCCCAATCCCGCCAGGGCGGTAATTGACGGGCGAGCCCCGAGTCAGTGCTCGCCACGTACTTCACTCCCTCGAAAACCGTAATGCGCCCACCCACGAGACGATCTCCTCGTCCGCAAGTCGGCGGGTCCCCAGCCGCAGACGATTCTCCGCGTGCAACGTCCTATAACAGGATCGCAAATGATCCGCCGGAAAACCCGCGCCGGCGTTGTGCAACAACAACGGGTGCGGCGCCGCCAAAACCAGCGCGCCTTCAAATGTGTCAATATTACGAATTCCCGGACAAAACAAATCCGGCGCCAGCAGGGCCTCATCGTCCGAAATCTCCGTCTGGCCGCAATCCGTGACGACCGCGTCGGCCGCGGGCGCGGCCAGCAGGCACCAAAATCCGGCGGCGCCCCTGCCGCAGAGCGCAACACGGCAGTTGGTTTCGGTCTCTTTGACCCCCTGGCAAATCGAAACCAAATCCCGCACGCGTTCTTGAAGCCGCGTGCGATTGTAGGTGGTGAAGAAAAGGGAAGTTTGATCCGCGTCCGCGTTTCCGCCGGCTTCGTCGGCCACGGCGACGCTAAATCCCTCATTCAGGAATAGCCCGGCCAGCCCGCGTGGCGCGCCGGCATCGTCCACATAAGGGGCCGCGCCGTCCGCATCCGCCAAAACGATCATGATTGGCTTGCGCGCGGAGCGCGGTCTCAGAGGCGAAAAACGCACCGCGTTGATCGTCTGATCTTCGCCCGGCCGCGTGATCTCCAGTCGGTCAGACGCATAATCCTTCCGCTGGACGGGAGATTTCACCGCAGTCCGCACAGGTTCCGGCGGCCAATCCAATTGCAGCGTTCGCTGCCACGCCGGCCCCATGATCCGCCGGTAGTTTTCCAGCGCCTGGCTGTTGATCGGATTCAGCGCCCCCAATCGCTCCCGGTGCGCGTTGATAAGATACTTGACAAGGTCCGCCTGGCTGACGGCGTCCGGCGGCAGGCCTCCATTCGGAAAGACTCTCAGGTCCTGATCTGGCTCTTTCTGAAACGCCAGTTCCGGTACAGGTTGGTCGCCCCGGTGGAGGAGCCATCGGTCAAACCATTGATACACCGCTTCCCGGCTGGTTTGATTGTAATTGTGAGGGAAGTCAAAGCGCACATAACGAAGGTTCTCCGGCGCCTGGAACAATTGATAAATCCGCCCGATTTCCGGCCCCTCCACCTCCAACGTTGTCGCGGTCCAGTCGCGAGTGTCAGAAACAAGGATTTGCGGCCGGGGCGCGGCGGCGGCGGCAATTTCCATGTTGGAATACCGGATGCGGAGACCGGGCATGTTTTCGCACAGACAGCCGCCCTGCATGGTATGGCTGACCATGACCACGGGGGCCTGCGCCGCCAGCCGGTCATCTATCGCCCCAAGAATGATGGTTTGCGTTCCACCGCCCGATTCTCCCGTGCAAGCCATCCGCGTTCGGTCAACGTCCGGCAACGTTTCCAAAAAATCTAGCGCGCGGATGCTGTCCCATGTTTGCAGCCCCATCAGCGAAACGCTCCACAACAGATCAACCGCATTGTTGGAGGCAAAGCTGTGGTGGCGCTCGGAAAAATTCGCCGCGCGCGGCGAGTCGGCAAAATGTGTGTCATTGTAGCCGACCATGTCGTAAGCGAAGGCGATCATCCCCTGCTTTGCGAAGTTGATGCATCGCCCGGGGTTGCTGCAAACCTCGGTGTCCTCGAGGCGTCCATGCTCCCAATGGCCATGAGGATTGAGTATCGCCGGAAACGGCCCCGCGCCGCGGCCCAGCGGACGGTAGAGATTGCCCGCCACATAAAAGCCCGGACAACTCTGAAAGCTGACCCGTTCGACGCTGTAACCGTCCCGGTTTATCTTCCCGAATACCTCGGCATGCAAAGGAGTCTTCTCCGGCATCGGCCACAGGCCGCTGCTGACCAGAATTTGCTCGCGGATGGCGCGGCTCCGTTCGCGCCATTGGGCTTCCGTGTCGATCTTCGGAAAACTGCGAAGCGTGTCAAGCGTTTGGGTCGCTGCAAGAGTTTGTAAGGCCGTCGCAAACGCACAGGCGAACAGAATCAAACAAGCGCGTCGAAAAGCCGGAACATCAGGCGTGAAGGCCGCGTCATGCATGCGCGCAGACTACCCGCTCGACACCTTTGTAACAACCTGTCGTTCGCCAAATTAATTTTCACCCATGACCGTAATGGCGATCGTGCGCCCGCGCGGTTTGATATCGCACTCGAGATGAAAGATTTGCTGCCACGTCCCCAGCAGCAGCTTGCCATCTTTGATCGGCACCGTCAGCGAAGGGCCAAGCATCGTCGCCTGCAAGTGTGAATGCCCGTTGCCATCGTGCCAGGCCTGCTCGTGACCGTAGTCGCGACTCGGCGGAAATAGCTTGTCCAACACGGCCGGCAGGTCCTTTTCGAGACCGGCCTCAAATTCAATGGTGCCGATCGCTGCGGTGCTGCCGACGTTGAAAATATGCGCGACGCCGGTCCGCACGCCCGATTCATTTACGATCCGGGCCACCTCACCGGTGAGGTCGTGCATTTCTTTGTGCCCCGTGGTTTGAAGCCGGATTTCTCGTTGATAAGTCATCCCGTTGTCTATCGCCAAGCCGCTTCCCAGGCGAGGCTTTCCCTTCGGGGAACCCCGACCGAGCCGCAGCCGACTTAACCAATTGCCGGGCTTTACGCCACGGCATCAACGGTGGTAAGGTTCAGACATCAAAGCGACATTGGCTGAACCCCAAATCGTGACGCGCAAAGGCAAACCGGTCTCCGTCATCATCCCGATCAAAGACTATGAAGAATTGCTGGAACGCGCGGAGGACGCCGACGATGTCGCCTGGCTTAAGAAGGCCCGTCGCAAGCCGCTCCATTATCGCCCGCTGGAAGAGTACGTTGCTTCGACGAAGCGCCAGAGTTGACATTTTGGTAATGAAATTCCGGTTGTTGGTTGAATTTGATCCAAAAGCCAAACGCTGGTCTGCAGTGTTCCCCGAATTGCCCGGCTGCGCCACCGCCGGCGACACCGAAGCGGAAGCCATTACTAATGCCCAGGAAGCGCTGGCGCTTTGGTTTGAACCCGCGGTGCCGTGAGCCGCAGACGACGGCGTTTTTAATCAGCCTTTTCGCCAAGGCTAATCGCGCTGTTCGGCGCGGGCATCTCGCCGTGATGGAATCCGTTTTCGTCTTCGTAACCAATCGGCACGAGAAAATTGACGGCAGCCTGCCATGTAACAGCGAGGCGAGTCCAAGTTCCTTGCCGCGCGGTTGGAACGTTCAGACCCTCCCCCTTCGGCGGGTAACTCCATTCGGCCGGAACGCCTGTCTCAGTATGACGAACAGTTGTCATATTACCCACTATGTCGGCTGAATTCCAAGCCGGCTTAACACAATTTGTTGGTTGCCCGGCGAAGTTCGCCCACGTGTCCAAATCCCACGAAGAACAATCAGAACCAGGGACCCCGCCGCCTCAACCACAGGCCCGCCCAAGAAACTCGCCCCATGCCGTTTTGAAGAGCGCCACGAATAGCACGTGAATCGGCACTTTATGCTCCGCCGCAAGATACTGCACGATTCGTTGCGATGAATCGTCCAACTCAGTTGTCACAATGAGCATCGAATGAGTTGCATTGACACTCTCCGGAATCGGAACGCCGAAATGGTCGCTAAACGCCTGGCACAGCGGTTTTCCCGTAAACTTCCTCGTGATCGTGTCGATCTCTTCAAACGTCCGCGCTTTCGCCCACGATGCGTAATCCAGCGTCTGCGCCAGCAGTTTATGCGGCGCCTTGTCCCGCTTCAACACCAGCACCACGAGGTTCGCCTGGCTGTCCACGGCCAGCAGGTCGATGCTCCCGCCCCTGGCTGTCGCCACCTGCCGGCCCACAAGCAGCAAGTCGCTTCCCAGAATCGTGTTGCCGCGGCCGGTCGCGACGGCCTGAAACGGGTCCGCGTCTGGCCCCTCCCCCAGTAAGCGCGCCACAAGCGCGCCGTGGTGATCGCCACGATACATTTCCCCGCCGTACTTGCGAACCACGAATTCGTGGGAAAGCCGCCGGGCTTCCTCAATCTGCGATCGAGTCATCGACTTGGCAATGGTGTCGCGATTGTGGGTGGCGTTCCTGTCGTGTCGTCCCGCGGCAAGATCATACCATTTGTAGGCCTCGATCTTTTCCTGCGGCACACCTTGCCCAAGGCTGTACATGATTCCAAGATGCCGTTGTGCCGATGCGTCGCCGTGTTCCGCCGCTTCGCGGTACCAGATCAACGCTTCGGCGAAGCTGGGCGTCACGCCCAGTCCTATATAATAAGCGTCGCCCAGTTTGCACTGGGCCTTCGTATCGCCCTGTTCCGCCGCTTCATGGTACCACCGGACTGCCTCCGCGTAATCCTGCGGGACTCCCTGCCCGTTGCAGTAACACAAACCAAGCTTGAACTGCGCCTCCGAATCTCCCTGCGCCGCGGCCTTGGCCCACCACTTGACGGCTTCGGCGGTGTTTTGCGGGACTCCCTGCCCGTTGCAGTAACACATTCCGAGCTTGAATTGCGCCTGCGCCCCGCCCTGCTCCGCCGCCAGGCGATACCACTTCACCGCTTCCTCGAAATCCTCCGGCACGCCATTTCCCCATTCATACATCTGCCCGAGATTGAATTGCGCGCGCGCATTGCCCTGTTCCGCCGCTTGGCGGCACCAGTTGACAGCTTGGGAACAATCCGCCGGCGCATCACTTCTGCGCTCATACATAAAACCAATCGAAGCGATCTGGCGCAGATTCAACTGCGCGCGGGCATTGCCCTGTTCGGCCGCTTTCCGGTACCAGTGCACCGCCTGGGCGCAATCCACTGGCCCTGCCATTCCCAGCTCATACATGAATCCAAGCGCCGCTTGTGCGGCCGCATCCCCCGCGTCCGCCATCGCCTTCGTTGTGTCAAACGCAGTCGAATCGGACGCTCCCGGACGGGACTTGTGTTGCTTTTTAGTCTTGCCGCCAGCCGCCGCGTCCGCGTCCGGATCGACAATAACCCATTCAAATTCGTCACGAAAGCCCGTGCCGTTGACGACCCAATCCTCCAGCCGCTGTCCGTCGGCGAATGCTTCACGCTTGATCTCCCGCAAGTCCTTTCCTTTGACTTCCCAGAGTTTCATGTTGAATGGCATAGGATTAATTCATTTTTCTGATCCTGACCCATCCCGCCCGGAACACAAAAGCGGCCGAATCGTTGCCAGTCCAGCCGCCGCCTTGCGGCAGATCGCCGCCGGCGCCCGCGCTCGACGCCCACCGCCGCTCCTGCCGCCATGGCACCTGGGCCGAATGCGTTTTAAAGCGCCCGGCCCGCTCGTTGAGCGCGCTCCCAATGAGTTCAACCGCACGCACGCCCGAGAAACTCGCCCGCCGCCGTCTTAAAGAGCGCGATGAAGAGCACCTCGATCGGCACTTTATGCTGCGTTGCAAGATACTGCACGATGCGTTCGGATGAGTCGTCCAGATCGGAAGCCAAAATGAGCATTGAATGACTCGCATTGACTGCTTTCGGGATGGAAACACCAAAATGGTCGCTAAACGCCTGCCACAACGGCTTCGCCGTGAAGCCCTTCGTGATCGTGTCGATTTGTTCATAGGTCAGGTCGCTGACCCACGCCGCGTGATCCAGTGTCTGCGCCAAGAGTTCATGCGGCGGCTTGTCCCGCTTCAATACCAGCACCATGAGGTTCGCCTGGCCGTCGATCGCCAGCAGGTCAATACTACCCCCGCTTCCCGTCGTTACCTGTCTTCCCACCAGTAGCACGTCCACCCCCAGAATGGTTTTGTCCTTGACGAGCCAATCCTGTAGCCGCTGTTCATCGTTCAATGCCTCGCAGGTGATTTCCTGCAATTCCTTCGTCTTGACCTGCCAGAGTTTCATGTTGATCGGCATAAGTTTTTTTCCTTTCTATTGCTGCAATCTGCTCTCCCCCTCCGCCTTCTCTCTCGCCCAATCAGGGCCGGGCAGCGGCTCCACGCGTGGCCCTTTTCAACAACTTTGCCGTCATCACCGATAGGAGTCAATCTCGCCTTTACGCTTTTTGGGGCTTCTTGGGCCCTTTCGATGCTTCCCGCGATCAAATCACCCCCCTCAAGCGCCACCTACGTCTTGTACAAATGCGGATGCAGAATGCCAACAAAAGGAAGGTTCCGATACCGCTCCGCGTAATCCAATCCGTACCCCACTACAAAATGGTTCGGTATCGTAAATCCGACGTAGTCTGCCGCGACGGGTTCCACGCGCCGAGAAGGCTTGTCCAGCAGCACGCAAATTTTAATCTGGCTCGGTTTGAGTTTGCTTAACTTGGCCGTCACGCGCGACAACGTCCTGCCCGTGTCAAGTATGTCATCAACCACCAGCACGTCCCGGCCCCCCACGTCCAATCGCAATTCCTTCGTGAACACCAGATCCGCCGACTCAGTGCCCAAGCCGTAGCTGGATACGCCGATAAAGTCCAATCGCAACGGCATCGAAAGGCGGCGCAGCAAATCGGCCAGGAAAACTACCGTCCCATTCAACAACGCGATAATGAGCACGTCGCGTCCCGCAAAGTCCCCTTCGATTTCCCGGGCAAGCCCGCGGACCCGGCGCGCGAGGGTCTGCTGGGAGATCAGGACCGACTCGATCTCTTTGCGCCAGTGCAGGGGCGGTGGTTTTGTGCCAGGCCGCATCCCCTGAGCATACGGAGAAAGTTTAGGGCTTTAAAGTTCAAAGTTTAACCGTTATAAATGGCTGATGCCTCATTTTCTGGCAGAAGGCGGATTGATGATCTGGGTCATCGTGGCCACAAGCGCGGTGGCCCTGGCCGTTTTTTTTGAACGCCTCCTCCAATATCATCGCGACCAGATCAATTCCACTGAGTTTCTCAATGGCGTTCGCAACGTTCTCAAACGGGACAATATCGTCGAAGCCCTGGCCATTTGCGATGCCACACCCGGACCGGTGCCGCGCCTGGTCAAGATCGCCATTCTCAATCGTGAGCGCGGACGCGAAGCCGTGCGCGAAGCGCTCGAAGACGCAGGATCGTGGGAGGTGCCGCGCCTGGAACAAAAGCTCAGCCTCCTGGCGACCATCGCCCAGATCGCGCCCCTGCTCGGATTGTTGGGCACCGTCTTTGGTTTCATGTCCGTTTTCCGCGTCGTGCAGGACGAAGGTTTGAACGCCCATGTCGGCGTGCTTTCCTACGGCATCTGGCAGGCGTTGATTTGCACCGCGGCGGGACTTGCGGTCTCAATTCCCAGTTACGCCGGCTACAATTACCTGGTCGGCCGCGTCAATTCCATCGTCTTGGACATGGAACAGGTTTCCAGCGAGATTCTTAATATCGTTTCGCTCCCCCCGGAGGAAATGCCGTCGGCGCGCCCGACATGAAATTCCCGCGCCAGGCCAGAATTTTTCGCGGGCCGCTGGATGTGGCGCCGGTGGCCGCTGTCCTGATGCTGCTGCTCATTTTCATGCTGCTCGCCTCGCTCCTTTATACGCCGGGCGTTCTGATCCAGATTCCCGATGGCGACGCCCTGACGGTAACCGATAATCCGACGGTCGTCGTGGCGGTTGATTCGGGCGGACAATGCTTTTTTGACAACAGGCTCGTTGATGAAGCGGAATTGAAGGCGCTGTTGAAGAGCCGCTTGCAGAGCACGCTGCTCCAATCGAAAAAACTCGTAATGGTCCTCTGGGCCGACAAAGCGGCCGCAAACCAAGTCATCACACGCCTGGAAGCCCTGGCCCGCGCGGCCGGCATCACCGAGGTTTTGCTGGCGGAACGCCCCGCCGCTTTTGGCCCGCAACAATGAACGGACACACGCAAGAATTTCCCGTTTGGACGCGCGGGCGTTTTCTCGGGATCGTGGCCATGTTCTTTGTGTTGCAGGCTGGGTTGATCGCCCTCTTTGGCGCCCGGTCCGTCAGGCCGGCGGCCGCCCCTCCGCCGTCCACTCAATTCCGCGCCGTCGCGGCGTCGATGAGCGAGGAGCAGTTGAGGCGGCTCTTTTTTGCCAGTGACCCGGCGGTCTTCCCGCTGCCCAATCCGCACGGTTTTTCCGGACGCGCCTGGATGGATCAGCCTCCGCCCCAATATCATTCCACCAACCAGCTCGAACCTCCACTCTGGCTGGCCCTGGACGCCGTGCGCCTCGGAACTGGCCCGGCAGACCTCGATAATGCCAGCGGTGCCGCGCCGTTGTCGTTGCCCCAACTCCCTATCCCGCAAGCAGATCCGCTGCCCGTTTTTCTTTCCCCCGTTATCATCCCCACGCAATCGGTCTTCCGCATCCAGGGCGAATTGGCCGCGCGTCTGCTCGGCCCTCCGCCCGCCCTTAACGCATGGCCCAGCACGACCAAGAAATTGCTGACAAACACGGTCGTCCAAATCGCCGTCAACCAGGCCGGGGACGTCATGGCCGCCCGCCTCCTGACCCGATCTGGTTCGCCGGACGCCGACGGGGATGCCGTCGCCAAGGCCTGGGCATTGCGATTCCAACCCTCCGCGGACGCGCTGACCCTCTGGGCGCAAGCCGTCTTCCGCTGGCAAACCACCTTTCCGGCCGCCGCCGGAACTCAACCCTGAAGGGCGAGCGAGATGAATTCCGAGAAACTCATTTGCGCGTATGTCCTTTCTTTGCTTGCGGGCCTTTCCATCCTCGCCCTATATTCTGAAATCCGAAGCCGGCGTTTTGGGCCGGCCCGGAAGCAGGACCGCATTTTCCGCTGCGAGCGTTGCGGCGCGGTCTATACGGACGACGCGGACGTGGACCGTTCGCGCTGCTCGCAGTGCGGAACACTCAACGATCCGTTTGAATTTTGAACCCGGTTTAACCTTAACCTTTAGAATTGATATCATTTTATGGGAATGTGGATTGGAAGAAATCGAAAAGCGCGCGTCACCTACGGTTTTGACGAAATTGCCCTTGTCCCGGGCGAAATCACCATCAACCCCAACGAAGTCGATACTTCCTTCAAAATCCCGCGAAAGAACGGCTCTTTCATCGAGCTTAAAATCCCGATCATCGCCAGCGCCATGGACGGCGTTACCGACGTTGCCTTTTGCGTTGAAATGGGTAAACTCGGCGGCCTGGGAGTCATCAATCTGGAAGGCATTCAGACCCGCTACCCCAATCCCGCCGAAGTCCTGGATCAGATCGTCAAAGTCGGCAAGGAGGAAGTCACCGCCCTCATCCAGAAGTTTTACACCGAACCGATCCAGGAGGAGTTGATCGCCAAACGCATCCGCGAGCTCAAGGCCGGCGGCGTCCTGGCAGCCGTCAGCTCTATTCCGCAAAAGGCCGAGCGCTTCGGGTGCATCGCCCAGGAAGCCGGCGCCGACCTCTTCGTGGTCCAATCAACCGTGTCCACAGTCAAACATGTTTCCACCGAATATCAATCCCTCGACCTCGCCGGCTTTTGCCGCAAGATGAACATCCCGGTCATCATCGGCAATGCCGTCACCTACGATGTCACCCGGGAGTTGATGGGCTGCGGCGTCGCGGGAATTCTCGTCGGCGTTGGGCCGGGTGCGGCCTGCACCAGCCGCGGAGTGCTCGGTTTGGGCGTTCCGCAGGTCACCGCCACGGTGGATTGCGCCGCCGCGCGCGATTTTTATCATAAGAAGACGGGCCGCTACATTCCGATCATCACCGACGGCGGCATGAGCAAGGGCGGCGATGTCTGCAAGGCCCTTGCCTGCGGCGCCGACGCCGTCATGGTAGGCAGTGCGTTCGCGCGCGCAACGGAAGCGCCTGGCAAGGGAAACCATTGGGGCATGGCAACGCCCCACGCCAATCTGCCGCGGGGCACCCGAATCAAAGTCGGCCTCAGCGGTTCCCTCAAGCAAATCCTTTTTGGGCCCGCGACAGTCGACGACGGCTCGCAAAACCTGGTTGGAGCCATTACCACCTGCATGGGCAACGTCGGCGCGGCGACAATCCGGGAATTTCAAGAGACCGAAATCATCATCGCGCCCAGCATCAAGACCGAAGGCAAACTCTTCCAGACCGTTCAAAACGTCGGCATGGGAACCCGGTAACAGCGCCCTTCAAAATTCCGCTCCCAACTACGCGAGCCCTCTGCCGTCCCTACGGCTTCTCTTCCTCCGGGATACTGCGAATCCAGATGTTTCGGTAACGAATCGGATTCCCGTGGTCCTGCAAGGCAATCGGCCCGGTCGGCGGGAGTTCAGATTTGTAGTTGGCCAGAATCCGATGGCCCGTCGGGCCAAGAATCGCCTGGTGATTCTGTATCAGCACGCCGTTCTGGATCGCCGTCACGTAGGCGGGGCTCACCAATTGATGGTTCTCATCCCAGCGCGCCGCCTCAAAAATGATGTCGTACGTCTGCCATTCATCGGGCTTCTTGCAGGCATTGGCCAGCGGGGGTGATTGCCCGTAAACGGCGCCGCATTGGCCGTCGGGATACGTGGGATTGTTGTAATTATCCAGCACCTGGAGTTCGAACACTCCCTGGAGGAAGACCCCGCTGTTACCGCGCTCCTGGCTTGTGCCTTCCACTTTTTTCGGCTCGGCCCATTCGACGTGCAATTGAAAATCGCCGAATTTCTCCTTGCTGTAGATATAGCCGCTGTGCGGTTTGCACTCCATGTAATCGCCGTGGATCTCCCACTTGGGATCGCCCCCCTTGTCATCCTGCCAATGGGAAAGGTCTGTGCCGTTAAAGAGAACCAGCGCGTCGGAGGGCGCCGGCGCCCCGTGGCTGAACGTCGCCCCCGGCGTGACGATCGGCGGCACTGGCCGATCAGGATCATGCACGTGCCATTTGCCCGAAGGCAGCATCGGCGTATCGGTGTAGCCGGGTTTGTCCTCGGCCACACATTGGAAAACCAGCCCCACAAAGCCATAGACGACGAGGGCTCCCGCAGCAGAAAGCATTTTTTGCATGACTGAACTTCTACAAATTCCCGCCAAAATGCAATAACGGACTTTATCCCCACGAACGAATCCCTCCCGCCGGCGCGACCGCGACATCGCGCTCCCCACAACTCACAACCAACGCCATAAGGCCCTTTGACTTCCAGGCCAGTTCGGCGATACTCTTGCGGTTACGACCGAAATATGAGTGAAGAATCGATTGCCACCCTCCGGGCCCAACGTGATCAACTGGCCCGCGCCCTGGCCGAACGCTCGGCCCAACTCGAGGCGGCCACGCGGGAATTCGAGCAGTTTGCCTACTCCATCTCCCACGATCTTCGCGCGCCGCTGCGAGCCGTCGAAGGTTTCGCCCAGATCCTGGAAGAGGATTATGGCAACAACCTCGACGCCCAGGGCAAACGGTGCATCGGCATTCTTGCCTCGGGCGCGCGCAAGGCCTCGCTCCTCCTCGAAGACCTCGTCGCCCTTTCGCGCCTTTGCCGCAATCCATACAAGCCGGAAGTTGTCAACATGAATGAATTGGCCGCCCGAAAAATCCAGGAATTGGGCCCGGCGGCCGGGAAGGCTCAATTTCGTGTCGGCGCGCTGCCCGAAGCCTGGGGCGATCCCGCCTGGCTGGGCGCGGCCTTGGAACAATTGCTGCGCAACGCCTCAAAATTCAGCCGCGGCCAGGAGCATCCCCTCGTAGAAATCGACGGCATTGGCGAGGCGCGCCAAACAATCTATCACATTCGCGACAATGGGGCCGGGTTCGACCAGAAATATGCCGACCGGCTCTTTGGCGTTTTTCAACGCCTCCACAGCGAGGATGAATTCGAGGGCCGCGGCATCGGTTTGGCCATCGTGCAGCGCGTCGCGCACCGCCACGACGGCAAGGCCTGGGCCGAAGGCAAAGTCGGCCAGGGAGCGACGTTTTTCCTTTCTCTTCCAACCCGCGACGCGACCTCAAACGGTTAAGGTCATGGCTTACGATGGCTTTGGCGCGTTCGTGGATTCGCTGGAAAGCGCAGGCGAACTCACACGCGTCCGCCATCCCATTGCCACCGAGCTGGAAATTACCGAACTGGCCGACCGTCAAATGAAATCACCCGGCGGCGGCAAGGCGCTGCTCATCGAGAAACCGACCGTCAACGGCCAGGTCTCCCCGTTTCCGCTGGCCATCAACACCATGGGCTCCCATCGCCGGATGGCGATGAGCCTCGGCGCTCCCTCCATGGACCACGTTGCAGTCGAACTGGCCTCGCTCATTAACGCCAAACCGCCCGCCGGTTTTTCCGAAGCACTGAAGCTGCTCGGCACCGCCCTGGAATTGCGGCACGCGCGCCCCGTTATGGCGTCCAAAGGTCGCTGTCAGGAAGTAATCCATCGTGAGGCCGCCCTCCCCTCCACGGAAGGCCCCTGCCCGTCTCTGCTTTCTCTGCCCATCCTCAAATGCTGGCCGCTGGACGCGGGACGCTTCATCACGCTGCCGTGCGTCGTCACCAGGGACCCGGATTCCGGCGAGCGCAACGTCGGAATGTACCGCATCCAGATTTTTGACGGACGGACCACTGGGATGCACTGGCAACTGCAGAAGGTCGCCGCGCGGCACGGCAGGCGCTATTACGAAACCGGCGAGCGTATGCCCGTGAGCATTTTCCTTGGAGGCGACCCGGTCTTCACATTCTGCGCGACCGCTCCCCTTCCCGATGGTTTGGATGAATTCCTCCTGGCCGGTTATCTGCGGAAAAAATCCGTCCAACTGGTCAAATGCATCACCAACGACCTGGAGGTTCCCGCCGACGCCGATTTCGTCATCGAAGGCTACGTGGACCCGAAAGAACCGTTGCGCCAGGAAGGCCCTTTTGGCGACCACACCGGCTACTACTCGCTGCCCGATCTCTACCCGGCGTTTCACATCACTGCAATCACCCACCGCAAAGATGCCATTTATCCCGCAACGATTGTCGGCCTGCCGCCCATGGAGGATTTCTATATCGGAACGGCCAGCGTGAAATTGTTTCTGCCGGTGCTCAAAATGACTTTCCCGGAACTCGTCGATCTGGCGTTGCCCGCCGAAGGGGTGTTCCACAACCTTGTCTTTGCCAGCATCAAGAAAAGCTATCCCATGCAGGCGTACAAAATCATGCACGGCCTTTGGGGGATGGGCCAGATGATGTTCACCAAGTACATTGTGGTCGTCGATGAGGACGTTAACGTGCATAACACCAGCGAAGTGCTGTTTCGTCTTTGCGCCACTACGGACCCCCAACGCGACGCCATTTTTACGCGCGGCCCCGCCGATGTCCTGGACCACGCGACGACCGATCTGGCGGTCGGGTCCAAGCTCGGAATCGACGCCACCAAAAAACTACCCGGCGAAGGTTTCAAAAGGGAATGGCCGCCCCTGATCAAGATGGATCAGCACGTCAAAACCAGAATCGATCAATTGGGCATCTCCGGTTGAATGGCCGAAAAACCGAGGATCGCGTCCCCGTATTGACATATCGCCCCCCACGGCTCAACTTTCGTGGATATGGCAAACACCGAATCCTATTGCGAAAGGTTTTCCAATTGCCTGCTGGCCGTGCTGCGGATCATCACCGCGCTGTTGTTCATGCAGCACGGGGGCCAGAAACTTCTCAACTATCCCCCGGGTCACGGCACGGTCCCCCTGAACTCGTTGATGGGCCTGGCCGGTGTCTTGGAACTGGTCGGCGGCGCGTTTTTCCTTCTGGGCTTTCTCACCAGGCCGGTCGCCTTCATCCTTTCGGGGGAAATGGCTGTCGCCTATTTCAGAGTCCACGCCAAGGCCGGTTTCTGGCCCGTCGAAAACAGGGGCGAACTGGCCGTCATTTTGTGCTTTGTTTTCCTCTATTTTGTCGCGGCCGGCCCGGGCGCCTTGAGCCTCGATTCTCTCTGGAGCAAGCGGAAAAAATCGGGGGCCTGATTTTATAATCACGCCGCAATTGACGCCCCCGGATTCCTTATGCTATTATTCATGCCGGTCACTGTGCGAAACAAACGATTTTTCTCGATATTTGTTGTTATGAATAAAATAACCCTCCGCCGGCTCCTTGTCCCCTCATTAGTTCTAATCGTGCCGAATCTGGCCTCAGCCCACATTCTGCCGGGAACTTCCCACGGATTCCAGGACGGATTGATGCATCCTTTGACCGGTTGGGACCATCTCCTGGCCATGTTCGCGGTCGGCCTCTGGGCGGCGCAACAGCATGGACGCGCGCTGTGGCAAATCCCGGCGGCCTTTGTCAGCGTGATGGTCCTCGGCGGTATCCTGGGAGTCACGGGCGTTTACATGCCCGGCACGGAACTAGCCATCGCGATTTCCGTCCTGGTGCTCGGCGGCCTGATCGCCACAAGAACATCCTTTGCGCCCTCTCTGAGCATGTTGCTCGTTGGCGCGTTCGCGCTCTTTCACGGATACTCCCACGGCCACGAAATGCCGGCGTCCGCCAGCGCCCTTCCTTTCAGCATTGGCTTCGTCGTCTCAACGATAACTTTGCATGCGCTCGGAATCGGCGCCGGCCTGGGCTTGCGGAATCAGCCTCGCGCAATGCGTTTCGCGGGAGCGACCATTGCCGCATGTGGGCTGGTCTTATTGACCTGACCCAATCCCCCGCTTCGCGGCTGCTACAACGCGGACTTGCCCAGGGCCTTGACCTTCGCCCATCGCGCCTTGGCGACCGCAGCCAATCTGGCCCTGGTAGCCGGACTGACCTTGCGGCGGCCCGTCTTTTTAGTCGGCGCCGGGGTTGCGGTGCGCGCCCGGGCTTTTGCCCAGCGCAGACGTTGGCCCGCCGCAATCCGCGCCTTGCCCTCCGCGGACATGACGCGGCGTTTGGGAGCCGCGGAGAGGTTGCGGCTGTGGCCGTTGGCTGCCGAATCCAATCGGGCCTGAAGGCGCTCAATCTGCTTCTTGATCGCAACGACCCGGCGTAGTTGCGCGACACTTAGGTTCTGAAGAGTAGTCATATCAGTGCGGGAGATTGTTCACTCCAGCCGGACTTGTCAAGAGCAGAACGTAACGTGAATTTAGCACGAGTCTCCAACACCGTGCGCAGGGAAATGAGTAGTGAACCTAACAATGCTTATTTGTTACTTGTCCATTCAACCTACGTGCGCCATTCTTAATGTCACCAGGTGAGAACTCCACAGCCAAAGTTCGCGGCGATTTTTCTCGGTTGTTTTGTGCTGTCCGTCGCCGCCTCCTCCCAAAGCTATCTCCAGACGATTCACGGGCAAAGACCACCGGCAGCGAGCCAATTGAAGCCGCTGGCGCCCTATGCGCTTTCGAACCGTCTGAACCTGGTGATTGGGCTGCCCTTGCGCAACCAGCCGGCGCTAGCCACCTTGCTCCGTAATCTCTATGACCCAGCCAGTCCGGACTTTCACAAATACTTGACGCCTTCACAGTTCGCGGAGCGATTCGGCCCCAGCGAGCGGGACTACCAGGAGGTCACTCGTTTCGCAACGTCGCACGGGCTGACGCTCGCCGGCACTCATGCCAATCGAACCTTGCTGGATGTCAACGGTCCGGTGGAGGACATTGAGAAGACCTTCCATGTGCGCATAGGAGTCTATCAACATCCCACCGAAGCCCGCGCGTTCTATGCTCCGGACACCGATCCGTCGGTTGATCTGGCCGTCCCTATTCTAAGCGTCCAGGGACTGGATAACTTTGTCTTGCCGCATCCAATGAATCTCACCACTGGATTTGACAGTACAAACGCGCCCAAGTATGCGTCCGGCTCGGGTCCTTCCGGATATTTCCTCGGTTACGATTTCCGTGCCGCCTATGCGCCGGGAATTGGGATCACAGGCGCTGGTCAATCGGTCGGGTTGTTTGAATTGGACGGTTATTATCCCTTTGACATCGCTGAATACGAAAGCCTCGCCAAATTGCCGAACGTGCCCCTGACCAACGTTTTGCTCGACGGCTTTAGTGGAACTCCAGGCGAGAATGAAATCGAGGTGGCGCTGGACATAGAAATGACGATCTGCATGGCGCCGGGGTTGTCCAATGTGCTGGTTTACGAGGGCACTAATCCGGACGATATATTGAATCGTATGGCCACGGACGACCGGGCCAGCCAGCTCAGTTGTTCCTGGGGCTTTGCTCCGCAAATAGACACCAACCGGGACCAGATCTACGAACAGTTCGCCGCGCAAGGCCAGACGATGTTCCAGGCTTCCGGCAACACCGGAGCCTACGCGGGAGCGCCCGGTCCGCCGTCGGATGACCCGAATATCACGGTGGTCGGCGGCACGGTGTTGACAACCAGCGGGCCGGGAGGACCGTGGTCAGCCGAGACGACGTGGCCCGGCAGTAGCGGCGGCAGCAGTACCAACTTCCCGCTTCCAACTTGGCAGCAAGGCTTGAGCACGCCCGCGAATCAGGGATCAGCCGCGTTCCGAAACATTCCCGACGTTGCAGCCGTGGCCGGCGTTTCTATTTGGGTCATTGCGTTTGGCGGCCAGCAGGGGCCCATCGGCGGCACCAGCGCGTCAACGCCCTTGTGGGCTGGCTTTGCGGCGTTGGCCAATCAACAGGCCGCCACCGCGGGCAAGCCGCCTATCGGTTTCATCAACCCAAACCTTTACGCCATCGGACGTAGCGCCAAGTATTCGTCCCGCTTTCACGACATCACGACTGGTAACAATACAAATGCCGCCAGTCCGACCAACTTTTTTGCCGTTCCCGGCTATGATCTTTGCACGGGCTGGGGCACGCCCACTGGAATTGGATCAATCGCGGCGCTGCTCTCGCCACCGGATGCGCTCCAGGTCTTTCCGTCCACGAACTTGACGGCTGGCGGGCCAATGGGTGGCCCGTTCAACCCGGCGACGCAAAGCCTTGTCGTGACAAACATCGGCGCAACCGCTGTCAATTGGGCCGCGGTCAGCTCGACCCCCTGGCTGAGTATCGCTCCCGAAGGGGGCACCGTGACTCCAGGCGGTCCGGCGTCGGTTGTGAACTTGAGTCTAAATTCCGTTGCCGGCAACCTGCCGCCCGGAAGTTACGGCGCGACAATCTGGTTCACCAATCAGAATGATGGAATCATCCAAACAAGGCAGTTAATTTTCAATGTCTCTGTGACTTCATCGGCGCCGGTAATTATCAGCCAGCCCCTCAGCCAGACGGCGCTGCCTGGAGCGTCGGTGGTTTTCGCGGTAACGGCCGCGGGCAACGCGCCGTTGTTCTATCAATGGCGGGAAAACTCGGCCAATCTATCCGACGGCGGCAACATCTCGGGTTCAACCACCGCGACACTGACGATCAGCAATGTATCATCGACCGCGGCTGGGACCTATTCCGTCATTGTAAGCAACGCATCGAACCGGGTCATAAGCATGAACGCCGTGCTGACGCTGGCTGCCGTGACGCCTTCGGGAGTGACCATCTCCAATCTTTATTCATTCACGGGAACAACGGACGGTGGCAATCCCAACGGGTTGATGCAGGAAACCAACGGCAATTTCTACGGCACGACCCAAACGGGCGGGACCAATTCCTCCGGTTCGATCTTTCAAATGACTCCCGACGGCGTTGTGACCACTCTGTATCTATTCAACGATTCCGGCACTGGCGGCTATTCTCCTCAAGCCGGCCTGGTGCAAGGCGCCGATGGTAATCTGTACGGAGTCACGGAGAACGGAGGCGCAAACGGCCTCGGAACAATATTCAAGACCACCACCAACGGAAGCCTGACCACAGCGTACTCGTTCGATGGTGGCGATGGTGCTTATCCCGTCCAACCGATGATCCTGGCCTCCGATGGCAATTTCTACGGGACAACTTCCGGCGGCGGGGTCGACGGCGAAGGCGAGGTCTTCCGCCTCGCGCCCTCAGGCGCGTTGACCCAGGCGGCCTCGTTCAACTACACCAATGGATCGAGTCCAAACGCGGTGTTGCAAGGCGCGGACGGGAACTTGTACGGCACGACATTCCTTGGCGGAACTTATGGCGACGGCGTCATCTTCAACGTAACCACCAATGGCGCGCTGACTAGTTTGTTTTCGTTCTCTTTTTTCAACGGCGGATTTCTTCCTTCGGCCGGCCTGGCGCAGGACGTAGGCGGAAATTTCTACGGAACAACGTTTGAAGGCGGAGCGTTCGGCTACGGCACGGTCTTCGCGATGTCGCCCTCGGCCGCCGTGACAATGCTTTACTCTTTCACCGGCGGAAATGACGGGGGCCATCCCGCCGCCAATCTGATACAAGGCGGCGACGGGAATTTCTACGGCACAACCGTCAATGGCGGCGCGTACGGTGAAGGAACAGTTTTCAGATGGGCGCCAGGCGGGGCGCCGGTCACTCTCGTGTCCTTCGACGGCTACGACGGCGCCAACTCCCAGGCACCGTTAGTGCAGGGGACCGATGGCAATTTCTACGGGACGACCCAAAACGGCGGCGCCGAAGGCAATGGCGTCATTTTCCGTGTCAATATCAATTACCCTTCCCTCCAAATCACCGGCCAGCCCGCGGGCCAAAGCGCCTTTTTCGGGGCAACGGCCCAGTTTGGCGTCGATGTCACGGGTAACCCGCCTCTCGAATACCAGTGGCGCAAGAACGGTGCGAATTTGAGCGATGGCGGCAATATTTACGGTTCCATGTCCCGCGTCCTGACCATCAGCAACGTTGCCCCGTCCGACGCCGCCCTCTATTCCGTCACCGTCAGCAACGCGACCGGGTCCGCGGCCACCAGCGACGACGCGTTTCTCGCCGTGTTATTGTCACCGCCCCAATTCGCCACTCCGCTGGCCAGCCAGACGGGCTCGGTAGGAGGAATCGCCGTGTTTAACGCGGCGGTCGTGGGCGATCTGCCGTTGTATTACCAATGGCAAAGCAACCAGGTCAATTTGTCCAACGGGCCTAACGTCTCCGGTGTCACTACCAGTTCCCTGACTCTAAGTGGATTAACGCAAAAGAGCGACGCCACGTATTCCGTGATCGTGAGCAACGCCGCCGGCGCTGCCAGCGCTGAGGCCACGCTGTCGGTCTATCCCGTCAGTGTGTCTGGCACGGTCGTGGCTTCGCTTTATTGGTTTACCGGCGGCGCCGATGGAGGCACTCCCAATGGCCTGATCCTCGGAAGCAACAGCGTTCTTTACGGAACAACCCAGACCGGCGGCGCTTACAATGATGGAACGGCCTTTAGCATCACGACCAATGGACTGTTCCAGACTCTCGTTCAGTTCAACGGAACCAATGGCTCCAACCCCGAGGCCGCGCTGGTGCAGGGCGCAAATGGTAATTTCTACGGCACAACCGAGGATGGCGGAACAAACGCCGGGGGCGCCGCCTTCGAGATGACCACCAATGGCGCGCTCACAACGCTCGTCAGCTTCGGCAACGCTAGCGGCACCGCTCCTTACATTGCATTGGCGCAAGGAACCAATGGCGACTTTTATGGCGCGACGCAGAATCATTCCAAGGCTGGCGACGGAAACATATTCGAAATGACTCCGGAATGGACGCTGAATGTGATCTATTCGTTTACGGGCGGCCAGGACGGCAACGAGCCGGTCGGCGCATTGGCGCGAGGCACGGATGGCAATTTCTACGGCATGACCACGGCGGGCGGCGCATCCAACTACGGCGGCATTTTCAAAATGTCTCCCTCCGGCGCGCTGACCAATCTCTATTCGTTTACCGGCGGAACCGACGGCTATAATCCCTACGGCGCGCTGACCCAGGGAACGGATGGCAATTTTTACGGCGTAACCAGACGCAACGTCATAGAAAACGTCCAGTTCGACGGAACGATCTTCAAATTCTCCACCAATGGCACCCTTACCACGCTCTACGCGCTCAATCCATTGTACCATGGCGATGGCGAATATCCGTTCGCCGGATTGATTCAGGGTGCGGACGGCAATTTTTACGGCACGACCCTCTACAGCGATTCCACGATCAACGGCACCGTGTTTCTAGTCACTCCCGCCGGCGATTACATCACTCTGGCTACTTTCAATGGCTCCGATGACGGCGCGCAACCGAAGGCCGCCATGGTGCAGGACGCGGAAGGCAACTTCTATGGCACGACCACTGCCGGCGGCCCTTACGGAAAGGGCTCCATTTTCCGCCTGACCATCACCTCGGCCCCGGAAATCACCCTCCAGCCGTCCAACCAGACCGTCTTTGCCGGCTCCGGCGCGCAGTTCTATGTGACCGTCTTCGGCGCTTCACCCTTGAGTTACCAATGGCAGAAGAACGGCGTCGATTTGACAGATACCGGCACCATCTCCGGTTCCGCCTCACGGATTCTGACTATCGACAATATAACCACAAACAACGCCGGAACCTATTCTGTGATCGTGAGCAATGCGCTTGGCTCCGTCACCAGTTCGGGTGCGATCCTCACCGTGGCGGAGAGTCCGCCCGTGTTCCAATCTGTGGCGCAAGACGGCGGAATGTTAGTCTTCACGTGGAGCGCGGCGCCGGGCCAATTGTATCAGGTGCAATCCGCCACAGACCTCGGTTCCACCGACTGGATCAATGTGGGCAGTGTCATCACTGCCACCAACACCAGCCCCAGCGCATCCTACGCCATCGGGTCCGCCTCCCGGCAATTCTATCGGGTTCTCCTCTTGCCATGAACCTTCCCTCGCGCCCCAGTCCTGCTAACCCTATGGATGGGTCGTCTTGAATTCCAAAACGGGACCGTGTCATAACCGTGCTTCCGGGGTTCCCTACTTTTAAAAAACCCTCCTACTCCGTTATTGACTCCGCCCTACCGTCTGCATTACCAATCACCCATGACAAATCTTACGGACTTAACGACATCTCAACTCCACCGCATCATTTCCATCAGGGAACAGATCGAGAAGCTGCAAAGCCAGATTGCTTCGATCGCAGGCGACGGCGGAATTTCCTCTCCGCCCGCCGCGAAAGTCAAGAAGAAACGTCGCATGTCGGCTGCGGGCAGGGCCAGGATCGCCGCTGGCGCCCGGGCCAGATGGGCCAAGGTCAAGGCCGCAAAGGCAGGAGCCGCTCCAAAGAAGCGTCGCAAGATGAGTGCGGCGGCCAAAGCCAAGATTGCCGCCGCCGCAAGGGCGCGTTGGGCCAAAGTTAAAGCCCAAGGAAAGAAGACGCTCTGATCAAGTCGCTCGGCTTGGTGGTTGTAGCGCTTCTGGTCTCCGCCAACCTGCTGGCGCCCCCCGCCGAGGCAGCCAGGACCAACGGGCCAATCATGGCTGGTGTGCTGGCGGCTTCCAGCCCCGGTGATTGGCGGGCGCTGGACCCTGAGAATACACTCTACATGGAGTTGGCCGCTGGCCGGGTCGTGATCGAACTGGCTCCGGCGTTTGCTCCGAACCATGTCGCCAATGTAAAGGCGCTTGCCAGAGAACGATATTATGACGGCCTCGCGATTGTCCGGGTGCAGGACAACTACGTCGTGCAATGGGCCGATCCTGACGCCGAGAAACCGGAACTGGCGCGCAAGATCCAACACGCCCACAAGACTCTCCCGGCCGAATTCGACCGCCCAATTGATCCCGGTCTGCCCTTCACGCCGTTGCCGGATAGAGATGTGTATGCTCCCGAGGTCGGGTTCTTCGGCGGCTTTCCCGTGGCGCGCGATCCGCACACCGGCAGGATGTGGCTGGTGCATTGTTACGGCATGGTGGGTGCGGGACGCGACAATGACCCGGACAGCGGCGGCGGCACGGAGTTGTATGCAGTGATCGGGCAGGCGCCGAGGCATTTGGATCGAAACGTTACCCTCCTTGGGCGAGTTGTCGTGGGGATGGAACTGCTTTCCGAACTCCCTCGCGGCTCGGGCGCGATGGGATTCTACGAGAAACCCGGACAGCGCGTGCCAATCAAGTCCATCCGAGTCGCGGCGGACGTGCCAGCGGAGGAACGCACCGACGTCGAGATCCTCCGGACTGACACGGCGACCTTCCGTGATCTGATCGAATCGCGGCGCAACAGGCGCGAGGACTGGTTCCAGGTGCAAGCCGGCCGCGTCGAAATTGGCAACGTCCCGGTTCCGACGCGCTTACGAAGCACAGCCGCGTCCAAAAAATAGTGGCCGGCAATGTATTTAGCTGCCAGCCTGATGAAGCTGTGGATGCCGTTGTCATACACAAACACGCCTTCAACCACAGACCCAAATGATATGAGCACATTAACGAAACGCCGCCGGGAAACCTTTCTCAAACTGATTGGCTTTGTTATCGCGCTCGTCCTTCAGGGCCGCGCGCTCGCCGAAGACTCCCAGCCGCTCTACGGATTCTCCCCCACCAATTCGGACGCCGAACTCACACTTGAATCTTCTTTTCGTGCCATCCCCGAACCGGACAATCTGCGCGAATACATGCGGAGACTCAGCGCCCATCCCCACCATGTTGGCTCTGCCTACGACAAGAAGAATGCCGAATGGATTCACCAGCAGATGACGGATTGGGGTTGGGATTCCACCATCGAATCGTTTGACGTCCTTTTTCCCACCCCGAAGACACGCGAACTCGAAATGACCGGGCCTGTCCACTTCACCGCGCTGTTGCATGAAATGCCTCTGGCTGTGGATCCCACTTCCGATCAGACAACGGAGCAACTGCCGACTTACAACGCCTACTCAACCGATGGAGACGTGACCGGTCCCCTGGTTTATGTCAATTACGGCGTGCCCGATGACTACAAGGAGTTGGCCCGGCAGGGCATCTCGGTCAAGGGCGCTATCGTCATCGCCAAATACGGAAGATCGTGGCGCGGCATCAAACCCAAGGTCGCCGCCGAACACGGCGCCATCGGCTGCATCCTTTTTTCTGATCCAAAGGACGATGGTTATTCCGCGGATGACGTCTTTCCCAATGGGCCGATGCGGAATACCAACGGCGTGCAGCGCGGCAGCGTGATGGACTTCCCGTCCACCAGCCCGGGGGACCCGCTGACCCCTGGTTACGGCGCTGTCCCCGGGGCCAAACGGATCTCGATCCAAGAAGCCGCAGGCATCACCAAAATTCCCGTCCTGCCCGTTTCCAGCGGCGACGCCCAACCCTTGCTGGCGCAACTTAACGGTCCAGTCGCCCCTGAGGCATGGCGCGGCGCCTTGCCGATTACCTACCATTTAGGCCCCGGTCCAGCCACGGTCCACCTCAAGCTGGAGTTCAATTGGGACCTCAAAACCATTTACGATGTCATTTCCCGCATACCTGCGGACTCCGTCAGCAATGAATGGGTGATCCGTGGCAATCACTACGACGCCTGGGTCAACGGCGCTTCCGACCCGATCTCAGGCCAGGTCTGCCTGCTCGAAGAAGCCCGCGCTTTGGGCCGTCTCTCCCAACAAGGTTGGAAGCCCCGGCGCACCATCATCTACTGCTCCTGGGACGGAGAGGAGCCCATGTTGCTCGGTTCCACCGAATGGGTCGAAACTCACGCGGATGAATTGCGCCGTCACGCCGTCGCCTACGTGAATTCCGACGATACCGGACGCGGCTTCCTGATGATGGGCGGCTCGCACATCCTCGAGAATTTGATCAACGCCGTCGCCCATGACATCGCCGATCCCGAAGTCAAGATGAGCGTTTGGAAACGCAGCCAGGCCCTCCAAATCGCCGGAGCGACAAACGACGCGGATCGGCGCGAATTGCGGGCGCACTCTGATCTTCCCTTGGACGCCCTTGGTTCGGGCAGCGATTACACCGCCTTTGTGGATTTTCTTGGCGTCCCGTCCTTGAGCGTCGAGTTCCACGGCGAGAGTCATGACGATGGCGTTTACCATTCCATCTACGACGACTTTTTCTGGTACACTCATTTCGGCGACACCAATTTTGTCTATGGCCGGGCCTTGGCCCAGACGATAGGCACAACTGTCATGCGCATGGCGGATGCCGAGGTTATTCCGTATGAGTTTGGGGACCTTGCGGAAGTTGTCCAGAAGTATTCAGAAGACCTCCAAAGCCTCCTAAAGCACAAACAGGAGGAAATCGAAGAACGGAACCTGGAATTGGAGGACGGCGTATTTGCGGCCATATCCGATCCCCAGCATCCAATGGGGCCTCCGGAAACTGAAGCAACTCCGCCCGATCTAAACTTTGCGCCGCTGCAAAACGCTGTAAAAACGCTGGCCGCCAGCGCCGGGCGATATCAGAAAGCCGTTGCAAAGGCGCAGCCAAAATTTGGCGATCCAACGCTGGCCCCTGATGTGGCAGAACTCAACCAGACCCTCTTGCAAGCCGAGCGCGCTCTGACCAACCCCGATGGACTTCCGCGTCGCCCATGGTACAAGCATCTGCTTTACGCCCCGGGTGTTTATTCCGGGTATGGCGCCAAGACCATGCCAGGGGTCCGCGAAGGCATTGAATCGGGCCGCTATGGCGAAGCCGAAAAGGAAATCGCGCGCGTCGCCAAAGCCCTTGATGCGGAGACGGCGTTGCTTGATTCCGCATCAAAAATTCTGGATCGTTTCAATCCTTAAGAGCGTGTTTTGAAAATAGATCGGGAGGGGATTGCGAGCGCGGCGGGGTGGATGGCGAGGCAGCCCGCCGAGGCGGGCATCTCTTCTCTGTTCTGACTCGACGAGGGCGCATATTCGAGAGAAATCTGTAACCGAGGAGTAACGAAGCCAGCCGCCCCGCCCCGCCGCAAGACCGCCCGAGATATTTTCAAAACACGCTCTGAAAACAATTCCTGCCGCTACTGCGGCGTCGCGCGATAGAACCGTTGTGAAAAATCCCTGGCGCCGGCGTCCAATACTTCCACGATGCCATCCGAGTTCGCAGTGACATTGCTCAAGTTGGCCCAATCCACCAGGTTCGTTGAAACCTGGACCCAATAAGCCTGACCCGGAATGGCGGACATGGTCAATTGCGCGCCGGTACTGGCGATGTTCGAAGTATCGATGTGCAGCAGGTAGCCCACCGTCAGCGTGCCACTATCCAGACTAACCGTGTAGTTGGTCCGACGGTTGTCCGGGTCCACGAGGGTTGGCACGATGGCATACGTTCCCGGCGGGCTGTTGGTGGTTGCGCTGCACGTGTAGTTTGCCGTGATGATGTCGCCATTCGTCAAGCTCGTGATCGCCCCTCCGAATCCTGGGTTGGCCTGGCCATAGCCCCGGATCGCGTTGGACGCAGTCACAGTGAGGGCCCCCCGCAAAACGACCAGATCCACCGCGTTTGTGGCGCTGCTGTAATCCACCGCGTCCATCGGAGTGAAGATCACGTAGAGCGATCTGGTCCCCGAATCGAGCACCGTGCCGTTGGTTGGATCATACGCGAAGCTACCCGGCACGTTCGCAGTGGCGTTCAATTGTTCGGAGGTCAGGGCGGCGCCGTAGTGTATGGGCGTGGCATTGGACCATGCCATTATCGGCAAAGCCTGGCTCACTGTCAGCGCGCTGCTTGCCAAACTGACCGTATAATTGGTCTGACGATTGTTCGGGTCCACCAGGCGTGGCACAATGGCATAGGTTCCCGGCCGACTGCTCGTCGTTGCGCCGCAACTGTAGGCCACCGTGATCTCGTCGCCATTGGTCAAACCGGCGATCGCTCCGGCAAATACCGGGTTGGTTTGGCCATAGGCCCGGCTCGCGTTGGAAGCTGTCACAGTCAGGGGCGCCTTCGAAACGACCACCTCCACCTTGTTGGTGGCCGTGTTGTAATCCACCGAGTCGGTCGGGGTAAAAAGGACGGAAAGCGTGTTGGTGCCCGCGTTGAGCACGGCGCCGCTGCCGGGATTGTAGGTAAAGCTGCCCGGCAAGTTCGCCGTGGCATTCAATTGGTTCAAGGTTAACGCGGCGCCGTAGATGATCGGGACGGGGTTGGTCCAGGTCACCAGTGGAGCGGCGGGCGTTACCGTCAGAACGCCACCGACGAGATCGACCATATAATTGGTTTCGAGGTCGTTCGGATCGATCAATGTCGGCGTTATGGCATAGGTTCCCACCGGGCTATCGCTGGTCGCGCCACAATTGTATGTCGCCGTGATGTCGTTGCCGCTGACCAATCCACTAATGATGCCGGTCAGCACTGGATTGGCCTGGCCGAATGGACGACTCACACTGGATGCCGTCACGGTAAGAATCCTGGGAACCAAGTACGAAATCTCGGGAGAGTAACTGCCTTGAATCCCGGTCGCATTGTACGACGCGGCGGAAAAATAATAGGTCGTGCCGCCAACGAGCCCGCTCACAGTGAACGTGGTGTTGGTGCCCGCATTCGTCGTGACCGTATAAACCCCCGAGGTGGTCCCGTAGCAAAGGTTGTAGCCCGTAACACCTGGGGCTGAACTGGCCAGCCATTGGAGTGTCACCTGCTGCGATTGTCCGCGCACGGCGCAACCAAGGGCCAGCCATAGGAAACAGGCGAACAACCGACATCGTCCCGTCTTTGAAATCTGACCCATGCACCCTTAAGCAATATGGTTGCCAGCGGGTCATTACTGCCAGAGGACGTGGTCGGTCGCGTAATCTCATTTCCGCCATCTCAGAATTGAGAACGCGGAGGCGCGATTTGACGGGCGCCTGGCGCCTTTCAGAGTCAGCAACAGTCGCACAAATCTGAAATTTTCCGATTTTGATATTCTCTAAACGGGCGGGTGTCGGATTATCGCGCGGATAAGAGCTCTTTCCACGGGCTTCGCGCTTACGTGCGTTGGAAAACCGTTGAGTCCCCTTCTGAATTCTGAAAAGAGTCTCGGATTTGCGAATGCTTTTGAAGCCAAGCGGTGTCCCAAACTGGGAGTTGTGAATCCGAAAACTCTACACATCCGCGCGCCCGCGGTCGTGTCATGTAACAGGGACGCGCCAAACGCGCTTCTAATGAACTAGCTGCTCGTAATGCCGCGCGACCGGCTTGACCGCCCGCCGAAGACACGGGTTTTGTCTCCTGCGTTGCGAGATTTTCGCCGTCGATTCGGGCGTCGCCGTCAAGAATACTTCGCTCAGGTAAAAACCCCCAACCATGACGTCGCGCGCCGCCTCGGCGATCTCCCCGCCAATCTCTCCGTCAACGACGCAGCCGTTGGCCCCGGCGAGCAGCGCCCGGTTCGCGAAAGCCGGATCCACGCACTCGCAAATGGCAAGGATTTTAACATCAGAATGGGCCGCTCGAATCCGCCGCAGGAGCTGCAGCCACACTCTCCCATTGGCGGGAATACGCAGCAAAACAAGGTCCGGCCGCAGGCGGCGAATGGCTTCAAGCGGTTCATCGGCGCCGGACTTCTCGCCAAACCCAAGGAAGCGCTTCTTGCTCTCCAGCCGGCACGCCCAGCCTTTCGGACGTTCGACGGATAGCACCGTCCTCTTCCCGAAAAATGATGATGCCTTTGGCTCAATTGTAGTTTGCATGTGCTTCAGGTTTAAAAACGTAGCGCCTACACGCTTGAATATCAAGCGCGACCTATCATTGCGCTCGCCGAGACGATCTCCGTTCAATGCGCGCCTGACAGATGCGTCACCACTGGTTGCCGGTTCGGACTCTAGCAGTTCGCTATTCATATCCTATTATCTCTATAGTAATACTAGTGATTTGTCAACGGATTTTTCTGTGTTTTTAATGCATTGAATTTCAACTACTTCCGTTATCCGTTCTTATCACGGCAGCAATGTTTTCACCGAATCTTGCTTCAATTTCCAAAAAAATCCAATGAAACTTCGCCCCGCAATTCGCCCCACGCGCGTCTGCCCCGAAGTCGCTCCGAGTCTGCTTTTTTCATGTCCGAAAAGTGTATTTAGATGTCCTAAAACAGATAGATTCTTGACCCTGAAATGAGATAGAGTTTCCTCGTAATAAACTTAAAGCCCCAAACATGACCACGCCAAAATGGCGTTCATTTTTGAAAGAAACCGCGTATGAAATCAAACCTAAAGCCAGCGTTTTGCCGCGTCGACAGTCTTCTTGGAGTTGTCTTGTCGCTTTGCGCCGTTTGCGCGCAAGCACAATCCGGGTCTGAAGCCGCCAACTACAGTTATTTTGCACAGCTTGGACAGGGGAACAATGCGATCGTAACCGCGAACACCCAGGCGGTGGCCAACATGGCATGCGTTCCAACCGCCACCGCGAACGGCTTGAACTATTTGGCAAATTACGCCGAATTCAACCTGGACCTGGCCAGCCCATTTTCCACAAGCCCCAATTCCTACGCTCAAGTCAACAATATGATTACGGCGTTTAAGACGGATGGCTCGGGCACGGAGACAGGGGACCAGTTTACCGGTCTGGTCAGTTACCTCGGTGCCGGCGGGGCGAATCCGTCTCCAACCGTGGCGGTAAAAGGGCAGTACTCGCCGGCCACCCCGGCAGGTTGGGGCCCCCCGGCGGTTTCGACGGCGCAGTTTACCCAAGCGACGCCCTCGGCCTCCTATTTGGCGCAACAGCTAAACGCGAATGCCGCGGTGGAGCTCGGAATCCAGTGGGGTACCGTATCCGGCGGTTCGTTCACCATCGGCAGAGGCGCGCATGAATTGACTTTGTACCAGATAAGCGTGAGCAGCGGGGGAACGGGAACGATCAGTTTCATAGATCCGTGGGGAAATAATGCCAACAACACGGCCGGAAGCTCCGCTTTGCAGGTGATCAGCGCTAGCCTGCAAACGATAAACGGCTTCCTGGTCTTGACCTTCCCTACAGCCTATGTGGGACCCGATCCCTCCGAACTCGCGCCCACTGGCACCGCAATAGGAGGCCTTAATGGCCAGTCAGCCAGAATCCTGGATGACACTGTCGAATACCTCGTTCCAGTTCCGGAGCCTGCAACTTATTTGGCCGGAGCGTTGCTGCTGCTTCCTTTTGGCTCCGCCGCCGTCCGGCAGCTCCGCAGGAAATTCCAAGCGGCTTAATCGCGGTCGACTTGACTCCGGCCCGCTTCAGCCCGGGCTATTGCCCAGCCAGCCCCGTGCGGTTATAGCGGCTGGTTGAGTTTTGCCGTCCGGGATATTGCCTCCAATTAGTCTGTTGAGGCGCCGCTGCTTGCTTCTTCGAGGAGTTTTCGATGTTCGGGCAGCATCGGCGCCGTCAAGCCCAGAGCCAGGTATTTTTTTGCTTTTGCCCTGTTGCCGCTGCCCTGCAGCGCAAGCCCGTAGAAACCGGCAAATGCCGGGTTCTCCAGGTCCCGCGGATTCAGGGTCTCCATGATCTCTAGCGCCTCGGTGTTCTTGTGCTTCAAGATCAGGGAGAGCGCGTAAGTGCAGGCAAAAAGCGTGTTTGTGGGCGAGCGCTGGTAAACGTCGCGCGCGACTTCATCGGGGTTGAATTCCTGGGCATTTAGCAAGAGAGCCATCAAGGCCACGTCGTTCTTGTACGTAAGATTCGACGAGTCAAGTGCCGACTCGCGGCTGAAAAGCTGGAGCAACGACCTTGTGTGTCCACCCGCAAACATGATTTGAATGAGCGGCTGAAGCGCCCACGTCTCCTGTGGATACTGGCTTACGATGGTCTCAAGCAAATCCTCCGATTCATCGGACCAATTCCACTGCGTCGCAAGCCGCAGGAGCATGACAAGATTCTGTTTCTTTCTATTGGCGCCATTGAGCGCCTGCTCCCACTGCTCCTTGGCGGAGTCGCTCAGCGCCTGGCCCCGCAAAGCGCGCGCCACGAACGCGTGCCGCACGAATTCCATTTCCCCCCAGTTCTGCCCCTTGAGGAAATCCTGAAGCCCCGTCCAATCCCCGGCCGCGTTGTAGCAATTTGCTGTCAACATGGCCACCGTCTGGATGTGCTGAGTCGTCACCGGAAGGCTCCGCAGCCACGCCACGACCTCTGACGGCGGGCTTCTTGCAATCTGCCACGAAGCCAGCTCGGAGATTTCGCCGGGATCGCCGGCGGCGCGGCCCCGCGCGGCCGCAAGGGCCGGTTCAAACTCCGGATTCCGAGTGTCCGACAGGATGTCGAGCCGCAAGAGTTGATCGCTAAATACCGAGTTTGTTTGTCGCAATAATTCCCGGGACAGCGTCATGGCGGAATTGGTCTCCCGAAAACGCATCGCATCGACAGTAAGCTCTCTCAAGGCATTGCAACGCAGGGAAGAATTGGTCGGGTTGGAAACAAGACTTCGCAAAAACGACCGGGCTTCTGCCAGGTCAGCCTCGTTGGTCCCGCGAATCCGCAGAACGGCGATGTTTAACAGCGCCGTAAGGTTTGTCGGATCAAGGCGCGCTACCTCCCGAAAATTCGCCTCTGCAACCTCTCGCTGGCCCGTCGCCGCCGCCAGCGCGCCGGCCACGTTGTGGTAACCAATTGTCTTCTGGCCGGCCGGGTCCACCCCGTCCAATGTGCTCGCCGCGGTCGCGTAATCCCGCGCGTTTATCGCGCTTTCCGCCAACGCCAGGCGGTCTTCAAGTGATCCGGGATCATCTTTCACCACCCGGCTTCGCCATACCAGGGCGTTCGGCGAATGCGTCGCTTCGGCCAGGTCCGCCATCAGGCGGCACGCGTCCGTGTCCCGGGGATTGAAGGCCAGTGCCCGTTCCAGGCAAAGCAAAGCGTTTTTACGGTCCGAGACTGCCAGGAATTGGCGTGTTTGCTTGACAAGGCTCGCTTCGCGCAGAACGACATACTCGCGCCATCCAAAATAGCCGCCAAAGCCAATCAGGACGATCGCCCCGGCAATTAGCAGGCCGTTTCTACGCCGTTTACTTCTCATTCGGAGGGCTTTGTCGTCATTGGCCGCCAATCCGCGTCATACGCATGCATTCGGCGCCGCCGCGAACTGGAACCACGGATGATCTTCTCGAAAAACCTGCGCCTTTGCAACCCGATTTCGCCGTACCGATCCTCGTGAAAGGGCATTATTGGGTTCAAAACACGAAAAAAAACCGCAAATACGAGTCGTTTCCCGACCTACCATGCACGGAAGTAATTGACGCTCAACATCTTGAGAAGCCATGTCCCAAAAGTGATCAAAGATGTCCCACAAGTGGACAGACAGGATGCCGCGCATGGACTATAAATATGCCCATAATTGAGAACGCGTGTAGCGAGAGTTGGAAGAGAAAGTAATAAGTGTAATACATGAACAATGGGACTGGCATAAAACTAAAAGCGCTGCGGAACCCCGGGTCGGGGTTAATCGTGTTGACAGCGGCGCTTGCGACTTCTGCGGAGGAACCGCGTGGCGCGACGGTTTAATTATGCGGGACATCTGCGATGGCCCAAAAGCGTACGAAGATGTCCCAAAGCACAATAGACGTTTTTTGGTAAATGACAGAAACTCGCTCAGTGTTAAAAACCATAAACAAAAAAACAGCAGATAGCATTATGAAAAATAGAACTCAGAAACTGATTGCAATTGCCGCATGCCTAGTTGGGGCCACGGCTTTAACGGCCCACGCCGGATTCGTTACTTGGACGACACCCAATCCGACACTCGGTGGTTTGCCGATTATTGTAGACTACAGCGTCTCCGAAACCGCGGGTGTCTGGACTTACGATTACCAGCTTGACAACACCTCGCACGGCGCAATTTATGGCATTACGATTGACGACGGTGCCACCCCGTCCGCTTTGACCGTTTCCTCCCCCGCTGGTGTTACCGGCTCGGCTGGCGTCGGCTCTGTCACTTGGCTTTTCGCCACTCCCGCCGGCGGATTAGATCCCTTGCTGCCAGGCGCTACAAGCGGCATCCTCAAGATTACGACGACAGAGAAGCCCGGTCTCTACGGTGGGTCATCTTTCGATGAGTCGGCTGGCCCTTGGTTCCCCGCCTCCTCGGCGAGTTACGTCCCCGCCCCTGTCCCCGAGCCGACCACGCTGGTCGCGGGAGCGCTGCTCCTGCTGCCGTTTGGTGCGAGTGCTCTGCGAATTGTGCGCAAGAACCGCACGGCGTAATTGACCAACGACTTAGTCGTTTCATATTCTTATCTGCTAATCAGGCCGGTCATCGCGACCGGCCTGATTGTATTTTGCAGGGCTGGTGTGACCCCGCCCCGCTCATCTTCCATCGGCAATACCGCCTCAGGTTGACACGCGCATGCCGCTCTGGCACCGTGCCGCCATAATGAGTGGGATCAGAAACCATTTCTCCCTCAACCCCGCGGCGTCAAGTAAATGGTGTCGCTTTGAAGGCAAGTTCCTATCGGTAGTGTCCGCGACCTTCGCTCTTTGCGCCCCGCACTCTGGCGCCGCGCAGCCTGCGCCTCCCCGACAACCGTTGGGCATTTACGCCATTGCCGACATCGATGGGTGCATGGCCGATCCGAATAAATCCAGCGGTGGCGCAGCGACAAACAGTCTCGAGTGCATAACCGAGAACGTCTCGAATCTTCTGAGCAACCCCGCCATTTCAGGGATCGCAGCGATGGTGCGCTGGAGCTACCTTAACCCGTCGAGCCCGACAAACTCAAATGTCGGTTACTATGATTGGAGCATCCTGGATGACATTTTTGGCGCGGTTCAAGAGTGGAACACGAACCACCCGGCTGAACAGCCCAAGACCATCCAACTCGGTGTGCTGCCCGGCTTTTGGACCCCGCCGTGGGCTTTCAGCAATATGGACTCGTGCGATCCAATGTTCGCAACGAATCCACCTGACGCCGCGTTGGTCGTCACCAACTGCGGTTGTGCAACCTTCCTGAATTCGGAGGGGGGCGCCAATACGAACATGCTCCTCCCGCTCCCGTGGAACCCCTACTACCAGGGCGTCTGGCGGACGTTCATTCACAAAGTCGCCGACAGATACGGAACGAATCCCCTCTTGGTCACCGTCGAAGTGGCGGGACCCACGGCCTCTTCGGAAGAAATGATCCTCCCAAACCTCAATAATGACCCCAGCCACTTTTATCAGTGGAACCCTCTTTTTGCGCTTACTTTACCCACCAATTACCAAAACTCCGATACGGCGTTCATCCAGGCGTGGGAGGATGCGGTCGACATGTACGGCGAGGCCTTCAGCAATTTGACTCTGGCCGTCACCACGGGTAGCGGACTCCCCAACTTTCTCATGCCCAATTCCACGCTGCCATACACCAATTACTCCGTGCCGCCTGGTTTCTGTCCGGACTGCTCAGGCCCATACACGGATATCGAAATGGATTGTGCCGCCGAGACAACGGTTCTGGCTTACTTCGCGGACCCGCAACACGGCGGCAACAATGCCAAGGCGACCCAGGAGGATGGGTTGGGGGCCAACGGAATATATCTCAACCCACTGGGCCCGCGCGATCTCGGCTCCTACGGCATTAAGTGGCTCGCCGAAAGCACATCCAGCGGTTTCGCGCGGCTGCCGGGAACCGATTCCGTCGTGTCCAGGATGCTTGGCGGCTTGCAGTTTAACACCGGCTTCTCTTCGCACCCCCAGACGGAAGGATGCAACCAGACGAATAATTGTCCCACGAATATTTCAATCATCTCGCCCGAGCAGGCCTTTTACAATGTCCTGCAGGTTTACTTCGACGGCACGAGGGTCGGAGGCTCTTACGGCGTAACCAATGGCGGCCTGCCTCTCAACTATCTGCAAGTCTATGCCGCCGATGTTCTCTACGCCAACACGAATGGCGCGGGATCCTCCGTGGTGGACGGCTTCGATCAAACCAATACCGTGACGGCGCAGTCTGAGTTCGATACTGCCCGTTTGCAGATTTTCGAAATCGCCGAAGTGGTCCTCAACGTCCAGGCGATCGGTATGACCCTGCAATTAACATGGCCGGCCACCGCCATCGCGTTTCAGCTCCAGGTCACGTCTGACCCTTCAAATCCCGACGGCTGGAAACCGGACCCGGACACGCCAACTCTCTTGAGCGATTTCTACGAAGTCGCCATCACCCCATCCTCCGCCGCGGCCTTTTACCGCCTCGCCACGCCCTGACCGTGTGCCGTACTTTTCGGTAAAAGCACTTTCCCGCCAATTTTCTTGGCGCCCAGCCGCGTACGTTGACGATTACCGGAATAGGGTGGGGTCGAGCCACAGGCTCCAATTGCCTCCGTTTTGCTTATAAGCTTTGTCAACTAGAAGGTCCAGGGTCTTGACGCCTGTCAGGTCGATATCGTAGCTGACCTCTTTTGATCCGCGAATGATGGAGGAGCGAAACACCTCCCTTCCATCGGTCTTGATGACAAAAACAATTCCGTGGGCATAGGGTTGAAAAGCCGTATGCAATCCCGCCTGGCCGCGCAATCTCTTCCATTCGCCGCCCAGATCGTAAACATATCGGGACGGCGCGTGCGCGAAAAGGCCTGTGGCATGGATTTTACCAGAATCCAGCAACGGCGATTCGATCTCGCCGTTGAGCGGTATGCGGTTGGCCGCGGGCTTGAGCCAGCCCACCTCGGCCCGTTCCGGACGGAGATCCCCCAACGCCACCGTGGTAACGTCGGGCGGCACTTCGGCCGGCGCCGGCTTCGGTTCATTTTCCAAGGTCGCCACCAACCTTTGGGCGACGGCTTTGGCCAGATCAGGGGCGTTGCTTCGCTGGATTCTTGCAAGCTCCGAGCGCGCGGCGGCTGCATCTTCCCGGATCACAGCCTGGATCATGGGATCCAAAACCTCCATCCGTGTGGTCTTGAGTCTCGGGTCCGGGAGCGGGCCAAAAATTTGGCGCTGGAGATACATCGTCCGCTTTGGAAAATCCAACGTGACCAGGTGCCGCGCCAGAAAGTGGATTCCAATCCCATCCGACTCCACGTCTTGCGCGCGCAACGAAACAAACGGATACTTTTCTCCGCCAAACATGCCATCGGGCGATCGCGTTTCCCCTTTTGCCGGCGGAACCGCCTGGTTGGTCCATTGCCGATGATATTTCGGCATCAGCCACCCGTCATCATCGAAGCCGCTGTCAATCAGCGAATGCGGACCCTGCGCCCCGAAAAGATTCCCGGCGACCGATGGCCGGGCGTCCCTGGAGTTAAGCGCAACGATGCGGAACGCCTTGCCCCACATTTTTTTGTCGGCCCGTTCATCGTCCAGAAATCGCATTTTTCCGGCGGCAAAATCCAATTGAATGCAATAATGTTGCAGAATATCCGCGCCGAGAATCCCCATGATGGGACGACCCGCGCCGGATGACATTTGCGTGCAATCATAGGTATAGATGCCCGTGCCGGTCATCATGAGAGGTGCGCCACCCAAATAGAGCTTTGGCGCCGCGTAGATGCTATTTGTCTCCTTGGCGCCCCAACTCTGAAACACCGCTGTGCCCAGGGGTTTTCCTAATCTTGGCTCCAACGACTTGTCGATCATGGTGTCCGACGTCCCGGTATCCACCATAAACGGCAGGTCTTCGCCACTCTCCAACCGGAGCGTGACAATCAACAAGCCGCCGCGACCGGCAAGTTCGTTCATCGGCACCTCAGCGGGAAGCGGGGAGCGAATTGGATCTCCTGTCGCGCAAGAGCACAAGACCAGCAGGCAGAGAAATATGCCGATTGTGCCAGGCTTGAGCATTGTTCTTACCAGGGCACCCATGATTATGTCAGGGAGTGGCCGATTTTAATCCGATGACCGTCCGGTGTCCGCAAGCCAAACTCGCGCATTTCCCAGGGCTTGTCCTCTATTTCGGAGAGCAGGTCGGCTCCTTTGGTTTTGAGATGATGGTAGTAGCTATCGGCGTTTTCGACTCGCAGGTAGGCAAAGTAGCTGTGACAACCAAGTTCGCCGGCGCGCATGTCGTCCGGGCACTCGCCCAGCATGATCATACAGCCATCCTTCGCCACGAATATCCAGCCGGGCGGTTCCCCAACAATGCGGAAACCGAGCATCTCGACGTAGAACTGAGCCGACCGGCGCGCGTCGTGAACCGCAAGGACGTAGTGATTTTGCAGAATCGCAGACATAGCTTTTTTGCCTGACTATTAATATACGAACAGCAGTTGTGTCACCGGTCACTTCAAAACCAGCCACTCCGAAGGGCCTTATTCCTATCAGATTTCTGGATGCAAGCAAGGGCTTTTCGATTTCCTTGATCGCAGTTTTCCCGGTTCGTTGCGCTTGTTAGTCTGCGCGAGGCTGACGCGCATAAACTTCATCGGCTGACAAACTCATTCAACTTCGAGCGGCGGGCCAGTCACAGTCATGCCGTGGGTATTGTACACCCGCTTCAATCCATTTATCTGTTCGGTGGTGTAGCTTTTGTTCATCGCCTGCTCACGCGTCGGCAGGTCTTTGAATTTGGCCAGCGCCTTAAAGAAGTCCTCGATTTTGCCCGCCGGTTGGTAGGTATTGATGACCCTCGCTGGGTCGCCCCCCACGAGTGCTCTACGCTGCGTGGGATGAACATCGATTCACCAGCGCCGAGGTGGAACCGCTTCTTGCCCATCTCCAACTCCACCTCGCCCTCAACGACGTAAATCCATTCGTTCTGGTCTCGGTTCATGTGGCGCGTCCATCCGGTGTTGTTCACTTCCAAAATGCACATTGTGCCACCGGTGTCCTTTCCCGACACCTTGCAATCAATGATCGTGCCGCAGTGCTGAAATCCCTCATTGAACCGGTCTTTTCCTGCGCCAACGCTGAAACCCGCAAACATCTCTTTACTCTTCATTTTCTTTTTTCCTTTCAAGTGCTGGATAGTTTTGTCGATGGTTTCAATCAACTTGCGCGTCCGGGTGAGGTTCTTTTGCAGAACCTTCCGATGCGACTGGAGGGCGGCGACTTTTTCGAAATCGGCCCGGCCCAGGATCTGTTTAATTTGCTTCAGCTCGAACCCCAGCTCCCTGTAAAACAGGATTTGCTGGAGAGTCAAGAGTTGTGGCTCCTGGTAGAACCTGTAGCCATTCGCCCCGAGATAGGCAGGCTTCAGCAGGCCCGTTTCATCATAAAAATGAAGCGTGCGCACACTGACGCCCGACATCGCGGCCACTTGTTTGACTGTATAAGCCATCGCTTTTTTCCCGCGGAAGCCACCATGGCCACCGCGACTGCTTTGCACTCTCGGCTATCACGTAACGTCAGGGTCAAAGGATATTTTTACGGCGGTAATACCATGTGGGCAGCATGGCCGATTCACCGCAAAAATCGAGCGTTTTCCATAATCGACCATGAAGAAGCGAAAACGCGTACAAAAAAAGACCGGTCAACTTCAGTTGACCGGCCCGCTACTCGCCTCTGTAATTAAGAATAACGCCCTAAGCCCCTGCCCCGGCCGCCGCAAAGAGTTTCAGCTCTTCGGGCAGGTGCCGTGACTTGTTTGCCAGGTCAAGATATTTCCTGGCTTTTGCGCGGTCGCCGTTGGCCGCCAGGATAATCCCGTAGTAACCGCACACCGAGGGATCCTCCAACTCGGCCGGCTTGAGTTGCTCGATGACGGTCAATGCCTGGGCAGGCTTCTTCTGCATAAGCAGCGAGAAGGCGTAAGTCGAGGCGTATGCCGAATTGGTGGGGACCTTGGTGTAAACGTCATGAGCCAGCACGTCGGCGTTTACCTCCTTGGCATTGAGTAACAAGGCCGTCGCGGCAAGGTTGTTCTTAATGTCCAGATCGGATGGCGCCGCCTTTACTTCCTGGCTGTAGAGGGCCAGCATGGAACGGGTTTGGCCGTTGGCATACAAGATCCCGCCGAGGACTCGCCCGGCCCATTTTTCATTCGGATACTGGTTGACGACGGTCCACAGGAGATCTTCGGCTTCATTTTGCCAGCCCCATTGCATCGAGAACCGAAGGAGCATCATGCGACTCATTTTCTGGGCGTTGGCTTCCGTCAAAGCCTGCTCCCATTCATTTTTTGACGAATCGATCAAATCCTGCCCGCGGAAAGCCCGCGCCAGGAACGCGTGACGGATGAATTCGGACCCTCCCCAGTTCTGATGTTGCAACAATCGCTGCAAGCCGGGCCAGTCCTTCAGGATCGTGCACGATTCGGCGGACAACGCCATCACCGGCTGATTCGTGCGAGCTGCTGCCGGCAGTCTTTGCAGCCAGGAAAGGCTCTCTTTGGCCAGTTGATGCGTCTGTTGCCATGTTGCCAGATCGTAAATGTCGGTTGAATTGGTGCCGGCTTCTGTCTCGAAGGCAGCCATCGTGGCATTGAAGTCCGGATTATGGATTTCGCGCAATGTTTCCAGCCGCAGCACCTTGTCTTGGAAGTTTGAATTGGTTTGCAGCAGCAACTCGCCCGAAAGCGCCAGCGCCGAGTCCTCGTGCTTGTAGCGCAAGGCGTCCGTCACCAGTTCGCGAAGCGCCTTGCAACGCAAGCTGGCGTTGGTTGAATTGACGCTCAGGTCTTGCAAAACGATCCGGGCCTTGTCAACGCCCGCTTCGTTGGTCCCATGAATCTGCAACACCGAAAGATTCATCAGCGGACTGGTGTCCTGGGGATCCAGCCGGCTGGCTTCCTGAAATTCTGCTTTGGCCACCTCCAGTTGACCGGTAGCCACAGCGACCATGCCGGCCATGCTATGGTACTTGGCGCTGGTTTTCCCCTCTTCGGGCACTCCTTCCAAAGCATGCGTCGCCACGGAATATTCGTGGTACAGCATCGCCGTTTCCACCAATGCCAGCCGGTCGTCAACGGATTTGGGATTCAATTCAACGACTCGTCCGCGCCACACCAGCGCATCGGGCGAGCGCGCAGCCTCGAGTACGTCTGCCGTCAAACGAGTGGCCTCCACATCTTGCGGATTGGACGCCAGGGCTTCGCGCAAGGAAAGATACGCGTTCCGCCCGTTCGATTTGGCGAGAAATTGCCGCGCCAAAGCCAGCATGTGGTTTGCCTTCCACTCCTTGTAGCTGCGAAGGCCGGCATACCCAGCCAGCAGAAGGATCGTGCAACCCAAAAGAATGATGAATAACTTTCGCATGATTTTAACTCTTCAATGAATGTATCCTCAAATGTCGTATCTCATTGCCGTCTGCGCCTGCAAATCAATCGGGTGCAACCCCCCCGGTTCCCCGGCCCCGCGTGGTTCCAGGTTGTGATTTTCGAATCTCCACTCGCTTAAGCTCAGGCCGTGCTGCAACGCCAATTCCGCCAGCGCCGAAAGCGTTTCCGCCCGCAGCGCCGTGGTAATGACGATGCCGTGGATCTTATGCCGGGCGACAAGCCCGGGTAGGTCCTTCAATCCCCCGAGCACCAGATGTCCATAAACCCATCGGAAATGCAGTGAAGGTTCGTCGTCGATCAGTCCCGCAACCGAGCGCCCGTCGAAACTGCTTGAATTATTGAATGAGCGCTCTCTCAGGAAAAGTTGACACCGCCCCCCGGCGCCGTAGAGAAGGATTCGCTGCTTGTCTCCGGTTTGGGTCCCGTTGGATTTGAGGTAATGCACCACTTCTTCGACACTGCGATAGAACACCCGCGCCGCAACGATGGCCGTGTGTCCAACCGCCGCAATCACCAGCGTCCGGATGCATGCGGTGGCTGCATCCGTGGGATCGATCAGAAGCGTCAAGCCCAGGCTGATCAGCAGGCCCGCCTGCATCGTCAGGAGCAACATCAACACATCCAACAATCGCGCCCGCGTCCAGACGATTACGTACGTTCGCGACAGCGCCAGCAGAGAGATCGTCGGCGTCACCCAAATCGGCAGGTCCAGAAACCAGGCATGCCAGAAACCGGTTGCGGGAGGATCGCACAACCACATTGCCAGCGCCCGGGCGCCAGCCAGGCAAATCATGTCCCAAACCGGAAAACTCAACGATCTGAGCAGTGTGTGCGTGGGGTGTCGGAGCCCCGTCAGCAGCGCCCCTCCGGTTTCGCGCAGCTCGATCACCGCCATGTGACGCATCATCACGTAGGCGACGGCCAGCAACGCGATCAAAAAGATTCCCGCCGCGTGCGACCGGAACGTCGTCAATAACAATCCGAACGCCACCAACATCGCGTTCGTGAAAAAGAGTATCGTCGCGACTCGCCGCGTGCCCAGCCCGGTTTTGAGCAGCCGATGATGCAAATGGTCCACGTCAGGCTGCATGATTCCGAATCGCCTCCGCCCATCCGGCGACTGACCCCCGCGCAGAATGCCGCGCACCCATCGCCGCCAAATGGCCAGCAACGCGTCGTATATCGGCACCCCCAGCACCATCATCGGAATGGCCAGCGAAAGCATAAACGTGTTCTTGGAAAAGGTCTGGAGCGAAATGACCCCGAGCGTAAACCCAAGAAACATGCTTCCCGTGTCCCCGAGAAAAATCGTGGCTGGATGAAAATTGTAGCGCAGGAATGCCAGGCACGCGCCGATCAATCCCAAGAGAATCAGAACATTGCTTGGCATGTGGTCGATGGCGAATATCCCGGCCAAACCCGCGGCCGAAATGATCGTCAACCCCGACGCCAAACCATCCAAACCGTCAATCAGGTTGAACGCGTTTATCACCGCCAGAAGCCACAGTTCCACCAGGGCAAAATCGAGAAATGCCGGCAGTTGATACCCAAACATCGAGCCAAAACGCGCGCCCGACGCGAATATCAGCCCCGCGGCGACAGCCTGGCCGGCGAGCTTGACCAGCGGGCGCATTCCCCGCACGTCATCCACCAATCCCACCACCAGCAACACCAACGATGCCAGCGCGTAGTTCCGCCACCAGCTTATGTCCAAATTGCCGGTAAACTTTGGCCATGGAAAAAACAGCGCCACCAGGCACGCGGCGTGGACTCCGATCACCACGGCTAGCCCTCCTCCGCGCGCCGTCGGCCGTTTGTGCGGACGCCGCGCGTCCGGTTTGTCCACCACGTCGTATCGCACCGCCAATGCCCGCACCACCGGCGTCAGCAGATACGTCACCACCAATCCGGTCAGAAACACCGCAATGTACTTGTCAAAATTGCCGAACATTGGATCCGTCTCTCAGTTTTTGCCGGCCGGAACGCCCTCGATCAGCCGCGAGATGCGCGCGCAGGCCGCCGACATCACGAAGTTTTTCTGGGCGAATTCGTACGCCGCCTGGCCGCGTCTTCGACGTTCATTCTCGTCCGATGCCTGCTCAATTGCCTCAAGCAGACCGCCCACATCGTTTTCCTCCACCACCCAACCGCCTCCGGACTCAAGAATCCAGGCGGCGGTTTCGCAGTCGGTGCCCCCGACATAAAGCACCGGCCGCCCGACCGCAAAACTCCCCTGTAATTTGCTGGGGACCATGAGCCCCTGCCACGCCGAATCCAGGCTCGCCAGGTGAACGTCCCCGGCGCAAAGATGCGCGCGCAACTGGCTCTGCGGCACGTAGTCAGACATCTCTATGCGCGCCTCGGGATTCGACCGCGCAAAATCTTCGATCTGCCCGCGGCGCTTGCCGCCCCCGCTGAATACCCACCGCGGTCCGGCTTGGCCCAGCCGTTTTGCCGCTTCCAGAAACTCGCCAAAACGATGTCCCAAACCCATGTTGCCGGAATAGAGAAAGACCACTTCCTTGGCGCTCCATCCGCGGCTGGCCCGCAAGGAATTGGTCTTGCTCCGGTCCCAGGGGATCAATTCCGGATCGCTCCACAGCGGAACCCAACTCACCATCGAGGCCGGCTTGCCGTTTCTCGCGTAGGCCGCCACCCGTTCCGCCATCGTGGGCCCCAACGACAGCACCGCATCCGCCCCATGCAATTCAAACCGCGTCAACCCGCTCAAAAAACGATAAACCCAGCCGTTTTTCCGCGAAATTCCATGCGCATACATCACGTCCGGGTAAACGTCCATGACCCAGTGCGCGCGCCTGCACCCGTGCCTTGCGGCGGCCAGCTTTGCCAGCACTCCCAGATACGGCGGCGTTGTCAAAGATAAGATCAAGTCCGGCTTGCTCCGGTCCAACAGCAGCGCGGTGGCAAGGGAGAAATAAAAAGTGCCGTAATCCGCCATTTTGCCGACGAATCCACGCCGGCCGAAGCCGGTCGCCGGCAGCCTGGACACCTCGACGCCTTCGAGATTCTCCCGGCGCGGATAGGAATCCTTCCCATCATAAGAACGCCGCGAACACAACACACTGACATGATGTCCACGCCCCACAAGTTCGCGCGCCAACCCATGCAAATACCACCCCGTCGGCGCGGGATCAGGCGGATAAAACTGGTTTAGAAGCAGAAAACGCATGAATCCGTCCCCTCGTTACGGACGGGCATTCTCCCGCGCGCCGACCAGGCGGTGGAACAGGGCGGACAGTTCGCGGGAATAATAATCCAGGTTGAATTGCTCGCATCGTTGCCGCGCCGCCCGGCCAATTTCCTGGCGCCGCTCCGGGTCCGTCGCCAGTTCCCGCACATATTCAGCCAGGGCATCGATATCGTCGTAGGCGGCGATAAAGCCTTCTTGCCCGTGGCGCGCCAAAGAGCCGCTGTTTGGCGAAGTAACCACCGGCAGCCCGCTCGACATCGCTTCCATCAATGCGAACGCCGAGCCTTCGCACGTCGAAGGAAACAGCATGATATCCATGCGCCGCGCCCATTCTGGCACTTCGGATCGCGGCACCCCGCCGATCACCTCCACGTGTCCGCCAAATTTTGCAACCGCCCACTTTTGCAAATGCACCGGGCCGACCATTACAAAGCGGACCTCTTTCGGATTGAATCGCCTGGCGATCTCAAAAAAGTAGGGAGCGCCTTTTCTTAAACCCACGGCCCCGATAAAACCAACCACCACTGGTCCGGTCCTGTTGCGACGGTCATGGAAGGCCAGCGACGTCTCATCAATGGGGTAATGAATCACACTGACTTTCTCACTGGGCACACCCTCCTCCATCAAACTCCGCCGCACGTAATCCGACGCGCATGTGATATGATCCAATGCGTCCCAGGTCAGTTCTTCGCATCGCCGCAGCCGATCAAAACCTTCGGAATGCTCCGCTTGCTCCCAACCGGGCCAGCGCTCCGCCTGAATGGCGGCTTCCCGGTGAAGCACTGGAATGGGGGCGATTATCTGGTCCGCCACCGTGACCAGGCCTTGCCGGCGCGCAGCCGCGCAAAGACCGTGGCTGATGTGGGACACAAATCCCATCAACGCGTTCGCCGAGCGGAAGCCGTGGTTTACGATCCACTCCTCGGTCAACAATCCCAGCCGTTCGTAATGAACATCCAATGGTTCACGACGCAGCCGTTCAATTCGTTGCCGCGCAGTGAGCCAATAGCTCTGGATAACGGTCGCCGTGTCAAGTTCCTTGCAGCGCCGGTCGCCGGCGCGCTTTGCCACTCCCATGCTCCTAAGCAACGACGAGAGTCGATCGACGCCCGACCCGGACTTTACAAAAAAATCCGTGAACATCCGTTCGAGAATACCCGCCCGGCGGAGCGCGACGGGCATCGCGTAATGATTGCGCGCGCCGTCCTGCACAGCGGCCACACGAGGCACCTTAATGGCCCGGGCCTCGCCCCCTGAAACGAACGGTGCGCGCATGCTATCTGGTGTATTCATCCTGGGCTGCAACAACGGTTCTTGCCAATCCGGGCATTCCCCGCTTATCCCGATCTCCCATTCTGCAATTCTGTGCCGGCGGTGTGCGCGTGGTCGGTGGTGATCACCTTTTCCAACTGTTGCGCCAGTGCCGCTTCGGCGGCTTTTAATCCGCCAATTCCACGAATGACGATTTCAAGCGAACGCTGGCCAACATTTCGTCTTCCTTCCAGGATTGGTTCCAGCCGATTTCCGTAGGTAAGACTCGTCGTTTGAAAAGATTGATCCCTGGCACGATCTTCCCATAGGCAATAAAAGACATAAACAGGTCCCCCGCCGTCGTTAAGAATATATTTTCGGAAGGGAAGGTTTAACCCGCGAACTGAAAGGTAGGTGATATCCGGCAGTGTCTCAACTGTATGTCCGGAGGCCGGCAGGCAAATCTCCGGCGTGTGGGATTTGGCCAGTTGCACGGCGATCCGACCCGGCAGCCAATGAAAATAGATCATCTGCCACGCCGTCCCGTCCGCCTCCCGCCAGGCCGCGCTGCTCCCTTCGTCATAGCGCAGCAACTGCTTCGTTCGCGGGGCCAAAGGCACTTCTTCAAATGTGGGGTTGCCCCGCGGCCAATCCATAGACCACAAGACGCTCTTGGGCAATCGAGCTTCGTGCCATCGGTACCACGATTCCACGCCCAATTCCACCAAAACGATCCACGCGAGCACGGCGATCGAGCCCCGGAAAAGCGCGGATGACATGGCTCGAAAGTTGGCGGGAGAAGGTGTTCCTGGTTTCTGGCTGCCTGCCCCCAAACTCTGATTTTCAATTCCTGACTTCCGCCCCCTGTTAAACAGCATCGCCAGGCCCCACAATCCCGCCGTACAGACCAAAGTGATCGTGATCCCTGTCGTGTCATGGTACTTGTCAATTGCGTCAACTCCCTTCTCGGCCGCGATCAACGTCAGGAAAGTCATCCGACACACGTTAAATGCCATCGCCATGATAAACCCCGCCGGAATGAGCAACAACCGGCGCCAGAGGCCCATCCTGTAAAACTCTCCGAAGAAAAGTGAAATCATGAGGCTGGTTTGAAACGAACGGATGCCGCTGCACGCTTCACTGACCCCGATTGTTCCCGTGGCGACTTCAATCAAATTCCCATGCTGCACCGCGGGTATGCCCGCCCAACCCAGCAACTCGACCACTATTGCGGAGTTCATCCGCGTCAACGATTGAATGAGAGGCCCCTCGATGGGAGTCGGCCAGGGCACCGCAACCAGGACAAAGCAGATCGGAAAGGCCAGCCAACGCGCCCAGGCACTCCCAAGCGTGAATCGTATGGAAAGTAGAGTAAGAGCAACAACGTCAATTGCCAGCGCCCAACTTATAAGTCGCCACTCCGGATTTGCTTCTTCCACCAGTCGCGTCGGCAGCCACAGGAATGCCAGCAAAGCGAACCACACGACTTCTGACGTCTGACTCCTGGTTTCTGTGTCCCGACGTTTGAGGTCCGGACAAGTCTGCAACCGTCGGAGGAGCAAACCAACGCAAAGGAACGGCACCACCCAGCCATACGAATACTGTGGATTTACCGTCCATTCCCCGCGCAACTGGTCAATGACGCTGTACCAGAGGTACCCGAGTACAAATGTCAACGGGAGCCAGGAGCGAGTTGATTGCAGTATACGAACCATACCCAGTATGGAAAGGCTAACCTTGCTAGACAATCTCCGGATAACTCAATTGGATGTCGGTTGGCAGCAGTGCTTCCGTGTAATAAGGAATGCCCAACTCCTGCGACCACCAGAGTATTCGCTTTTGTTGTTCCTCGGACAAGTCCCTTCGCCACGAGGACAGGCGTTTCTGCGACGAGAGCCCGAAAGAATCCTTCCGAGACATCCGGCTAGCGGCTGAAATCAACGGTGATACCTTCTCCCGCTCAACGTTCCAACCCAGCCAGTCAAAGAGTTTGACCGCCTCTCTTTCCGGCTCCAGCACCATCGTTTCAAACTTCACAGAATGATGGGGAACATCTTCGAGATTTTTCAACGCGACCATGTTTTCCACGGCCCACCAGACTGCGTGCGCGCCCAGCAAATCCTTTTCCTGCTCGATCTTGCCCAGCCAGGGCCGCAGGTAGTCTTCAACCAACTGCTCCTGATTCAGGATGTCAACAATATCGGCGGACCAGCATAGCGCAAGGCGCGATGCGATTACGGCGCAAGGATGACGAATGAGGTAAACGATTCGCGAACCAAACTGCCGGTATATATAACCCAACATCATGTTCGCCCGAATCTCCTTTATCACAAAACGATCGGGAAAATAGCTATTGCGCACCAGATCGGTCCAATAGTTCCGCACGCGCCCGGTCAATATTCTGCAAAACAGGTCCTTCCATTCGGGGTCGGCGCATTCGGGTCTCAAATAAACCGTGCGAAAATACGCTCTAATACGTTCAAAATCGGCCGCGTTGAGGTCCCATCCGATCAGATCGCAATATTCCTTGTTCCAGAGTTGTTGGAGCGGCTCAAAGATTTCCTGCGTGCCCGGCGCGGCCACGATAATCGTCGATAGCCAGGTGGACCCGCTGCGGCCGGAGCCGGCCAGAAACACGGACGTGCTTGGATCTGGCCGTCCCCGCACGGCAAATTTTGCGCGCTCGCCGAGGCCGCGCAAATCCACATACGATTGGCGAATGAAGTGGCCAATCCCCATGCCGTCCGCAACCGGCTTTATAAGCTCAATAATACTACGCATTGCATTTTTCACTGTCTTTTCGATTTGCTGCGCGCCTTTAGAGCGGGCAGATCCCATAGCAAATCCAGTAACCCACAAGCTTCACGTACTCCCCGTCGATATAACGCCACGTCCCTGCTCGGCGCCAATCGGATCTCGCGTAAGCATCCAGGGAGGGCCGTGAATAAAATTGCATTTCGGGCGCATAATGCCGGAAGCAATGCAATGCCCGCCGCGAGTGATACCAGGAAGTGACAATAATGACCCGCTTCGCTCCCTCGGCGCGGAGCAACGGGATGGAAAACTCTGCGTTCTCACGCGTTGACATCGAGCGGCCCTCCACTTCAATGGCGCTGGCGGGCACGCCAGCCGACCTGAGCACCTGCATGTTGTAGGTGCAATCTCCTGCGCCGCTCACGATGATTTTCGGGGCGGCGCCCGACCGGAATAGTTCCGCGGCGTGGGTCGAGCGCTCTCCGAAATCCCCTCCCAGCACGACTATTGCGTCGGCCCGCGCGTTCTCATTCTGCACGCACAGAATTTGCCGCGGAAAAAGGAAACATACCAATCCCAGGGCAAGTGCCAGCGCCGCCGCCGTCGCAACGGCCCGAAACCGTCTTACAGAACTGCGGCGCGCAACTGCTGCGGAGGCCGGTTGCACTACACGGCGCGCCCGAGGCGCCTCCACCTGGCCTCGCGCATCTTCAGGACGATCAGATATTCATAGAAGGCAAGGAGCCGGCAGTAAGTCAGCCCGGCCCGTCCGTCGAGAAACCCTAGCTTGTAGCAATACATATACAGGAAGCGCAGGGTCGGACGGAATGGCAGATGAAAGAAAAGTTGCTTCAAAGTCCGGCGGCGGACGGTTCCGTTTCCAAACGGCAGGATCGACCGCCAGTCGATCCTCTTTTCCGTTCCCGCTTCCACAAAATGGACCGCCTCAGCGGTGGAATAGCGGTTGTGCTTCTCCACCCAGTCATGAATCCCTTTGGAAAAGGAATAGTGCAGCAACGGCGATTCGAGAGTGCCTATCTTTTCGGAAGCCAGCGTCTCGCGCTGCCCATGGCCCACTTGAACGAACGATAGACTGCTTTTCTTGCCCAGGCGCACCTGGTACCACGGATAAAGCCCGGAATACTTCAACCATTGTCCCTGGAACATCATCCGCGACGGCATCTGGAACGCCTCCTTCTGGGTGTGCGGGATGGCGGCCAGCATTTGGTCCCGCAGTTCCGGCGTTACCAATTCGTCCGCGTCCAGGTGCAGGACCCACGGATTCTTGAGGCCCCCCTGGGTCAGGCCGAAGTTCCGTTGGTCGGCAAAATTGACAAACCGATGCTCGAGCACCCGGGCCCCGCCGCCGCGGGCCAGTTCCACCGTCCGATCCGTGCTAAACGAATCGACAACCAGCACGTCGTCACACCACTTCACGGATTCCAGGCACGCCGGAATGTTCTGCTCCTCGTTAAATGTCAGGATGAGGACCGAGATCATTCGTAAGAGTGGAAAGCCAAAATGTAGTAGTCAAATAGCGTCCGCCTTCAATTGACTTCAACGTGCCGGGGCGACCCCTCTCAGGCAGTCGTTAGGACTCGCTTCTTAATGAATCGCGCGGGATTCCCGGCGACGATGGTCCATGGCTCGACGTCTTTTGTGACCACGGCCCGGGCGCCCGCGATTGCCCCTTCGCCAACCGTCACACCGGGCCCGATAAACGCATCCGCGCCAATCCACGCCTGGTCCTTGACGGTGATGGGCGGCTTGAGCAATGGCAGGTCCGGCCGCGTGTAATCATGAGTCCCCGCGCACAAATGTGCCCGATGCGAAATCGTCACTTTTTCACCCACCGTCACCAGGCCCAGGTTATAAATCAGCGCGTTCTCTCCCACCGCGCTCCAATCGCCTATGACAAAATTCCACGGAAAATAAATGCGCGCCGAGTTGTAAACGTGAACATGCCGTCCAACCTTGGCGCCAAAAAAACGCAAAACCAATCGTCTCCAGCCAAAGCATGGCCGCGGGCTGAATCGAAACAACGGGCACGCCATCCCCCAAAACGCCCGCTTCAGCATTTCGCTCACGGGATATTTCCGGGCCTGGCGATTCAATCCAATGTCCAGCGTCGCGCTCATGCTGTTGCTTTGCTCATGATTCATTCCGGCTTCGGTGCAATCGCGATCATCGATTTGGCCAGCGCCGGAATCCGCCCCACTCGAATGAACTCGATCTTTTTAAATCCAACTTCCGTTAATAGCTGACCAAGGGTGCGTGTCGACCAGAACTTTATGTGTCCATGATCCCACAAAGCGGTGTAATGACGATCCATTTCTCCCATCAGCGCGATGGCGAGATTCTTCAAATATCCATGGTACGGTGTCGAAATGATCGCCACCCCTCCCGGTTCCAGCAAATCGTAAACGCACTTTGCAAAGCGCCGCGGAGCATAGACGTGCTCAACCACCTCCAGGCTGGTGACGGCGTGGAATTTGCCGAAGCGACCCGTCAAATCGTCCTCCGTTGATCCAACTTCAAGTCGCAGATTGGGATAAGCTTTGCGGGCATGTTCAATCCCCGATGTTGACGGATCAACCCCGCTGACGCTAAATCCCTGCGCTGAAAGCGCATTGGCAAACGCTCCAGAACCCGCGCCAAGATCAAAAACCCTCCGCGGCCCGGACGCCGGCAGAGTTGATTGAAGCGCCTTCAATACCGGAGGCCACAGGTACACGTGAGTGTGGCATGCCTTGGCGTCTTTGAATGACATTCCGGAAATATCCATGGGAATTTCAGCTTGTTTGCACGCAGTCCGGTTTCGCGCCCCCGCCTAGTACCCATTCGTAAACAGACTTCATTTCAATGGCGATCTTCGGCCAGGTGAATTTTTCGGCCACCAGCGTTCGCCCGTTTGTTCCCAGCGCGCGAAGGTCCGCGGACTGCAGCCGGACCAACTCTCCCAAACCGGCGGCAACACTCTTGACGTTAGGCTCGACGCGCAGGGCGGCGTTCGCCGTGAAACCCTCCGGCAAATTGCATTCCGGCGTGATCACCACTGGTTTGCCATAGGACCAGGCTTCCAACACGCCCATGGGCAGCCCTTCGCTGAAGGACGGCAGGACGAATGCGTCACAGTTTCGGTAACATCGCGCCTTGGCTTCGTTGAATTGAGGTCCGATAAAATGCACCGAGGTCAGCAGGTCGAGGTCCGTCGCCAGCTTTTTCAACTCGGCCTCGTGCCCGCCCTGGTCCCATCCCGCGACTGCCAACACCCATTCGCCTGGCTTCCGTCCATTGACGGTCGACCTCTGAACTTCGGCCCAGGCATTGAGCAGATTGACCAGGCCCTTTTTGGGATGGATTCTTCCCAAATACATCAACACTTTGCGCCCCGGCTCGATCTCACCGTTCCACAACGATTCGTGATCCCCGGCCTCTGGCCCCCGCCCTTTGTTCTCCGGCACATCAATCCCATTTGGGATGACGGCGACTGGGTTCGTGAGGCCGAAAGCGCGGATCGACTGCGCCTCCGATTCGCACAGAGCGCGCAGGCAGGCGGCTTTTTGCAGGTGCTCACCCTCGAAACACCACCGTGCGATTCGCTTTTTCCACGCGGAATTGCGCACCGCCCACGCATCGAGCATCCCGTGCGGCGAAACAAGATACGGTCTCCGGGTCTTCTGGTGCCATCGGTTGGCCGCCAAAGACGGGTATTGCCAGATGCCATGCCCCTGCAGAATGTCCGCGTTCAATTCCATTAACTTGGGAAGAAATTCCGGTGAATATCCAAATGCCCGCGGACCAACCACTCGAGACAGACTGACTGGCAATGGCTTCCAATGATGCTCATCTTGCGTCGAATATTCGTCCTCCAGCGACGCCACGGAAACCTTGACACCCGGAAGTTCATTCAACGACTGGTGAAGCCGCCTCACACTATGCTGAAGTCCCCCAGCGTTGCGTGATATTGAATCCACCGCGCAACAGGTATTCATGGCGCCATGCGCGCGTTCAGCAGGTACAACGCGTCCGCGCCATGCAGCCCCGCCCACTTCCGCATGCTTTTCTCCAAATGATAATTCATGCGCGCCCAAAGCCGGTCGCCAAACGGAAACCCGACTCCGAAGCGCCGCACGGAAACGGCCTCCAGCCCCGCGTTTCCCGCGGCCTGCAAGATGTCCTCGTGATGAAAATAGGAAATCCGGTATCCATGTTGGCGATAATACCTGTCATCGGTCAACGCTCGAACAATCCTTGTTCCCACATGATCCAGCAAAGTGGTTTGCAATAGAATACATCCGTTTGGAGTCAGGAGTGCTTTCAGTCTGGCGAGAAGATTGTCAAGGCGCCCCGTGTGCGCGATTAATCCCAGGCACAGTATCAGGTCGTACTGCCCGACCTGCGATTGCCCCGCATATTCAAAAATATCCGACCGTACAAATTCCAGCCCCCCGTTCCCCATCCCCTTCAATTCAGTTTCCATCCGCTTTTGCGCCGCCTCGAGCATGCTTGGCGACAAATCGACGATTGTCGCCCTTGAAAAACGTCCCGAGGCCAGGATCGCCGCTGTGATTTCCCCGGTGCCGCAAGCGCAGTCCAGGAGACGCCCCGACACATCGTTTGTCATCTCCGCGGCCAAAGTTAGCCGCTCGCGAAAGCAGAAATTTCTCGCCGTCCGCCCGGCAAGGAAGTGCCCCGCATAATCCGCCGTGGAACTCGTGAATAACTGCTGAACGGCCGCGTTATCGCTCTTGGGACCCTCGGAATTCATCATTTCGTGCCGGCAAATCTTAGATTGACCAAAAGCGATTTCAAAACGGCCCTTTCCAACAGCGTTGGTTTGAGCCGCGCAGCCCCAATGACCGTCTCGGCGGCGGCTTTGAGCCCCGACGCGAACCGCTCCGGCCCCCAATCGGCAATAATCCGCGCGCTGGCCGCGCCAAAAGCGGCGAGTGAAAAGTCCACAGCGGAAACCCTCAGCATCAGTTGCGACAACTCCTCAACGTTGCTGGGATCGAAGGTGAATCCATTGCGCCCCTCCCGAACCAGGTCCGTCGCGCAGCCGCAACGATTGGAAACCAGCACAGGCAAGCCGGACGCCATCGCTTCGTTGACGACCAACCCCCATTGCTCCGTGGTGCTGGCATGGACAAAGGCGCCCGCAAAGGCATAATAGACGGGCAACTCGCCATACTGCTTAAAACCGGGCAGAAGCACGCAATCCTGCAATCCCAGCTCGGAGATCAGGCCGCAAAGCTCGGGTTTTAGCGGACCGTCGCCGACGATCACCAGGTCCCAGGGGGCCGGCACCCTTGGGCGTTGGCCGGCGACCGGATCACCGGCTTGGGATTTCTTCCTGTAAAGAGAATACGCCTGAATCAGCCGCGGCAGATTTTTCTTCTCGACAAATCGTGCCGACGCCAGAAAATAGTTCGCCGGCAACCCGTGTTTGGCGCTGATTTCCGCCCTGCGACTTCTGAGTTCCGCCGCTCCGTCCGCAAAGTAGTTATTGTCCACCGCGTCGTAACCGCGAAAAATGCGCTCCGGCGGCATGCCCAGTTTCTTCATGTAATCCTCATGCGGCGTTCCTCCGACCAGGGCCGCCGAACAAATTCTCGCGATCCGCCGCTTGACCCACTCCTTCCATTCCGTCCGCCGTTCATCACCCTCGGCGCTTTCGGACATCACGACTGCCGGAGTCCGGGTCTCGATGCACCAGGCAAGGCCGCTTAAAGCGTCTCCAAACGACCAGCCCGGAATGACAACCGCCTGCGGGTTGATCTGCTTTAAAGCCCGTCTCATCTGACGGCAAAGATCAAGGTTCCAATCCGAGAGCTGGATTTGCCGGTCCGTCAGCGTGATTCGCGTGAAAGATTCCTTGCCCGTCACCTTTTCCCAGCCATAGATATCATCCATTCCGCACGCTTCGATTGCGAAAACGTCCAGCAGCTTGGCCGCCGCATTAAGCCGCGCGAGATGATACGGACCAAGCCGCCAAAATAAAACCGCCACACGCATAGGTCTGCAAATGTTACTATCGAGGAAGTCCGAAGAACGCCTGTGCTCCGCGTGCCCTCGCGCGGCGGGGAATAGCCGCAATTACCCGTGCCGCCGTGTATACTTGCGCCCGTATAAAGGCGCGTTGCCCAAATGCTGCCAAGTCGAGGTAACGAGCCATCGGGCTCGCAATTTTTACGGGGACAGTAAGGCCCGGTAGAACCGGGCCGAATAATTGGTCGCCAGCTTATCCGTAAAGGTGAACGAGCCTTGGCTCAACGAATTGGTTTCCAGCGGCAGCCAGGTTTGGAGGTTTGTGCTGCCTTGAACTACTGCAATGGACCCGGGGGCGCCAGTCACCGTGAATTGGAACTGCCCATTGCTGACCCCGAATTGATCGTTGGTGGTATCAATGAATATCGGGATCATCGGATACGCGGAGACATTCGTGCCCGCCGGCTGGTAAGCTCCAATGGTGTTTCTTGGATTATAGACAATCCCTGTATAATCGGGAAATGTGCCCAAACTCTGCCCCGCGCCGATGGCCGGGGAATTGGCAAGGGGGTATTCATTTGTATTGAAATCGGCGCTGGAAGTGTTAACGGAAAACACGTCCTTCCCAATTCCCTGCCAAGACGAAAATGTGAAATTGGCACCAGTCGGGGAATTACTATAATTCTTCACTACCAGATTCCCGGAGCCAAGCTGATAAAGGTTCGTGCCGAGCATCACGATGTCATTGCTTGAGAAATTATAGAGCAGTGTATAATCACTGCCAGATGACACCAGAAACGCCGTGTTGGACTGGATCAAGCCCGATGGCCCAGCCCAGCCGTAGATCGACCGCTGCCGTCCTGTGCCACTGGTGGAAGGGCGGGTGTCAATAGTGCAATTTATGTTGTATTGAGTGCCGCAAAACGCAGTCCAGTAATATTGACTGATCCCGGCGAAATTTATCTGCATGATGTCGTTAGTACAGAAGAGACAGTAATGGTTTGTGTTGTCCGCACAGATGGGACCGCCGGTCGTCTTGCAAGTGTTGACAACTCCGGGGCAACCGAGCCTGATGTAAAAAGCGGTCGTGTCGGAGAATGTAATGCCGCCAACGTTCACCCCTTGTTCGTCGATTCCACCGCAAAAGTAGCAATCCTTGAAAAGGCCGTAGTTGAAAACATTGGTCGTTAAGCCGCTCGAATGCGAGAGCCAGCTTGAACTTATTGTGTTGTTGATCCCCTCCAAACCTCCGATAATCCCGATGTTATTAGACTGGACGCAGTTTATGTATTCGTAGCTGTTTCCAATACCGGGTGAGCAGTAATCCACATCCGCAGAGGTCGCCCCAGGAATGGTGTTATACGGCGAGCACGCGCCATAAGTAACATTGGAGCGAATGACCATCATGTTTGTTCCCTGCGCGGTGCGTCCGACAAGATGTTTTGAGCCATAGTCAAAGCCGCAATTCACCACTATGTCGGTGCCATAGCCGCCTCCTTGAAACTCAAGTCCGTAGCCAGTCCCCCCGCCATTCGCCGTCATCGTGGCGATGGTCGTTTTGGAATTGGTCAGCCCGGAAATATAGACATTGGTAGCGTCAATGATAATGGCCGATCCGCCGACCAGACGGAAGTTGTGACTGCGAGTATAACTGTTTTCATCAGTTGCAGGGTCGGTAGTATCTATGGTGTGAACATAAAGAATCCCCGTATCATCATCGCAAAAGAAACTGCCAGCCGTCGACTCCACAGTTGATGCGACCGCCGCCCAGTTCAGCCCGGTTGGATGCGTCAGCCAGATATTATTTTCCCACAACACTATGTCGAGCATGTCAGGCGATCCACCGTCCGTGGTCTGGTAGCAATTCGGGTAACCAGAAACGGTAGTCCAACTTCCTGCGGCAATAGTGGAGAAGGAGACAATCGGCCCGTTTATGAAATTCAAATTAATTCCGTTTGGTTTAATATACCATTCATTTGTGCCTTGATTGAGTGGAACAGTGTTGTCAATGGTAACAATGTCCCCGCCACCCGGGGTTGTGCCATTATACCAAAAGACTCCGCCTTCGTTAAGCATCGCGTTGAGATTCGTAAACGTCTGCCACGGCTGGCCGACAAGCCCGGTGTTTCTGTCATTACCAGTAGCTGAACTCACATACCATTGTGTCGGTTGGTTGGCGTTTAGAATCGGATAACCAAAGACCGAATAATCCGTTCCTGCGTTGGTAGCGTCCGAAGAATAACCCAGTGCGCACAGAGTCGGCATCCCGTAACGCCCGATGAAAAATGGAGAAGCGCTGACACTCTGAGATCCGCCGCCAGCGTAAGTGAAAGTGGAACTGGACGCGGCAAAGGTAATCGGATTTCCAATGGCGACAAAAACCCCATTGGTTTGCGCATAGACCTGCGCGATATGGTTTGCGCCAGAGACTGTATCTGCCAGGTAAATCTCAAACCAATTATTCGTTGGGCATTGCATGATATTTGCCTGAGCCGCTCCGGCATCATTGTAATATTGCGTGTTGAGGCCGCCGGTAGGATTCACGTCAACCTCGAAGTCAGTGTTCGACCCGCTGCCGAGTGAATCGCAAATCGACGCGATCCGAATGGTCTTTCCAGATGGAATCGACAGAGAATCAAAATAATACCAGGCGGCGAACAAAATGTTCGTTGTCGCCCCACTGCTTGCCGGGACTGACATCAGGTGGTAAACGTTGGCGACCGTCAAACTTCCTTCGATGATCGCAGACCAGCCAATCGCTGCGGTAGTGAGCGACGGGCCGATGGCCGCGCCGTAGAAGTTCGCAGTGACCCCGCCGAGATTTCCGGGGTTGGATGGCGTGCGAACGGCGGTGCTGGCAAATGGCTCCTGAACCAAATTAGTGATATTCGCCATTGCGAGTATTGGCAGAAAGAGCAGGATGAATAGGATTCGGTTCATTGAATCTGGAAAAAGAGATACAAAGCTTCCGCCCCGGCCAAAGTTATAAAATAAATCCCGGGCCTTATAAAGCTCACCGCGACCGTCAGGTTGACGCGCGGCGAGAATTGTTATGAACTCCCAGCCGGGGCGATCCGGCCCGCAATTGTGTTCTGCGCAGCTCTTTCTTCACGGCGCGTTGGTCAACACATGCAGGTCAGTCGGCGGCTCGAGCGAGGCGCCAATGTAAGCATTCTGGATAATTGGACTCTGCACATTGGGGTACCAACTGTCAAAAATCATGATGTTTCCGGCACGAATACTCGCGACGATTGACGTCACATTGGTATAGGGAGGTTCAATCAATAGTGTGCCGAAGGCCTTCGGGTAAAGAGGCGGGACGTTTGTTGGAATAAAGTATCCTTCGTAGAATGGGCTTATATAGGGAGCGCACATGGCATACATGTTGGTCGCTCCATAACCCAGAAATGCGGATTCGGGCATGAGCAACACATTGGAATAGGCGTTCATGATATTTGTGCAGGCCGAGACCGCTATCGGGCCCCAATTATCTATTTCGCCCATGGAATCAATATAGAACAACGTGCAGCCCCATCGGTTATTGGCATATTGCACTTTGGCCAGCAGGTCCGTATACGATTGCACCGAAACACAATTGCCGTTCGTTTGAATCCAGCCATTGGTGTAGTAATAGGATTTTTGCCCAAATGGCGCGTTGGTCAGAATGAAGAC